>NZ_JAMYSW010000002.1:0-575145 GCF_040322135.1 Mesorhizobium sp. M0189
CCCCCTCTGCTGCGGGGGCCGGGGCCCCGCGCCCGCCGCCGCCCGCCCCCCGCGGGCCCCTCGCGCCCCCCCCCACCCCCCCCCCCCCGCGCCCCCCCCCCCCCGCGGCGCCACAAATCTAAACCCCCCCATTACCTCCCAACCCCCACCCGCGCCGGTTCCCGCCCCCGGTTCTTCGTCGTTACCGTCCTTCGCCGTTTGCCGTCTTGGCGCGCGGGAGAAAATTTGCCCCATCGCAGAATTGACGTTTACGCAAACGTCAATATTTGTTATCTCGACCGCAACGTTGGTCCGTCTGCCATCCTCATATGCTGAGGCTGATTTCGGGGCCAAGACCGCATGGTGGAGGAAACGCATGCCGATCTACAGAGCGCCGATCCGGGACACGCTGTTCGTGCTGAACGAGGTGCTGGGCTATCAGCGCTATTCCAATCTTCCCGGATTTTCCGACGCGACGCCGGATGTGCTCGAGGCCATCCTTGCCGAGGGCGCGAAGCTCGCCGAAAACGTCATGCAGCCGCTCAACCGTGTCGGCGACGTGGAAGGTTGTGTGCGCCATGTCGACGGGTCGGTGACGACGCCAAAAGGCTTCAAGGAAGCCTTCGACCAGTATCGCGAAGGTGGCTGGATGGGGCTCGCCGCACCTGTCGAGTTTGGCGGGCAAGGCTTGCCCTATGCAGTGCATACTGCGGTTGCCGAATATATGGTGTCGGCCAATATGTCGCTGATGATGTATGCCGGACTGACGCAAGGTGCGATCGCTGCGATCATCACCCATGGCACCAAAGAGCAGAAGGCGACATGGTTGCCGAAGCTGGTCGAGGGCGCCTGGACCGGCACCATGAACCTGACCGAGCCGCACTGCGGAACCGATCTCGGCTTGCTGCGCACCAAGGCCGTTCCAAATGGCGACGGCACCTATAGGATCTCCGGCCAGAAGATATTCATCTCGGCCGGCGAGCATGACATGTCGGGAAACATCGTCCACCTCGTGCTGGCCCGTATCGAGGGCGCGCCGGATGGCGTGAAGGGCATCTCGCTGTTCATCGTGCCGAAGCTCAAGCTCGATGCATCAGGCAATCCGGGCGAGAAGAACACCGTCTCCTGTGGCTCGATCGAGGAGAAGATGGGTATCCATGGCAATTCGACCTGCGTCATGAATTACGACGACGCTGAAGGCACACTGCTCGGCGAGGCCAATGGCGGGCTGAAAGCCATGTTCACCATGATGAATGAGGCGCGGCTTGGCGTCGGCCTGCAGGGGCTCTCGCTGTCGGAAGTTGCCTACCAGAATGCGGTTTCCTACGCCAAGGATCGCCTGCAGGGCCGCTCGCTGTCGGGGCCGAAAGAACCGGACAGGAAGGCCGATCCGATCATCGTCCATCCGGACATCCGCCGCAGCCTGATGACCATGAAAGCTTTCAACGAGGCCGGTCGGGCGCTGGCGCTGTGGACGGCGATCAAGTCCGACATCGCTCACCGCTCCGGTGACGACAAGGACCGCCAGGCCGCCGACGACTACACCGGGCTGATGACGCCGGTGGTCAAGGGCGTGCTCACCGACAAGGGTTTCGATCATGCGGTAATGGCGCAGCAGGTGTTCGGAGGCCACGGCTATATAGAAGAGCACGGCATGAGCCAGTTCGTCCGCGATGCCCGCATCGCCATGATCTATGAGGGTGCCAACGGCATCCAGGCACTCGACCTCGTCGGCCGCAAGCTGGCCTTGAATGGCGGTCGCGCGGTGCAGGCGTTCTTTAGGGAAGTCGGCGAGTTCTGCGAGGAGAACCGCACCGACGAGAAGATGGCGCCCTTCACCAAGGCGCTGAAGAAGAGCCTCAACGATCTGCAGGCGGCGACGATGTGGCTGATGCAGAACGGCATGGCCAAGCCCGACAATGCCGGTGCCGCCTCGACCGACTACATGCATCTCTTCGGCCTGGTGGCGCTGGGCTATATGTGGGCGCAGATGGCCAGGGTGGCCGCAGCGAAATTGGCGAATGGCGCCGACGGCGCTTCGT
Organism: Mesorhizobium sp. M0189; assembly: GCF_040322135.1. Taxonomy (NCBI): domain Bacteria; kingdom Pseudomonadati; phylum Pseudomonadota; class Alphaproteobacteria; order Hyphomicrobiales; family Phyllobacteriaceae; genus Mesorhizobium; species Mesorhizobium sp. M0189. The sequence goes on from NZ_JAMYSW010000002.1 coordinate 2,022, forward strand.
CTTTCTACGACAACAAGCTGGTGACGGCGCGCTTCTTCGTGGAGCGGATCATGCCGGAGACGGCGGCGCACCTTGCCCGCATCTCCAGCGGCGCCGACACATTGATGGCGCTGCCGGCCGAAGCGTTCTAGGCTCCCCTCTTCCTCGCGAGGAGGGTGGCCGCGAATCGGCCGGGAGAGGGCGCCACGGCAGCGCGCCAGCCTCAATTCTGGCGGCGTGCTTGGAAGGAGGATCAGAGAATAAACATGACCAGTCCCGCCGAAATCCTTGGCCTTCCAAAACCCGCCTGGGCGGCGGACGAGGTCGGCATGCTTTATGACATGGCGCACCGCTTCATGTCGGAAGAGATCGCGCCGCGTTACGACGAGTTCGAGAAGAACGAGATGGTCGACCGCGAAAGCTGGCTGAAGGCGGGTGCGGCCGGCCTGCTCTGCGCCTCGATGCCGGAGGAATATGGCGGCTCGGGCGGCAGCTTCGCGCATGAGAGCGCCATCATCGAGGCGATCGCCCATGTCGGCGTCGACGGGTTCGGCATTGGCCTGCACAATTCGATCGTCGCCCCCTACATCCTCCATTACGGCTCGGACGAGCAGAAGAAGAAATGGCTGCCGAGGCTGGCGACCGGCGAACTGATCGGCGCCATCGCCATGACCGAGCCGGGTGCGGGCTCCGACCTGCAGGGCGTCAAGACGCGCGCCGAAAAGGACGGCAACCAGTACAAGCTCAACGGCTCGAAGACCTTTATCACCAACGGCCAGCTCGCTAACTTCATCATCGTCGTCACCAAGACCGATCCGCAGAAAGGTGCCAAGGGCATCTCGCTGATCGTCGTCGAGACCGACGAGGTGGAGGGCTTCGAGCGCGGCCGCAACCTCGACAAGATCGGCCTCAAGGCCAACGACACGTCGGAACTGTTCTTCAACGACGTGCGTGTGCCGACCTCGAACCTGCTTGGCAACGAGGAAGGCCAGGGCTTCGTCCAGCTGATGCAGCAATTGCCGCAGGAGCGGCTGCAGATCGGCACCACTGCTATCGCCATGGTCGAGCGGGCGCTGGCTCTTACCATCGACTACGTCAAGGAGCGCAAGGCCTTCGGCAAGGCCATCATCGAATTCCAGAACACCCAGTTCAAGCTGGCCGAATTGAAGACCGAGGCGACCATTGGGCGCGTCTTCTATAATGACTGCGTTGCCCGCCACATTAACGGCGGCCTCGACCCGGTGACGGCCTCGATGGCCAAATACTGGCTGTCAGACCTGCAGGGAAAAGTCGTCGACGAATGCCTTCAATTGCATGGCGGCTATGGCTACATGAATGAATATCCGATTGCGCGCATGTTCCGCGACGCCCGCGTCCAGCGCATCTACGGCGGAACCAACGAGATCATGAAATTGCTGATCGGGCGCTCTCTCTGAGCGACTTTCAGCAAACCCAAGGAGCAGGAAAATGGCCGAAGCTTACGTCTATGATGCCGTGCGCACGCCGCGCGGCAGGGGCAAGAAGGATGGCTCGCTGCACGAAGTGCCGGCGGTGCGGCTCGGCGCCAAGGTGCTCGAGGCGATCCGCGACCGCAACGGGCTGGACACCGGCACCGTCGACGACATCATCTTCGGCTGTGTCGATCCGGTTGGCGAGGCGGGTGCAGTCATTCCACGTGCCGCTGCTTTCGAGGCCGGCTACGACACCAAGGCGCCTGGCATGCAGATATCGCGCTTCTGCGCCTCGGGCCTCGACGCCATCAATTTCGGCGCCGCCAAGATCGCGCAAGGCGCCGACGAGATCGTGATTGCCGGTGGCGTCGAATCGATGTCGCGGGTCGGCATGGGCGCCTCCAGCGGCGCCTGGTTCATGGATCCTTCGGTCGGCCTGCCCGGCTGGTTCGTGCCGCAAGGCATATCGGCCGACCTGATCGCCACCAAATACGGGTTTTCGCGCGACGACGTCGATGCCTACGCGGTCGAAAGCCAGAAGCGTGCCGCCAAGGCGTGGGGCGAGGGCCGCTTCAAGAATTCGGTGATCTCGGTCAAGGACCAGAACGGCCTGACCATTCTCGATCACGACGAGCACATGCGGCCTTCGACCGACATGCAGTCGCTGGCCGCGCTCAACCCGTCCTTCGTCATGCCCGGCGAAATGGGCGGCTTCGACGCTGTCGCGGTGCAGAAGCATCCCGAGGTGGAAGAGGTCAACCACGTCCACCATGCCGGAAATTCGTCCGGCATCGTCGATGGCGCGGCGGCCGTGCTGCTCGGCTCGAAAAAGGCGGGAAAGACGCTCGACCTCAAGCCGCGCGCGCGTATCCGCGCCTTTGCCAACATCGGCTCCGAACCGGTGCTGATGCTGACCGGTCCGGTCGACGTCACCGAAAAGCTGTTGAGGCGGGCGAAGATGAAGCTGTCGGACATCGACCTGTTCGAGCTTAACGAGGCCTTCGCTTCGGTGGTGCTGCGCTACATGCAGGCTTTCGACATTCCTCATGACCGGATCAACGTCAATGGCGGCGCCATCGCCATGGGCCATCCGCTGGGCGCCACCGGTGCGATGATCTTCGGTACGGTGCTGGACGAATTGGAACGCCGCGACCTGAACACCGCGCTGGTGACGCTTTGCATCGGCGCCGGCATGGGCACCGCAACGATCATCGAACGCGTCTGACGGAGAGAGATGATGAGCTATACCAATTTCACCCTCGACACCGACGCCGACGGCATTGCTTTGGTCACCTGGGACATGCCGGACCGTTCGATGAACGTCTTCACCCAAGAGGTGATGCTCGAGCTGAACGTCATCGTCGACAAGGTGGCGACCGATGCAGCGATCAAGGCGGCGGTCATTACCTCCGGCAAGGATACGTTCTCGGGCGGCGCCGACATCACCATGCTGCAGAAGATGCTGGCGACCTTCGCCGCCGACAAGGCAAAGGACCCAGAGAAGGCGACCAAGGCGCTGTTCGACAATGCGGGCTATATGAACGGCCTGTTCCGTAAGCTGGAAACCTCGGGTAAGCCGTGGGTTTCGGCGATCAACGGCACCTGCATGGGCGGCGCGTTCGAATTGTCGCTCGCCTGCCATGGCCGTGTCGCGGCCGATTCAGACAAAGTGAGGATGGCACTTCCCGAAGTGAAGATCGGCATTTTCCCCGGCGCCGGCGGAACCCAGCGCGTGCCGCGGCTGACCGACCAGCAGCAGGCGCTGCAAATGCTGACCTCCGGCCAGACGCTGTCGCCGCAGAAGGCCAAGTCGATGGGCCTGATCCATGAGATTGCCGAGCCGGACAAGCTGGTCGAAACCGCCAAGGCGATGATCAGGAACGGCTTGAAACCGGTGGCGCCCTGGGACGAAAAAGGCTTCAAGCTGCCCGGCGCTCCGATCTATTCGGTGGCCGGTGCCAATCTGTGGCCGCCGGCCATCGCCATCCTGCGCCGCGAGACCTATGGCAACTATCCCGCCGCTGCCGCCATCCTGAAATGCGTTTACGAGGGCTTGCTGGTGCCGTTCGACACCGCCTTGCGGATCGAGCAGCGCTACTTCACCGAGATCATGCAGACCAGAGAAGCGGCAGCGATGATCCGCTCGTTGTTCGTGTCGCTCCAGGAACTGAACAAGGGCGCGCGCCGCCCGGCCGGTGTGCCGGGAACGAGGTTTAAGAAGATCGGCGTGCTCGGCGCCGGCTTCATGGGCGCCGGCATTGCCTATGTGACGGCCAAGGCGGGCATTCCGGTGGTGCTGCTCGACCGTGACATGGAGTCTGCCGCCAAGGGCAAGGCGCATTCCGACAACCTTATCTCGGATCAGGTGAAGAAGGGCCGTGCCAAGCCACAGGACAAGGACCAGTTGCTGACGCTGATCACGCCGACGGCCGATTACGCCGATCTCGCCGGCTGCGATCTTGTCGTCGAGGCGGTATTCGAGGATTCGGCCGTAAAGAAGGGCGCCACCGAACAGGCCGAGGCTGTGCTCAAGCCTTCGGCGACCTTCGCCTCGAATACGTCCACCATACCGATTACATCGCTGGCCAGGAATTCGGCGCGGCCAAAGAATTTCATCGGCATCCACTTCTTCTCGCCGGTCGACAAGATGATGCTGGTCGAGATCATCCTCGGCAAGAAGACCGGCGACAAAGCGCTGGCCACCGCGATCGACTTTGTCCGCGCCATCAAGAAAACCCCGATTGTCGTCAACGATACGCGCGGTTTCTATGTCAATCGCTGCGTACTGCGCTACATGTCGGAAGCCTACAAGATGCTGATCGAAGGTGTTCCGGCGCCGATGATCGAGAATGCGGCGAAAGCCGCCGGCATGCCGGTCGGTCCTCTGGCGTTGACCGACGAGACCGCGATCGACCTTGCCCAGAAGATCATGAAGCAGACGATGCGCGATCTCGGCGACAAGGCGGTCGACCCGAAGCAGATGGCGCTGATCAGCACGATGGTCGACACACACGGTCGCTTGGGTCGCAAGAACAGCAAGGGCTTCTACGACTATCCGGCAAAACCTGCCAAGAAGAAGCTGTGGCCAGGCCTCAGGGACCTCTACCCGCAACTGGCGCCGGAGAGGGTCGATTATGAGGAGCTGAAGCAGCGGCTGCTGGTCACCATCGCGCTTGAGGCGGCACGGGTGATGGAGGAGGGCATCGTTACCGATCCACGCGAGGCCGATGTCGGCTCGATCCTGGCCTTCGGCTTCGCGCCCTACACAGGCGGTGCACTGTCCTACATCGACGGCATCGGCGCGAAGAAATTCGTCAAGATCGCCAAGCGCCTGCAGAAGAAATACGGCGCCGAGTTCAGGGCGCCGAAGCTGCTGCTCGACATGGCCGAGAAGGGCGAGACCTTCTATGAGCGTTTCGATCCGTATGACAGGAACGAGGCCAAGGAGGCAGCGTGACGCCGTCTTCGGCGGTGGACAAGATGGCGGCCAAGAGGTAGAACAGGGAAGGTATTTTTTCCTGTTTCGAAGGAGAGCAAGGTGCTCTCGCATGACCGCGTTTGGGCCGCCATCGACGCTCTCGCCGAGCGTTATTCGCTTTCGGCCTCCGGGCTGGCCAGGCGCGCTGGCCTCGACTCGACGGCCTTCAACAAATCGAAGCGGCTGTCCTCGGATGGGCGGCCGCGCTGGCCGTCGACCGAATCGCTGGCCAAGATCATCGAGGCGACCGGCGCCTCGCTGGATGAATTTGCGGGGCTGGTCGAAGGCCGGGGTAATTCCGGCGCACTGCCCGTGCAGAAATCGTCGGTGCCGCTGCTCGGCTTCGCCCAGGCGGGCGCCGGTGGCTTCTTCGACGACGCCGGGTTTCCGGCGGGGCAGGGATGGGACCTGATCGAGCTGCCGGCACGGGCAACCGAAACCTCCTATGCGTTGAAGGTCCAGGGCGATTCCATGCTGCCGCTTTACCGCAATGGCGATGTCCTGATCGTCGAGCCGGGGGCTATCATACGAAAGGGCGATCGCGTCGTCGTCAAGACCAATGCCGGCGAGGTGATGGCCAAGGTGCTCGACCGCCAGACACCGAAGTCGATCGCGCTGGTCTCCCTCAATCCCGATCATCCGGACCGCGACATCCCCATGCGTGATGTCGAATGGGTGGCGCGGATTGTCTGGGCAAGCCAGTAGGCGCGGGGCCGGTGCGTCTGCCTCACCTTGCCTTGGCCGTTCTGGCGATTCCGGCGATGGCCACGGCAATTGTCGCTGGCGGCCGCGCCGTCCAGAACCAAAGCGGCGGCCCTGGCGAGCAAATTCAGGTCAGCGCTGAACCCCAGCCCGCCGCGCCGGCTACGTCGGCCATCTCGAAACCAGAGGCGGCCAAGCAGGCTACGCATTCAAGGGCAATCGATCCGGAAATCGTGGTGCCGCCGCAGCTCGGTTCCGACGAGCTTGAACGGATTGAGCCGCGCGCACCGTTGAGCGATCTGGCATTGGCCGGACTGCCCAGGCCGCCAAAAACGAAAATGCCTGACGACTGGAAAGGCACGAAACTGTTCCAGCCGGTCGCGCCGGCCGCCGGGGTCATCGAGGCAAAGGGCTATTCGATTGCGGTTTCCGGCATCGACATCGTCAAGCAGGACGAGACTTGCACCGACGGCGGCAAGTCTTGGAGTTGCGGCATCCGGGCGCGAACTGCCTTCCGCGCTTTTCTGCGCGGTCGTGCGGTGGTCTGTGCCGTGCCGCCCGAAGGCGGCCGTGACCTGATCGCCGCCGAGTGCCGGATCGGCAATCAGGATATCGGCCAATGGTTGGTCGAAAACGGCTGGGCGCGCGCCGCCAAGGGCGGCGCTTACATAGAAGCCGGCGAGAAGGCGCGTGCAGCGAAAAAGGGCGTCTTCGGGCCGGCGCCGAGCGTCTCAGGCCTGCCGCCGCTCCCGGCTGCGTCGCGATCCGCGCCTGTGGCGCCGGGCTCGATCCTGGAGGAGCAGGACGGCGTCCTCAAGCCGCCAGCTGACCAGCAAGCGCCCGTCGAATGAGCTCACGCGTTTCGGCAATGCCGTAGAGTGCGGCGAAGGAACCGAAGCGCGGCCCGCGTTCCTGACCTATCAGCACCTGATAAATCATCTGGAAGAAGGCGACGGAGACGCCGGGTCCACCCTCAGGGCTCTGCTTGGAACGATCCTGGTAGCGCTCGATCTTGCGCGCGACATTGAGGGCGGCGTTCTGGATCGCCTCGCCGGCGGCGTCAGCGGGCAGCGCGGCGAGCGCTTCCGAAAGTTTTGTCAGCGCCTCGCGCTCGACCGCGTCGGCGGCACGGTACACCTTAGCCGGCTTCACGAAATCGTCGAAATAGCGGATCGCATATTCGGTCAGCCGGTCGAGTTCGGGGTGAGTTGCCGGCGTCACACCCGGTGCGTGGCGCGAAATGAAGCCCCACAGCACGTCCCTGTTCTGCGCATTCGAGGCGCTGACCAGGTTGAGCAGCAGCGCGAACGACACCGGCAGGTCGATGATAGGCGGATTGCCGTCATGCATGTGCCAGACCGGATTGCCCAGCCGTTCTTTCCAATCCTGCTTCTGATAAGCAGAGAGGAACGTGTAATATTCGTCTACCGCCTTCGGGATGACGTCGAAATAAAGCTTCTTCGCGGTTCGCGGGCGCTGGAACATATAAAGGCTAAGGCTCTCGGTCGGCGCATAAGTCAGCCACTCGTCGATGGTTAGCCCATTGCCCTTCGACTTCGAGATCTTCTGGCCGTGCTCGTCGAGGAACAGCTCATAATTGAAGCCCTCCGGCGCTGGAGCATCGAGCGCACGGCAAATCTGCCCGGCGAGCTTGACGGAATCGATCAGATCCTTGCCGGACATCTCGTAATCGACGCCGAGTGCTGCCCAGCGCATCGCCCAGTCTGGCTTCCATTGCAGCTTGGCATGACCGCCGGTCACCGGCGTCTCGAAGCGCTCGCCGGTGTCCGGGTCGCGCCACACGATGGTGCCGGCGTCGAGCTTGCGCTCATCGATCGCGACTTGCATGACGATGCCGGTCTTGGGATGGATCGGCAGGAAGGGCGAATAGCTCTGCGCCCGCTCTTCACGCAGCGACGGCAGCATAATTGCCATCACCTTATCGAAGCGCTCGAGCATCTTGAGCAGCGTCGCGTCGAAGCGGCCGGAAGTATAATAGTCGGTCGAGGAAGCGAATTCGTAATCGAAGCCGAAACGGTCGAGGAAGGCGCGCAACCGTGCGTTATTGGCGGCGCCGAAGGACGGATACTCATTGGAGAAAGGGTCCGGTATCCTGGTCAGCGGCTTGCCGAGATACGCGCGCAGCATGTCCTTGTTAGGCACATTGTCCGGCACCTTGCGCAATCCGTCCATGTCATCGGAGAAGCACAGCAGCCGCGTCTTGACCTTGTCTTCGGTCAGCACGCGGAAGGCGTGGCACACCATAGATGTGCGCGCCACCTCGCCGAAAGTGCCGATATGCGGCAGCCCCGACGGGCCGTAGCCGGTCTCGAACAGCACCGTTTCCGGGTAGCCGCTGCTCGCGTAGCGGGCGACGATCTTTTTCGCTTCCTCGAACGGCCACGCCTTGCTTTCGGCGGCCGCGGTGAGGACTTCCGGGCTGAGATCGATCGGCTGTTGTCCGGCCATGATGCTATTTCCTGCAGCTTTGCCGGCATCCGTGCCGGCAGCCGCATGCTCTAGACTATGATCCCGAAAAGTGGAACCCGGTTTCCGGGCAGGACCGTGATCAGGCAAGAAGATATGAGCCCCGTCCCATTTAATCGGTATGGATCAGGCTTCAGGGCCTGACCGGAGCGTCAACGATCGCGGCTCTTTTTCCTTGCGGCGCCGGTCCCTCGTTCCTAACTTCGGGACCCGTCTCAAGGAGTTGTAAATGCCATTGTCGCCACACGAAGCCATGATCTACCTGATGGTCATCACCTCGGCGTCAGACCGCGACATGACCGATGTCGAACTGGCGCGGATCGGCGACGTCGTTCGATCCTGGCCGGTGTTTGAGGATTTCAATCAGGAGCGGCTGGTCGAGGTCGCCCAGGCCTGCCAGAAAATGCTGCAAGAAAAGGACGGGCTGGAGGGCGTCCTGGCGCGCGTCGCCGAGGCGCTGCCCGACCGCCTGCGTGACACCGCCTATGCCGCTGCCTTCGAGGTCGCGGCCGTCGATCTCGAAATGCGACTGGAGGAGGTGCGCGTGCTGCAGCTCGTCCGCCGGGAACTCGACCTCGATGCGCTGACGGTCGCCGCCATCGCGCGAGCCGCCAAGGCCCGCCTTCGCACGCTGACCTGAGCCAGCAGCCAAGCTCAGAAAAAGCTGACCGGAAAATAGCGCAGATAGAACTCGGCGAACGTGCCTTTCACCGAAATTTCCTGCAGCGCATAGTCGAAAGCGGCGGCCAGGGCCGGATCGTCGGCCCTGGTGGCGATCGCCATGCCCGAGCCGAGATATTCGGGCGCCAGATAGGGGCCGCCGGCAAAGCGGCAGCAGCCCGCCGCATCCGAACCGCCGAGCCAGAACGCAAAACGCATGCCATCGCCGAAGGCGGCGTCGATCTTGCCGGCTTTCAGCTCGCCATAAAGCTCCTCCGGCTTTGCGAAGGGGACGATTTGGACGTCGCCGAAATAATCGCGCAGCATCCGCTCATGCCCGGAGCCGGCGATCACGCCGACACGCTTGCTGCGCAGCTTGTCGAACATTGGTTCCGTCAGCGCCTGTGTCTTCGGCACGACGAAGCGTGCCGGAAATTGCAGGTAGGAGCGTGAAAACGCGTATTTCGACCGCGATTCCGGCGTGGCGGCGATTCCGGCAATGATCGCTTCGCCTTCGCCTTTCCGCAGCGCGCCTTCGAGCTCGGCCCAGGGCAGCGCCTGGATCTGGCATTTTTCGGCAATGCCGAGCTCGGCGCAGATGGCGCGCGCCAGGTCCACATGGAAGCCGGACAGTCGGCCTGCCCCGTCGAGAAAGTTGAAGGGCGGGAAATCGGTGGTGGTCAGGAATCGCAGCCGCGGCAGCATCGAAAGGTCCGGCTTTGGCAGCCGCACCTTGGCGTCCCAAAACACCGGCACCTGCGGCTCCGCAGCGCGCGCAGCACCCGCAAGCGATTGCACTCCGATCAGCATCGAGATCAATGAAATGGATATGCACCGAAACGCCACGCGACGACTCCGTCCAGTCTTGCCCCGGCTTTCGTACGAAATAACACAGGTTCTTGTACGAAAATAACTCAGGCACAACGGTTTTTGGTTTCATCATGGCAATTTAGGGATATTGTTTAGTGAGTTTGCAAGTGACTGTATGATGCCGGCTCAAGAGGAGCGGTGGGGCGTACAGAGGGAGCAGCTTTGCAGTCCGGGGTTGATGGCGTAGTGCGGGTTGATCACTGCCATTGGTCTCAAGTGCGGAAGGCAACATGGGGTAGATGTTGCGATGGGTCATTTCGATCGTACCCTGGAGTTGATAGATCAGTTGCAGCACGCCGGCACAGCGGCCGCCGTCTGCGAAAAGCTGCTGGGGGTAACAAGCGGGTTCGGGCTGACGGCGCTGATGGCCGGGACGGTTCCGCAACCTGGAACGCCGAAAAATCAGCAAAAGAACCATGTGCTGCTTTGCGACTGGCCGGCTGAATGGCTTGAGCGCTACGTCGCACGCAACTACGTCGATCACGATCCCGTCGTCAGCCACATGAAGCAGCTTCAGGCGCCGTTCCAGTGGCGGGAAGCGTCTCAGGGCATCCGCATCGGCAAGAGCGGCGGCGAGGTGATGGGCGACGCCGGTGAATTCAAGCTGCGCGACGGGTTGGCCTTCCCGCTGATCACGCTCGATGGCCAGATCGTCATGGTGTCGCTGGGCGGCGAGGCTGTCGAATTGTCGGGCGCCGAGTTCGGGTTGGTCTCGTTGGTCTCGACTTATGCGATTGGCCGCGCCATGCAGCTCCACACCATGGCGGGCAAAACCATCGACCATGTCGAATTGACGCCGCGTGAGCGCGAATGCCTGCAATGGGCCGCCGTTGGCAAGTCCGAATGGGAGATTTCCCAAATTCTCGGCATTTCGGAACACACGTCAGAGAAACACCTTCTTAACGCCAAAAGCAAACTCGGTGCCGTCAACCGGGTCCAAGCCGTCGCGGAAGCGATAAGGCGCGGCTATATTAACTAGGTCGGCCGCGCCGGCCTAGAAATTCTTGCCTACGTGATCGCGTAATTTTCTCGGGGGAGCACGGCCGTATTTTCCTATTGAACCTAGGAGACGGCAAATGCTTTTTTCCCTCACCACCCAGGAATTGATGGAACGCCCAGGCCTTTGGGAGGCAGTTCATCGGTTGCGTTACAAGATTTTCGTCGAGGAGATGGGATGGACCGATCTGCAGCGCCCCGATGGCCTCGAGATCGATCAATTCGACCACGACGAGGCAGTGCACCAGATCGTCATCCGCAATGGCGAGCTCGCCGGTTACCAGCGTATGTTGCCGACGACCCGGGCACATCTTCTAACCGATGTGCTGGCGGACCTTTATGAGGGAACCCCACCGTCGGGGCCGAATGTCTATGAACTGACCCGCTATGCGGTTGCGCCGGGATTCCGCGACGGCCGGCGCGGCGTGTCGACGGTGGGCACCGAACTGATCGCCGGCTTCGTCGAGTGGGGTCTGAAGCGCAACGTCAACCAGGTGATCATCGAATTCGAGCCGATGTGGGTGCTTCGCGCGCTGCAACTGCATTTCCTGGCAACGCCGCTCGGCTATCAGCGGACCTATGGCAACCAGCAGGTCGTTGCCACACTGCTCACCTTCAACGAGCACACGCTCGACGTGGTGCGATCGCGCCGCAATCACTTTGCGCCGGTGCTGGCCAGAGGGTACCCGGACATGCTCGGACAGAGACGCGCCTCGTAAGATTGGAGAGGGCCATGAACGTTCACTCAAAAACAGAATTCCGCAATCACACGCTGATCGTCACCGTATCGTCGGGTGACGGCCGCCCGGTGCTGGACAGGCGGGCCTACGAAAGCCTGGCCAGGACATTCCATGAAGCCGCTGTCGATGACGACGTCCGCGTCGTGGTCCTGCGCGGCCTGGCCGGGTGCTTTTGCCTCGGTGCTGATTTCTCCGAATTTCTCGATGCCACCAAACATCGGCGATTGATCGCCGCCGTCACCGATATGTTCCGCACGCTGGCGACGTTCCCGAAACCGGTGCTTGCCTGTGTCGACGGCGACGCCGTCGGCGTCGGCTGCACCATCCTGTTCCACTGCGACATGGTGATCGCCTCGAGCAAGAGCACGTTCCGGGTGCCGTTCGTCGATTTCGGCCTGGTGCCGGACGCGGCGACCAGCATCCTGGCGCCGCAGAAGCTCGGCTATGCCGGTGCGTTCCGCTTCTTCTGCCTCGGCGACACGCTCGCCGCCGAAGATGCCAGGCAGCTCGGCCTTGTCGGCGAGATCGTGACGGACGTCAGTGTCGAGGAAGCCACGTTGGCCAGAGCCAGGCAGCTCGCCAAGAAGCCAGTCGCGGCACTGCTGCAGACGCGCGACCTGCTTAGGGGGGACACCGGCGCGCTCTGCGACCGCATCGATCAGGAGATCTCGCTTTTCCAGCAGGCGCTGCAGGACGACACCACGCTGAAGCGGCTGCAGCGGATTGCCCGGATGGCGGCATGAGAGCCGTGAATCGATGAGGTGAGCTTATTTTTCGAGGAAAGTCGGCCCTTCGCCGATGATCTTCTTGTCCTCCTTGCCGATGACGTCGAGGTCGCGGCCGTCATAGGGAAGTGACAGGAGAATGCGCTGCATGACCGCCAGCCGTGCGCGCCGTTTGTCGTTCGCCCGCACAATGATCCAGGGCGCGAACTCCTTGTGCGTGCGTTCGACCATCAGGTCGCGCGCCTTGGTGTAGTCGTCCCATTTGGTGATGCCGGCGATGTCGATCGGCGAAAACTTCCAGCTCTTCAGCGGGCTCCAGCGACGGTCATGGAATCGCTCAAGCTGCGTTTCCCTGCCGATGTTCAGCCAGAATTTGAAGAAATAGATGCCCTCGTTGCGGATCATCCGCTCGAAATGCGGAACCTCGTCCAGAAATTGCTCGTGCTGCGCGGGCGTGCAGAATCCCATCACCGGTTCAACGCCGGCGCGGTTGTACCAGGAGCGGTCAAAGGTGACGAATTCGCCCGACGTCGGGAAGTGGTCGACGTAGCGCTGGAAGTACCATTGTCCAAGCTCAGTGGGTGTTGGCTTGGTCAGCGCCACGTTGCGCGCCGTCCGAGGGTTCAGATACTGGCGCAAAACGAAGATCGTGCCGCCCTTGCCGGCGGCGTCGCGTCCCTCGAACAGCGACATCACCCGCTTGCCCGTCGACTGTAGCCACGCCTGCGCCTTGACCAGCTCGATCTGCAGCTGCTCGAGCCTCTCGTCATACCCCTCGCTCTTCATCTTCTTGTCGTAGGGATAGCCGCCGGCGGTCAGCTTGCGGTCCTCGACCCAGTCCGGAAGAGTGGGGGCCTCGATGTCGAACTCCCGCTCCTTGCCGTCGATCATGATCTTCAACGGCCCCGACGAACCTGTAGCGGGGCCTTCCTTGGCGTTTTTCATCGAGACGAACCTTTCCAGCTTCCGGACTCATGCTATTGGGAGCCTCCATGCCGGTCCAGCAGGAAGTTCTTGAGGTGGCCGCAGACGGAGCGCAGGCGACGGAGCGCAAATGGCCGACATCGGCACAGAGCGGAAAGGCAGGGCGCAAGCCGTCGCCATGCGGCTGTGGAACAGCCGCTGGCTGCTGGCGGCCGGCTTCGTTGCAGTTCTGATGGTCTATGGTTTTGCCGGCATATCCGGCTATGTGGTGCTGCTGGCAGGCGCCGTGCTGGTTGCCGCTGCGATGCTGCCGGCCGGCGTCGCGCATCAATCGACCGAAAATGCCGCGGCCATCGAGGCGAGCGGCCTGCAACGGCTTTCCGGCGAATATCTCGCGGCGGCGGTTGCCGATCCGCTGGTCATTTTCGATCGCTCCGCCGCCATCGTCCATGCCAACGCCGCCGCCTTTGCAGCCTTTGGTGGGATTGCCCCCGGCGTATCGCTGTCGCTGAAATTCCGCGCGCCGGAAATGCAGGCCTTGCTGGATAATATCTTGTCGGGCAACGTCGCTTCGGACAGCGTCGACTACATCGAGAAGCTGCCGGTCGAACGAGCTTATCGGGTGAGCGCGTCTTCTGTCGGCCACGCCACGGATCTCTACGTGCTGGTGTTCAAGGACCAGAGCGAGGCGCGCCGGATCGACAGAATGCGCGCCGACTTCATTGCCAATGCCAGCCACGAGTTGCGCACGCCTCTCGCCTCGATCGCTGGCTTCATCGAGACGCTGCGCGGGCCGGCCCGCAACGACCCCGCGGCACGCGAGCAGTTCCTGCAGATCATGCAGAACCAGACCAGCCGCATGGCGCGCCTCATCGACGACCTTCTGTCGCTGTCACGCCTGGAGATGAAGCCCTATCTCAAGCCGGGAACCGAGGTCGATCTGCGCCAGGCCATCGACAGCGTCATCGATTCGCTTGGGCCGCTGGTCAAGGAAAGCGGCGTCGTCATCGAGCGGGATTTCGCGCAAGGGCCGCTCGACGTGCCCGGCGATCGCGACGAGCTTTTCCAGGTTTTTGAAAACCTGCTAGAAAACGCCTGCAAATACGGTCAGTCCGGTGGACGCGTCGTGGTGTCGATCACGCGCGGCGACAGCGATCCCGAGCCGGGCATCGACGTCACCATCAGGGATTTCGGCCCCGGCATCCCCGAAGAACATATCCCGCGCATCACCGAGCGCTTCTACCGCGTCGATGTCGAGAACAGCCGGACCCAAAAGGGCACCGGCCTTGGCCTGTCCATCGTCAAGCATATCCTAACCCGCCACAACGCCAGACTCTCCATCAGGTCGGAGGTCGGCAAGGGCGCGGCGTTCACGGTCCATTTGCCGGCTCGCTGACGCCGTACTATCTACCACATGATGGGCCGTTTCTTTTTTCTGTCATCCGGCTAGCGTATCAGCGGGGATTCGAGCGAACGACTCAACCAGAAGATCCGGGAAGGCATTCGTCCATGCAGTCCGTGCACATCGTCAGCGCCTATGACGAGGAGCTGAAATATCTGTCGAAGCGCATCGCGGCGATGGGCGGGCATGCCGAGCGCATGGTCGAGCAGGCAGTAGCGGCGCTGGTCAATGCGAATCCGGGGCTCGCCCAGAAAGTCATTCGAGACGACCTGGTTCTGGATGAGGGGCAGCGTGAGATCGACGACAAGGCGATCATCATCATCGCCAAGCGCCAGCCGATGGCGACGGATCTGCGCGAGATCGTCGGCGCGATCCGCATCTCGGCGGACCTCGAACGGGTGGGCGACCTCGGCAAGAACATCGCCAAGCGGGTGGTTGCCGTCGCCGACGGGCGCCAGCCGAACAGCCTGTTCCGCGGCCTCGAGGCTTTGGCCAATCTGGCACTGACCCAGCTCAAGGAAGTGCTCGACGTCTACGCGTCGCGGTCGGTGGGGAAAATCGGTTTCGTGCGCGACCGCGACGACCAGATCGATGCCATGTACACCTCGCTGTTTCGCGAGTTGTTGACCTACATGATGGAAGACCCACGCAACATCACGCCCTGCACGCATCTCCTGTTTTGCGCCAAGAACATCGAGCGCATCGGCGACCACGCCACCAACATCGCCGAGACGATCTACTATATCGTCACCGGCGATCAGATGCCGGCCGATCGCCCGAAGGGCGACAAGACGGATAAGATAATTCTTCCCGCAACGCTGCCTGCGAAGTGAGTTCTCGAAACAAAACGTGGTGGCCGCTAGAGTTGCCACTTGGTGGAGTGGCTCTCAAATCCGAAAAGCAGCTCCCCTGCTGCTCGACACTAATGCGAATTTCGGATTCGCCACCTGAGAGCAAATTGCGCTAAGCTTTCGACGCGCCGACTTCTCAGTTCCGCGATGAAAGCCTGCCTTCAGGAGGCTGGGATGGAATATGTCCGCGAGTTTGCTCCCGCGCCGCCGATGTCGGGCATAATCGCTTGCGGCGTCTACACGGCTGGGCGGCGCATCGCCGACATACCGATCGAGGAAGCCGGCGAATGGGCCGGGAAGCCGGGCCATGTCGTCTGGATCGGACTGCTGGAGCCCGACCGCAATTTATTGCTGCGCGTCCAGGCGCAATTCCATCTGCACGAGTTGGCGATCGAGGACGCCGAGCATCCGCACCAACGGCCGAAGATCGAGCAATATGGTGATGCCCTGTTCATCGTTGCCCGCACGGCGCAGCTGATCGACAGCCGTGTCACCTTCGGCGAGACGCATCTGTTCGTCGGCGCTGGCTACATTGTCAGCGTCAGGCATGGCCCGTCGACCTCCTACGCCGCCGTTCGCCAGCACTGGGAAAGCTGTCCGCATTCCCTCGCCAAGGGCGAGGATTTCGTCCTCTACGCCATTCTCGATTTCATCGTCGACAACTACATGCCGGTGCTCGAGCAGATCGAAAACGAGGTCGAGGCGATCGAGGACAAGGTTCTGCTGAAGCCGATGACCGGCTCCGACATCGAGCGGCTTTACATGCTGCGCCGCGATCTCTTGCGCCTGCGTAATGCGGCCCTGCCGCTGGTGGAGGTCTGCCGGCGGCTGACCAGCGCCGATCTGCCGCAAATCCATACAGCCATGCACCCGCTGTTTTGCGACGTCACCGACCACATCCGCACGGTCCAGGAAAAGATCGACAGCCTGCGTGAGGTTCTCGCCTTCGCCTTCGAGGCGAGCCTTCTGGTCGGCCAGAGTCAGGAGACGGCGATCTCCAAGAAGCTTGCCTCATGGGCCGCCATCTTGGCCGTGCCGACAGCATTCGCCGGCATCTACGGCATGAATTTCAGCGACATGCCGGAACTGAGGATGGAATATGGCTACCCGGCCGTACTGGCGGCAATCGCCCTGATCTGCACGTTTCTTTACTGGCGGTTTCGCAAGAATGGGTGGCTTTGAAGAGAGGTGAATAGTGAATAGGGCTAAATGGGAGCCTTGCTTCTTACGCCAGGCTCAAGCCGCCACCATTCACCTGCTCCGCCGCCGCTCCGACGCCGGCTGGAACGCCACCCGGGCGTGGTACTTGCAGTAGGGTCCGGTTTCGGCGGCGTCGTTGCCGCAGAAATGGAAGTCTTCCGAAAGCGGATCGCCATTCGGCCACTTGCAGGTGCGCTCGTTCAGCTCGACGAGTTGCAGATGCCGGGAGATCGGCACGACGACGTTTTCGACCGGGCGGATATAGTGGCGCGACACCGGTTCGGCATCGAACTGCGCCTTGAGCGCGGTCGCACCGATCGACATCGACGTGGTGGCATGGCGCGTGGCGCTTGCTGCCCGCGACACCGATTTCTGGATCGTCGATCCCTGTACCGTCTTCTTCTGGCGTGCCGGTGATGCGGTTGTGCGTCCGCGGCCGGACAGTTTCAGCCGGTGCACTTTGCCGATGACCGCATTGCGGCTGACCCCACCAAGCTGTGCGGCGATCTGGCTGGCGCTGAGACCCTCCGACCACAATTTTCTGAGAAGTTCGACTCGCTCGTCAGTCCAGTTCATGAGACCGCGCTCCTGCTGAAAAGTGCGGCAATCGGAATCCATTCCCGACCCGGCTTCTGCCGGGCAGACACCACATATATCGGGTGATTAGGTCCGCCGCACGAAATCTAGTTATTTCTCTACTACAATTACCTTATGCGCTGACTCGGTGACAAGAGTCCCAAGGCCAACACGAATCGGTTTTTTCGGTTTTCCCCAACTTGCCCGGTCGCTTATGAGCCGGCATTGTGCTGGGGGGCTTGCCGCACGTCCTTGCGCGACCTTTTCGTTGACTTCACGGCCGAAAAACACGATAAGCCACAAGGGCCGCCGCTTTGGCGGCTTTTTGATTTTCCGGTTCCGGAGACGCATATAATGAGCGGTTCGGCGCTTTTCGAGACCTTTGTTCGCGCACCCCTGGCTTTCGACCACGGTGAAGGCACCTGGCTGGTCACCGACAAGGGCGAGCGATATCTCGATTTCGCAGGCGGCATCGCCGTGAATTCATTGGGCTACAGCCATCCGCATCTGGTCGCGGCCCTCACTGAACAGGCCGCCAAGCTCTGGCACGTCTCCAATCTGTACGAGATTCCGGGACAGAGCCGGCTCGGCGAGCGGCTGGCCGACGCCAGCTTCGCCGACAAGGTGTTCTTCACCAATTCCGGCGCAGAGGCGCTTGAATGCGCCATCAAGACGGCGCGGCGCTATCACTTCGTCAAGGGCCATCCCGAGCGCTTCCGCACCATCAGCTTCGAAGGCGCCTTCCATGGCCGCACCCTGGCGACCATCGCCGCCGGCGGCCAGTACAAATATCTGGAAGGTTTCGGCCCCAAGGTCGACGGCTTCGACCAAGTCGGCTTCGACGACATCGACGCCGCCGAAAAGGCGATCACGCCTGAAACCGCGGCGATCCTGATCGAGCCGGTGCAAGGTGAGGGCGGCATCAGGCAAGTGCCGTCGCAATCGCTGAAGCGGCTCAGGCAGCTCTGCGATCAGCACGGACTGCTCTTGATTTTCGACGAGGTCCAATGCGGCGTCGGCCGCACCGGAAAGCTGTTCGCGCATGAGTGGGCGGGTGTCACACCCGACCTCATGGCGGTGGCCAAGGGCATCGGCGGCGGCTTCCCGATGGGCGCCTGCCTCGCCACCGACGAGGCAGCGGCCGGCATGACCGCCGGCGTGCACGGCACCACCTTCGGCGGCAATCCGCTGGCCATGGCGGTCGGCAACGCCGTGCTCGACGTGGTGCTGGAAGACGGCTTTCTCGATGACGTCCGGCGCAAGGCGCTGCTCTTGAAACAGGGGCTGGCCGGTGTCGCCGACGAATTTCCGGACGTTATCGAAAGCATCAGGGGCACCGGCCTGATGCTCGGCCTTAAATGCGCGATGCCCAACACCAAGGTTACGGTGGCACTGCGCGACCAGCATCTCTTGACGGTTCCGGCCGGCGACAACGTTATCCGTCTGTTGCCGCCTCTCACCGTCACCGATGCCGAGATCCACGAGGGGCTCGAGCGCATTCGTGCCGGCGCCAAGAGCCTGGCGGATGCCATCGTCGCTGCCGCCGCGAAGTAATCCTGGAATTCCTGATGTCCCTTCGCCACTTCACCGATCTTTCCGCCGTTTCCGAAGGCGATCTGCGCTTCATGCTCGACGACGCAGCTGTGCGAAAGGCGAGGCTCAAGGCCGGCGAACGCACCAAGCCGCTCGAAGGCAAGGTGCTGGCGATGATCTTCGACAAGCCCTCGACGCGCACGCGCGTGTCGTTCGACGTCGGCATGCGGCAGTTGGGTGGCGAGACGATCATGCTGACTGGCACCGAGATGCAACTTGGCCGTTCCGAGACTATTGCAGACACGGCCAAGGTGCTGTCGCGCTATGTCGATGCCATCATGATCCGCACCACCTCGCATGACCGGCTGCTGGAACTGACGGAAAACGCTACGGTGCCCGTCATCAACGGGCTGACCGACGAAACCCATCCCTGCCAGTTGATGGCCGACATCATGACCTTCGAAGAGCACCGCGGTCCGGTGGCCGGCAAGACGATCGCCTGGACCGGCGACGGCAATAATGTCCTGCATTCTTTACTGGAGGCCTCTGCGCGGTTCCGCTTCAAGCTGAACGTCGCCGTGCCCGAAGGCAGCGAACCGGCTCAGAGGCATGTCGACTGGTCGAAGGCCAATGGCGGCAAGCTGAAATTCACTCGTTCGCCCGAGGAGGCCGTTCACGAGGCCGACTGCATCGTCACCGACTGCTGGGTCTCGATGGGTCAGGAGCACCGTGCGCGCGGCCACAATGTCTTCTTGCCCTATCAGGTCAACGCGGCCCTGATGGCGAAAGCCAAGCCGGACGCGCTGTTCATGCACTGTCTGCCGGCGCATCGCGGTGAGGAGGTTACCGACGAGGTCATCGATGGGCCGCATTCGGTGGTGTTCGACGAGGCCGAGAACCGGCTCCACGCCCAGAAGGCGGTTTTGGCCTGGTGCCTGGGCGCTTGATCCGGGCCGCCTTGATCCGGGAGTTCGTGGTGCCTATCTCAGGCGCATCACGCAAATCGAGCGCGTCTCGTCGCATGCGCCCCGGAGGGCGGCATCGCCGCGCCCCGGAGCTTTGTCATGTTGGAAACTCGTCAATTGGCTGAACATCAACCCAAGCTCGGCGAGTTCGGCTACGCCGGCGACGACCATGTCGTGCCGTTTGAGGTCGGCCCGCTCGACGTGCGCGGCCGTACCGTCCAGCTCGGGCCGATGCTCGACGCTATTCTCAGCCGCCACGAGTATCCCGAGCCGGTGGCACGACTACTGGCCGAAGCCTGTGTGCTGACCGTCCTGCTCGGAACTTCGTTGAAGTTCGAGGGCAAGTTCATTCTGCAGACCCGCACCGACGGGCCGGTCGATATGCTGGTCGCGGATTTCTCCACGCCGCACGCGCTGCGCGCCTATGCCCGCTTCGATGCCGACCGGCTGGAGGCTTTGACGGCTGCCGGCGAGACGTCGCCGCAGACGCTGCTCGGCAGCGGCGTCCTGGCGCTGACAATCGACCAGGGCGCCCACACGCAACGCTACCAGGGCATCGTCCAGCTCGACGGCGTCACGCTGGAAGAAGCCGCACGCACCTATTTCCGCCAATCGGAGCAGATTCCGACCGACCTACGGCTTTCGGTGGCCAAGCTTCTGACGCCCGGCGTCGGCGGTGCCCGCGAGCAATGGCGCGCCGGTGGCCTGCTGGCACAATTCCTGCCGCAGTCGCCGGAACGCATGCGCGTACCCGACCTTCCCGGGGGCGACGGCGATCCGCGTGAGGAAATCCACGACCCGACCGACAATTCCTGGCAGGAACTGCTGGCGCTGCTTGGTACTATTGAACCGACCGAGCTGATCGATCCGACTATCGGCGCCGAGCGGCTGCTTTACCGGCTGTTCCACGAGCATGGTGTCCGCGTCTTCGGCGGCGTGCCGGTCGCCGACCAGTGCTCATGCTCGAGGGAGAAGATCCGCGGCATCCTCGAGGGTTTTTCCGCCGAGGAGATCAGAGACAGCACCGAGGATGGTAGCATTCACGTCGCCTGCGAATTCTGCTCGAAGCAATATGACTTCGACCCGGCGGAATTTGCAGCGGCTCAATAACGAGCGTCAGTGCGGCTGCCTTCGCAGAACTTGGGTTCCTCGCCCCGCAAGGCGGGAAGAGGAATCAAAGTGAACGTCAATTGACGGTGCGCCGCGTGCCTGGCAAATCGAGTGAGAAGGCGGGGATGGCGACGTCGAAGGTCTCGCCCCGCTTGTTGCGCATTGTGTAGTGCCCGACCATGATGCCGGACGGGGTCGAGAGCGGGCATCCAGACGTATACTGATAGCTGTCGCCGGGCTTGAGTCCGGGTTGCTCGCCGACGACCCCGGGGCCGCGCACTTCCTCGACCTTGCCGGTGCCGTCGGTAATGTGCCAGTAGCGCGACAGAAGCTGCACGAACTCGTCCGACCGATTGTCGATGGTCACCTGGTAGCCCCAGACATAGCGGTTTTGCGGCGGGTCGGAATGATCCTCCAGATAGAACGGCCTGACCTGCACTTCGATGTTGCGGGTGACGGCGCTGTACATGAACTGCTCCAAAGCAATGTAGACGGAACTTTCGACGCTCAGCGCAGTTTGATCAACGATGCGCGTCATCTCCTTGCCCGACTCAAGCGCAGGTGCCGAAAAACAATGTCATTTAAGTGACACATGACAATGATGGTGTGCAGGCTTGTGCCGGGCGACTCGGTGTTCTGTCGAATTGTTGAAAACGGCCGTCATGCGGCCAGCATTTCTGGAGTGACCAGATCTCGATGGAACCGACATTCGCAGCCGCCCTCTTTTCCATAGCTCTCCTTCTTTCAAATCTCGCCAGCATCCTGTTAGCTTCGCTGAAGCTGAAGCGAGCAGCCAGGATCGCATCGCCCGCCGCCACCGTGCCACCGGTATCGATCGTCGTCCCGGCGCGCGGCGTCGAGCCGTTTACCGAGGAGACGCTGGAGCGCGCCTTCTCACTCGACTGGCCGCGCTACGAACTCATCTTCTGCGTCGCCCATGCCGACGACCCCGTGGTCAAATCGATCACCGCTGCAATGGCGCGTTTTCCGGCTATACGCGCCCGGCTGCTCGTCGGCGACGACCGCATCAGCGGCAATCCGAAACTCAACAATTGCGTGAAGGGTTGGGAAGCGGCGCTTTATCGCTGGTCCATCCTTGCCGATTCCAACGTGCTTATGCCGAGCGATTATGTCCAGCAGCTGATGGCGGCATGGCGGCCCGACACCGGCCTCGTCTGCTCGACGCCGATCGGCTCGCGGCCTGAAGGGTTTTGGGGGGAGGTCGAATGCGCCTTTCTCAACACACTGCAGGCACGCTGGCAGTACGCTGGAGAGGCGCTCGGCCTTGGCTTCGCCCAGGGCAAGAGCATGTTGTGGAACAAGCCGATGCTTGACGCCAATGGCGGCATCCGCGCACTGGCCGCCGAGATCGCCGAGGACGCCGCCGCGACCAAGCTGGTCAACCGGCTCGGACTTCGCGTCAATCTTGTCGCTTCGCCCTTCGAACAGCCGCTCGGCCGGCGCACGCTTGGCGAGATCTGGTCTCGGCAGGCGCGTTGGGCGCGGCTGCGCCGCGTCACCTTCGCGCTGTTCTTCGCCCCCGAGATCCTGATCGGCGCGGCGCCGCCGCTGCTGCTTGCGCTGATCGCGGCGGCTGACGCCGGCGTCAGCCTGCCGGCAACCGCCATCGCCGTGCTGGTCGCGGCCTACCTGCCGGAATGTGCCTTGGCCTGGGTCAAAGGATGGCACCTGTCGCTGCGCACCATCCTGGCGATGATGGTTCGCGACTGCATGCTGCCGGCGATATGGGCGCGCGGCTGGCTGAGCGGCGCCGTCGACTGGCGCGGCAACGTTATGACCATCCAGACCAAGGCCGTCGCGGAGCTGGAAGAGACCCCGTCCGGCGCCTGATCGGCGCCCCCCGCTCACCTCTGTTCGGTCAGCCCTATCCGGCGGCTCTCAGCGCTTGCTCGATATCTTCGAGCAGATCGTCGGTATCTTCCAGGCCGACGGAAAGCCTGAGCGTGCCCGGCCCGATGCCGAGCTCGGCGCGGGCCTCATCGGTCAAGTTCTTGTGTGTGGTCGTCGCCGGATGGGTGATCAGGCTCTTGGCGTCGCCGAGATTGTTGGAAATCAGCACGATGTCGAGCGCGTTCTGGAAAGCAAAGGCCGCCTGCTTGCCGCCCTTCACATCCAGGCAGATCAGCGTTGAGCCGCCCGACATCTGCTTCTTGACCACGGCCGCTTGCGGGTGGTCGGCACGGCCGGGATAGATGACACGGGCGATTTGCGGGCGCTCGGCGAGGAAATCCGCTATGCGGCCGGCACTTTCCGTCTGCTGGCGTACGCGCAGCGGCAGCGTCTCCAGGCCTTTCAGCAGGGTCCAGGCATTGAAGGGCGAGAGGCTGGGGCCGGTGTGGCGGAAATAGTCATGCAGGTTCTCGTCGATCCATTTTTTGTCCGACAAGATAACGCCTCCAAGGCAGCGCCCTTGGCCGTCAATATGCTTGGTGGCCGAATAGACGACGATATGGGCGCCGAGCTGCAAGGGTTTCTGCTGCAAGGGCGTGGCGAAGACATTGTCGACGATCAGCCTGGCGCCGATCGAGTTGGCAAGTGCCGCGACGGCGGCGATGTCGACCACCTCCAGCGTTGGGTTGGTCGGGCTTTCCAGGAAGAACAGTTTGGTGTTCGGCTTGACCGCCTGTTCCCAATTGGCGATGTCAGTGCCATCGACCAGCGTTGCCTCGATGCCGTATTTCGGCGCCAGCGTCTCGACCACCCAGCGGCAGGAGCCGAACAGTGCGCGCGCCGCCACGACATGGTCGCCCGCCTTGGCGCTGCACAGCAGCGCTGCCGTCACCGCCGCCATGCCGGACGCCGTAGCGCGCGCGTCCTCGGCGCCTTCCAGCGCGCACATACGCTTTTCGAACATGTCGACCGTCGGATTGGCATAGCGCGAATAGATGAAGCCCGGCTCCTCCCCCTTGAAGCGGGCTTCCGCCGCTTGCGCCGTCTCGTAGACATAGCCTTGGGTGAGATACATCGCCTCGGAGGTCTCGCCGAAGCCGGAACGCAGCGTCCCGGCGTGCACGAGTGCGGTCTGAGGCTTCCAGTCGCGCTTCTTGGTCATCATTCTATCCAAACACCAAAATTGGTCCAAACAACAAAAAACCGGTCGCGAAAGTCGCAACCGGTCCATATGGCCTTGCGGCCCGACGGTCCTTTAGCGACTTGTTTAACGTGGCTGCAAGCCGACCGGCCAAATCACCACGGGATAACGAGCTTTAGACCCGCGCCGCGCTTGCGTCAATTGCCGGCATGATTAAGAGGGTTGTACCAAGCAGGTGCCAAAGGCGTCCACGGTCGGACCTGCGACAGAACAAGACCTCGCCCGGCGTTCGAACGGAGCCAGACCCTTGCGGCAGACAGGCATTCTTCCCGATCAGGATATTTCCGCGCTGTTCCAGACGGGCGCGCTGAAATCGCCGCGCATGTTAGATGCCGATCAGATCCAGCCGGCCAGCCTTGACCTCAGGCTCGGCGACAAGGCCTGGCGGGTGCGTGCTTCCTTCTTGCCCGGTCCGGACCACAGGGTTGTCGACAAGCTCGACCGGCTGAAGCTGCACGAGATCAACCTCGCCGAAGGTGCCGTGCTGGAAACCGGCTGCGTCTACATCGTGCCGCTGCTCGAAAGCCTGGCGCTGCCCGCTCATATTTCGGCTTCGGCCAACCCGAAAAGCTCGACCGGACGGCTCGATATCTTCACTCGGGTAATGACCGACCGCGGCCACGAGTTCGACAAGATCGCCGCCGGTTATGAAGGCCCGCTCTATCTGGAGGTCAGCCCGCGCACCTTCCCGATCGTTGTACGCACCGGCTCGCGGCTGTCGCAGATCAGGTTCCGCACCGGCAATGCGCTTTTGTCGGAAAGCGAACTGCACGACCTGCATCGCGCCGAGATGCTGGTCGCCACCGAACCACCCAACATCTCAGGCGGTGGCATCGCGCTGTCGATCGACCTCGACGGCGACAAGGATGGGCTGGTCGGCTATCGCGGCAAGCACCACACCGGCCTGGTCGACGTCGACAAGCGCGCCGCGCAGGATGTCGTCGATTTCTGGGAGCCGCTCTACAAGAGCGGTGCCGGCGAGCTGGTGCTCGATCCGGACGAATTCTACATCCTGGTGTCGCGCGAGGCGGTGCATGTGCCGCCGCTCTACGCCGCCGAAATGACGCCCTTCGATCCGTTGGTCGGCGAGTTCCGCGTCCATTATGCCGGTTTCTTCGACCCCGGTTTCGGCCATTCGGCGTCGGGCGGCACCGGCAGCCGGGCGGTGCTCGAGGTGCGCAGCCACGAAGTGCCGTTCATTCTCGATCATGGCCAGATCGTCGGACGGTTGGTCTACGAGCACATGCTGAAACGGCCGCAAGCGCTCTACGGCACCGATCTCGGTTCGAACTATCAGGCGCAAGGCCTAAAACTGTCCAAGCATTTCCGCGCCGCGCGCTGAGCTTCCCCTCACTTTGCGGCCTATGCCGGCTCAAAGCGCCTTCACCGCCACCTTCACCGGCTGCTCGATTTCGAGCGGGTTGCGCAGAGGCAGGCCGAAATCCTTCGCCTCGATCTCGAATACGTCGCCGGGCTCGGTCCTGATGCCGTCGGCGAAGGACAGCGTCGCCGTGCCGAACATGTGCACATGTACGTCGCCCGGCTGGCGGAAGGCCGAGTATTTGAAGTGGTGATGCTCGAGATTGCCAATGGTGTGCGACATGTTCGCTTCACCCGACAGGAACGGCTTTTCCCAAAGCAGCTTGCCGTGGCGCAGGATGCGTGAAGCGCCGCGAATGTCGGACGGCAGGTCGCCGATCAGGATCTCCGGCCCGAACGAGGCGTTGCGCAGTTTCGAATGGGCGAGGAAGAGATAATTCACGCGCTCGGTGACGTGGTCGGAAAACTCGTTCGACAGCGTGAAGCCGACGCGGAACGGGGCGCCGTCGTCGCCGATCACATAGATTCCGGCGATTTCCGGCTCCTCGCCGGCATCCTGGGCGAAGGCGGGCGACATGAGCGCCGCGCCGGGCGCCACTGCCATGGTACCGTTACCCTTGTAGAACCATTCGGGCTGCACGCCGATCTGGCCCTTCGCCGGCTTGCCGCCCTCCAGCCCCATGCGGAACATCTTCATGGAATCGGTCAGCTGTTCCTCGCCGCCATCGCTGAGCTTCTTGTGCATGGAATCGCGGGTCGCGGCGGAGCCGAGATGCGTCAGCCCGGTGCCGGTGAGATGGAGATGCGCCGGATCGGGATGGTTGATCGGCGACAGCAGCCGTCCCTTCTTGTAGGCTGCGTCGAGATCGACGGTTTCGCCGAAGCCCTTGCGCTCGATCAGGGCGACAAGCCCGGTGCCGGTGCGCGCGGCTTCCATCGCCAGCGAATAGACGCTGCGAGCGCCGTTGATGACGCGGGTCTTGCCGCCGTTGCGGGCAACGACGCGGATCGTCTCGGCGTCGTCGAGGATCTGTGAGATCAGCATGGTAACCCTCTCTGAATTGCGGCCTGCCTTCTTGGCAAACCCTGCCCGGCGCGGCTCGGACCCTGTCCACGCCGCGGTTGAAATTCTTCGTCCGGATTGCGCTCGCGGGTCAGGTCCCTCGGGGGACTTCTTCGCGCCGCCCGGCAGCGCCGCGATGTGACCCGTATGCCTCCTGGTTGCCTCTCAAGCCTTGTTCTTGTTGTAGACGTCGAAGACGACGGCGCCGAGCAGCACCAGGCCTTTGACCACCTGCTGCCAGTCGACATTGACGCCCATGATCGACATGCCGTTGTTCATGACGCCCATAATGAAACCGCCGACTACCGCGCCGATGACCTGGCCGACGCCGCCCATCGCCGAAGCGCCACCAATGAACACCGCGGCGATGACGTCGAGTTCGCTGCCGAGGCCCGCCGCCGGCACCGCCTGCCCCAGGCGCGCCGCGATAATCAGGCCGCCGAGTGCCGACAGCACGCCCATGTTGATGAACACCATCAACGTCAGCCGTTCGGTCTTGATGCCCGATAGCTGGGCTGCCTTGGCATTGCCGCCCATCGCATAGATGCGGCGTCCGATCGTCATGCGTTTGGTAACGAAGACGAACAACGCGATCAGCACGCCCATCACCATGAGAACGATGGGCAGGCCCCTATAGGTGGCGAATTGGTAGACCAGAAACAGTGCCAGCCCGCTGATCACCAGGGTCTTGACGACGAACAGCGAGAAAGGCTCGGCTTCGTAGCCATGCCGCTCGCGGGTGCGCCGCGCCCTGAGCCCGAAATAGGCATAGGCGAGCACGGCGGCGAGGCCGATCACGATAGTCGTCAGGTGCAGCGTCAGGCCGCTGCCGACAATGGTTTTGCCGGCGGCGTTCACGGTCGGTGGTATCAGCGTCAATGGGCCGATCAGGTCCGGAATGAAGCCGGAACTCAGCGCCTTGAAGCCGACTGGAAGCGGCCCCACGGAAGACCCGCCACCCAGCAGCGCCTGACAGATGCCGCGGAAGATCAGCATGCCCGCCAACGTGACGATAAAGCTCGGTATTCGGTGATAGGCAATCCAGTAGCCTTGTGCCGCGCCGATCGCGCCACCCACGATCAGGCAGATGATCGACACCACCAGCGGATTGCTCAATGGGCCAAGCGGCCAGATAACCATCATCATCGCCGCCAGTGCGCCGATGAAGCCGGCGACTGAGCCGACGCTGAGATCGATATGGCCCGAAACGATCACCAGAAGCATGCCCAGCGCCATCACGATGATGAAGCTGTTCTGCTGCACGAGATTGCTGAGGTTCACCGGCTTGAACAGCGTTCCGGACGTGGTGAACTGGAAGAACACCATGATTGCGATCAACGCCAGCACCAACCCGTATTCGCGCAGATTGGTGACCAGCGCCGAGACGGCAATGCGAGGTGCCTGTTGTATATCCTGGGCGACGCCGGTTTGCGGCCCGGGAGCGCTTTCGGTGCTCATGATGCTTTCCCTTCTCCACGGACGATGGCGCGCATGATCTTTTCCTGGCTGGCGTCGCTCGCCGCCATTTCGCCGACGATGCGTCCTTCGTTCATGACGTAGATGCGGTCGGTGATGCCGAGCAGTTCGGGCATTTCCGACGAGATGACGATGATTGCCTTACCCTCGGAGGCGAGACGCGCGATGATCGTATAGATTTCATATTTGGCGCCGACATCGATACCGCGTGTCGGCTCGTCGAGGATCAGCACTTCCGGATTGGCGAACAGCCATTTCGACAGCACCACCTTCTGCTGATTGCCGCCAGAAAGGTTGCCGGTCATCTGGTAGACGCTTGAGGCGCGGATATTGGTCCTGCCGCGATAATCGTTGGCGACGGAAAGCTCGCGCAAATCGTCGATCACGCCATGGCGCGAGACGCCGGGCAGGTTGGCCAGCGTGATGTTATGCTTGATATGGTCGATCAAGTTGAGACCGTAGGTCTTGCGGTCCTCCGTAACATAGGCGATGCCGTGTTCCACCGCCTTGCTCACCGAAGAGACATCGATCGGCTTGCCGTTAAGGAACACCTCGCCCGTGATGCGACGGCCATAGGACCGGCCGAACAGGCTCATGGCAAACTCGGTCCGGCCGGCGCCCATCAGCCCGGCAATGCCGACCACCTCGCCCTTGCGGGCGTTGAGGTTGATGCCCTTGATGACCTGCCGCTCGGCATGGATGGGATGGTAGACCGACCAGTTTTTCACTTCGAGAACGGTCTCACCGATCTTCGGCTCTCGCGGCGGGTAGCGGTCGTCGAGCGAACGGCCGACCATCGAGGTGATGATGCGGTCCTCCGAGATGTCCTTCTTGGCCAACGTCTCGATGGTCCGGCCGTCACGGATGATCGTGACCTTGTCGGCGACCCGGTTCACCTCGTTGAGCTTGTGGGAGATCAGGATCGAAGTGATGCCCTGCCGCTTGAATTCGAGCAGCAGATCGAGCAGCGCCTGGCTGTCCTTTTCGGACAGGCTCGCCGTCGGCTCGTCCAGAATGAGCAGCTTCACTTCCTTGCTGAGCGCCTTGGCGATCTCGACCAGCTGCTGCTTGCCGACGCCGATATTGGTGATCAGCGTGTTGGGGTCTTCCTTGAGGCCGACCTTCTTGAGCAGGGCGCTGGTGCGCGTCTCGTTGGCATTCCAGTCGATGACGCCGTATTTGGCCTGCTCGTTGCCGAGAAATATGTTTTCGGCGATAGACAGCATCGGCACCAGCGCAAGCTCCTGGTGGATGATGACGATGCCCTTGCGCTCGCTGTCATGGATGCCTTTGAAATGGCACTCATCGCCGCGATAGATGATCTGGCCGTCATAGGTGCCGGACGGATACACACCCGACAGCACCTTCATCAGCGTCGACTTGCCGGCGCCGTTCTCGCCGACCACGGCATGGATCTCGCCTTCCTCGACCATGAGCTTGACGTTCGACAGCGCCTTGACGCCGGGAAACGTCTTGGTGATGTCGCGCATCTCCAAAATCGTCGATGCCATTGAGAATACCACTCCTGCGAGGTCCGCAAACAATACCGGGCTGGCTCGCCAACGAAAAGGGGCCCTGCCTGCGCAGGACCCCAGGCTTTGTAACCGCGATTACTTCAGTTCTTCGGCCTTGATGTAGCCGGAGTCGACCACCAGCGCCTGGTAGTTCGACTTGTCGACGTCATGCGGCGTCAACAGGATCGAGGGAACGACCTTGACGTCGTTGTTGTAGGTCGTGGTGTCGAGGCCTTCCGGCTTGCCGCCCGAGAGCACCTTGTCGACGAGTTCGACCGTCGCCTTGGCGAGTTCGCGGGTGTCCTTGAACACGGTCGAATACTGCTCGCCGGCGATGATCGCCTTGACCGAAGCGGTCTCGGCGTCCTGTCCGGTGACGATCGGCCATGGCTGATCGGCAGTGCCGTAGCCTACGGCGCGCAGCGAAGCGATGATGCCGCGCGACAGGCCGTCATAGGGCGAGAGCACGCCATCGACGCGGCTGCCGTCCGAGTAGTTGGCGGAGAGCAGATTGTCCATGCGGGCCTGGGCGGTTGCCGCCAGCCAGCGCAGCGTGCCGACCTTGTCCATGCCCATCTGGCCGGACTTCACGACGAGGGTCTTGTCGTCGATCAGCGGCTGAAGAACCGACATGGCGCCGTTATAGAAGAAGAACGCATTGTTGTCGTCCGGCGAACCGCCGAACAGCTCGATGTTGAACGGGCCTTTCTTCTCGGGATAGCCGAGGCCCTTGAGCAGCGATTTGGCCTGGATGACGCCGACGCCGAAATTGTCGAAGGTGGTGTAGTAGTCGACATTTGGCGTCTTCTTGATCAGGCGGTCGTAAGCGACGACGACGACGCCGGCGTCATTCGCCTTCTGCAGCGCATCCCCCATCGTGGTGCCGTCGATCGAAGCGATGATCAGCGCCTTCGGGCCTTTGGTGATTTCGTTTTCCAGCTGGCTGAGCTGGTTCGGAATGTCGTCCTGCGCGTATTGCAGGTCGACAGTGTAGCCCAGAGCCTCGAGCTGGGACTTGACGGCGTCGCCGTCGTTGATCCAGCGCTGCGAGGTCTTGGTGGGCATCAGCACGCCGACCAGGCCTTCGCCCGCTTGCGCCGGCAGCGTCATAGCCGCGATGCCTAGGGCCGCGACGGCGGCCAGTGTCTTGATAATCTTCACATTAACTCTCCCTGGTTGATGGACGCGTACCCTTGGGTTTCGTGGGCCGCGCAATCGTGCAGGAGCGCCAAACGCGCCGCTGCCGTCAATCGATCTCCGGTATCCTCCCAATCGGCCCCGAAACTCTGGTTCAATCGATACGAGTTTTCCCTCGTCACCGACCGTCAAGTCTCAGGACGCGCGAAGGGTGTGTCGCTTTGCCATAACTGTCAAATGCGATCTTTGATGGTTGCTATATCGAGACTGATATGGCTTAGGCTAGTGACGACGCTGCCGGATCCAGCTGGCGCGCCGGGCGTAGGAGTAGGGAAAAATCATGGCGGCGCTGCGAAATCCTGGTGGAATATCAGCCGGTTACGATGAGATTCCGCGCGATGGCGGAACCCTGCTGCGCAGCGGCTTGAGCCTGCGTCACATGCGTATGATCGCAGCCCTCGACGAGCACGGCCGGGTGAGTGCCGCGGCCCAGGTCATGAACATCTCGCAGCCGGCGGCTTCGCGCATGATCGCCGAGATGGAGGCGGTGCTCGACGTCAAGCTCTGCGAAAGGCTGCCGCGTGGCATCACGCTGACGCCCTATGGCAAGGCGTTGGCACGGCGCGCGCGGTCGATCCTGCTCGAGATGCGCGAGGTCGACCGCGAGATCTTCGAGCTCAAGGCGGGCAAGGGCGGCTCGGTGTTCCTGGGCGCGGTCACGGCACCGGCGATCGAGCTGGCGGTGCCGGCGATCCGCGAGATCCGGCGCCTCTATCCGCGCATCGAGATCACCATGCAGGTCGAGACCTCGAACGTGCTGGCGCGCGAGCTGATCGCCTCTCGGCACGATTTCATCATCGCCCGCATCCCCGACGACCTCAATCCGCGGCTGTTCGAGGCCCGCGTCATCGGCGTCGAGAAGGCTTGCCTGATCGTGCGCCGCGGCCACCCGCTGACCAAGGGCAAGGCAGTGCGGTTGGAAGACACCGCCGCCTATGACTGGGTTTTCCAGTCGGGCGGCTCGCCGCTGCGCCAAGCCATGGAAAGCAACTTTTTGAACCGCAACATCGCGCTGCCGGATCGCATCCTCAACACCAGCTCGCTGTTACTGACTCTGGTCATGGTCGCGCAATCCGACGCGATCGCGCCGGTGTCGATCCAGGTCGCGAAGTTCATTCAGAACCCCGAAGGGCTCGACGGCGCCATCGACGTCGTCCAGACCGAGTTCGACATCGAGGTCAGGCCCTACAGCCTGATCACGGTAAAGAACCGCGCGCTGTCGCCGGCGGCCAAGATGCTGCACGATTTTATTTTGCGGGAGGTGGGCTGAGGATTGGAGCGGGTAGCGGGGCGCATCCCGTGGCCGGCCAGACGACCAGACAGGCCCACCAGCAGCGGCGCCGATGCACGTCGGCCACAACTGCTGCGTGATGCTCAAAAAAAGCCCGCCAGCAGAAGCCAGCGGGCCAAGGGTAGACATTCCGGTTGGGGTCATTCGAGGCCCCGCCGACCCTCAATGTGAGATATTCGACGAACTGGCACATCGGCCAAACAGATGAAGGACGGCCAGCCGAGCTGTAAAACTGCCTGTAAAGCCGCAAGTTTTCAACATCGCCAACTCAGGCGCAACCCGTGTGGCAAAAGCTGGAGCGGGTAGCGGGAATCGAACCCGCGCGTTCAGCTTGGGAAGCTGACAAGCTACCATTACATCATACCCGCGCTGGTTCCTCCGATATCATGGCCCGGCGCCGATGCGCAATCCGGTTTGAGGGCTCGGCTTGATGCCGGGCGGTCAACTGCGTATTTCTGGGCATGTGCCCGAATCGCGGCACCCGACTGTGGAGACAGGCCTTGTCCGCACTGAACCGCTTTCTCGGCGATACGCCGCTCCGGGTGATCTTGAAGCTGCTTGTGGTGTCGTTCCTCGTCGGCCTGGTCATGAACGCCTTCGGCTGGTCGCCGATGGACGTGCTCTACGGCATCCGCAAATTCTTCATCGACCTGTGGAATTTGGGCTTCCACGCCATCGACCGCTTCCTCGGCTACATCCTGCTCGGTGCCGCGATCGTCGTGCCGGCCTTCATCCTGCTCAGGATCGCCAATTTCAGGAAGTAGAGCATGATCCCAAAAAGTGGGAACCGGCTTTCGGAAAAGATCATGCTCAAACAAACAGCCTTTCACGCGTAGCCCGCAGCCACCTCGAACAGGATGGCGTGGCGTGCGGCAAGTGCTGCGACATCCGTCGAATAGCCGCCGCCGATAACGCCGCACATCGGGACGCCTAGCGTGCGGAAATGGCGGATCACCATATCGTCGCGGGCGCGCAGCCCGTCATTCGACAGCGCCAGCCTGCCGAGCCGGTCCTCGGCATGGACATCGACGCCGGCATTGTAGAAGACGAGATCCCAGCGCTTTCGCGCCGACAGCTCCGGCAGGATGGCGCCCAGCCGCTCCAGATAGGCTGCATCGCCGGTGCCGTCGGGCAGGGCGACGTCGAGGTTGGAGGCGATCTTGCGCGCGGGGTAGTTGCGGTCGCCATGCATGGAGAAGGTAAACACGCGCGGCTCGTCGTTCAGGATATCCGCCGTGCCGTCGCCCTGATGCACGTCGAGGTCGACGACCAGGATGTTTTGGGCGGCACCTTCGGCGAGCAGCACCAGCGCGGCAACGGCCACGTCGTTGAAGGTGCAGAAGCCGGCGCCTTGCGCGCGCCGCGCGTGATGACTGCCGCCGGCCGTGTTGCAAGCGATTCCGTTCAGCAAAGCCAGCCGCGCCGCCATCACCGTGCCGGCCGTTGCGAGCTGCGCCCTCAGCGAAACCCGCGGTCCCACGGGAAAGCCGATCTCGCGCTCGATCCTCACCGGCACGTCGCAGGCAAGCACCTGGTCGACATAGTCTGCCGCGTGGGCAAGCTTCAGCCATGATGGCCGTGCCACCGCTGGTGTGTTGAGCGCTTCGGGCCGCGCCAGGCCGCGTGCCCGCAAGGCGTCCATCAGCAGCGGATATTTGCTCATCGGGAAGCGGTGGTTGACGGCGAAACCGGCGTCGTAATCGGGATGATGAACGATCTGCAAGGACATGGGACGGCCGGTGCGCCAGAGGCGGGTTTCGGTTGACCATGCCGGGATGGATGGTTGCGCGAGGTCCGCAAACTGGGGCACATCGGCTAGCCGATCAAGCCGCAACAGGAAGCAACACACGTTTGGAGCAGGCTGTACCCACCGAAGCCCACGTCACCGAAGCCAGGGCTTTCGTCGTCACCAACCGTTCGGTGCTCGCCATCGCCGTGCCGATGACGCTTGCCTATCTGACGACGCCGTTGCTCGGAATTGTCGACACGGCGGTGGTCGGACAGTTCGGCGACGCCGCCCTTCTCGGCGGCCTGGCGGCCGGCGCCCTGATCTTCGACGTCGTTTTCACCACCTTCAACTTCCTGCGCTCCGGCACCACCGGCCTCGTCGCCCAGGCCTTCGGGCGCGGCGATGCACTGGAGGAGCAGGCGGTGTTCTGGCGCGCCGTGCTGATCGCGGTCGTCGCCGGCATCGTGTTTGCCGCACTTGCGCCCCTGGTTTCGGCTGCCGGGCAATGGTTCATCGGCGCCGAGCCGCGCGTCGGCGCGGCGATGGACGTCTATATCCGCATCAGGATGCTCGCAGCACCGTTCTCGCTTATCAATTACGCCATCCTTGGTTATGTGCTGGGGCGCGGCGAGGGCGGGCTAGGGCTGATGCTGCAATTGATACTGAACGGCATTAACATCGCCCTCTGCTTCCTGCTTGGCCTGGAGCTTGGCTGGGGTGTTGCCGGCGTCGCCTGGGCGACGCTCACCGGCGAATTCGTCGCCATGCTGCTTGGTCTCGCCATCGTCGGCCGGCGCTTCTGGGCCGCACCCAGGCTGCCACGCCATCGCGTGCTCGATCTGGCGGCATTCCTGCGCATGATGTCGCTCAATCGCGATATCATGATCCGCTCCTTCTCACTGCTCGCCGCCTTCGCGCTGTTCACCCGCCAGGGCGCGCAGTTCGGCACTCTGACGCTGGCCGCCAATGCCGTGCTGATGAACCTCTTCCTGGTTGCCGGCTATTTCCTCGATGGATTCGCCACCGCCGCCGAACAGCTCGCCGGGCGCGCCATCGGCGCCCGTGCCGCCACGGCGTTTGACCAGGCGGTGCGGCTGACGCTGTTCTGGGGGCTCGGTCTGGCC
This sequence comes from Mesorhizobium sp. M0189, assembly GCF_040322135.1. Classification (NCBI taxonomy): domain Bacteria; kingdom Pseudomonadati; phylum Pseudomonadota; class Alphaproteobacteria; order Hyphomicrobiales; family Phyllobacteriaceae; genus Mesorhizobium; species Mesorhizobium sp. M0189. The sequence goes on from NZ_JAMYSW010000002.1 coordinate 36,497, forward strand.
GGCGCTGCGACGCTCTTCTTGTTGCTGGAGGGCACGGATCTGATCGCCCTGATCACGACCTCGACAGACGTCCGCGCCATTGCCGACATCTACCTGCCGTGGGCGGCGTTCACTGCGCTCAGCGGCGCGCTGGCCTTCGAGATGGACGGGGTGTTCATCGGCGCGACATGGTCGCGCGACATGCGCAACATGATGCTGTTGTCGTTCCTGGCGTTCAGCGCCGCGTTGCTGATCCTGGCACCGGCGTTCGGCAATCACGGCCTGTGGGCCGCGCTGCACGTGTTCCTGCTGGTGCGCGGCTTTAGCCTGCTCGCTACATTGCGGCTGCGGGTGCGCACGGCCTTTAACTGATCGCTAAAGCGGTTTCGTCGCCCAGTGATCGAGGCGGCTGTCGCGAAGCTCGCGCAGCGATTTCAGCCCTTGACTGTCCATGAAACGGACCATGCCGGAAAGAATGCGCCCCGGCAGCGCCGGCCCGGCATAGATCATGCCGGTATAGAGCTGGACGAGATCGGCGCCGGCACGGATCTTTTCCAGCGCCGTCTCGGCGGAATCGACGCCACCGACGCCGATGATGGCGGAATCCGGGCCAAGCAGTTTTCGCATCCTTGCCAGCACGATGGTCGAGCGCTCGAACAAGGGTTTTCCCGAAAGCCCGCCGGTCTCGCCGGCAATGCCGGCGTTGCGCAGGCCGGGTCGCGCGATCGTGGTGTTGGAGATGATGACGCCGTCTATTTGCTTGTCGGTGATCTCGGCGGCGATGTCCTCCAGTTCGGCCTCGACCAGGTCCGGCGCGATCTTGAGGAAGACGGGCGGCTTTGCCGGTGCCGCCGCACGCGCGGCCATGACCCGCGACAGGAGTTCACCAAGCTGTTCGCGCGCCTGCATGTTGCGCAGGCCCGGCGTGTTTGGCGAGGAGATGTTGATCGTCAGATAGCCGGCGTATCGCGCAAACCTGATCACGCCGCGCTCATAGTCGCCGACGCGGTCGGCGCTGTCCTTGTTGGCCCCGACGTTGACGCCGACGACGCCGGCGCGGCCCTTGCGGGCAGCAAGACGTTTTTCCGCGGCGGCGTGGCCTTCATTGTTGAAGCCCAGCCGGTTGATCACTGCCCCGTCCGAAGGCAGCCGGAAGATGCGCGGCTTCGGATTGCCCGTCTGCGGCAGCGGCGTGATCGTGCCGACCTCGGCGAAGCCGAAGCCGAGGCCGAGCAGTGCGTCCGGCACTTCGGCATTCTTGTCGTAGCCGGCCGCCATGCCGAGCGGGTTCGGGAAATCGAGCCCGCAAAGGCTGACCTTTAGCTTGTCGTCTCGCAAAGGGCGCCCGGCGACCGGCAGGCCGCATCTCAGCGCGGCAATCGACAGCCCATGCGCGGTTTCTGGATCGAGCGTGAACAGCAGTTTCTGGCCGATCCGGTCGAACGCGCTCATTCGGCCTCCAGCGCCGGGAATTCGTGCCGGCCGTCGGCACCGAGCGGCAATGCCTGCACCGAGACGACCGCATCGAGGCCGAGCCCGCCATAAAGATGCGGGAACAAGGCGCCGCCGCGCGAGACCTCGTATTTCAGCGCATCGCCGAGGTGCGCGCCGTCGACGGCGACCAGCAGCAACCCGCTCTGGCCGGCGAAATGCTTGGCTGCCGTTTCCCGAACCTGCCCGGCGGTGGAAAAATGGATGAAGCCATCGGCGACGTCGATCGGCGCGCCGGTGAAGCGGCCTTCTCGTTCAGCCTCGCGCCACAGCGCCTCGGGAACTATCTTGTAGATGATCTCGGACATCGTTGCGCTATAGTCCGAACCGACGACGCGGGGAAGGGCAGGCCCGCGTTCTTCCCCATTTCAGGTTCTTCCCCAATTCCGGCGCAAACTGTGATAGATTGCGCCGACTGGCTCATGGAGGAAAACATGCGTCTGAAACACGTCTTGATCCCCGCAGCACTGGTCTCGCTTGTCGCAGCTTCGGCCTTTTCCGAGGAAGCCGATCGCTACCGGCTGGAAAAATCGGCCAATGGCTATGTGCGCATGGATACGCAGACCGGCGCCATGTCGCTCTGCGAGGAGCGTTCCGGTCAGCTCGTCTGCAAGACAGCGGCCGACGAACGTGCCGCCTTCCAGGATCAGATCGACCGGCTGCAAAATTCGGTGAAGGCGCTCGACGAACGCGTCGCCAAGCTCGAAAATTCGCTTGCCGCGCGTTTCGAATCGACTTTGCCCAGCGAGGAGGATTTCAACAAGACGATGGGCTACATGGAGCGCTTCCTGCGCAGCTTCATGGATATCGTCAAGGACATGGACAAGGACGAAGACGGCGCCAAGCCCAATTCGCAAAAGACCTAGGCAATTCGCAAAAAGACCTAGGGCGGGAATAGCAAGCCGGCCACGCCGAACAGCGGCGTAGCGTTATGATCGTTCAGATCCTGCAAGGCGGAAAATCGCCAACGGGATTCGGGGAGGGATATCACCGTTGGGCTACACATTCGTCATCGCCGACGATCATCCGCTTTTTCGCGGTGCATTGAGGGAGGCACTCGCCGGCATCGGAGATGTTGCCGCCATTCACGAGGCCGGCGATTTCGAAAGCGCCAAGGCGCTGGTCCTGGCCAATGAGGATGTCGATCTGGTCCTGCTCGACCTCTCGATGCCGGGCGCAAGCGGCCTTTCCGGCCTGATCTCGTTGCGCGGCATCCATCCGGCGGCGCCGATGATGGTGGTCTCGGCGCATGACGATCCGGTGACGATCCGGCGCGCGCTCGACCTGGGCGCCTCGGGGTTCATCTCCAAATCGGCCAGCATGGAAGAGATCCGCAATGCGGTGCAGTCGGTGCTCGCAGGTGATATCGCGGCACCCGCCGGGGTCGATCTCGGCGTCGAGCGCGATCCCGAGATTTCCGACCTGATCAAGCGGCTGCAGGCGCTGACGCCACAGCAGACGCGCGTGCTCGGCATGCTGGCGGAGGGACTGCTCAACAAGCAGATAGCCTATGAGCTCGGCGTCTCCGAAGCGACGATCAAGGCGCATGTCTCGGCCATCCTGCAGAAGCTCGGCGTCGACAGTCGCACCCAGGCGGTCATCCTTTTGTCCAAGATCGGCAGCGACCCGGTTCAGGCGGCTGGCTGATTCTCATTCGGCCGCCGGCGCCAGCGGCCTGACCCTGGCCATCATCGAGCGCAGCATCGCCGGTTTCAGCGGTTTACTGATCACCGGCACGTCGAGCCTGCCAGCAGCGGCGCGAACCTCGCTGGAGCGGTCGGCGGTGACCAGCACGGCCGGCAGGTCCTCGCCATGGATCGCACGCAACTGGGCGATCAATTCGAGGCCGGTCTTGTCGTCGAGATGATAGTCGGCAAGCACAATGTCCGGCCGATGCATGGCGGACCTGTCGAGATCCTCCGCGCCGGAAAGCGTGTCGACGCTGCAGCCCCAGCCCTCGAGCAGCAGCCGCATGCCGTCGAGGATGCGGCCGTCATTGTCGATGCAGAGCACATGCAGCCCGGCAAGCGAGGTCGTAGCGCGGGCAGGCGGCTTCGCCTCGGCCTCGCGCCGCGGTGCCTGCACGGCCGCCACCGGCAGCAGCACGGAAAAGCGCGTGCCCTTGCCGGGATTGGAGAAGATCCGGATTTCAAGGCGCAGGACGCGGGCGATGCGGTCGACGATGGAGAGCCCCAAGCCGAGGCCTTCCGCCTCGCGCATGCCCTCGTCGAGCCGGGTGAATTCGCGGAACACGGTGTTGAGCTTGTCGCCGGCAATGCCGATGCCGGTGTCGATAACCTGGATCTCGGCCAGTTCGCCGCGCCGCCGCACGCCGACCAGGATGCGGCCATGGCGCGTATATTTGATGGCGTTGGAGACCAGGTTCTGGATCAGCCGGCGCAGCAGATTTCGATCCGTCATGACGCTGAGCGACGACGGCATGATCGAGAGTTCGAGCTTCTTTTCGGCGGCAAGCGGCCGGAAGTCGTTGCCGATCTGGCGCAGCAGCCCGTCGAGGCCGAAGCTCGTATCGTCCGGCTTCATCGCGCCGGCATCGAGGCGCGAAATGTCGAGCACCGCGCCGAGGATGGTCTCGACCGATTCCAGTGACGATTCGATATTCATCGCCGCCTTGCCGGCAGGCCCCTTGCCGGTCTTCTCGATCAGCGACGAGCAATAGAGGCGGGCGGCGTTCAGCGGCTGCAGGATGTCGTGGCCGGCGGCAGCGAGGAAGCGCGTCTTGCCGAGATTGGCCTCTTCGGCCAGCATCTGCGCCTGCGCCAGCTCCTCGTTGACGCGGGTGAGCTCGGCGGTGCGGCTCTTCACGCGCTGTTCCAGCGATTCATTGGCGCGCTTCAGCGCCAGATCCTGCTCGACGCGCCCTGAGATGTCGGCATAGGTGGCGACGATGCCGCCGTCCGGCATCGGATTGGAGCGCAATTCCAGGATACGCCCGCTGGTCTTCAGCTCCATCTGCCATGGGCTGACGAAGCTGGTCAGGCGGTTCAGCATGGTGACGCGCTGGTCTGGCGGTATATCGCCGCGCTCGGCAAGGTGGCGCAGGATACGATCGAGCGAGACGCCGACCTGGCCCATCTCGTCGGGCAGGTCGAACAGCGCCCGGTACTGGCGGTTCCAGCAGATCAACCGGAAATCGCGGTCGAAGACGGTGATGCCCTGTTCCATCTGGTCGAGTGCGATCTGCAGCAGGTCGCGATTGTGCTGTAGCGCCTCGGTGGCGTCGTCGAGCAGGCGGAAGGCGTCCTTGGATTCGCGGTCGTTGCGGCGCAGCAGCAGCGACAGGATCAGCCGCGCCGAGGAGGAGCCGACGGCACTGGCCAGAAGCTGCTCGGAGAAGCGGATGACATCCATGCTGGCCTGTTCGTTGCCGTGCAGTGAAGTGCCGCTGCTCTTCTCGAATGACTGGAAGGAGCGCTCGGTGCGTTCGACACCGAGATAGCGCGCGATCGTGTCCTTGAGGTCGTTGACGGTGATCGTGGTGCGGAAGCGGCGCAGGCTCGGCAGCGGCCCCGCCTCGCGCGGCACGAAGATCGACGCCTGGATGCGTTCCAGCGGCACCGACGCGCGCGACAGTGAGCCGAACACAAAAAACAACGTGTTGATCGACAGGCTCCACAGCACGCCATGGTTCAGCGGCTCGGCGACGGTGCCGAAAAGGGCTTGCGGCCGCAATGCATCGAAGCCGAACAGGCCGTGGACGAGGATGCCGGTCTCGGGCGCGGCGAGCGAGGGAAGCAGTAGCGTGTAGCTCCAGACGACGATGCCGGCCACCATGCCGAGTGCCGCACCCCTTCCGTTGGCGCCGCGCCAGACCAGGCCGCCGATCATTGCCGGCGCGAACTGCGCGATCGCGGCGAACGACATCAGGCCGATCGAGGATAGCCGCGCGCTGTTTGTGCTCTCGCGGTAGTAGAGGAAGGCGATGAACAGCATGATGAAGATCGCCGCCCGCCGCACATTGAGGATGAGCGTCGACCAGTCCTCGCTCTCTGAGGTCGTGGTCCGCAGCAGCCGGCGCACGAACAGCGGAATGATCAGGTCGTTGGAGATCATGATCGACAGCGCGACGCTTTCGACGATCACCATTGCCGTCGCCGCCGACAGGCCGCCGATAAAGGCGGCCATGGCCAGAACGTCGTGGCCGCTGAACAGCGGCAGTGACAGCACGTAGAGGTCGCTGCTGGTCCTGGGGCCGACCAGTTCCAGGCCGGCCAGCGCGATCGGCAGCACGAACAGATTGATTGCCACGAGATAGAGCGGAAACACCCATGTCGCCGTGCGCAGCTCAGCCTCGCTGCGGTTCTCGACGATGGTGACGTAGAACTGGCGCGGCAGCATGAGGATGGCAAAGCCGCTCAGGCATGTCAGTACCAGCCAGGTCGCGAGCGAGGTGTTGTAGCCCATCGCCTGGCGCACCTGCGTGTTTTCGGCGAGCCGGTCGAACATATCGCCTGGCCCGCCGAAGATCAGAAACGTGACCATCAGGCCTATCGCCAGGAAGGCGGCGAGCTTGACCACGGTCTCGACCGCCACCGCCAGCACCAGACCGTCCTGGTGTTCGGTGGCGTCGGCATGGCGCGTGCCGAACAGCACGGCAAACAGCGCCAGCAGCATGGCAACGACAAGCGAGATGTCGCTGACGAACGGATCGAACGACGGCGGCGAGCCGGTATAGTGCTCGACCATCAGGCTGACCGAGCCGGAGATCGCCTTCAATTGCAGCGCCATGTAAGGCACCGCGCCTATGGTTGCGATCAGCGTGGCGATCGCCGCGACAGCGAAGCTCTTGCCGTAGCGGGCGCCGAGAAAGTCGGCGATCGAGGTGATCTTCTCGGTCTTTGCCAGCCTGACGATGCGCTGCAGCAGCGGAAAGCCGAACACGAACACCAGAACCGGTCCGATATAGATGCCGAGGAATTCGAGGCCGCGCTCGGAGGAGAGCCCGACCGAGCCGAAGAAGGTCCAGGAGGTGCAGTAGATGGCGAGGCTGAGCGCATAGATAAAGGGCCGGGCGCGGCCAGGCCCGGATGAAGTCGAGCGCCGGTCGCCCAGGCTGGCGATAGCAAACAGCAACGTCACATAGGCGATCGCGATGATGACGATGAACCAGCCCTGCACGCCTCGAACTTCCTCCCTGCGCCGGCTTTTTCATCCGGCCTTGCAGACGCAATCACAGCTTGGCCACCGAGTCCATCGCGGCTTTCGGCGCATTATGGCCGCGGCTTCGCGCAATCCAGGCCGGGGAAACACGTCTTTGCTCCTGTCGCAACCGCAGGTTTTTGCTATTCTGCCTGCCGGTCGATGCCGAGGGCGTGGACGGCAGCACGGCCGGTCAGGAAAAGGAGGGTCGAATGCTGAAAGAGTTTCAGGAATTCATTTCCAGGGGCAATGTGGTGGACCTGGCCGTCGCCGTCATCATCGGCGCTGCCTTCGGCAAGATCGTCACCTCGCTGGTCGACGACATCATCATGCCGGTCATCGGGGCGATTTTGGGCGGATTAGACTTCAACAACTACTTTCTGCCCTTGTCCTCGGCCGTTAACGCCACATCGCTGGCGGATGCCAAGAAACAGGGCGCGGTCTTCGCCTATGGCAGCTTCATCACCGTGGCGTTGAACTTCCTTATCCTCGCCTTCATTATCTTCCTGATGGTCAAGGCGGTGAACAATCTGCGCCAGCGGCTGGAGCGCGAGAAACCGGCTACCCCGGCCGCTCCGCCACCAGCCGACGTCGCGCTGCTCACCGAAATTCGCGATCTCCTCGCCAGAAAGTAGCGCCTGCGGCAACTTTCTGGACCAAAACCCCGGTCGCTTGCGGCCGGGGTTTTCTGTTTTCGTCCGCCCTGAAACACGCTAGCAGTCGAGCAAACGAAAACGGACCATCCATGACCCTGATCGATACTCTGCGCGCCGAAGCGCGGGCGGCGCCGGAAAGCGGCATTGTCGCCGTCATGAATCGTGGCCGCGGCCGCGACGGTATGATCCCGCTTTGGGCCGGCGAGGGCGACCTGCCGACGCCTGCCTTCATCACCGATGCCGCCGCCAAGGCGCTGGCCGCCGGCGAGACCTTCTACACCTGGCAGCGGGGCATTCCCGAACTCAGGCAGGCGCTCGCCCGCTACTACACCAGGCATTTCGGCAAGACTTTCGCCAACGAAGAATTCATCGTCACCGGCTCCGGCATGCATGCCATCCAGATGGCCATCGACGCGGTGGCCGGCAAGGGCGACGAACTTGTCTACCTGTCGCCGGCATGGCCGAATTTCGCCGCCGCCGCCGGCGTGGCCGGCGCCGTTCCGGTTGCAGTCACCCTTGATCAGTCCGGCAATGGCTGGTCCTGCGATGTCGACAAGATCGCAGCGGCGATCACGCCACGGACCAAGGCGCTGTTCGTCAACACGCCGTCCAACCCGACCGGCTGGACCGCCGACAAGGAGACGCTGCAGGCAATCCTCGATCTCGCCCGCGAAAGGGGCCTGTGGATCATTGCCGACGAGATCTATTCGCTGTTCCACTACGGCCATGGCCGCGCGGCGTCGTTCATCGACATCATGGCCGATGAGGACCGCATCCTGTTCGTCAATTCCTTTTCCAAGAACTGGGCGATGACCGGCTGGCGCATCGGCTGGATCAAGATCCATCCCGCCTTGCAGCAGGTGTTCGAGAACCTGGTCCAGTATTCGACTTCCGGCGTTGCGCAGTTCATGCAACGCGGCGCCGTCGTCGCCCTCGACGAGGGCGATGCCTTCATCGTCGAACAGGTGGAGCGGGCGAGGGCGGCGCGCGACCTCGTCTGCGGCATTCTCGCCGAAACCGGCAGGGCGCGGTTCACCGTGCCGCAGGGCGCGTTCTATCTGTTCTTCGCCGTCGACGGCATCACCGATTCCCGCGCTGCCGCCTTCGACATGGTCGACCGCGCCAATGTCGGCTTGGCGCCCGGCACCGCCTTCGGCCCCGGTGGCGAAGCTTTCCTCAGGCTATGCTTCCACCGCCGCCTCGACCAGCTCGAAGAAGCCGCGCACCGGCTGGCGAAGTGGATGACGACTGTGTGAGGTGTGTTGAGCTTCGCGCCAGGCATCGCAGCACTGAAAAATGAGGCGGCACCGATAGGCGGCTTCCGCAATGGTGCCCGTAGCGGCGGAGGTTACCCGCCCGACTTCGGCACCAGCAGCGGGATGACGCGGTCGCTCTTGGCCACTGAAGGCCGGCCGGCCGAACCGTAGGGAATCCCCAACGCATCCCATGTCTCGACCAGCGCGTCCTGTAAGGAGGCAATCAGCGCGTCAGAATGGAACGGTGTCGGCGTGATGCGCAGCCGTTCGGTGCCGCGCGGCACTGTCGGGTAATTGATCGGCTGGATATAGATGCCGTGCACGCCGAGCAGGCGGTCGCTGGCCATCTTGCAGAGCTCGGGATCGCCGACCAGCAGCGGCACGATGTGGGTAGGCGATTCCATCACCGGCAGGCCGGCTGCGGCCAGCACTTCCTTGGTCCGTGTCGCCTGACGCAGCTGCGCGTCGCGCTCGGCCTGCGAGCGCTTGAGATGGCGGATCGAGGTGGTTGCCGCGGCAGCGATCGCCGGCGGCAGCGCCGTAGTGAAGATGAAGCCCGGCGCATAGGAGCGCACGGCGTCGATCACGGCGCTGGTGCCGGTGATGTAGCCGCCAAGCGTGCCGAACGCCTTGGCCAGTGTGCCCTCGATGATGTCGATGCGGTCGGCCAGCCCTTCGCGCTCGGTGATGCCGCCGCCGCGCGGTCCGTACATGCCAACGGCATGGACCTCGTCTATATAAGTCATCGCATTGTAACGCTCGGCGAGGTCGACGATCTGCTTGATCGGCGCGATGTCGCCATCCATCGAATAGACGCTCTCGAAGACGATCAGCTTGGCACGCTCGCGGCCGGCCGCCTGCAGCAGGCTTTCGAGATGCGCGACGTCGTTATGGCGGAAGATCTTCTTCTCGGCGCCCGAGCGCCGCACACCCTCGATCATCGAAGCGTGGTTAAGCTCGTCCGAGATGATCAGGCAATTGGGAAGCAGCTTTGCAATGGTCGAGATCGACGCTTCGTTTGAAACGAAGCCGGAGGTGAAAACCAGTGCCGCTTCCTTGTCGTGCAGGTCGGCAAGCTCCAGTTCGAGCTCGACCAGCGGGTTGCTGGTGCCCGAAATGTTGCGGGTGCCGCCGGCCCCCGATCCCATTTTGCCTGCCGCCTTCTGGAACGCGGCGATGACGTCGGGATGCTGGCCCATGCCGAGATAATCGTTGGAGCACCAGACGGTGATTTCCTCGGCGCGGCCATTGGCACGCCAGATGGCGCGCGGGAATTTTCCCACGATACGCTCAAGGTCGGCGAAGACGCGATAGCGACGCTCTGCATGGAGCTGGTCGATCGCTTCCTCGAAGAACCGCTGGTAATTCATGTCGCCTTCCCAATTTTGCGCGGGATCATAGTCATTGGCCTATTCGCCGTCCACCGCACCGTTTTGGTCAAAATGCCACGCCCCAGGCCTGTTCCTAACGACCACGGAACGTGGCCTATTCCCTTGATGTGGATCAATCTTGTTTCAGGACAATGCCACCCGCCGATGAGACTGGTTACTGCAGATTGTAATGGCCTGGCGGCAGGTTTTCCAGTACGGCGACGATTGAGACAGTTCCGATAAATCATGAATAGCGAGGATGCGGATGACGGTTTTGGTGACAGGCGGTGCCGGCTATATCGGCAGCCATATGGTCTGGGAGTTGCTGGACACGGGCGACAGCGTCGTCGTCCTCGACCGGCTTTCGACCGGCTTTGAATGGGCGGTGGCTCCGGAAGCAAAGCTCGTCGTCGGCGATGTCGCCGACAAGGAATTGGTCGCCTCGATCATCCGCGACAACAAGGTCGACGCGATCATCCATTTCGCCGGCTCGATTGTCGTGCCCGAATCGGTGGCCGACCCGCTTGCCTATTACGAGAATAACACCTGCAAGACACGCACCCTGATCGAGACCGCGGTGCGCGAAGGCGTGCCCAATTTCATCTTTTCCTCGACCGCCGCCGTCTATGGCGGCGCCGGCCTGGAGCCGGTACGCGAGGACGCCAGGCTTGCGCCGGAATCGCCCTACGGCCTGTCCAAGCTGATGAGCGAATGGATGCTCCGCGACGCGGCTATTGCCTATGGGCTGCGCTATACGGCGCTGCGCTATTTCAACGTCGCCGGCGCCGACCCGAAGGGCCGCACCGGCCAGTCGACGCCCGGCGCCACGCATCTGATCAAGGTCGCCTGCGAGACGGCGCTCGGCAAGCGCCCCTTCATGCAGGTGTTCGGCACCGACTATCCGACGCCGGACGGCACCTGCATGCGCGACTATATCCATGTCAGCGACCTGGCGGCGGCGCATCGGCTGGCCCTGCAGCGGCTGCGTGCCGGCGGATCGAGCCTGGTCGCCAATTGCGGCTACAGCCACGGCTATTCGGTGCTCGAGGTCATCGACAGCGTACGCCGCGTCTTCGGCCATGATTTCGAGGTGCGGATGGGCGAGCGCCGCCCCGGTGACGCCGCCGCGGTTGTCGCCAATTCGGAGCTGGCCCGCGGCGAACTCGGCTGGACCCCGCAGCGTGACAACCTCGACCAGATCGTCTCCGATGCGCTTGCCTGGGAGCGCATCCTGACCAGCAAGAATTCGGCTCTGGGCTAAGCGCGGGCTCTCCGTAAGGGCTCGTCGGCAGGAGGCAGAGGCGCTATTGAAGGGCCTCACGGCTGAGCGTGCAGGCGTTCGGCTGTGTTCGAGTTGGGGGCGGCATGAAAATATCGGTGCTTGGAGCCGGCGTCGTTGGCACGGCGGCGGCCTATTGTCTGGCCAGCGACGGCCATGAAGTCACGGTGATCGAGCGCCATCCGGCGGCGGCGCGCGGCACCAGCCAGTCGAATGCCGGCCTGGTATCTCCCGGCGATGCCACCGCCTGGGCTTCGCCCGCCGCGCTTAAAACGTTCCTGCGAGCCCTCTACAACCACGATCTCGGCATCAAGGTGCGGCTGCGCTTCGATCCGTATTTTGTCGCCTGGAGCCTGCGCTTCCTGCGCCAGTGCACGCATAAGCGCATGCGCGCCAACACCGAGATCAAGCTGCGCCTGGCGCTCTATTCGCGCAACTGCATCAACGCCATCTCCGCCGACACCGGCATCCACTATGACGAGCGCAAGAAAGGCATTCTGTATTTCTTCCGCTCGCAGCAGAGCTTTGATACCGGCACCGACAATTACCGCTATCTCGCCGAACATGGCCTGCCGATCGAGATCGTCGGCCGCGACCGGCTGGTCGAGCTCGAGCCCGGCCTTGCCGGAGCCAAGGACAAAATTGCCGGCGGCGTCTATTCGCCGATCGACCAGACCGGCGATTCCAGTCAATTCACGCAGCGCCTCGCTGCCTATGCCGCCGAAAAACTCGGTGTCCAATTCCTCTACGGCACGACGGTCGAAGGCCTCGACATCGACGGCGACCGGGTGCGCGCGGTGATGACCTCGGCCGGCCCGGTGGCCGGCGACGCCGTGGTCATTTCCATGGGGCCGGAGAGCGGTCTGCTCGGCCGCCGCTACGGCATCGACCTGCCCGTCTATCCCGTGAAGGGCTATACCGTGACCGTTCCGCTGGAAGATGAAAGCAACGGGCCGATCATGGGCGGCGCCGACGAGGACCGGCTGATCGGCTATTCCAGGCTGGGAAATCGGCTGCGGATGTCCTCGACGGCGGAGTTCACCGGTTTCGACCGCACGTTCAAGCCGCGCGATTTCAACTCGATCCTGAACACCGGCAAGGACCTGTTCCCCGGCGCCTTCGACGAGAGCAAGGCCGAGCTCTGGGCTGGACTTCGCCCGATGATGCCGAACTCCGTGCCGGTCATCGGCCGGGCGCGGTATGACAATCTATATCTCGATACCGGCCACGGCCATCTCGGCTGGACCATGGCCTGCGGTTCGGGAAAATTCCTTGCCGACGTGGTCGCCGGCCGCAAGCCGGAGATCGATCCACAAGGATTGCTCTACGCGGGCTAGCAACGGCCTGACCGCAGGGCGCCATGAGCTCGGCGGTCAGGCTCGTTCGTCGACTGCCGAACGCCAGGAGCGCACGTAACTTGTCCAGAGTGGATCGGCCGACGGTTCGGTCCTTTCGCCTCTGCCTTGCGGTGTCCCCTGGTCCGACGCCAGCAAGGCGGCGCCGATGCTGGTGCCTGTCGCAGCCGCGGAGGCAATGACGGCGCGCGCCGTCGCCGCAGCCAGCATGCGGGTGAACAGCCGGTTGCGGGCGAAGGGTCCTTCGACGATGGTTGACCCCCCGCCGCCGATCAGATCGAGGCAGGTCGCGGTCATCAGCGCCAGGTAGAACGAGATGGCGACAAAGCGCTGGCCGGCCGTCATACCTTCGGCGCTGAGCCACGCCGCGGCATAGTGCGGAAACGGCCCCGAATCCTGTTGGGTCGAAGGCAACAGGGACGTCTTGCGCGCGAGCACCGCGGCGACATCGTCTTCGGTCCAGTCTTCCGATTGGCCTTCCGTCAGCACGGAGAACTCGCGGCCACCCATGAAGCGCGCCGAGGGCACGGCATCGCCGAACGCGTTGACATTGACCAGCGTGTCGCGCGCCGGATCGAGCGTGACCTTGCTGCCGCCAACCGCCATCGACACCACCCAGGTGCCGGTCGAGACGACGGAGAAAGGCGGCTTGTCGGACAGGAGATGCGGCAGCAGCGAGGCGTTGGAATCGTGCAGGCCGCAATACACCGGCGTTTGCGGATCGAGGCCGGTTTGCCGCGCCAGAGCGGGCAGGATCGGGCCCAAGCGGTCCTTGGCCTGCCGCACCGGCGCCATTAGCCGGCGCCATTCCAGCCGGTCGACCAGTGAGGAAAAATCCGCTTTCCACGGGTTCCACAGATCGGTGTGGCAGCCGAGCGAAGTCACCTCGCTGGCGGCGACGCCGGTCAGGCGCAAGGCCCAGTATTGCGGATACATCAGCATCGCGGCGGCCCTGGCGAAATCCGCTGGAAAGCGCTTCTGCTGCCAGAACAACTGCGCGCCGAGATTGAGGCCGGCCGGCAGGCGCGGCGTGCCGGTCTCGGTGAAAGGCGGGCGGATCGCGTCGTAGTCCTTGGCGAAGGCATCCGGACCGTCGAACTCGTAATCGAGCACCGGCAGCGCCAGTTCGCCTGATGCGTCGGCCAGCACCGCCGTTGCGCCATGGGTGGTGATCGATATCGCGTCGATGCGCTGCTCGCGATCGATCTCGGCCAGGCTGCCGAGGATGAACGCCCATAACCGCTCGACGTCGTGGTGCGGATACGGGCGTTGCCGAACCGGCTCGTTGACCATCCTGCGCAGCGCCACTTCGCTTGCTGCGGCGAGATCGACCAGCGCCACCTTGGCGTTGGTCTTGCCGATATCGATGACGGCGACGTGGCGGGTCATTCCATATGGAACATTGTTTCCAGCGGCACCGCCACCGGCTCGTTGTTCGGCTTGGTTTCCATGATGTCTGCCATCTCGGCCCACCAGCGCTGCATCGCCGGATGCTTAGGCAATTCGTCCATGCCATGGTCGTTACGGCGCCACAGCACGCCGAACAAGGTGTTGGTCTCCTCGTCGAGATGGATCGAGTAATCGGAGATACCAGCCTGTTTTAGCAACGCGACGAGTGACGGCCAGATGTCGTCGTGGCGCCTCTTGTATTCGGCCTTCATGCCGGGATTGAGCTTCATCTTGAACGCATATTTTTCGGGCATCAGGCAAAGCGCTCCCGCCGCACGCGCTGCCACAGGATCGGCAGCGCGATGACGATGATCAGCAGCAGGCCGATGAAGATCGACATGACGATCCCCGGCACGTTGAGCAGGCCAAGACCGAAGGTCACCAGCCCCATGATGAAGGCCGCCAGCACGACGCCCAGAATGCTGCCGGCGCCGCCGAGAATGCTGACGCCGCCGAGCACCACCATGGTGATGACTTCGAGTTCGTAGCCCTGCGCGATCGACGGCCGGGTCGAGCCGAGCCGTGACGTAATCAGCACCGAGGCGATGCCCGCCATCAGGCCGGTCAGGCAAAACAGGATGAACTTGATGCGGCCGACACGCACGCCGGAAAACTGCGCCGCAACCGGGTTGTTGCCGATGGCAAAGACCCGGCGGCCGAAGCTCGTCCGGTGCAGAAGGAACCAGTAGACGACGGCCGCGACCAGGAAAAGCGTCAGTTCGAACGACACCACCCACCAGACATAACCTTGGCCGAAGAAGGCGAAGCTCGCGGGATAGCCCTTGTAGGCCTGGTCGCCGAGGATGATGAAGGCAACGCCGCGAAACAGGCTCATCGTGCCGATGGTGACGACGATCGACGGCAGCCCCAGCCTGGTGACGAGCAGCCCGTTGAAGGCGCCGCAGCCGAGCCCGACGACGATGCCGATTGCCACCAGGACAGGCGTGCCGGCGCCGGCCTGCACCGCCATGCCCATCATCGTCGAGGCGAGTGCGATGATAGCGGCGACCGACAGGTCGATTTCGCCGGAGATGATCAGCAGTGCCATGGCCAGCGCGATCAGCGCCTTTTCGGTGAAGTTGAAAGTCAGGTCCGACAGCGACCACGCGTCGAGGAAATAGGGCGAGGCAAAACTGTTGACGGCAAAGATGGCGACCGCCACGACGACCAGCAGCGCCTCCCATGAGAAGATCGCCGCAGTGAACGGCTTGTCGAGTCGGTTCGGAACATGGCGCGGGGCAGGGGTATCGGTCATGCCACTTCCGCCTTTTTGAGGATGATGCGGCCTTGCCGGCGTTCGCCGCGCGCGTTGAGCACCACGGCCAGGATGATGGCGCTGCCCGAAATCGCCATTTGCCAGAAGGGCGAGATATTGATCACCGGCAGCGCGTTGGAGATGATACCGAGGAACAGCGCGCCGAGCACCGCGCCGCCGACCGAGCCGATGCCGCCGGCGATGGAGATGCCGCCGATGACGCAGGCGGCGATGATGTTGAGCTCATAGCCGTTGGCGACCTCGACCGAGGCGATGACGTAGCGCGAGATCCAGAGATAGCCGCAGAGGCCGCCGATCATCCCCGAAATGCAGAAGACGATGAATTTCGTCCGGCCGACGTCGATGCCGGCATAGACCGATGCGGTCGGGTTGACACCGATGGCGTAGATCGAGCGGCCGAGCGCCGTGCGCGTCATCACAAGGAAGAACAAGGCGATGACCAGCAGGGCAATCCATGACAGCACCGGTATGCCGAGGAACGTCGCGCGCTGCAGGCCGATGAAATCGGGGCTCATCTGGTCGGCGTTGACCCAGGCGCCGCCTGAAATAACGAAGGTGGCGCCGCGGTAGATGGTGAGAGTGCCGAGCGTTACCACGATCGAGGGAATGTTCAGCCGCCACACCAACAGGCCATTGATGGCGCCGAGCACCAGGCCGACCAGAAGTGCGATGACGATCAGCAGCGGGATCGGGATTGCCGGATGCGCGGCGTTCAGCATCGCCACCACCATGCCGGTGAAGCAGAGATTGGCTGCCATCGACAGGTCGATCGAGCGGGTCAGGATAACCACCATCTGGCCGAGCGCCAGGATCATCAGGATCGACGTGTCGTTGAACACCTGGCGCACATTGCCGGGAGCGGCAAAGCCCGGAAAACGCATCGAGATCAGCCCGATCAGCACGGCGATTGCCGCCAGCAGCCAGACTTCGCGGTATTTGAGAAGAGCCTTCATGCCGCGATCCCCGCTGCCGTCCTGACCAGCGTTTCGGCGTCGAGCCCCTTATTGTCGTAGACCGCGGCAATGCGGCCCTCGCGCATAACGACGACACGGTCGGACATGCCGAGAATTTCCGGCAGTTCGGACGACACCATGATAACCGACAGGCCTTGCGCGACGAGCTCGGCCATGAAGCCGTGCACGGCGGCCTTCGAGCCGATGTCGATGCCCTTGGTCGGCTCGTCCAGTATGATCACCTTGGGCGCGGTCGCCAGCCATTTGGCGATGACGATCTTCTGCTGGTTGCCGCCCGACAGCGTGCCGACGTCCTGGCTGAGCGAGGAGGCGCGCAGGTCGAGCCGCTCTGTGTAGGAGCGGGCTAGCGCAAACTCTTCCGCCAGCCGCAATATGCCGGATTTGGAGGTTCGCTTGAGCGACGGCAGCGAGACATTCTGGAAGATCGGCAGGCCGATCACCACACCTTGCTTGCCGCGCTCCTCCGGCACATAGACGATACCGGCATCGATCGAATCCGCCGCCGATTTCGGCGCGATCGCCTTGCCTTCCAGCGTGATCGTGCCGCCGCTGGTGTGGGTGATGCCTGATATCGCCTGCATCACCTCGCTGCGCCCGGCGCCGACAAGACCGTAGAAGCCGAGGATCTCGCCCCTGTGCAGCTCGAAGCCGATATCATCGAACTCGGTCGGATGCGACAGGCCGGAGACGGCCAGCACCGGCGCGCCGATCTCGGCCTTGCGCTGCGGAAAGATGTGGTCGACCGCGCGGCCGACCATCATGCGCACGATCTGGCTCTGGCCGGCGTCCTTGATCAGGCCTTCGCCGACCATCTCGCCGTCGCGGAACACGGTATAGCGGTCGGCGATGCGGTAGATCTCATCGAATTTGTGGCTGATGAACAGGATCGCCTTGCCGTCGCTCTTGAGGAATTCGATCAGCAGGAAAAGCTCTTCGATCTCCTTCATCGAAAGCGCCGCCGTCGGCTCGTCCATGATGACGATCCGCGCGTCGATCGACATGGCGCGGGCAACGGCGACGAGATGCTTGTTGGCGATGCCGAGATCCTTCAGCCTGGCATCGGCGTCGATATGGCCGGCACCCATCGTGTCCAGCACTTCGCGGGCGTTCTTGCGCATCGTGCGCCAGTCGATGGTCTTGAAGCGGGTGCGCGGCGCATGGCCGAGGAAGATGTTTTCGGCCACCGTCAGGTCGTCGAACAGCACGGTTTCCTGATGGATGGCGGTGATGCCATGCCCGAAGGCGGCATGGGCGCTGGGCAAGGCGACGGGCTGGCCGTCGATGCTGATCGTGCCCGCATCCGGCTGATAGATGCCGGTCATGATCTTGACCAGCGTCGACTTGCCGGCGCCGTTCTCGCCGATCAGCGCGGTCACCTGGCCGGGATAGAGCGACAGGCTGACATCGTGCAGCGCGCGCACGCCGGGAAAGCTTTTCGAGATGCCGGACAGCGTCAGCCGCGGCCCGGGAGACAAAGGCGCTTCCTTCGCCACTTCGTGTTGGGCTGTCGTGTCCATAATCGTATCAAGCCCTGAAACTAGGTCCGGTTGAGGCCGCGGCGGGGCCAAGGTCCCGCCGCACCAGTTCGAAGGCTCCAGGATCAATAGATCTTGGAGAACTTTTCGATGTTCGACTTGTCGAACTGGAAGGGCGGAGCCATCGCAGCCGAGTTGGTGTCGTCGAGCGTGACCTTGCCGACGCGGCCGATCGACAGCGTAGCACCGGGCTTCGCCTCTTCCTTCTTCACCGCCAGGTCGTGGGCGAGGTAGACGGCCGAATAGCCGAGGTCGATCGGGTTCCACAGCGCAACCGCTTGGCTGGCGCCATTGTCGATGAACTTCTTGAACTCCGATGGCAGCGCCAGGCCGGTGACGTTGACCTTGCCGATCAGGCCTTCATCGGTCACCACCTGCGCGGCGGCAACGACGCCGACCGTGGTCGGTGCGATGATCGCCTTGAGGTTCGGGTAGGACTTCAGCAAGCCCTTGGCCTCGTCCGTGCTCTTGGCCGAGTCGTCGTCGCCATAGACGGTGGCGACGAGCTTGATCTTGGGGAACTTCTCCGGCAGCACCTTCTTGGCCGCGTCGATCCAGGCGTTCTGGTTGGTCGCGGTGGACGAAGCCGACAGGATGGCGACATCGCCGCCTTCCGGCAGGTAGTCGGCGGCAAGCTTGATGATGGTCTCGCCGATCAGGTTGGTGTCGGAAGGGTTGAGGTGAAGCTGGCGGCCTTCCGGCGCGACGCCTGAATCCCACGAGATGACGGTGATGCCGCGTTCCATCGCCTTCTTCAGCGCCGGAACCAGCGCGTCGGCGTCATTGGCCGAAATGGCGATGGCGTTGACCTTCTGGGCGATCAGCGAATTGACCACTTCGATCTGCGCTTCGGCGGTCGCCTTGGTCGGGCCGGTGTAGATGATCTCGACGTCGCCGAGTTCCTTGGCCGCCTCTTCGGCGCCCTTGTTGGCGGCGTCGAAGAAGCCGTTGCCGAGCGACTTCACCACCAGCGCGATCTTGACGTTTTCGGCATAGGCGGCATTCACGAACATGGCGGCGGAAAACGCCGCCGTAACCATCAGTTTCTTCAGAAAGCTCATCGAATATCCTCCCTTGAGCGTTGCATTCCATCGCCGCTGCGGGCGTGAGTTTTCTCAGGCCTGCAGCGAAGATTCTTCCTTGTTGCTTGCCGTTGTGCGGGCGACGATCAGCGTCACGCCGGCGGTCTCCAGCATCTTGGCTTCGCGATCCTCGATGCCGTCGTCGGTGATCACCGTGGCGATGCGCGACAGGCCGCACAGGATCAGGCTCGAGCGCTTGCGGAATTTCGAGGAGTCGACCAGCACCACCAATTCGTCCGCCTGGTCGATAAGCTTCTGCTCGGCCTGGATCAGCAGCGGGTCGCCTTCCATAAGACCCAGCGGCCCCAGTCCCTGCGCGCCCATGAACATGCGGCGCGCGTAGAAATTGCGCGTCACGTCATTGTCGAAGGGCGACAGGATGATGTTCTGCTCGCGGTAGATGGTGCCGCCCGACAGCATCACCGTGTTCTTGGAATGCCTGAGCAGGTGCTCGGCGATCGGAAAGGAATTGGTGAAGATCGGCATGCGGCGGCCGCTCAGGAAATGCACCATCTGGAACGTGGTGGTGCCGCCATTGATGATGATCGGCTCGCCGTCCTTGCAGAGTTCCACGGCCTCTCGTGCGATCGCCCGCTTCTGCGAAGCGTTGATCGTCTCGTTGACGGAAAACGGCCGGCCGGCAAGGCCGATGAACTGCGGAGGCGAGAGCGCCTCGGCGCCGCCGCGCACCCGGCGCAGGCGCTTTTGCACATGCAATGCCGCGATGTCGCGCCGGATCGTCGCCTCCGACGACTCCGTCAGGTCGACCATCTCCTGCACCGTCACCACAGGCTTTTCCTGGACGGCGGACAGAATGATCCTGTGGCGCTCTTTCTCGTGCATGGTTCCTCCCTGCTTGAGCATCTAGGCACCCCAAGCGCGCAGTGTCAATCATTTCCGATCAGATAATTTCATTGTGCAGTGCAATATGATTGGTATTGATCGTTTGTGATTGACAAGACGGCCGCTTGCGTAGAAATTCGGACAAAAGGGACCCGCGCCGTTTGCGTGTCCCAAAGGGAGGATTACCTATGCTCGACAAGCGCTCCGGCACGCGCCTCGCCAATCTTTGGGATGACGCAAAAGCGCAAGCGATGAGCGAGCCCGAACGTCTGGTCTATCGCTCGAATGTTCTTGGCTCCGACAAGCGCGTCACCAATTATGGCGGCGGCAACACCTCCTCCAAGATCTGGCAAAACGATCCGCTCACTGGGCAGAGCGTGGAAGTGCTGTGGGTCAAGGGCTCGGGCGGCGACAGCGCCTCGATCAAACTCGACGGCTTCGCCACGCTCTACATGGACAAATTGCGCGCGCTGAAAGGTCTCTATCGCGGCCTCGAACATGAAGACGAGATGGTCGGCTATTTGCCCCACTGCACCTTCAACCTCAACCCGCGCGCGGCCTCGATCGACACACCGCTGCATGCCTTCGTGCCGAAGCCTTATGTCGACCACATGCACCCCGACGCCATCATCGCCATTGCCGCCGCCAAGGATTCGCAGGCGCTGACCAAGGAGATCTTCGGCGACACGATCGGCTGGCTGCCATGGAAGCGCCCGGGCTTCGAACTCGGCCTGTGGCTGGAGAAATTCTGCCTCGAGAACCCCGAGGCCAAGGGTGTCGTGCTGGCAAGCCATGGCCTGTTCAGCTGGGGCGACACGCCGAAGGAATGCTACGAGACGACGATTTCGGTGATCAACCAGGCGATCGACTGGTTCGAGCGCAAGAGCCAGGGCAAGCCGATCTTCGGCGGCGAAATCGTCAAATCGCTCGATGCACCGGCGCGTCGCGCTGTGGCTGCAAAACTGATGCCGAGGATCCGCGGCCTGATCTCGGAGAAAAGCCACAAGCTCGGCCATTTCGACGATTCTCCTGCGGTGCTCGAATTCGTCAATTCCAGGGATTTGCGGCCGTTGGCGGCACTCGGCACATCCTGCCCGGACCACTT
This sequence comes from Mesorhizobium sp. M0189, assembly GCF_040322135.1. Lineage (NCBI taxonomy): Bacteria > Pseudomonadati > Pseudomonadota > Alphaproteobacteria > Hyphomicrobiales > Phyllobacteriaceae > Mesorhizobium > Mesorhizobium sp. M0189. The sequence goes on from NZ_JAMYSW010000002.1 coordinate 57,307, forward strand.
CCTGCGCACCAAGATCCGGCCGCTGGTCATCGAGTTCGATCCCAGGAATCCCGATGTCGATGCCGTCATTGCCCGTCTTGTCGACGATGTGGCGGAGTATCGCGTCGGCTATCAGGCCTATTATGACCGCTGCAAGCACGCGGATTCGCCACCGGTGCGCGATCCGAACGCCGTGGTCTATCTGATGCCCGGTGTCGGCATGTTCACCTTCGCTGGCGACAAGGCGACGGCGCGTATATCGGGCGAATTCTACGTCAACGCCATCAACGTCATGCGCGGCGCCTCGACGGTGTCGACCTATGTCGGGCTGCCCGACCAGGAAGCCTTCGATATCGAATACTGGCTGCTCGAAGAGGCAAAGCTGCAGCGCCTGCCGAAACCGAAAGCTCTTGCCGGCCAAATCGCGCTGGTCACCGGCGGCGCCGGCGGCATTGGCCGCGCCACCGCCAACCGGCTGCTGCGCGAAGGCGCCTGCGTCGTGCTGGCCGATATCGACGAGGCAGCCCTTGCCAGCGCCAATGACGAGCTTGCCAAGGCCTACGGCAAGGATTTCGTGCGGCCCGTCGTCATCAACGTCACGTCCGAGGATCAGGTGATCTCCGGCTTTGCCGAGACAGCGGTCGAGTTCGGCGGCATCGACATCCTGGTGTCCAACGCTGGCCTGGCCTCCTCGGCGCCGATCGAGGACACCACGCTGGCGCTGTGGAACAAGAACATGGACATCTTGTCGACGGGATATTTCCTGGTTTCGCGGGAGGCGTTCCGGCTGTTTCGGACGCAAAAGATCGGCGGCAACGTCGTCTTCGTCGCCTCTAAGAACGGCCTTGCCGCATCGCCAAACGCCGCCGCCTACTGCACGGCCAAGGCTGCCGAGATCCATCTGGCGCGCTGCCTGGCGCTGGAAGGCGCGGAAGCCCAGATCAGGGTCAATGTCGTCAATCCCGACGCCGTGCTGCGCGGCTCGAAGATCTGGACCGGCGAATGGAAGGAACAGCGCGCCGCCGCTTACAAGATGTCGACCGACGATCTCGAAGAGCATTACCGCTCGCGCTCGATGCTGAAGCGGTCGGTGTTCCCCGAAGACATCGCCGAAGCGATCTATTTCTTCGCCTCCGACATGTCGGCAAAATCGACCGGCAACATCATCAATGTCGACGCCGGCAACGCGCAGAGTTTTACGCGATAAGCGACCGTCTTTGAGGATTGCGCTGCCCCTCATCCGCCTGCCGGCACCTTCTCCCCGTAATAGTGACGCCGAGAAGGGAAGCGCTCCAACGCCGGTGATCTCCCCGTTCTTTACGGGGAGAGGGGTAAGGGTGAGGGGCAGCGCGACCAACGCAAATTGGGAGGAAACCACCATGTCCGAAACCATCATCTCCGCCGACCTCGTCGACAGGCACAATGCCGCGCGCAATGCCGACCTCAAGCGCGACTACGAGTCCCTCGGCGAGCGCCTCGACCGCCGCGGCATCGCCATCGATGCCATCCGCGACAAGGTCGAGAAATTCGCCGTCGCCATCCCGTCCTGGGGCGTCGGCACCGGCGGCACCCGCTTTGCCCGCTTTCCCGGCGCTGGCGAGCCGCGCGACATTTTCGACAAGATCGAGGACTGCGCCGTCATCCGCCAGCTGACGCAGGCGACGCCGACCGTCTCGCTGCATATTCCGTGGGACAAGGCCGATCCGAACCGGCTGAAGCAGGCGGCATCCCGCTTCGGCCTCGGCTTCGACGCCATCAACTCCAATACCTTCTCCGACGCCAGGGACCAAAAACTTTCGTATAAGTTCGGCTCGTTGTCGCATGCCGATGCCGCAACACGCCGGCAGGCGGTCGAGCATAATCTCGAATGCATCGAGATCGGCAGGACGCTGGGCTCGAAAGCGCTGACGGTGTGGATCGGCGACGGCTCGAATTTTCCCGGCCAGGTTAATTTCGCCAAGGCGTTCGAGCGTTATCTCGACGCGATGAAGGAGATTTATGCCGGACTGCCGGACGACTGGAAGCTGTTCACCGAGCACAAGATGTACGAGCCGGCCTTTTATTCGACCGTCGTGCAGGATTGGGGCACCAACTACATCATCGCCAAAGAGCTTGGCGATAAGGCGTTCTGCCTGGTCGACCTCGGCCATCACGCCCCCAACGTCAACATCGAGATGATCGTGTCGCGGCTGATCCAGTTCAAGAAGCTCGGCGGCTTCCATTTCAACGATTCGAAATATGGCGACGACGACCTCGACGCCGGCTCGATCGATCCCTACCGGCTGTTCCTGGTCTTCAACGAACTGGTCGATGCCGAGCTTTCCGGTGCCGAAGGGTTCGATCCGGCCCACATGCTCGACCAGAGCCACAACGTCACCGATCCGATCGAAAGCCTGATGCTGTCGGCGGTTGAAGTGCAGCGCGCCTATGCCCAGGCGCTGCTGGTCGATCGCAAGGCGCTCGAAGGCTTCCAGGACGCCAATGATGCGCTGATGGCAACGCAGACGCTGAAGATAGCCTATCGCACCGATGTCGAGCCGATCCTCGCCATGGCACGACTAAAGACCGGCGGCGCCATCGATCCGGTCGCAGCCTACCGCGCCGCCGGCTACCGGGCGAAGGTCGCAGCCGAACGGCCGGCGGTGGCGAGCGTCGGCGGCGGGATTGTTTGATGTCGGGGTGAAAATGAAAAACCCGCCACGTAGGCGGGTCGTTGGAGCCAATTAGCACCACACCCAGATTAGTAGCATAGCTGCCGGCACAAAGCAAGAACAAAGTTGCTCGCCAGCGTTGAATCGCGCCTTCATTTCAGCTTGGATTCCTCGCCCCCACGAAAGTGGGGGAGAGGTGGCTCGGCGAAGCCGAGACGGAGAGGGGGAGCCGCGCTCTACGAAGGCCCCCTCTCCGGCCGCTTCGCGGCGAGGAACCTCAGGTGTTGATAGAAGGTGCAAGCCTCGCCGATCCCATTATTGTCAGTAGACTCAACCGCTCCAAGCGCGTTTCCTAGGCTCACCCCAAGCCACGGAGAACGGCCATGCACCGCCGAACCCTAATCGCCGTCAGCCTTTCCCTCACCCTGACCTTCGTGCCGTTCCTCGCCTTCGCCGCTTCGCCGCAGCCGGCGAAGGGCGAGCACGGCATGGTGGTGACCGCCCAGCATCTTGCGTCTGAAGTCGGCGTCGAGGTGCTGAAGAAGGGCGGCAATGCCGTCGATGCCGCGGTCGCCGTCGGCTATGCGCTGGCCGTGGTCTATCCGACCGCCGGCAATATCGGCGGTGGCGGCTTCATGACCATCCGCTTCAAGGACGGCCGCTCGACCTTCCTCGATTTCCGCGAGCGCGCGCCGCTCGCCGCAACCAAAACCATGTATCTCGACAAGGACGGCAAGCCGGTAAAGGGCGCCAGTCTCGACGGCTATCTGGCCGTCGGCGTGCCGGGTTCGGTCGCCGGCTTCGAGATGGCGCGGGAGAAATACGGCACGCTGACGCGGCAGGACTTGCTGGCGCCGGCCATCCGCTTTGCCAGGGAAGGCTTCGTACTGGAGCAGGGCGATGCGGCCTCGCTCCAGGGCGGCGCGGAGCGGTTGGCGAGGGACCCGGCGGCGGCGGCCGTTTTCCTCAAGCCGGACGGCAAGCCTTACGCCGTCGGCGAGCGCCTCGTTCAGCCCGATCTCGCGGCTTCGCTTGCCGCCATTTCCGAACGCGGTGCGGATGCCTTCTACAAAGGCGCGATCGCGGACGCCATCGTCAAGGCGAGCGGGGAGAAGGGCGGCATTCTGGCCAAGGCGGATTTCGAAAACTACGCGGTGCGCGAGCTCAAGCCGGCGACCTGCAATTATCGCGGCTACGAGATCACGTCCTCGCCGCCGCCGAGCTCCGGCGGCGTCATCATCTGCGAGATCCTCAACGTGCTTGAGTTCTATCCGCTGTCCTATCTCGGCGCTGGTTCGGCCGAGACGGTTCACGTCATGGTCGAGGCGATGCGCCACGCCTATGTCGACCGGAATTCGGCGCTCGGCGATCCCGGCTTCGTCGACAATCCGGTCGCAAAACTGCTCGACAAGAATTACGCCAGGGAAATCCGCGAAAAGATCGATCCGTTCCGGGCCGGCGTGTCGCAGGAATTGATGCCGAAGGGCTTTGGCGAGAGCAACGAGACGACGCATTATTCGATCATCGACAATGACGGCAACGCCGTCGCGGTAACCTACACGCTGAACGGCTCTTTCGGCGCCGGCGTCGTCGCCAACGGCACGGGCATCCTGCTCAACAACGAGATGGACGACTTCACCCAGAAACCCGGCGTGCCCAATCTCTACGGCCTCGTCCAGGGCGAGGCGAATGCGATCGCGCCGAAAAAGACGCCGCTGTCGTCGATGAGCCCGACCATCCTCGCCAAAGACGGCAAGCCGTTCATGGTCATCGGCAGCCCTGGCGGTTCACGCATCATCACCATCACGCTGGAGGCGATCGTCAACGTCATCGATCACGGCATGAACATCCAGGAAGCGATCGACGCGCCGCGCACCCACCACCAATGGTTACCCGACACGGTCTATATCGAACCCTTCGGCCTGTCGCCGGATACCGAAAAGCTGCTTACCGGCATGGGCTACCATCTCGATCTCGCCGAGGCGAATTGGGGCCAGGCGGCCGGCATCCTGGTCGGCGGCAAGAGCCTGGCGGAAATCGAGAAGGGCGGCGGCGCCCGCTACAACGGCGCCATCGACAGCCGCGCCGCATCCGGTGAGGCTATCGGGTATTAGACCATGGTCTCAAAAGGCGGAACCGGTTTTCGGATAAGGTCACGGTCAATAGGAAGATTCGCCTTGCTTCAGGTGACCAGCGCGATGGTCGACGCAATCAGCATCAACGCCGCGACGCCGACGAACAGGGCGTAGATGCGCGGCCGATCGAGCAGGAGCGCGTTGCCGGATATCCATGCCGCGGTGGCGCCGCCAAGCGCGAAAAAGAAGGTGCTGCGGCGCCCGAAGCTCAAGCCGGCGGCCATCAGGCCGCCGATGATCAGGGCGCCGAATACGATGATCACGGCTACCGCGTATTTTTCGAAATCGTTGCTGCCGGCGCTCGGGCCGATCGCGTTCAACCTCGACAGATCGTCCGGATCGAACGGGCTGGTCGACCCATATTCGTCTTGACCGACAGGCTCATGCATCATTCGTTCTCCGCAAACCGACAGCAAATCATCAAGCCTCGCCGAGCGCAACCGCTCGCCGAATGTGATCGGCACGGTGTTCAACACTTTCTGGCGGCGGCTTGCCAGAGATTTTTGGGTTCGTGCTTTGATCGCCCCGCTGCTCGGTCGGGTCAAGTGTTTTGCCCGAGCTTAATCTTCAAGCCGCCCTGGCCAAAGACTGCGTCGCCTGAACGGAAGCTCCAAGCACCGCCTGTGCGGTGTCGGCCTGTCTTTCATCGACATGCGCCAGCACCAGGATCACACCTTGTGCGGCATCCGGCTGGCCCGGCTGCTTGCCGATACGGGACAATGTCGCGAAAAGTCTGCCGGCAACGCCGCCCAAGACTGCACCGACGAGGGCCGATGCCAGCCATCCCGCGCCGAGGGGATCGATGCCGGGCATATCAAAGGCGCCGAGGCCGGCCAACAAACCGGCTGCCGCACCAAGGACGGTACCCGTACCTGGATCGCGCAAGACGGCGCCGATTTCATCATCGTAGGGTCCGATGACGCTGATCTCCTGGCGAGCAATTCCTGCTGCCTGAAGCGTTTCGACGGCACGCGCCGCCTGGTCATGGGAATCGAAAAGTCTGCTGATTGTTCGCATTGAAACTGCCTGTGAGGCCCCCCGGCCCTCGACGGTAAGGCGGGTCCCAGCTGAGCGCCGAGGAACCGCCTGACGCAAACGTCACCCGCCGCTCATTTCCGAGCGACGGGCGACGGCTGCCCGAGTTTTCACGTCACTCGATGACCTTGATGACCTTGCGCGTGCCTGGGTCGACGACAACGGTGCGGTTGTCAATGACGACATAACGATATTTGACGTTCGGGACCTCATGAAGCTCGACGGTGTCGGGGAGCGTCGAGCCGATGTTGAGCTCCACCCCAGGGATTTTCACCGAGGCCAGCGGCTGCTTTTTCACATACTCCCTGATGACGGTTTCCTGCTGCGGTTCGATGACAACGTCTTGCGCCGCAGCGGCGCCGACGCCTGCCAGCAGCAAAAGTCCCGCCGCCGCGGTGGAAAGATGCATTCTCATGGTCGTCTCCTTTGCGAACTCGGTCCGCTCTTCGCGCCAAGGCTCATTCGAACGGAAGCCAGCTGAAAACGTTCCGTCGACGGGGCTTCGGTCCCACCCGGCGGGGACCAATCGACGTGTTGCCGCAGGACCTAAGTCTGATCCTCGCGGGCAAAGGGTAGGTTTGTCGCGAAGCCCGGAACCGCCGCCGCTCAAACTCGTTGCTGGCTGCACGTTCCGGGAGGATTCTTTGGAAAATGTCGACGGTTGCTCGCACCAATCTTGGCTGTTTCCATTCCGATCGAACCTGGCATCTGCGCAGCCCTGTCCCTTCCTGCGCCGATAGGGTTCGCGCGTCACTTTTGTGGCGGGCGAACCCTCAATTGCAGCGTGCTTCTGACCAAAGTTGACCCTGAGGCGAGGAGAAGAGACGAGGAGAAGAGAAATGGCCGATGACAAGAGCAAGCGAGACTTCAGCGACCGCAACCGCGTGTCGGCGGATGAGTATTATGAGGTCGAATATTTCGCGCGGGAAAATGGTGTCTCGCCCAGCCAGGTGAGCAAGCTGATCAAAAGGACCGGTGGCGACCGGATGATCCTCTCGCAAGCGGTGAAAGCATTGCGCGAGCGCAAGTGAGACGGCGGCGGAGCCGGCGGTTGGAAAGGCACTGATCACGATCTGCCGAGAATTCCGGTCAGCTATCGACAACGTGCCCGGATGCCGCTGCTTCGGCCAAGCCAATGCCCCTTTATTTCTTCGATTCCGATGAAGACGGAATCGTCTATTCCGACGATCAGGGAACGTCATGTGACGATTTCCCGCTGGTCAGGAAAGAAGCCCTTCGCACATTGGGCGAGATGGCCAGGGATGGCCTTCCTCACCGTAGGATCACAGTCAAGGTCCGGAACGACCATGACGGTCTGGTGCTTGAAGTGGCTTTGACCTTTGCCGTCGAAACGCGGCATTTCGACGAACGGATTTTCCAGATCAACATGCGCATGAGTTGACGGCCCGATCGTTGTCGTGCCGACCATGAGATTCTGGAGCAGCCGGCATCTTCCCCAAGGGAACATTAGAAGTCTCTAATTGTTATCTTAAGCAGCGGGAACCTCCCGGGTTTCTGCTGCAGATCGGGGTGCAACCCGGTCGGCCCGCGCCCTCCGCCAGAGGCGCGGGCTTCGTTTGTTTAGCCGATGCGCAACGCCATGCGGTGGCAGCATATTGGAAACCTGCGGGAGCATAAGCAGCAGAAGTCGCTACCGCGGCGCCCTGGCGCCCAGGCAACGGAGCCCGTCGTCCGACAGGGCGGCGGGCTTTTTGATGCGGGCCGGGTCATCGCGCAACCGGTGGAAATCCAATACATGTCGCGCAAAAGTGTGAAGCGGTTTTGCGATAACGACATGCATCAAGACAAGAACTTTAAGCACGTCGCATGAGGCCGGTCGAACGCGACGCGCTTTAGCTGGGAGAGATGGCCGGCGCTGCTTCGTGAGGCGTGGGGTAAGGTGCCTGATGCAGCGCCGGCCAAGCGGAAATCAGGTCCGCCGCAGCCAGATAGTAGCTGCGTTGGCGCGGCGGGTAATTGCGTGATCGCGGAAGCCACACCATTGCAGACCACTTGCCACGAGCCCGGCCTGTGCAGCGGCTGACCCGAAGCATTCATTCATTCTGACGATGCACCGGACGCCCGGACGGCGGAAATTGGACGCCGCGTTCGCTCTCGATTCAGCGGCCAGCGGTGTTCCCTGCAGATTTCGGACGAAAGGCCATTTCACCCTTGTTGCGCCTGGATTCTTATCAGATCGTGGCAAGGATTGCTTTTCCCGCCGCGTTTGCCGGCGTTCTGCTGTTTGCCCTTTTGCCGGAGCAGCTCCTGCAGGGTCTTGGCCTGGCTTTCACGTTTGGTCACGACAAGCTCAATCACGCCGCCGCCTTCGTCGTGCTGGCGGCTCTCGGAAGTCTCGGCTGGCCGGAACACAAGGCGAAGCTGATCGTCCTCCTCGTGCTCACGGGCGCGGCGATCGAGGGCCTTCAGGCCGTGCAGCTGATAGGGCGCCACCCGGATCTATTCGACTGGGTGGCCGACTGCGCCGGAATGGCCTTCGGGCTGACAATTGCAGGCTGGACAAAGCGGCTCGCCGGCGGATTGCCATAGCTCGAAAGCGCATAACGGAATCGGCGCGCCCGTGCTGCAATATGGGGAAAATGGCCGGCGTCACTTGGGGGGGCGCGTTGGGGTAAGTTGCCTGACGGACGCCGGCCAGGCGGAAAAATCAGGTCCGCCGCAAAGTAATGTAGCAGCAATGGCAAAGCGCGGCAGTAGCGTGATCGCGGAAGGTCCGCCTTCTCGCCTCCGATGCGGTGACCCGTTTTGGGTCAATAATTCTGGCACCTGAATTGCGCTGTAAGCAATGCCGGGGAACACTCCGGCGATCGTCCCCGAATGTGGGGCCTCGCCGCTTCGCAAATGGAGCGGCGGGCCTTTTTGCCGGAAGTCGCCAAGCCTTCGCTGGCGCCATGGTTTCACGCCAGATAATTCTTGCAGATCATCGACAATCCGCTCGGCACGAGATCGTCATCCGGCCGACCGAGCAGCCGTAAACGCTGCCGAAGATTCGCCGACGGCCAAGCGGGAGATCTCGGCATGAGCCGTCACGGACCGGGCGCCATTCGAAGCTTGCTCAACGGTAGGAGCCGGGCCGGCCTCGATCATGAATCCCGAGGCTGATCTCGCCAATCATGCTCTTGCTGGAACCCTAGAAGCTCACGCAGCTTGCGATTTGAGATTGGCCCCTCAAATTGCTCTATCGAGCGTGTAATCGGCGTGCCTGGTGCATGCTTCTTGAGAAACTCTTCCGTTGGCGCATCGGCAACGATATTGTCGTTGACGGCATTGAAGATTTGGAACCCCAAACCGTCCTTCTCGATGCAAAGATGCACGATCTGGCCCAGATCGCGCGTGTCCATATAGGTCCAGCCATCGCGCCGCCGTTTTGAAGCGTCCGCCAAAAACTCCGGAAACCGTGCATAGTCTTGCGGCTCGACAACGCCACCTATTCGGAGCGCGTAAATGTCGTATCCGGTGCGGGAAGCGAAGGAGCGTGCGATCTTCTCGCCCAAGACCTTGGAAAGACCGTAGCTGTCGGTCGGATCGGTATCGTAGTCTTCTTCCACCGGAAACGATGTGAAATCGCGTTCGCCTTCGGCAAAACACACGCCATAGACCGTCTCGCTGGACGCGGTGATGATCTTGCGGATGCCGAGCTTGGTGGCGGCCTCGATTACATTGTAGGTCGAAAGCACATTGGCGGCGAACATGGCGTTGTCCGGTCGCAGGAATATTCTCGGGATGGCCGCGAAATGGACCATGGCGTCGACTGGGCCACGGCCTTTCCCGCCAAAATATTCGCCGAAACCGAAATGCAGCGTCAGTGCATTGTAGGTCTCGCCGGCATCGGCAAGGTTGGTGATGATGGTGTCGACGCCTGGCACATCAAGTGGCGTCAGGTCGAGGTTCAGGACCTGATGCCCACGCTTGAGCAGGTAAGGTATGACGTGACGGCCGATCTTGCCGCTGCCACCGGTGAAAATGATCCGCTTGCCCATGATTCCTCCAACGGACTTCTATCGGCGAGCGGAAATCTGGCCAAAAGGCATTTCCGCCCGGTCAAGAGCTATTCAGTCGCGCGCTATTCAAAGATGCCGTAGCCGGGCACGGCGTATTTGTGGACGCCATCCATGTCGAGATCGACGCCGATGCCGGGCACGTCGGGCACCACGATGTGGCCGTCTTCAACGATCGACCTGGCGCCGTCTGGCAGGCGCACATAACTGTCCCACACTTCCCGTTCTTCCAGGGCATGCCACTCCAGCACCAGGAAGTTCGGAACGCTCGCGCAGACATGGCACGTCGCCATTGTGCCGAGCGGCGTCGACACGAGATGCGGCGCGAACGGCACATAATACATCTCGGCGAGATTCGCGATCTTGCGGCTTTCCGCGAGGCCGCCGCATTTCGGCACGTCGGGCATGATGACGTCGGCGCCATAATTCTGGAACAACTCACGAAAACCCCAGCGCAGGTAGAGATTCTCGCCGACACAGATCGGGGTCTTGGTCCGCATGCGGATCTGCTTCAGTGCCTCAACATTTTCTGCCGGAATAGGTTCTTCCAGCCACAGAAGGTTGAACCGCTCCATCTCCCCTGCAATGCGGCTGGCGCTGAGCACGTCGTAGCGCGCGTGCAGGTCGATACAGAGATCGATGTCAGGGCCGATCGCCTCGCGCACCGCGGCCACGCGTTCCACCATGAAGCGCAGCTCCGCGCCGTTGATGGTGTGGTTTGCCGCGTCGAACTTTGCCGGATGGCGCAAATTGTCGATGTCGAATTTTAGCGCCGTAAAGCCCTCGTCCACCATGCGGCGCGCGCGCGCCGCGCATCCTTCCGGCGAACCGGTTTCTTCATCGCCGTCGCCGCAATCGGCATAGAGCCTGATCCGGTCGCGGAACTTGCCGCCGAACATGCGATAGAGCGGCTGGCCAGCAGCCTTCGCCGCTACATCCCACAGCGCCATCTCAAGCCCGGTCAGGGCAATGAGAAAGACGCCGGCCTGGGCGCCGGAGAACACATGGTCGCGGCGGATCTTGTCCCAGCAATATTCGACGTTGCGTGGATCCTGACCGATGAGCTCCGACTTGAGCTCCGAAATTAGCCCGACGATCGCGGCCGCGCCCGCATCGGGGTTCGCCTCGCCGTAACCGGAGATGCCGGCGTCCGTGTCGATACGGATCAGAGTCGCCTTGCCATGATAGGCGACGACCGCCGTCTTGATGTCCACGATCTTCATCGAACCCATCCTCCAATGATGGTGCCGCGCTTCAAACGCACCGTACGGGCGAATTGAACTTGTCCGATGAGCATATAAGATGAGAAGATGTGGCGTAAACCCCCTTTGAGCGATTACGCAGAAATGCACTTTGAAAGCACTGGAACCGTAGATCGCCGGGAATTCAGCCAAGCTAAACCTACTTGTTAGACGAGCATATAAGCATATAAATGAGTGGCAGCAAGGCGACAAGCACAGCCATGCATGCCGCAAACCGGAGGAACAGGATGCAACAGCGACAGCTAGGATCGTCGCCGGTCAAGGTGTCGGAGATCGGCCTGGGGACTTGGGGTATGTCCGGCGCGTTTTGGGGCGCGGCCGATGACGAGGAATCGATCCGGGTGATTCGCCGCGCCCTGGAGCTTGGCATTACGCTGATCGACACAGCCGAAGCCTATGGACATGGCCATGCCGAGGAGGTCGTCGGCAAGGCGCTGGCCGGCCGCCGGGACAAGGCGATCATCGCGACCAAGGTTGCGCCCAACCATCTCGAACCTGCAGCGATAGAGGCGGCGCTTGATGGCTCGCTGAAGCGGATGCAGACGGACTATGTCGACGTCTATTTTGTCCACTGGCCGAATTCGGATTTTCCCATCGGCCCTACCATGACGATGATGGAGAGGCTTCGGTCGTCAGGGCGGATCAAAGCGGTTGGCGTCTCGAATTTCAGCACAGCTGATATGGACAGCGCCCGCCAGCATGGCGTCATCGACGTGCTCCAGCCTCCTTACAACATGCTGTGGCGCGAGGTTGAGGGGCAAACTCTTCCCTATTGCCGCAAGCACAATATCGGCGTCATGCCTTACAGCGGTCTGGCCCAAGGGCTGCTCACGGGCTTGCTCTCGCCGGATACCAAATTCGTCGAGGGAGACGAGCGGCGCACCACCGTGCTGTTCCAACCGGGCACCTACGAGCGCGCCGTCGGAGCCGTCGATGCCCTCAAGCCGATAGCGGCCAAATACGGCAAGACGCTGCCGCAGCTTGCGATCCAATGGCTCACCAGCAGGCCGGGTGTGAGTTCGCCCCTTGTGGGCGCGCGGACGGTCAGGGAGCTTGAGGAAAACGTCGAGAGTGTCGGTTGGAAGATTTCCGACGTGGACGTCGCGGCCATCGACAAACTCACCGCCCCCATCTGGGCGGAAATCAAGGACAAAGGCGACATGTTCGGATATCGCGCAAGGCAGCGTCAGGAACAGGAAGCCAGAAGAGCTTAGTTCGGTCGTGTCCTCCTGACACGCAGGCGGCGCGGTCAGCCACGACAGCTGGCCGCGCCTGTAGAACGTTGCTTAGCTCGCCATTTCCTTGTCGGGCATGGCGACGGCAGTGGTTGCCTTCAGGTGTCGGCGCATCGCCTCTTCGGCGCGCTTGGCGTCGCGTGCGACCAGCGCCTCGTAGATCGCCCTGTGCATTTCTGTGGCGGAAGGAAGAGCATGCGGCATCTGGTTGCTGATGCGTCTGCTCGCCGCTTGCCACCACCGTGACGAATACATGAAGCGGTCAAGGATTCTGTTCCGGGAAGCGCGGCAAATTTCCATATGGAAATCCAGGTCGAGCTTCAGATACGCGTCCGGATTGTCTTCGGTCGCGGACATCGCCGCGAGCAGCGTGCCGAGACGTTCGAGGTTTTCCTTGGTCATGTGTTTGGCCGCGATGGCGGCGATGGCGGGTTCGATGATTATTCGCGTCGCGTGCGCTTCCGCCAGCAGTTCGCGGACCTGTTCGGGCGGCAGCCAGTCGATCAGCAATGGACTGAGATAATCCCATTCTTCGGCAGGACGCAGCACCACGCGCCTTCCCTGTGCGATCTCGATCATGTCGAGAGAAGCTAGGATCTTGAGCGCTTCCCGCGCGACCGCGCGCGAAACCCCGAACTCCTGAAGGATCTGCTGTTCCGACGGCCCCTGGCTGCCGGCGACGCCGCCGGTGGCGATGCGACGCGCGAGCACGCCCGCCACCTGCTTGGGCAAAGTTTGAAGCTTGACCTCCATGGAATCGACCATTAACATCCACTTGTCTGATAAGCTTATAGGCTGATGGTTGGATATGCAGTCAACTTATCTCGTGAATGCTCACTAACCCATAACTCGGCCCGCGGGAAGGGACGTTGGACTCTCAACTTCAATATCCCCGCCCACGACGTTCGAGATCAGGACCATTGCGCGTCGGCTGACCGCGCTCATCGCATTGTGTCCGGCCGTCTCGACGGCTCGCGACGCACCGATTGCGTGGTTTGCGGGTCGCAGAGCCCGCCGAAAGGAAGGCAGACCGAAAGGAAAGGCTACCGCCGGAAGCCTCAGAGGCCATCGGGCCTCGGCAGGGCAAGGCAGCATGTGGACGGGCGTGATCTGGGCTGTGTCGCTGTGGGAGGAGCAAAGCCACACTGCGGCCCAAGGGGAAACCTGGCCGTCGTCGCTCGACCCCGAAAGGGGGCCGACCAATTACAAGCAAGGAGGAAATTGTAATGTCCGGAAACCTATCGAGACGCAAATTCCTGGCCGCGAGTGCCGCGGCAACGGCCGGCTCGCTTGCGGCGCCGTGGATCGCCAGAGCAGAGGCGAACGAGATCACCGCGCTGCTGATCACCGGCGGCCCGCTCTATCCCAAATACTGGGAGAAAATCGTCCAGGATTTCACCGCCAAGACTGGCATCAAGGTTCGCTACGATCTGCTGGAATTCACTCCGCTGACATCGAAAGTCGTCACACTCAGCGCCGCGAAATCGAGCCAGTACGACGTCTACAGCACGCACACCGCCCAGATCGATTCCTATTTCAACCATTTTGCGCCGCTGAACAGCTATTTCAGCGACTCCGAACTGGCTGACTTCTATCCGGTTGCGGTCAAATACCTACGCGATCCCAAGACCGGCAATCTGGCCGCTATCCCGCGCAACATGGATGCGCGCGTTCAATATTACCGCAGCGACATCTACCAGGAGAAAGGCCTGAAGCCGGCCGAAACCTGGAATGATCTGGTGGACGTCGGCCTGAAACTTACCGGCAATGGCCACTATGGGCTGGTCGTGCCGGGGCAGGGTGACCCCGCGCAGCGCACCTTCAGCGATCTCCTGTGGCAAGCCGGCGGGGACTGGGTCGATCAGGCCAACAAGCCAGCTTTCAATTCCGAAGCCGGCATCAAAGCCCTCACCTTCTACCGCGACCTCATCCAGAAGCACAAAATCGTGCCGCCGGACGCGGTCGGCTATCAGTGGAATGAAAATTCGACCGAATTCTCGTCCGGTACGGTCTACGCCAATTTCGACTGGCCAGGTGCCTTCGCAACCTTATCCAATCCGGAAACTTCGCGGGTCGTCAGCAAGTGGTCGACTGCACCCTACATCAGGGACAAGGCAGCGATTTCGTGCGCCATCTCCCATGCCATGGCTCTCAATGGACAATCAGGACGCAAGGAACCTGCCGTCGAATTCATCAGATATACGGTCGGTCCGGAGGCGCAGCGGCTGCAGTTCGATCAGTTCACCAACTTCCCCAGCAGTCAGGCGATCGCCAAGGAAGTGATCGCAGCGGCAAAAGGTCCCCAGGCCGTGTGGCTGCAGCAACTCGAGACGACGATAGCGAACGGCAAGGAATGGCCGAAGCTGGCTGGATTCTCGAAAGTCTGCACCTTGATGTTTTCGGCTATCGAACAGGCCCTGACCGACCAGGTCTCGCCGAGCGACTCGCTCAACCAGGCGGCGACTGAGGCGGAGGAGATCATGCGTCGGGCCGGAGCATACGACTGAGGATGCCGCCCGTCGCGCAGCACCAGGTCCCGGGGCGTCGGCGACGTTCGCCGCTGCCCTACACCTGGCAGAGGGGGTACCTCCTGGCCAGCCCCGCGCTCCTCGTCATGCTCGCCATCCTTATCTATCCGCTCGGATATTCTTTCATAATGAGTTTCTTTCGCTGGGATCTGAGCGGCTCAGCGCCATTCGCCGGAACTGGGAATTACACCGACGAACTCTTCGGCCGCCAGTTCAATCAGGCTCTGCGAAATCAGATCATCTTCAGCGTCGTTTCCATCACGGTGGAAGTGGTGGCTGGAATGGCGATCGCTGTGCTCGTCAACGGCAAATTGCGCGGAATGCGGCTCGCGCGCACCTTGCTGCTGGTGCCGCCGATGATCGCGCCCGCCGTCGTGGGGCTGAATTTCCGTTGGCTTTTCAACACCCAGTACGGGCTCGTGGACGCGCTGCTGCGCATGTTCAACCTGCCCGACATCCCCTGGCTCAATCATCCGACCTGGGCTCTTGTCTCGGTGATTGTCGCCGATGTCTGGCAGAATACGCCGCTGATGGTGCTGCTATTTCTTGCCGGTCTGCAATCCTTGCCGCAGGAGCCGCTCGAGGCCGCCACGGTGGACGGCGCCACGCCATGGCAGCGCTTCTGGCACATCGTGCTGCCACTGATGCGTCCGGTCATCATGATAGCGCTGATGCTTCGCATCATCGACACGTTCCGGACCTTCGACGTCGTATGGCTGATGACGCAGGGCGGGCCGGGAGGCGCCACAAACCTACTCACCGTCTATTCCTATCTGCTGGCGTTTCAGGCGGTGGATTTCGGACACGCGGCGGCGGTTTCCTACATCGCGCTGGGAATGTCGCTGTTCGTGCTCGGCCTCCTCTACGGGGTGCCGTGGCTGATTGCGAAACGGAGAGCGATATGACCGAAGCCGCGATCGTCAGCGCGCGTCCCAAGCCACGGCGCCGTCGCCGCCGGTTCACGGCAGGCGCCGCCGGCCAATATCTAGCGCTGGTTCTGACCATCGCCCTCACCGTCTTTCCGCTGGCATGGCTGTTCCTGACCTCGATCCGCAGTTCAGCCGACATCTTCTCCGTCCCGGTGCACATCATCCCCGAGACCGCGACGATGGCGCAGTACGTCTCCGTCTTCACCGAGTACGACACGATGGGTTATGTGTGGAACACCGTCATCGTCTCGGTCGCGACGGTCATCTTGGTCCATCTGCTGGCCATACCCTGCGCATACGCCCTGTCGCGCTTCAGGATGCCGGGCGTCATGCTGATTTTTGGCCTGCTTTTGATCATGCGCATGATTCCGGTCATCGCGCTCGCCATCCCGCTCTTCGCCGTGTTCGCCGCGCTCGGCCTGCTGGATACCATTTGGGCGCTGATTCTGAGCCATACGGCGGCTAAACTGCCCGTCGCCATCTGGCTGCTGCTGGGCTTCATCCAGGATGTGCCCAAAGAGATCGAGGAGGCTGCCCAGTCGGACGGCGCCGGCACGGTGCGCACCCTGGTCCAGATCGTGGCGCCGCTGGTTGCGCCTGGCATCGGGGCCAGCGCGGTCATCACCTTCCTTTTCACCTGGAATGACCTGCTGCTCGCATTGACGCTGACTTCCAGCAAGGCCGCACAGACGCTGCCAGTCGGGCTGACCAACTTCGTCTCGCAGTTCGGCATCGACTGGGGAGCGATGTCGGCGGCGGGCGTCCTCATGGTCATCCCGACCTTGGCGTTTGTCTGGTTTGCTCAAGGCCTGTTGGTCAAGGGTCTCACGACCGGTGCAGTTCGCGGCTGAATTGAGATCATGAAAAACTTGATCGAAGGGAGGATGAAACGTGGAAGTAGGCCAGGCAGCGGCAATAAAGGACATTTCTCGGCCACCGAGGCAGCTGGTCGACGCACTTGCAGCGATCGGTTCAGCGACCTTGGCCAGCGAGCTTTATCACAAGATGGGTATTCGCGATCCGCACATCCGAGGGCCGCGGCCGCTAACGCCCGGCCGCACGGCGGCCGGGCCGGCTCTCACCCTCCAGTGCATGCCGAAGCGCGAGGATCTCTACAACGAGACTGAGTATGAGGAGCCCGAACGCCAACTTCACCGTCACGTCCTGTACCCCACGCAGCCGGGCGACATGGTGGTCGTCGATGCGCGCGGCGACCTTGGCAGCGGTATCTTCGGTGAGATGATGTTGACCTATTTCGCCGGGCGTGGCGGGGCCGGCGTGGTTGTCGACGGGTGTATCCGAGATTCTGCCCAGGCGGCTGCCTTGGACATCGGCATCTGGGTGAGGGATGTCACGCCGAATTTCCACGCCCAGACCAACATCGTCCCCTTTG
Source organism: Mesorhizobium sp. M0189 (assembly GCF_040322135.1). Classification (NCBI taxonomy): domain Bacteria; kingdom Pseudomonadati; phylum Pseudomonadota; class Alphaproteobacteria; order Hyphomicrobiales; family Phyllobacteriaceae; genus Mesorhizobium; species Mesorhizobium sp. M0189. Next base: position 74,473 of record NZ_JAMYSW010000002.1, read on the forward strand.
CCGTTAACGTCCCCATTGCCTGCTCGAACGTACTCGTCATACCGGGAGACATCATCGTCGCCGACGATGATGGCGTCGTCGTGGTACCGGTAGCCCTTGCCCCAAAACTGGTTGAGCTCGCCGGCGAACATATCGAGTGGGAGGAATTTTCCCGCACGCGCTTGGCCGAGGGAGGCGACCTGCGGAAATACTACCCGTTGAGCCCCGAAGGCGAGGCCGAATACCGCGCCTGGCGGCATGCTCAACGAAAATGAGTAGTGCCCGGACGGGAGGAAAATAGGTGTCTGCAATCCAGATAGATCAGCTCGGCAAGAGCTTTGGCGCCGTGGAAGTTCTGCGCGATGTGACGATCGAGATCGCCAGCGGCGAGTTTGTCGTCCTTGTCGGTCCCTCAGGCTGCGGCAAGTCAACCCTTCTGCGCATGATCGCCGGCTTGGAAGAACAGACGACAGGCGAGATCCGCATCGGCGGGCGGGTCGTCGACGAGATGCCGGCCAAATCGCGCGACATTGCGATGGTGTTCCAGAGCTACGCGCTTTATCCGCACATGAGTGTCGCGGACAATATGAGCTTTGCGCTTCGATTGGCGAAGGTCCCCAGAGAAGAGATTGTCGCGAGGGTGAAAGCGGCCGCTGAAATCCTCGGCCTGCAGGATCTGCTTGGCCGCATGCCACGCCAGCTGTCCGGCGGTCAGCGCCAGCGCGTCGCCATGGGCCGGGCGATCGTGCGCGATCCAGCCGCCTTCCTGTTTGACGAGCCGCTGAGCAACCTCGATGCCAAGCTGCGTGTCAAGATGCGCGCCGAGATCAAGAAGCTTCACCAGCGGCTGGGCCGAACGAGCATCTACGTCACTCACGATCAGACCGAAGCGATGACCCTTGCCGACCGTATCGTAGTGCTGAACCGGGGCCGCATCGAACAGATCGGCACACCTTCAGAGCTCTATGAGCAACCCGCCAACCTGTTCGTCGCCGGTTTTATCGGATCCCCGGAAATGAACCTGATCCCGGGCCGGATCGACAACGGCGCATTCGTCGCCGAGCAGGGTCTCCGCTTACCCTTACCGGAGGACGGCCGGATGGGGGACAGGGAAGAGGTGGTATACGGAATTCGTCCGCAGCACATTGCAATCGGCGGGAACCACGCTCGGGCGGAGGTTCAGGTGGTCGAGCCGACCGGCGAGGCCCAGGAACTTACCTTGAATGCAGGTGGCGTCGACCTCATGGCCGAGGTGCGGGATCAGCCCCCGTTCAGACCTGATCAGGAGATTGGCTTGGAGATCATGGTCTCCAAGGTGCATCTGTTCGATGCTCGAAGCGGCATCAGGATTGTTTAGGGGCGGGCGCTGACGGGCTTCCGGCGAATCTCGGCATCGACCTTGGCCGGCATTGTCGAAGAGGTCGGTGAGGCGTCGAAGGTTTCCGACGCGTAGGCACCGAAAAGCACGCCGATCAGCGGCTTAGCTGATGACGGTGTGCTTGCCCCATTTTCCCCCCAAGTGTTTATTCTCACAATAGAAATTCTAACGCGCACAAGCTTCGGTGCTTGACACAGGTCGCGACAACTGGATAAGTGGATACACAGATACGCTCTGATTGGACCAAGGACATGGCAGCAGACGCAATCGAGCCGCTGGGCATCACGACCGCCGAGGAGGAGGCTTATCGCCACATTCAGCGTGCCTTGAGGATGGGGCGCTACCGCGCCGGGGACCGGCTTATCCCGGAAGAGATCGCGACGGAAATCGGCATGAGCCGCATGCCGGTTCGCGAAGCGTTCCGCCAGCTGGCCGCGGAAGGTCTTGTGGTCATTCGCCCGAACCGTGGCTGCATCGTCGCCGGGCTTACCCTCGATGAGATTTACGAAACCTTTGAAATGCGCTCGGTGCTCGAAGGGTTGGCGGTGAGGCTTGCCATGCCGCACATCGATGTCGAAGTGCTTGAAGAACTGGAACGCCAGCTCGACCGCATGGAGCGCGCCAGCCAGACCGGCAGCAGCGACTGGGTCGTGCGCCATCAGGCCTTCCATTTGCAGATTTGCCAATTGAGCAACCGACCCAAGCTGGTCCGGCAGATTGCCAGCCTGCACGTCGTGATCGAACCCTACCTGCGCATCTGGTTCGACTATGTCGACAAGCCCGCCAGCGCGCGCGCCGAGCACGAGATCCTGATTGAGGTGTTGCGGTCAGGTGATGCCGGCAAGGCAGAGATCGTCATGCGGGATCATATCGTCGAGACAGCGCCCCTTCTGGCCAACTTCGCAAGTCCCGGCCGCCGCTAGAAAACGCCATCTAACTCGTTGAAGCCGGAAGATAATCCGGCACGACGAAAGGGAACTGCCATACCGGCAAAAAAGAGGAGAATGACATGAAAATTAGCCGCATCGCAGCCATTGCGTCGGTCCTGTTCGGCCTGGTCCAGGCCGCCGTCGCACAAGAAACACCAAAGGCAATTACCATTGCCACCGAAGGAGCCTACGCGCCCTGGAATTTCACAACAGCCGACGGCAAACTGGACGGCTTCGAAGTCGATCTCGCCAATGATTTGTGCGGGCGAATGAAGATCGAGTGCAAGATCGTCGCACAGGACTGGGACGGCATGATCCCCGCGCTGACCGTCGGCAAGTTCGACGTGATCATGGCGAGCATGTTCATCACTGAAAAACGTCTGAAGATCATTGACTTTACCCAGCCATATGCGGTGGATCCCTCAGGTTTCGCGGTCGCAAAGGATAGCGAACTGGGCAAGGTCGGCATTTCCAACGAGCGGTTCAAGCTGGAGAATGAAGCCTCTGCGCAGGCGGCAATCGACAAGCTCAAGCCATTGCTGAAGGGAAAGATCATTGGAGTTCAGGCCGCAACGGCGAACCTGGAATTTGTGAAAAAATACTTCTCGGACGTCGCCGAGATTCGCGAATACAAGACCACCGAGCAACACGATCTCGATCTCGCTGCGGGTCGCATCGACGCGCTCTTCGCACAGCAGACAGCGCTGGCCGCCACGTTGGGCAAACCGGAGTTCAGCGACTATACGCTTGCCGGGCCGGGATTTGTCGGGGGGCTCTTCGGTCTTGGCTCCGGTGCCGGTATCCGCAAAGAGGACATCAAGCTGAAAGATATGCTCAACGGGGCCATCGACGCCGCGATCGCCGATGGCACGATCAAAACCCTGTCGCTTAAATGGCTCAAGAGCGACGTCACTCCAGTCAAGTAGGCGCTTGTCGGCGAACGGCCATTCCTGACCCGTTCCGGAGCTGAGCCGTTCGCCCTGCCGGGGGTATCGATGGTTGACGCATGCCGGCTACTTGGTTTCCAGCACGGAGGTTGGGGGGCTGCTCTTCTCATGGCGGCCTCGGTTACAGTGCTTCTGTCTGTGCTGGGCTTTGCGCTTGGCGCTGTATTCGGTGGGCTGGCAGCGGCCGGCCGTCTCCGCAACTCCAAGGTATTGAGGTTCTTGGCCCTTGGCTATTGCACGGTTTTCCGAGGCGTGCCCGACCTTCTGACCATTTATCTGCTTTACTATGGAGGAAGTGTCGCCCTGACCTCGCTTGGTCATAGCCTGGGCGGGTCCGGATTCGTCGGCGTTCCGGCCTTTGCCACTGGAACCTTGGCCATCGCAATCATCTCGGGCGCCTATCAAGCCGAGGTCTATCGAGGGGCTTACCTCGCCATCGACCAAGGACAGCACGATGCCGCTTGCGCGCTTGGTCTCAACCGGCTGCAGCGGCTGCGACAGGTTATTTTTCCCCAGCTCCTGAGCTACGCGCTGCCAGGTCTCGGCAACGTGTGGCAGTTGGTTCTGAAGGACTCGTCGCTGATATCGGTAATCGGCCTCGTTGAACTGATGCGCCAGGCACAGATCGCTGCAGGTTCGACCCGTGAACCATTCATCTTCTACATTGCTGCAGCCTTGCTCTATCTGGCTATCGCTTCCGTCACGGGCCATGCCTTTTACCGTCTGGAACGAAAGGCGCCGTGGCGCGTCCGGTCGGCATGATAGATTTCAGTTTTTTCCTCGAAATCCTGCCGAAGCTCCTCGCCGGCCTGCCGCTTACGATAGAATTGGCCCTGACTTCCATTGTTGCCGGCTTCGTCCTTGCCGTCACATTGGCGCTTGCCCAGCAATCGGAATCGCCCTTCGTCGTTTTGCCGATCCGTGGCTTCGTTGCAATGTTCAGGGGCACGCCCCTGCTGGTGCAGATTTTTCTGACATATTATGGCCTTGGTCAGTTCCGGCACCAACTGTCGGCAATTGGATTATGGGCCGTTTTCCGCGATCCCTACTGGTGCGCAATCATCGCGCTGACACTCAACACCACCGCCTATGGCAGTGAAATCCTCCGCGGCGCGATTCAATCGGTGCCGCGCGGCCTTGTCGAGGCGGCCCGGTCTGTCGGCCTGTCCACCTGTCTGACCTATCGGCATGTTATCCTGCCGCTGGCCTTTCGCCAGGCTCTGCCGAGTTACGGCAACGAAATCATCCTGATGATCAAGGGCACGTCTCTGGCCTCCATCGTGACCTTGATGGAGGTGACTGGAATTGCCCAGGGATTGATCTCCCAGACTTACCGCGCCTTTGAAGTCTTCATCTGCGCGGGCGCCGTTTATCTCACTTTGAATTTCACGATCATCCGTGCCTTGGCGGCACTCGAATACTGGATGTCGCGGCATCTGCGGCACCGCCCCTCGACGATGAGGGACGCCGCCTCTTGAGCACGATCAGAAGGGCATAGCATGCGAAATTTTGAGAAACCAACGCGCTCGGTCGTCGTTTCACGCGAGGCCATGGCCGCCACCTCTCATCCGTCGGCGACCCTGACGGCGGTGGAGATCATGGCGACCGGCGGCAACGCCATGGATGCCGCCATCGCAGCCTGCGCGGTGCAATGTGTCGTCGAACCAGCCTCGACAGGCATTGGAGGCGATTGCTTCGCTCTTCTGTCGCGAAACGGATCCGGCGAGGTCATCGCCTACAACGGATCGGGCAGGACACCCGCCGCCCTCACAATTGACTGGTTCCTCGAACGTGGCATGGCGGAGGTAGCTCGCAATTCTCCTGGCTCCGTCACCATCCCGGGAGCGATCGATGCCTGGACCAGATTGCACGCTGATCACGGGCACATGCCCTTCGATCAAATTCTGGCCCCTGCTATACGCTTCGCCGAGGAAGGCTACGCCATTTCACCGCGGGTCCATCGTGACTGGGCGTTGGAGGAAGAACTTCTGGCCTCCGATGTTACTGCGAAACGGATTTTCCTGCCAAACGGTCGCGCGCCAGGCGTTGGCCAAGTGCATCGCCAGCCTGAGTTGGCTGCAACGCTGCGGCTGATCGCAAGAAAAGGACGAGAGGCTTTCTACGCTGGCCCTGTGGCCGAAGACATGGTCGCCTATCTTCGTGGGCTCGGCGGATTGCACACACTCGAAGATTTCGCCTCGGCAACAGGCGAGTACGTGACCCCGATCAGCACGGCGTTTCGAGGCTGCGATGTGTTCGAATGTCCGCCGAATGGCCAGGGTGTGATCGCGTTGCTGATTCTAAACATCCTCTCGCGCTTCGAAGCCAACGGCGACCCGCAATCAGCGGACCGGCTTCACCTGGAAATCGAAGCGACACGCCTCGCTTACGCCGCGCGTGACCTGCTCGTCGCCGATCCTGATGCGTCCGAGGTCCCGGTGGCCGATATGTTGTCGAATGCTTGGGCCGATCGTCTGGCCGGCATGATTGACCTAAAGCGCGCCCGCGCGGACCTGCCGGCGTTCGATATGCCGCTGCACAGCGACACGGTCTATATTTCCGTTGTCGACAAGGATCGCAATGCGGTCAGTTTCATCAACTCGGTCTTCGACAGCTTTGGCTCGGGCCTGGTCTCGCCACGCTCCGGTGTCGTCTTGCACAATCGCGGGCAAAGCTTTTCGCTTGACCCCAGGCACCCCAATGCAGTGGCACCGAACAAGCGACCTCTGCATACCATCATACCCGGGATGCTTGCGAGAGGCGGCCGGGCAGAGATGCCTTTCGGCGTTATGGGTGGCTACTACCAGGCAATGGGCCACGCGCACCTGCTGACGAAGGTGCTCGACTTCGGGATGGATCTGCAGGAGGCGATCGATCTGCCGCGGGTCGCCCCTGTCAGCGGCACGATGAAGGTCCAGGCCGAACACGGGCTCGCTCGCGAAACCGTAGCTGAACTTAGCCGGCGCGGTTTCGAAATCATTCCTGCCACGGACCCGATCGGCGGTGCGCAGGCTATTCGCATCGATTGGGCAAACGGGACCCTGCTGGGCGGTTCTGAACCGCGCAAGGACGGCTGCGCCCTCGGTCTGTAGGGCGGTTGTGGCCAGAGCGGAATCCAAGATGCTGAAGGCGTTCTTCATCGCCATTTGGCCGGCGAGCAGGAGCCTCTGGCGCCATGGTCCAGATAATTCTTGCACGCCATCGACAATCCGCTCGGCGCGAGATTGTCACCCATGTCTTAGGTATAAACTGTTACCTATATGTACAGGGAAAAAATGGTGCCCAGAGGCGGATTCGAACCACCGACACGCGGATTTTCAGTCCGCTGTCGGTGATTGATATTGTTCAGATTTTAGGCCGAATGTCGCGTTTGTGTCGCGTCAAGCCAAAACCGCCCGCTCGGCCTGAACTCGTTGCCCTGTTCAGCGCCCAAACGCGCGTGCCGTGGTGCCGGCAGTCATTCAGATGGATGATGGTATGGTTCGGCACTCATAGTAAGCACTGATCCCCAGGCAATTTAGAGACTTTCTGAGGTCCATGTTCCCTATGGGCGCAAGCGGCGCGACGACGGAGGTGTTGGCGCAGGCGGCGGGGTCGGCGTCGTCGAGGCTCGCACGCCTGGAAGCCACGACGACCGACGTCGACCAACGGGCAACCGTTGGGCGCTCGATCGATCAGGAGATGGCACGGGCGACGAGCCAGTTCGACAGCGACAGGCGTGTCAACCAGCCGCAAGCGCAGGCGATCGAGAAGCAATTGCAAGTTCTCAAGTCAACCGGCAACGCTGTGGCGGCTCAACAGGCGGGACTGCACGCCATGGAAAGGCAGTCTTCCACCGCATCGCATCTCCTCCAAAGCTTTTTGCGGCGTCAGCAGGATGCCAGCGAGCGGGGTCAACTCGGCCAGGCGAATGCCAGAGTGTTTACGCTCGCCACACCGCCGGAGCGGGCGAGCTCGCTTCATCCGATCTTTCTGCTTCCTGTTCGGGAGATCCCTACATGATTATCGAGTTGTTCGGTCCGCCTGGTGCAGGCAAGACGACCCTTCTCCGCGCCCTTTGCCGTGAGCTGGCGAAACACGACATCCGTGTGAAGACAGTCAATGGCTATCGCCGGATTGATTTTGTATCTGTCGGCAGCGAAGTCGATTCGGTCGAGGATGAAAGCCCGGAGACACGCCATGGTATCCAGCGTCTGGTGCACAAGCTCGCCACCGCGAGTCCGGTCTTGTTCTCGACCCCGCCGAGCGAGGGGGCCGCTGCGCGGCTTTTGGCATCGATCCCTCCAAAAAGCCGAATATGGGCGTTGCGTCTGAAGATCGACGTCGTTTTGCTTTTCGAAGCCTGGAATACGGCGCAGGCCTCAGAAGGGTACTTCATTTTCGAAGAGGGCATTGTTCAGGCGTTGTGCGCGCTCGTCCTGTTGGGACGAAATCAAAGTATCGACATGGTTCGTAATTGCCTGACGTTCCTGCCGCGACCGGATCTCCTCATTCAAGTCGACGCGCCCGGGGAAACGCTGCGCCACCGCCTCATTGAGCGGTATGCGCGGCAGCCGTACCTCGAGCGCCTTCTCGAAGTCGGAGTGGTCAGGGGCCTGAAGCAAGCGGATATCGCGAGGGAGATCGGGCAATGCCTGCAAGACAAATGGCCGCTGATGCGTGTCGACGGCCTCGACCCACGCAATTTCGAACAGGTCGTCGCGCGCATCGTGGGGCACGGATTGCCCGCGACGGCATGCGTCGGGCCAGACTAGAGGCGCGAGTTGCATGGTGCTCACGGTGAGATCGTTCGTTGGCATTCGCAGATTTCTGCGGGCGCAGCGGCGACCGTTCGGGAGCGTCCATGAGAACCGTGCACCCGCTCGTCGGGATTACCGAGCAAGCCACCAGACGGCTGGGTACGGTGCCCATTACTCCGACACGTACCGGTCCGGCTACTATGCAGCTCTGTGGTCGGGTATCGAAAAGCCTTTGGTCGAACGTATTCTCCTGCCTGTCGGCGGGCCGAACCGGAAATGCCTGGACTTCGCATGCGGCACAGGCCGCATAGCAAATATCGCAGCTCCATTTTTTGGTGAAGTCGTCGGCGTTGACATCTCCCAATCTATGCTGGCTAGCGCACGGGTTCCGAAGAACGTGAAATTGGTCCGCGCTGATCTTACGTTCTCTCCGCTTGCCGAAAGGTTCGACGTGGTCACGGCATTCAGATTCTTCCTCAATGCTGAAGATGAGCTCAGGAAGGATGCACTGTCGGCCATCAGCGCGCATTTGAACGAAGGTGGATTGCTAATCTCGAATATCCACATGAATGCGACCTCCCCAATAGGGCTGGTCTGCCGCATTCTGAACCGTTATGCAGGAGGGACAGTCCGCCACACTTTGAGCATTAAAGGATACGAGCAGACGCTCATTGCAAATGGCTTTATTGTCGAGCGGATAGTTGGGTACGGTTTTTTGCCGCGACCCGGGAAATTGCTGCCAAGACTGTGCGAAATATTGATGGTGCCGTTTGAAAGGATCTGCGCAAGTGCCAGGATTCCGGCGGAGCTTGCGCAGAATTTCCTGGTGGTTGCCAGAAAGCGGTAAAGCCGGCGGGCACATGAAATTTGAAACCGAGCATTTGCCATGAGGCTGGTCTTTGTTGAAGCTGATGTCGCGTTCATGTCGCGTGGAGTTGCCGACAGTCGCAGGAAACCCTTGAAACTCAACGGTAACAGTTCGCAACACGGCGCGACATGAAATGCCGTAAGTCGCCAAGCTGGCGACACCGCAAGCCATTGACTTTATATGAGGAAGTAGTGGTGCCCAGAGGCGGATTCGAACCACCGACACGCGGATTTTCAGTCCGCTGCTCTACCAACTGAGCTATCTGGGCCTGCTCCGGCGGGCGGCAATCTGCACACCGGGTTCATGAAAGCGCCGTCGGCACCCCTTGAAAGCGCGTGGGTTATAGCACGGGAATCCGGCCTGTCCAGCGCTTAGAGCATGATCCCGAAAAGTGGAATCCGGTTTTCGGAAAAGATCATGCTCAGGCAAAACGCCAGAACCTGTTCCATCCGACTCTACCCGGATGGAACAGCTTCTGGACATTGAGTTCAGGCGGGAAGCGACAGGCAGTCGGCAAGGCCGATCATCGGTCACAATCGCGGCCGCGAAACCGTCCCGAGCTTGTGGAAAACTGCAGGCGGACGGCGCTATTTCTGGTGGTCGTCGTCGTCCTCGTCGTCGCGGCCCGGGATGACGTAGACGCCCTTCAGCCAGCGGTTGAGGTCGATGTCCTTGCAGCGCTTCGAGCAGAACGGGTAGGTTTCGCGCGCCGATGGCTTGCCGCATTCGGGGCAGGGCCGCTTGGGTCGCAGCGGCGTGACCTTGTCGTCCGGGCTCATATCCGCGCACCCGCCAGCCAGTTGACGTGCACCTTGAAGCCTTCGCCGCTCAGCAGCGCCACCGTCTCGTAGAGCGGCAGGCCGACGACGTTGGTGTAGGAGCCGACGAGCTTGACGACGAAGGCGCCGGCAAGCCCCTGGACGGCATAGCCGCCGGCCTTGCCGCGCCATTCTCCCGACGCGATATAGGCGTCGATCTCCTCGCGCGGCAGCCGCTTGAAGCGCACCCTGGTCTCGACCAGCCGCAAGCGCTGCTTGCCGCCCGGTGTGATCAGGCAGATGCCGGAATAGACCCGGTGCGAACGGCCGGACAGCAGCCCGAGGCAGTTGGCGGCATCGTCGAGCGTCTCGGCCTTGGGCAGGATGCGCCGCCCGACGGCAACCACCGTGTCGGCGGCCAGCACGAAGCTCGGCAGGTAGTCCGTCTCGGTTTTCAGCGAGACCAGCGCCTTCTCGGCCTTCTGCGTCGCTAGCCGCTTGGCCAGCGACCGCGGATGCTCGGCACGCAGCGGCGTCTCGTCGACATCGGCCGGCAGCACGCGATCCGGCTCGATGCCGGCCTGCTGCAACAGCTCGATCCGGCGCGGCGAACCCGAGGCAAGCACGAGCTTCTGCAAAATGCCCATCGCGATCCCGGCCGGGTCCTTGAACTTACTTGAAGCGGTAGGTGATGCGGCCCTTGGTCAGGTCGTAGGGCGTCATCTCGACCAGGACCTTGTCGCCGGTCAAAACGCGGATGCGATTCTTGCGCATGCGGCCGGCCGTATGGGCGATGATTTCATGTTCGTTTTCGAGCTTGACCCTGAACATCGCGTTGGGCAGCAATTCCGTCACGACACCCGGAAACTCGAGGACTTCTTCCTTCGGCATTCGATACCTTTGCTTGGATGGGTACTTCCAGCGCCCCGGCCGGAAAGTTGCGCGGAACCTATATGATAAACGTCCGCTTGTGAACACGCTTAATCCGCGGCGTTTTCAGCCTCGTTGCCGAGAAAACGGCGGCCGATCCGCGCCTTCAGCCGCTCGCGCACGTCGCGATAGGCAGCCATGATCTGTTCGCGCGTGCCGCTGACGCCGGTCGGGTCGGGCATCGGCCAATATTCGACTTCGACGGCCAGCGAGCGGGTGAGTTCGAGCGCGGTGTGGTGGGCTTCCGGCGCCAGCGTCACGATCAGATCGAAATAATCGTCTTCGAGGTCGTCCATCGTTCTCGGGTGCCGTTCGCCGAGCGACAGCCCCTCTTCGGCCAGCACGGCATCGACGAACGGATCGCGTTCGCCGCCGCGCACCCCGGCCGAGGCGACGAAAGTGGTAGGCGGGAGCACCTTGCGCGCCAGCAATTCGGCCATCGGCGAGCGCACGGCGTTCATGCCGCAAACAAACAGGATCGAGCGGGGCAGGATCGAGCGGGGCAGCGGGGCGGCCAGTTTAACCTCGCCAGTGCAGCACGCAAACCAGCGTGAACAGCCGGCGCGCCGTGTCGAAATCGATGTCGATCTTGCCGGCAAGCCGGTCCATCAGCGTCTGCGAGCCTTCATTGTGCAGGCCGCGCCGGCCCATGTCGATCGCCTCGATATGGCTGGGCGTCGCGGTGCGGATGGCGTCGTAATAGCTTTCACAGATCATGTAGTAATCCTTGACGATGCGCCTAAGCGGCGTCAGCGACAGGATATGGGTGACCACGGCTGCGCCGTCCTCGCGCGCCACCGCGAACACCAGCCGGGATTCGGCCAGCGACAGTTTCAGTCGGTATGGCCCGGCACCGTCGTCATTGACCGGCTGGAAACGGTTCTCCTCGATCAGGTCGAAGATCGCCACCGCCCGCTCATGCTCGACATCGGGCGTCGATCGGCCGATCGTCTCGTCGAGCTCGACATCGATCAGCCTGGCGCGGGTTTCGTCGTAGTCGGACATTTCTACATGTTCAGCCGGATGGCGACGGAGCGTCCATGCGCATCGAGTCCTTCCGCCTTGGCCAGCGTGATCGCCGCCGGCGCCAGCGCCCGCAACTGTTCCGGCCCGAGCTTCAGGATCGAGGTACGCTTGACGAAATCGAGCACCGAAAGCCCGGACGAAAAGCGCGCCGAGCGCGCCGTCGGCAGCACGTGGTTGGAGCCGGCGACATAGTCGCCGATGGCCTCCGGCGTATGCCGGCCGAGAAACACCGCACCGGCATTGCGCATCCGCGCCAGGAAAGGCTCTGGGTCGTCGATGGCAAGCTCGACATGTTCGGCCGCGATGCGGTCGACCAGCGGCAGTGCTGCCTCGATCGTCGGCACCAGGACTATGGCGCCGAAATCGCGCCAACTCGCCGCCGCCGTCGCGGCGCGCGGCAGGTTCTGCAATTGGCGTTCAACCGCCTGTTCGACCGCGTCGCCGAAGGCAGGGTCGTTGGTGATCAGGATCGATTGCGACGACACGTCGTGCTCGGCCTGGGCCAGCAGGTCGGCTGCGATCCAGTCGGGGTCGTTGCTGCCGTCGGCGACGACCAGCACTTCCGAAGGCCCGGCGATCATGTCGATGCCGACCGTGCCGAACACCTGGCGTTTGGCCGCCGCGACATAGGCATTGCCGGGGCCGACGATCTTGGCGACGGGCTTTATCGTCTCGGTGCCATAGGCAAGGGCTGCGATCGCCTGGGCGCCGCCGACGCGGTAGATTTCGGAAACGCCGGCAAGGTCGGCCGCGACCAGCACCAGCGGCGGCACGTCGCCGCCGGAGGCTGGCACCACCATGGCAATGCGCTCGACGCCGGCGACCTTGGCCGGCACGGCGTTCATCAGCACCGAGCTCGGATAGCTCGCCGTGCCGCCCGGCACATAGAGCCCGACGGCCTCGATCGCCGTCCAGCGCGAGCCGAGCTCGACGCCGGCGGCGTCGGTATAGCGATCGTCTTTAGGCAGCTGCCGCTGGTGATGGGAGCGGATGCGCTCGCGGGCGAATTTCAGCGCCTCGACCGTCTGCGGATCGGCTGCATCGTAAGCCTTGGCAATGTCATCCTTGGACACCGCAATGCCGAGCCTTGTCAGGTCGCCGCCGCCGAATTTCTGCGTGTAGGCGACGAGCGCCGCGTCGCCGTCGGCGCGCACCTTGGCGATGATCTCGCGCACCACGGCGTCGACGTCGGCCGAGACTTCCCGCTTGGTCAGCAGGAACGCGGCAAAGCGCTGCTCGAAATCGGCGTCGGACTGGCGAAGCGTGATGGCCATCGGCTCAGACCCTGTGGACCGGGCGCGATGTCGCTTCCCAGGCACCGCCGACATCGGCAAGCCGCGCCTCGATGCATTCGACATCGAGCATGATGGCGCCGCCTCCCGCAAAGATCAGCTCGACGATGCCGGCCGGCTTGTCTAGCGCGAGAAAGCTGATCGCCAGCAGCGACAGCACCTCGTCCGGTTTGTCGCGGGCAATGCCGCTGGTCTTGGCGGCGAGCACCCGGTCGAAATGCAGCACCGCTTGCCGCCGCTCATTGTGCTGGCGCAAGAAGCCCGATTTCGCCTCCCAGACGAAGCGGTTCATGGTCAGCACGAAGCGCTTGACCGAAGGCAGGTATTCGAGATCGCTGACCTTCATCACGGCATCCTGGACATGCGCCGAGATGATGCTCAGATCCTGATCGTCGAGCGCGACAAGCTTAAGGCCATTCATGCGGAATTCGCACCTGCGAGTTGACTATTCGACCTTCTGTTAGGCGGTCTTTCCGGCTCGTGCAACCGCACCGGAGGTCTTGGCCAGGCAATCGCCCCGGTCAGCGCCGCCCCTCGTCCGCCTGCCGGGACCTTCTCCCCGTATAGGGACGGGGAGAAGAGGCTGGCCGCAACCTCGGCACCCTCTCCGCAACGCTGGAGATTGGCGAAATCCTTCGCCAGGCGGTCCTTCTCCCGTCCCTATACGGGGAGAAGATGCCGGCAGGCAGATGAGGGGCGGCGCTGACCTGAGCCTGCTATCGTTACCCCGAAATGCGCTCGATCTCCGCGCCGCAGCCGGACAGCTTTTCTTCCAGCCGCTCGAAGCCGCGGTCGAGATGATAGACGCGGTTGACCGTGGTCTCGCCTTCTGCCGCAAGGCCGGCAATGACCAGCGACACCGAGGCGCGAAGGTCGGTTGCCATGACAGGCGCGCCCTTCAGCTTCGCCACGCCGTCGACGATCGCCGTCTGGCCGGACAGCGTGATGTGGGCGCCGAGCCGGGCGAGCTCCTGGACGTGCATGAAGCGGTTTTCGAAGATCGTCTCGGTGATGCGCGACTTACCCTTGGCCATCGTCATCAGGCCCATGAACTGCGCCTGCAGATCGGTCGGGAACGCCGGGAACGGCGCCGTCGTCACGTCGACCGGCGAAATGCCGGCGCCGTTGCGCCTGACGCGGATGCCGGAATTGGTCTGCGTGATCTCAGCACCGGTCTGCGAAATGATGTCCAGCGCCGTCTGCAACAAGTCGGGCCGCGCGCCTTCCAGCACGACGTCGCCGCCGGTCATCGCCACCGCCATCGCATAGGTGCCGGTCTCGATACGGTCGGGGATCACCCTGACGCGGGCGCCCGACAGCGCCTCGACGCCGTCGATGGTGATGGTCGCGGTGCCAGCGCCGGAGATCTTCGCACCCATGGCGTTGAGGCAGTCGGCAAGGTTGACGATCTCGGGCTCGCGGGCTGCGTTTTCGAGCACCGTCTCGCCCTTGGCCAGCGAGGCCGCCATCATCAGCACATGGGTGGCGCCGACCGAGACTTTCGGGAACACGTAGCGGTTGCCGACCAGCCGGCCGTTCCTGGTCTTGGCGATGACATAGCCGGTGTCGACGTCGATATCGGCGCCCAGCGCCTGCAGGCCTTCCAGGAAGAGGTCGACCGGCCGCGTGCCGATGGCGCAGCCGCCGGGCAGCGACACCTTGGCCTCGCCCATGCGGGCCAGCAGAGGGCCGATCACCCAGAACGACGCCCGCATCTTCGACACCAGCTCGTAAGGCGCCGTCGTGTCGACGATGTTGCGGGCAGAGAAATTGATGGTGCGCGAATAGCCCTCATGCTGCTTTTCGCGGCGGCCATTGACCGAATAGTCGACGCCGTGATTGCCGAGGATGCGGATCAGCTGCTCGACGTCGGCCAGATGCGGCACGTTTTCCAGCGTCAGCGTGTCGTCGGTCAAAAGCGCGGCGATCATCAGCGGCAGCGCGGCGTTTTTCGCGCCCGAGATCGGGATGCTTCCGGCAAGCTTGTTGCCGCCGACAATTCTGATGCGATCCATGAAGAGCGTCCCCTCGGCCGAAAAGCCGGTTTAAATCGGTTGAGTCAGTTGCGGCCCATCTAGACCATTGGCCGGCTTGGTTCAAGAAACAGGCTATTTCCCCGCGTTGGCCCACGATACCTTGGCCAAAATACCGGCGACCAACATAGCCGATTCGCGTTAATCCTTCTGCTTTGCCGCCTGCAGCCCGTCCGGCCGCTGGTCGGCCCCGCCGGTTCGCCGTGAGCGCAATTGCGCCTTGCGCTTCTGCAGATTGGCACGCAACTGCTCGGCCAGCCGGTCCTTGCGGCCAGCCTTTTTTGGTAGACCATCCTTGTTCGGAGAAATTGTCTTATCGTTCATCGTCCCGTCCCCGGCCGGCGACCCGCCGGTGCGTATCAAGGGATAGCGAACATTGTGGCACGGCCATGTCCGCAACGATCGCCTGGTGCGGCCTTTCAACCCGTCTTTGTCTTGGCCTTGCGCTTGCCGGTTCGATATGGCAGAAGCCCCGCCATCGGCGGCTGCGGTAGCTCAGTGGTAGAGCACTCCCTTGGTAAGGGAGAGGTCGAGAGTTCAATCCTCTCTCGCAGCACCAGATTTTCGGTCACCGAGGATTTGTGTTGCGCCTGAATTTCATCGCCCTTTGACTCGCCGTGTCTTTGCGGCCTTTAGGGCGCCGGCCCGGCATGCTCCTGGACCCGGCTTGCAGCCGTTCCCGCATCTCGCAATTTTTCGGACGCAGCGCGGCTCCCGGGTCACATGGCGTCGGGCGGTGCAAGAAAACAGTTCTCATGCTCTTCGGTCGGATGAAGGCAAATATGATAATTGCCATCCTGCGACGGAATCTCATCACCATACGGAATGAAGTATCGCTGCTGCCGCGTGATCTTCCGATGATCCCCAGGCCTCAAGATGACAACCCAGCCACTGGGACGAACATGAACCGCCCGCGCTGGGATTCGCTGACACTCACCGTGTTCCGCGTCGCCGTGACAGCAGGCCAGCGGACAGCTCCACCCTGACGGGGCATCATGCGCCCTCGAGGGAACCAAAACCCTAACGACGAAAAGGCCGCAAGGACGACCGCGGCAGTGGCTCGGCGCCGCGCCATTCCCTTTTCCGGTTGCCGCTTCGGCCACATGTTGAAGTGACCATATGCCTGATAATTAGCACTAGCTAATAAAAAGATGCTGGAGCGTCCTCCTATGCAGCCGTTCTTGCGTTCCGCTCCGGCATGCTGACTACCCCGTGTCTCTCCCTCCATTTTGTTGACTTTTGAAATAGTCACAGCTAATATAGAGAAAGCTAATGTTAGGAGAGTAAGCCCCTTTATCTAAACTACTTGAGTTCCCTTCAGAATTAATAGAAGTCAGCGATCAACCGCCCCCCAAGAGTTTAATAAGCTCATGAGGATAGATGGGAGATGCAAGTCCTATCCTTTAGCGCACTGATCGCAGGATTGCTGAAAATTGTGCTGGTCTCTGTCCAGTATATTCACGCAAATCCTCACACGATCGGTCTTTCTCCTCGTGGAATTCGCGAGAAGGTTGCCCTTGAGAATCCGATCAACGAAGTCGATGTCGCAATCGTTCTCGCGGCCGACATGTCCGGCTCTATCAACCAGATAGAGGCAAACCTACAACGCGAGAGCTATGCGGCTGCTTTGGAATCAGCGACCGTGCTTAAGGTGATCAAAGAGGGTATGCACGGCAAGATCGCCGTCACCTTTGTCGAATGGTCGAGCCGCGGCTCCTCGGAAACCAGGGTGAGCTGGACCATTCTTTCTGACGCAAAGGATGCGGCCGTCATCGCTAAGGCACTCCGGAAGAAGTCTGGAAGGCTGCGTTCTGGTCCGCACGGATCGAATACGTCGATCTCATACGCCATCGACGCCTCCGTGGACGCCTTTGACAAACTGCCTGTCCCAACCTTGCGCAGGATCATCGACATTTCAGGTGACGGAGCGAACAACGACGGAACGTCTGTCGATGACAGCCGTCAGAGAGCACTTCGGAAAGCCATCGTGATCAATGGTCTTCCGATAGGCGCCGACGTTGAAAATGGTGAGACGACGACGGAATATTATTCGAGGCACGTGATCGGAGGACCCGGCTCGTTCGTCATTCCCGCCGACAGTGCCGCTTCCTTTCAATCGGCAATAATCAGGAAGTTAATTCGAGAAGTGAGTTCCGCCTCCGGCAAAGCACGTTCTTAGACGGATCCTGCGGTCTGCCCGACGAAGCTCTGAAAATAGTCCAACAGTCGACGGATTGTCGCTGATTGAACGTTACTTAAGAAAGGTTCGAGCGATTTTGGGGGGATCCAAAAATCGGCCAGGCTGATCTCGAAGCAAAACGGTAGCCGACGGCCCCGTTTAGGGTTCGAAGTAGTCTTGCGTGTGTCTGACGTGAGTCCAACGGTCCAGCCGTCCAAAATCGGCCCGCGCATGGCAGCCAGAGCCGTTCAAGCGGTCGCTCGAAAATCCCTTAGGTGCCAAGCATCTCGCCATGCTAGGAAAATGCCAAGGTCGGCGCACAGCTCCGCTCGCATGCGCCATGATGCGTGCGGGGAAAGGCTTCTGGTCTGCCCCTGCTGCAGGCGGCTTAGCAAAGCTTGCAGCCGGGAACAACCACTCAACGACTCGCGTTTCTTGCCAGGGCCCGCTTCTTTTGCAACAGGGCGGCGGGCGTCGAAGGCTCGCAAATGTCGCGCCGGCGTTTCAATAGCACTCGCCTCAGCCCTCACGATTTGGCTATTTGTGAACGCGTGTTTGATCAGGTTTGCGCAGATGAACACATTGACCCTTTAAGCCTGGATGCCGAAACCTTAGCGGTGATGATTGTCGCAATCTTCCGAAACTTGACTACCAATGAGCGCGAACTGCTGGAGGAGGTTAGGTCTCTTCGTCGCTCAAAAGGCAGAGAGAAGGCGCACTAGCTTTGCGGCGTTCCGAGGTGAATTGGTCTAATCCCGCTTTGGCACAGCCGTTTGGCATCTGAATTGCCCATTGAGAATCGCCAGAGTGTAGCCACCGAGCTTGCGAAGGGGATGGAAATGGGCTTAGCCAAAGACTTATCAGATGTCGCGCTCACATTCGAATGTCCGGATTGCTCGCATCCGGCGGTAAGAAAGGGCTCTGCACTCAGAACAATCGCGCACTTCAAATGCGACGGGTGCAACGCAAAGGTGCGGATCACCTATCCGCAGAAGCTAGCGATTTTTGAAAAGCACAGGCTATTGGCCGCAGGCGACCGCCGCCAGCGAGGCCAGGAACACTACGGTGTCCGCAACATCGATCGGGCCGATGCGGCCGAAGTGGCTTCGCGACCTCTGCCGCGTGCAGCGACGCGTGCTTAAGCCTTCCTCATCCGCGCGGCCTTCGCCCTTTTTACGCATGTTGACCGTGAGAATGCCGTCCATCGGAATAATTCGGGCGAAGGGCTCGTTTGTTCCTTAGACGATGCTAAAATATAGCAAAGTGTCCGAATGTCACTTCATGAAGCCCGCCAGACAGGCTGCGGCTTGCTCTGGCCTAACCTCGAAGGGAACCAGGGATGAAAACGGCTGTTTCAACCTCTTTGACAAGACGAAGTGTTGTTGCCGCGCTGGCGCTGGCCGCCGCGTCGACGGCGGTATTGCCCGCCGACAACGCACTCGCCCAGGCCAAGAAAACCACAGCTGAAAAAAGTCTGTATGAGCGGTTGGGGGGCGTGTTCGCCATCGCAGCGGTGATCGATCATTTTAGCGACGCCGTCGTGAAAAACCCGATCGTCGGCAAGAAGTCGAAGAACCCACAATTGCGCAAGTGGCACACCAAGAACCTTGAAAGGTTGCCCGGCCTCAAGTTCATGCGCACGCTGTGGGTCTGCGACGTTTCTGGTGGGCCCTTCAAGTTCGTCGCCACCAAGCCCGGCACGACGCCGCTCGGCCTCGAGGAGGCGCATCGCGACCTGCGGATTTCCCCTGCGGAATTCGATGAGGTCGCAGCGGAACTCGGGCGGACCCTGGATCATTTCAAGATTCCGAAGCCTGAGAAAACCGAAGTCTTGGAAGCTTTCGCCACCCACAAAGACGAGGTCACCGCCGGCAACGTCAAGCGGGGCTGAAGCGCTTATATCGTGCGGGCGGATGCATTCGCATGGCGCCAGCGTCGCCCTGAATGCAGCGCGGCCCTGACCTCGAGATCAGAGGGGCCTCGGGACATCGTCGACCCACCTCTACGAACCTTGCAGCTCAAGGTGAGAACGCGGAATTTTCGACAGACGCCAGGGAAGGTTCGGCCTGGACCTCCTCCGTCACGACTTCGAAACGGGTAAGCCGCGAAAAACCGAAACTGGTTGAGATGGCGACGTCGGTCGCGTCGCGCCCGGTTGCCATCAATATCCGCCCGATGCGCGGGCGGTTGTGGCGAGGATCGAATGTGAACCAGGTGCCGGCGAGATAGGCCTGGAACCAGGCGCTGAAATCCATCGGATACGGCGCCGGCGGTACCCCGATGTCACCGAGATAGCCGGTGCAGTACCGCGCGGGAATATTCATGCAACGGCATAGCGCGATCGCCAAATGGGTAAAGTCACGACAAACGCCGGCCTGGTCGGTGAAGCTGTCGTGAGCCGTCCGCAGCGGGTCAGCTTTCTGGTAATCGAAGACGATGTGATTGTGAACGAAATCACAGATCGCCTGGACACGCGCGCATCCAGGCGCGGTATTGCCGAATTTCGCCCAGGCAAAATCTCCAAGACGATCGGTATCGCAGTAGCGGCTGCCGAGAAGAAAGACGAGCACCTCGTCCGGCAGGTCCTTGATCTTGTGCTGCACAGCCTGCTCGGCGACCGCATCGGGCTCGCCGCTATCGTAGATATCGAAGGTGGTTGAGATCGTCGTCTGGCCCGAGGGCGCCTCGATCCTCGTGCAGGCGTTGCCGAAACCGTCGACGTAGCCGCGTGCTTCGACGGGACGATCGAAATCGATGACCTGTTCCGTCAACAGATCGACCCGGCGCGATGGATGGATTTCGAGCGCCAACAGCATCGGCGTTGGCTGCGGACATTCGTAGGTGAGGGTGTAACCTGCGCGTATCCGCATCGACGCTCCGATTGTTGTCATTCAGCAACCGGGCAAACTCCGCGTCGGCCAAACAGTTCCGGGAAAACATCAGCGGATGCTAATTTTCCTACGCACCGATCTCCTTCGCCACATTCACCTCGACGGTCATTGCAAGAAAGCTCGACGCGCTTCCCGAATAACTCCCGGAAAGCGGAATGGCTTGACGAGGATGCCGGGCCACGGCCACCCTGATCAAATCCCGATTGCCGACAATGCCATTGGTGGGGTCGAACTCGACCCAGCCGGCACCCGGCAGGTAGACCTGGCACCAGGCATGCGTCGACCCGCCGCCAAGAACCGTCGCGCTGTCGCGGCTCGGCACATAGACGTAACCAGTCACAAAACGGGCGGCAAAGCCGAGCGAACGAACCGCCTCCATCATGAACAGCGCAAAGTCCCGGCATGTGCCGCGACGCAGGTGCAACGTCATCAGCGGCGGCTGCGTCCCTGGCTCGCTTCGACGGGAATACACAAAGCTCTCGTGGATGGCATAGCAAAGCGTCATCAACAGATTGCCGGTCCCGGTGTGCCCTGCGGCACTGAGGAACTGTCGTGCCCACTTGCCAACCTCGTCACTGTCATCCTCGTATTGACGTTCCATCGTCTGGGAGAGATCTGCGGCTTCGTCGGGATCGTAGGAAAACGGATAGTGAAGCGCAGCTTCGTCGATACGGAAATCGGGCGCATGCTGCGGCGTGTGGTCCAGCCGAATGTCTGTCGCAAAGCGCAGTTCTTTCGCGGGGTTCTCGAAATCGATCACCGCCACGCAGTTTCCGAAAACGTCATGGATCCAGCGAACCTCTTTCGGCTCGGGATCGACAGACAAGGCGTGGTCCAGGAGTCTTTGATCGAAGCTGTCGCGCGGTCTGAACATCAGCCGATGCTCGCCGAACCTCACCGGCCGGCTATAGCGATAGACCGTCGTATGCTGGACTGAGAAGATCGGCATCAGTTTTGGTCGACAAGTTTACCTGCGATGTTGGCGCAATCATATAATCTTTTCCACGCTCATTCGATGGTTCCTACTCGGAACCTGCGCGAACTGTTTCCGCTCTGATCGACCCTTCCGGCAGCGGCCGCATGAGTTCAGCCTCGGACTTCGTCAGATGGATCCATGCCGCCCAGTCCGATGGCGGGAGCACAACCACTTGCCGATTGTGATATGGCGCCACGTCCGGCCCCGGATCGGTCGTCAGCATCGTGAACGTCGGCGGCTTGTTGCCGACACCCTCGCGCCAAAGCCCGGCAATCGCCATGAACGAATGGCCATTCAGCGTGAACTTGTGCTTGGCTTTCGGATATTTCGTTCCCGTGAATTCGAAGAATGCCGACGCCGGGACGAGGCAGCGTTTGCTGTTGCCGAATTGTCGACCCTCCGAGCGAAAGTTGAATACAGGTCCGCCTTTTGGTCCGGCCGGAGGAAAGCCGAACGTCATCGACGCCAGTTCGATTGTGTTGCCGGCAGCCCGCATTACAGGCGCGGGGTCGTTGATGTGGATGTCATCCGCCTGCGGCAGATCCAGTTCGGTTTGATGGCTGGGAATATTGAGCGCCAGCAAAGCCATCATCCGGCAGTACTCGGCCCAGGCGATGTGCTGCTCGTAGTCATTGCACATTAAATGGCTCCGGACGCTCGATCGAGATCAGTTTCAATATAGCGTTTTCGGTTCGCGCCGATTGCTGCCGGACTTGCCCTATTTGGGCCGGCGTGCGGCGGCGATGGCCTGCAACAGATTGATGCTGTTCATGTCGGGTTCGCTGGATGCGGCAACGGCAAGTGCGGCGGCCTCGGCTATTGTCGCGACGTCGTCGCTGCTGATTGTTCCGCGCTTTTCCAGCAGATTTATAAGTTCGACAACGAGAAGAAAGGCGTTCACGCCATATCGTTCGGCTTTGAGCTCGAACTCGCCTCGAGCCAATCTCTCCGCGTCTCCTTCAGCCCGTTTGTCCATCTCGGCGTCCTCTCCTATGGCGACAAGCTGTGAACGCTTAGCACGAATGGTTTAATCCTTCGAACTGGCCACACCTTTCGCCAGTTGCCGATTGCCCGAGCTTGGCACCGTGTCGCCGGCGGCAAGGGCACGGCTTCAGCCAAGGATGAGACCTGCCAATAGAACCGTAAGGATAAGGGACAGCACGACGGCAAGCAGCCCGCATGCCTCCAAGGTGTTGGTTTGCCAAACTTTCGTCGGGCGCCTCCGGTTTGAATTCCCGTTTCGCGAAACAAACTTCATCGGGCACCAGATTGGACGCGGAGCCGGCTTGAATTTGTGTAAGCGCTCGTCTTCATCTGTCCGGAACGGCAGATGCGCCGCGGCATCTCCACGGAACTCCGAAGCACTGCCTGCGCGGCGCCGGCCTGCTTTTCATCGACGCGGGCCATCACCAGAACGACACCCTCTGCGATCTTCGGCTTGCCCGGCTTCTGGGCAAAATTGGCGAAGGTTCCGAGAAGCCCGCCGCCAAAGCCGCCCCACGCCGCACCGACCAGAGCCATGCCGGTCATCCCCGCGGGATCAATGCCCTGAGCTCCAAAAGCGCTAAAACCGGCCAGCAGACCAGCCGTCGCGCCAAGTGCGGCCCCTGCGCCCGCACCCCGCCAGAGACCGCTCATCTCATCGTCGTAATATCCAGCAACGCTGATCGGTTCATCGTTGTCATTGTAAGATCCGACCACGCTGATCTGCCGGCGACGAATCCCGCCGGCCTGAAGCCTGGCAACAGCACGTGCTGCCTGGGCATGGGAATCGAACAGTCGGCTGATCGTTTGCATTTGCGCCCAAACCCGACGCTCGTTCGGAACGTCGGGCTTCTCCTCTCTGGCTTGAACTCTTCCGCCCAGACGCATCTTGGTCGCGCCAAAGCTCACTACAACGTGAGCCAGCCGGCTACGTTCCTCAGCCGGGGCTTCGGTCCATTCCTGGAGCGTCTTGCTTGGGACCTAAGTCTGACCAGCTTGGGTGTGCTGAGGCCATGCCGACCGGGCCGCCGGCTCGAAGAGAGGGCTCAGATGTGCTATCGCAGACCCAAAAAGCTCAAAATAGCGATTACGATCACGATGGCGCCGACCAGCCAGATAATGTTGTTCATGATTGCACTCCTTCGCCTCCGGGCTAGGCGCACGTCGGGGTGAAGCCCGCCACGCAAGTAGAACATTAGATACGGCTAAAGGTTCCTCCCGGGCCTCGCTGTCGAAAGGGCCCGCCGCACCAGTCGGCACGGCGGGCGACGCAGAGTTCACCCCGGTGGTGGGGCAGCAGACGGCGTTGCGTCCAAGACTCAGCTGATGCTTCTGGACCAGTCATCTACCTGGCGCTCTGCCTCTTCCTTGGCGATGCCATATCGCTCCTGGATACGTCCCAAGAGCTGGTCTCGGTTGCCTTCGATGCGATCAAGATCATCGTCGGTGAGGTCACCCCACTGCTCTTTCGCCTTGCCTTTGAACTGCGTCCATTTTCCCTTGATTTGATCCCAGTTCATGTGTTCCTCCTTGCTTCCTGGGGCCCGCACTAAAGCGGAGCGCGGACCGATCGAGCATTTCGATGTCGGTAACGAATGAAGATCAGCAGCCGCTAAAAGTTCCGGTGCCGGCGCAAAAAGCCCGCCGTGTCAGTGCCGGACTGTGAGCTGATGTTGATGATGTCCAGAGCTTGATGCTCGTTCGCAGCACCATCTTATCCCGTTGAAGGCGCTGAGCTTCTTGCTGGTTGGCCTTGGCTGGCAAGCCTCGAAAGGCTGCCCAGCAGCATTGTTCTGTCCTTGCCGATCATCAGCACGCCGCTGTCGGGCGCCAACAGTGCCGAGAACGGCAGCATCGCCGCGCCGATCGGCGAAGCCTCGGGGCCGAATTGTCCCGACACGATTTCCGGCGCCACGATGCCGATGGCGCTGATCCTGTTGAACTGGGTCTGCACCTTCGCCAGCAGCTCGAGATGGATCGGCCGCGGCAGGATGCTGTCGAGGACGATCGCCTCGATGTCGATCACGGAGGTGATGGCGATGATCGCCTCGACCAGCGCATTGGCACAATCGTCGATCCATTCCGACAGCGGCTCGCGCGCCCCCGGCGGCAAGGGATCGAGTTCGCGCGCACGATTGATCTCGACGCCGCGCGATTTGAGATGATTGACCAGAACATAGATCGAAGCGCGATGCAGCAGGCTCTGGTAGCGCGCCGGCTTGGCCGCCACCGAATCGAGGCTTGAAGGCGAGACCGGCAAAGGACCGAGCGCGGCGCTGTTGCCGTGCGGCCCGGTGTGGACCTTGCCGCCTTGCACCAGTCCGCCGCCGACAAAGGTGTCGATCGAGATATGCATGAAGTCGCGGAACCGTGCGCCGGTCCCCTGGATGAGCTCGGCGAGTGCGGCCGATGACGCGTCGTTTTCCACGAAGACCGGGGTCTTCGGTTTTGTGGCGAAGAATGTCGTCAGATCGATTGCTTCCCAGCGGCTACCGAGGTCGTCGGGAAAGCCGAGTTCCTCGCTCCAGCCGCCGAGGAAATATGGCGAAGCGATGCCGACGCCGACGATGCTGGCATCGCCAAGCCCCTCGACCAGCTTGTTGAAAGTGGCCAGCGACATGTTGCCGGCCTTGAGCACCAGATCGGGGTCCGGAAAGCGATATTCGTGCGACTCGCGCGAGCGGACCTCGCCGGCGAAGTCGACGAGCACGGCTTCCAGCGCGCGCCGGCCGATCTTGATGCCGACGCTGTAGATGCGCTCCGGTGCAAGTCGGTAGAGAGTGGACGGCGACCCCCGTTGTCCGAACCTTTTTCCCACTTGCTTTACGAATCCCGACGATTCCAGCCCGTCGACAATGGTGGCGACCGCGGCCGGCGTCAGATTTGCGGCGCGCGCCAGATCGGACTTGGATGCCTCCTTCAGGCGGCGGATGGCATCGAGCACGAAGCGCTCGTTATAATGCCGAACCTTGACCGAATTGCTGCCTTTTCCGGACAAACCGGCGCCTCCCCATTTCATTGCCGCGGAACTGCTCTAGTCGCCTGCAGCTTTGAAGTTGCCGCAGTCGAGCGCTCCAGCTGCACCCGTGCGCGAAGCGACAGTGCCCTTCGGGGCCACGGAAGTCAATTTTCCAGTTGCGGCGCCGGCCCATTTAATATAGCAAATTGAAGAAACAGGACCAGGGAGGAAGGGTGCTGCACTTGGGCGCATTAGGCGAAGCCGATGCCATGGTGAAGAGCGACGTGGCGGTCCCCGTTGCCCTGGTTCAGGCGACAAAGGCCTTCGGCGGCACCATTGCCCTCAAGGACGCGTCCTTCGAATTGCGCCCAGGCGAGGTGCTGGCTCTGCTTGGCGAAAACGGCGCCGGCAAGAGCACTTGCGTGAAGCTGCTGGCCGGCGTGTACCTCTCTACCGGCGGCCATATCGAAGTCGACGGCAAGCCTGTGGTCTTCCATTCGCCGCACGATGCCCAGGCTGCCGGCATCTCGGTCATGCACCAGCATCCTGGTCTTTTCCCGGATCTTTCGGTGGCGGAAAACATCTATCTCGGCCATATGCCGCGCGATCGCTTCGGCGGCATCGACAACGCTGCCGTGCTTGCCGGCGCGCGCAAGGTGCTGGCGACAGTCGGCCTCGACGTGCCGGCCGAAACCCGGCTCGGAACGTTGCGCACCTCCGAACAGCAACTGGTCGAGATCGCCCGCGCCCTGTCGCTCGACGCGCGGGTGCTGATCATGGACGAGCCGACGGCCGCCCTGTCGCAGCGCGAGGTCGAGCGGCTGTTCACCGTCGTCGCCGACCTGCGGCTGCATGGCGTGGCGATGATGTTCGTCGGCCATCGCATGGACGAGATCTTCCGCATCGCCGACCGCATCGCGGTGCTGCGCGACGGCCGCCTCATTGGCATCAAGCCGAAGGCCGAGCTTGGTCGCGCCGCCGCCATCGGCATGATGGTCGGCCGCGAAGTGACCGACCTCTATCCGGAACGAAACCACGCCACCGGCGCGCTGGTGCTGGAGGCGAGGGGGCTTTCGCATGCCGGCGGCTTTTCCAACATCGACCTCAAGCTCCACGCCGGAGAGGTGCTCGGGCTCGGCGGCCTGGTCGGCAGCGGGCGGACCGAGATCGCGCGCGTGCTGTTCGGCATCGACCAGCCGGATGCCGGCGAAATCCTGATCGACGGCGAGGCCGCGCACTTTGCATCGGCACGCGACGCCATGGATGCGCGCATCGCCTATGTCTCGGAAGATCGCATGGGCCAGAGCCTGGTGATGGACTTTTCGATCCTCGACAACGCGGTGCTGCCCGTGCTCGACAAGGCAGCTCGCTCCGGCTTCTACGGCACGGACCGCGCGATCGATCTGGTTTCGGACTGGCTGAAGCGGATGAAGCTTCGCTTTTCCGGCTACGGGCAGCCGGTAAAGGAACTGTCCGGCGGCAACCAGCAGAAGGTGGTGTTGGCCAAATGGCTGCGCACCGAGCCGCGCGTCCTCATCCTCGACGAGCCGACGCAAGGCATCGATGTCGGCACCAAGGCGGAAGTGCATGCGATGATCGCCGACCTTGCCGCACAGGGCATGGCTATCATCCTGATCTCCTCGGAAATGCCCGAGCTCATCGGCATGTGCGACCGCATCATCGTCCTGCGCGAAGGCCATCGGACGGCCGAATTTGCCAGGGGCGAAGCCACCCAGGAAAAGGTGCTGGAAGCCGCGACGAAGGCCGACAAACGCGCCGACCCGGCAGCGCAGGCCGCCAGCGAAGAGAAAAGAAAAGGACCGCTCGACATACTGAAGCGGCGGGAGTTCGGCCTGCTCGCCGCGATGCTGGCGGTCGCCATCCCGGTCACCATTATCAATCCGCGCATGGTGAGTGCGGCAAACCTGACCGCCGTGTCGATGGATGCAGCCCTGCTGGTAGTTGCAGCACTCGCTCAGATGCTGGTGCTGATCACCCGCAACATCGACCTTTCGATCGCCGCGGTGATCGGCTTGTCGGCTTACATGGCGGCGAGCATGGTCCAGGCCTATCCAGGGCTCGACATCGGCATCGGCCTGATGACCGCATGCGCGGTCGGTGGTGTCGCTGGCCTGATCAACGGCCTTGTCGTTACCAGGGGAAAGATCCCGGCGATCGTCGTCACGCTGGCCTCGATGTCGATCTTCCGCGGCTTCAACTCGATCTGGGCAGCCGGCGACCAGATCAGCGCCGACGAAGTCACGCAAGCCTGGCTCGACATGACCGGCCTGAAGATCGCCGGCGTGCCGCTGATCGTCATTATCGCGATCGTCATCCTGTGCCTGGGTTATGTGCTGCTCTATCGCACCGCCATCGGACGCGAACTGTTTGCCGCCGGCTCCAATCCCGACGGCGCACGTCTTATCGGCATCCCCGTCGACCGGCGGATTCTGCTGGCCTTTGGCATGGCCGGCCTGCTCGGCGGCCTGTGCGGTGCGCTGTGGGCATCCCGCTATGCGACCATCGATGCCCGCGTCGCGCTCGGTTTCGAACTCACCGTGATCGCGTCGGCGGTGGTCGGCGGCGTCGCCATCCGCGGTGGTTCGGGCACGCTGCTCGGCATCATCCTCGGCGCGCTCACGCTGCTCGTCATCAAGAACGGGCTGACGCTGGTGCGCGTCGACCCGCTGTGGCTGCAGGGCGTCTACGGCCTGGTGATCCTGGTCGCCATCGGCATCGACACCTTCATCGTGCGGCGTGCCGAGCAGGCAAGACAGGCGAGGGCGCGGTGAGAAAGTTCCTCCGTTCGATCGACTTCTGGGATCTGCTGCTGGCGACCTCCTGCGTGGCCATCTTCCTCTACGCGGCGATCGTCGTGCCGAATTTCGTCTCCGGCTTCAATCTCTCGCAACTGGCCGCCAGCGCCTCGGAAAAGGCGCTGCTGATCCTGCCGATGACGCTGCTCATCATCACCCGCGAAATCGACCTGTCGATCGCCTCGGTGCTGGCGCTGACGTCCGTCGTCTTTGGCTTGCTGGTACAGGCCGGCGTGCCAACGCTTGCCGCAATCCCGCTGACGCTCGTCGCCGGCGGCCTGCTCGGCGCTTTCAACGGCTACCTGGTCTCGGGCCTTGGACTGCAGTCGCTGGTGGTGACGCTCGGCACGATGGCGCTCTATCGAGGTATTGGCTACATCCTGCTCGGCACCGGTTCGGTCAACATCCTGCCGCCCGCGGTCGTGGATTTCGGCATCAACAATCTGCCGGGCACCGAGATACCGTGGACCATCGTCCCCTTCCTGGCGCTGGCGCCGGTGTTTGCGGTCGTGCTGCAGAAGACGCCGACCGGCAAGCGCATCTACGCGCTCGGCGGCAGCCCCGAGGTGGCGCGCTATTCCGGCATAAACACGCGCCGGGTGGTGCTGAACCTGTTCGTCGTCTCGGGCGTCGTCGCGGCGATAGCCGGCATCGTCTATACCGCGCGCCTTTCCAATGCCCGCGCCAACAATGCGCTCGGCATGGAGCTCGACGTCATCACCATCGTGCTGCTCGGCGGCGTCAGCGTCTTTGGCGGCAAGGGCCGCCTGACCGGCGTCATGCTGGCGTTGGTCCTGATCGCCATCATCCGTAACGTGCTGGCGCTGAACCAGATCGGCGGCGACGCGCAGGGCATGATCATTGGCCTGCTTCTGATCGGCTCGCTGCTGGTCGGCAATTACTGGCGCTCCACACAGGAGCTGCTCAGCAGATCCCGCGCAATGCGCGAGACAAAGGGGTGATCTCGGGCCCCTTCCTTTAAGCCCGAATTTTGACGGAGGAGTCATAATGAAAGCGTTTAGATTAGCCCTGCTCGCATCCGCGGTTCTGCTCGCGCCAACCTCGCTGGCCTTCAGCCAGGAATGCGCCAAGGAACCCGTAACGGTCGGTTTCCTGCCCAAGCTCGACACAGACCCCTACTTCAAAGTGGCTTTTGGAGGTGCACAAGAGGCAGCCAAGGAAATTGGCGGCACCGCTACCCAGGTCGCCCCATCGCAGGCGACCGCCGAGGCGCAAATCGAATTCATCAACAGCCTCGTGTCGCAGAAGGTCGGGGTCATCGCAATTGCCGGCAACGACGCCAATGCCGTCGCGCCGGCGCTGAAGCGCGCCGTTCAGCAGGGCGTCAGGGTGATTTCCTATGACTCCGATGTGGCCGCCGATGCTCGCGCGGCATTTGTCAATCAGGTCAAGGGCGACAGCCTCGCAGAAATGATGCTGGAAAGTGCATTCGCCCTCAGCGGCGGTGAAGGCGAATTCGCGATCCTGTCGTCGACGCCGACGGCGACCAACCAGAACGCCTGGATCGACTTCATGAAGGCGAAGATGGCCGCCGAGCCGAAGTTCTCCAAAATGAAGCTGGTGCAGGTGGCCTATGGCGAAGAAAGTGAACAAATCAACCAGCAGCAGGCGCTGGCGCTGGTCCAGGCGTTTCCCGATCTCAAGGTGATCATCGTCCCGGCAGGCATCGGCCTTCCGGCGGCCGCGCGTGCGCTCGAGGAGGCGGGCATGATCGGCAAGGTCAAGCTGACCGGCCTCGCGCCGGCTACTCTGATCTCGAAATACATCAAGGACGGGGCGGCCCAGGATATCTGGTGGAACGTCACCGATCTTGGCTATCTTACCTACCAGACGGCCCAGGCGCTTGCGCAGTGCAAGATCACCGGAAAGGAGGGTGAGAAGTTCACGGCAGGCAGGCTCGGCGAATACACGATTGGCGCCGGCGGCGAACTGATCCTTGGTCCGGCCAAGATCGTGACCCCTGAAAATCTGGCCGAGTTCAAGTTCTGATCCTTAAGAGCTCGAACTCTGGCGGGGGCGCGGGTCCATCCGGCGCCCTTCCTGAACCTCTCGAATCAAAACAGTGCGGGGGCGGCAATGAAGATATTGCTTGCAGGCGAAACCTTTGCGGCGACGACGTCGGTCGCCGTCGGTAGCGATGTGCTTACAAGTGCGACCTCGACAAATGGCGCGACGGCCTTCAATGCCGCGCTGGCCGATGAGCGCATCGCGGTCACGCAGATCGGCGGCGAGCGTTGCGGCGCGGAGTTTCCCTATGACCTCGATGCGCTCGCCCAATATCGGGCGGTGGTGATCTCCGACGTCGGCGCCCTGACATTGCTGGTGACGCCGGATGCCCGCGCCGGGCGTGTCGGCGTCAACCGCCTCGATCTGCTCAAGGCCTATGTCGAACGTGGCGGCGGGCTGATGCTGGCCGGCGGCTATATGGGTTTTCAGGGCATGTTCGGGACGGCGCGTTTCCACGACACCCCGGTCGAGGACGTGCTGCCGGTCCGTTGCCTCCCCTACAGCGACGGCATGGAGGTCCCGCAAGGCCTGCAGACCTCCATCCTGCAGTCATCCCACCCGATTTTTTCCGGGGTGGAGGGGCCGTTGCCGCCGATCCTCGGCATGAACAAGCTGGAATTCAGGCACGACGGTTCGTCCCGGCTTCTGGCGACCTGCCACCACCGCGGCACCGACTGGCCGCTCCTTGCCGTCGGTAGCCATGGCCGCGGCCGCACGATTGCCTGGGCAACAGATATCGGCCCGCATTGGCTCTCGCAGAATTTCCTCGGATGGCCGTTCTACGGAAAACTGATGGCGAACATGGTCCGTTGGCTCGCCGGCAATGAATGAGAAAGCTGGACACCAGGTTTGACCGATGCAGTTCGCCTGCCGGCGCGGCCGATGCCGCGCGAGGCGCCGGTGACAGGCACCACCTTGCCGGCCAAGTCGAATTTCGGCGTGAACTCATTTGTCATGCGATTCCACCTTGTTCTTCAAATCGGACCGGCTGCCGTGCCGAACCGAATAGGCTCGCGTGAATTCGGCGCCCAGCAGAAATATCTCGGCCGAATAGTAGACCCACAACAGCACGACGAGCAGGGCGCCGGCCGCGCCGTACGACGATGCGAAAGCGCTGGTTCCGATATACCAGCCAATCAGCGACTTGCCGATGGTGAACAGAAACCCGGTGACGACGGCGCCAAGGCCGACATCGCGCCATTGCAGACTGCGGTCGGGCAGCACCTTGTAGATCGCGGCAAACAGCAGCGCGATCAGGGCAAACGAGACAATCCCGTTGACCGCGCTCAGGATGATGGTGCCGAACGGCAGATAGGCGTTGATGACGTCTCCGAGCGCCGAAATCGCGGCGCTTACAACCAAGGACACCAGGAGCAGGAAACCGAGAGCGGCGACCAGGCCCAGGCTTGCAATGCGTGCCCGCACCAGCCGTGAGATCGTTGCTGCCCTCGGTTTGACTTTCCAGATTTCGTTCAGCGCCAGCTGCATTTCGCCGAACACGCCGGATGCGGCGACGAACAGCGTGACCAGCCCCAGAATGCTGGCAAGGGTTCCCGCTTCCTTCTGCGAAGCGTTTTCGATCGTCGCCTGCAGCAGCTCGGCACTTTGCGGTCCCATCAGGCCGGCGATCTGTGCCGAAAGGGCGAGTTGTGCCGCCTCGTGCCCGAAGGCCATGCCGGCGATAGCGACGACGATCAGCAGGATCGGCGCAAGCGAGGTCGTGGCATAAAAAGCTATCGCCGCCCCATGGCTCAGCGCATTGTCATCGATGAAGCCGAGGACGCTCTGCTTGAGGAGCCTCCAGCTCTCTGCTGCCAAATTCCACATGTGGGCCTCGCATGCTGTCAACAAACAAGTAGCGGCGGCGCAGCGCTGGGCGAGGGAGGGGCGCGAAGATCGCAACGGAGCGGCACGACAGGCCACGACAAGAACACCTCTTGCCCGAACACTTGCCAAGCGCCGGCCATCATGATGCCATGGCGCTGTGGAAGATTGCACGCTGGGTTGGGGTGGGCGATGTTGTTTCCAGGTGCAACAGGGCGCATAGGCGTGGCGTTTGCCGCGCTGCTTTTGTGCGCGCTGGTTCCTGCTCGGGGCGAGGAGCCGAAGGCGCTAAAAGGCGTCGCGCTCGTCATCGGGCAGTCCGACTATGAGCATGTCGGCAAGCTGCCCAATGCGGAAAACGACGCCCGCGCCATCGAGGAGATGTTCGACAGGCTCGGCTTCGAAACCGATGTCGCGACCAATCGCGACGCACGCAAATTGCGGCGCGACCTCGAAGGCTTCGTCGACGATGCCGAGGGTGCCGACGTCGCCATTATCTACTATTCCGGCCACGGCATCGAAGCCGGTGGCGAGAATTTCCTGGTGCCCGTCGATGCCGACATTGCGGCGCTCGAGGATGCCGGCGAGAAGCTGGTCCCGCTGTCGTCGATCGTGGCCGAACTGAAGGCCAAGGTGCCGGTCACCATCGTGCTGCTCGATGCCTGCCGCAACGACCCGTTTCCGCCGGGCACGCTTTTGAAACTCAAGCCGGGTGAAGCGGGCAAGCCGATCGGCGCCGGCGGCCTCGGCGAAACGCGCAGCGTCGTGGCGCTGAACGACAGCGCGCCGGCCAAGGGTTCGGCCGACGACAGCGGTTCTGGCAACGACAGCTTGGGCCAAGTCATCGGCTTTGCCGCCGAGCCCGGCAAGGTGGCGCTCGACGGTCCCGCCGACGGCAACAGCCCCTACGCGGCAGCCATATTGCGTCACATCGACACGATGGGCGGCGAGGAATTCGGCACTGTGCTGCGCATGGTCGGCGAGGAGGTCTATCTCAAGACCGGCGGCCGGCAGCGGCCCTGGGTCAATGAGAGCCTGCGCCGGCTGCTCTATTTCGGCACGCCCGCCGAGGTGCCGAAAGGCGAGGAGGGCGAGATCCTCACAGAGCGCCGCCGGCTGCTGCTGACGATCTCGACGCTGCCCGACCCGCAACGCCGCCAGATCGAGACGATCGCCCGCGACGGCGGCGTACCGATGGACGCGCTCTACGCCATGCTGAAGACGCTGGGCACCGAGACACCCAGGGATGCAGCCGAACTCGACACATTGCTGCGCGGCCAGACCGAGCGGCTGAAACAGGTACTGGCCGAGCAGGCGACGCTGAAGAGCCAGGATCCGGAAATCGTCCGGCTTTCAAAACTGGCCGAACAAGCGGTGCAGGAAGGCGCGCTGGAAGCAGCGCAGAAAATCCATGAACAGGCCAAGGCCCGCGTTGGCGAACTGTCGAAGACCGTCGACCAGGCTGAAGCCGACCTCAAGGCGCGTCGTTTCGAGTTTGCCGAGGTTTTCGGCGACAGCGCCAAAACCTACGAAATCTCCTTCAGCTATCAGGCGGCAGCCCAGGACTATGCCAAGGCCTATGAGCAGGTCGAGAAATGGGACGACCATGAAGCCTGGTTCTACAAGGCAGCCGAGGCCCAGGCGCTCTCCGCGCATGGTTCTTTCTCGGGCGACAACGCCTTTCTGGTGCAGGCGGTCGCTGCCTATGAAAAGGCGCTGACCTATGTGTCGCGCGAAAACAGCCCGCGGCAATGGGCGGCCACGCAAAACAATCTCGCCACCACACTGTCGACGCTGGGCGAGCGCGAGGCCGGCCGCGAAGACCTCGACAAAGCGGCAGCCGCCTTCGATCAGGCGCTGAGCGTCTACACGCGCGACGCCAATCCGGACGACTGGGCCTCGACGCTAGGCAATCTCGGCACCGTCTATTGGCGGCTCGGCCAGCGCGAGAACGGCACGACGTTGCTCGACAATGCCGTTGCCTCGTTCTGCGCGGCGCTCGAGGTGCAAGTGTCGAAAAAGCTGCCGCTCGAATGGGCGGCGACTGAGAATAATCTCGGCATCGTGCTCTCCGAACTGGGTGAGCGCCAAGCCACCAGCGACAGCTTTCGCGCCGCCATCGAAGCGCATCGCGCCGCGCTGACCGAATACCGCAGGGAGCGCGGGCCGCTCGACTGGGCGTTGAGCCAGGTCAATCTCGGCGCGGCCTTGTTCCGCCTCGGGGAGCGTGAACAAGACGTACCGACGCTTGAGCAGGCCGTTGCCGCCTATCAGGCGGCGACGGAGGAAATGACGCGCGAGCGCGCGCCGGCGCAATGGGCGACGATCCAGAACAATTTGAGTTCGGCGCTGGAATCGATCGGCCAGATCAATGGCGACATTGCTACGCTTCAGCGTGCTCGGGAGGCGGCAGAGGCCGCACTGACGGTGTGGACGCGCGACCATGCGCCGGCCAGCTGGGCAAACGGCCAGTTGACGCTTGGCAATGCCTTGCAGCGTCTCGGCGCCAGGCAGGCCGGCAATGACGCGCTGCTCAAGGCGGTCGCTGCCTATGAGGCCGCACTTTCTGAATATCCGCGCGAAAAGCTGCCGCTCGACTGGGCTTCGTTGAACCAGAATCTGGGCTCGGTCTATGCGACGCTTGGCGATCGGGACACCGGCATCGACTATCTCCGGAAGTCGGCGTCCGCCTATCGCGAGGCCTCGCAGGTCTATACCGTCGCCGCCGCGCCGCTCGAATTCGCCTCAATAGAGCACAGTCTCGGCAACTCGCTGTCGACCTGGGGCGACCGTGCTCGCGACAAAGCGGTCCTTGAAGAAGCGGTCGCCGCCTATGATGCAGCGCTCACCGTGCGAACCAAGGAGAGCGCCCCGAAGGACTGGGCGAAGACGCAGTACCGGCTGGGCGCAGCACTTTCCATGCTCGGCAAGGCCGATGGCGGTTCGGACGAGGCGCTCCAGCGCTCGGCGGTGGCCTATCGCGCGGCGCTCGAAATGCAGAGCCGTGACAGCGACCCCGACGCTTGGGCGGCAACGCAATGGGGTCTCGGCCATGTGCTCCTGGTTCTGGGCGACCGCACGCAGGACGGCGAAGCGTTCAACCAGTCGGCGACGGCGCTTGAAGCGGCGCTGCCCTTCTACGACCTCGCCACGGTGCCGGAAGATCACGCCCAGCTGCAGAACGAACTCGGCAGCGCCTATTACTACCTTGCCGGCAGCGCCAATGACCCGTCGCTCTACCAGAAGGCGGCGGCCGCGCATGAAAAGGCACTGGCCGTCTATGCCACGCTGCCCGACCGCTCGCTCTGGGCTTCGGTCGAAGGCGACCTCGGCAATGTCCGCATGATGCAGGCAAACGCCAGTTCCGACCCGGACGCCATGGCCAAGTCTGTCCAGGCCTATGAGGCGGCACTGACAGTGATAAGCCGCGACAGGGATGCCGACGAATGGCTGCGCAACCAGACCAATCTGGCCAGCGCGCTTTCGACGCTGGGCTACTGGCGCGACGACGTTGCCCTGCTGAAGCGTTCGGCCGGCATCTATCGTTCGATCCAGAGCGTGCGCTCGCGCGACCGCGCCCCCGAACGTTGGGCCAGCACGCAGGCAAGCCTGGCCAATGTGCTTGGCATGATCGGCGCGAAAGAGCCTTCGCCGGCTTTGTTCCACGAGGCGGTCGCCGTCTACCGAGCATTGGCAGACCAGGTCGACCGCGACCGCGACCCCGAGCGCTGGGCGAGCATGCAAAACGAGATCGGCTATCAGCTGACGCTCGCCGGCCGCGCCGGAAACAACGTCGCCAAATTCGAGGAGGCGGTGCCGATCCTGCGCGAGGCCATCGCCGTGCAGAAGAAGATCGGTTCGGTGCCGGGCATCGCTTTCACCGAGGACAGCCTGTGCGACGTGCTTACCGATCTGGGTGCTGCTCGCAAGCAGAAGGCAATGGCCGAGGAAGCGATAGCCGCCTGCCAGCATGCGCTCGTCATCTTTCGGGATGGCAAGATGGACGACCTTGCCGCCGGCTCCGCAAAGAACCTTGCCGAGGCACAAGCCTTGCTGGCCGAATTGCAATAGCGCACAGGAAAAGGCGGCCGCGGCCGGTTTCGATTGGCAAAGGGTTGCCGTTCCCTGCTATTCCCGCTTCAAATCAAAAAAGCAGTGGACGTTTCCAGCATGACCAATGTCGCCTTGACCGGGCTTGCCCGGGATCTTGCCAAGCGCGCGGCGGAAGGCCGCCCGGTGCGCATCGGTGTCATCGGGTCGGGCGAGATGGGCACCGACCTGGTGACACAAGGCATGCTGATGCCGGGCATTTCGGTTTGCGCGATTTCGACCCGCCGGCCGCATACGGCGCGTGACGCCATCCGCATCGCCTATGGCGACGAGGCAATGGCAGCCGAAGCGGACAGCGCTTCGAAGGTCAGCCAAGCGATCGAGAGCGGCAAGATCGCAATCACCTCGAACGAGATGCTGGTCACCAATCCGCTCATCGATGTTGTCATCGATGCCACCGGCAAGCCCGGCGTCGCCGCCGATTTCGACCTGATGGCGATGCAGCACGGCAAGCATCTGGTGATGATGAATGTCGAGGCCGACGTCACTATTGGCTGCTACCTCAAGCAGCAGGCCGACCGGCTCGGCGTCGTCTATTCGGTCGGTGCCGGCGACGAACCGTCGAGCTGCATGGAGCTGATCGAGTTCGCCTCGGCGCTCGGCTACACCATCGTCTCCGCCGGCAAGGGCAAGAACAACCCTCTCAACCACGACGCTGTTCCCGACGACTACCGCGAGGAAGCGCTGCGCCGCAACATGAATCCGCGCATGCTGGTCGAGTTCGTCGACGGCTCGAAAACCATGGTCGAGATGTGCGCCATCGCAAACGCCACTGGGCTGGTACCCGACGTTCCCGGCATGCACGGCCCCAAGGCCGACCGTGACGAGTTGGTCAAGGTGCTGATCCCGCGCGAGCAGGGCGGCATCCTGTCGAAGAAGGGCGTTGTCGACTATACCGTCGGCAAGGGCGTGGCGCCCGGTGTCTTCGTCATCGTCGAGGCGACTCATCCGCGGATCATCGAGCGCATGGACGATCTGCATATCGGCCACGGCCCCTATTACAGCTTCTTCAGGCCCTACCATCTGACCTCGCTGGAAGTGCCGCTGACGGCCGCCCGCATCGCGCTTTACGGCAAGCCCGACATGGTGCCGCTGCCGAGGCCGGTGGCCGAGGTCTGCGCCGTGGCCAAGCGCGATCTGGCGGCAGGCGAGACGTTCGACGCGATCGGCGAGACCTGCTACCGCTCCTGGACCATGACCGTCGAGGAGGCTCGCGCCCACCACGCCGTGCCCGTCGGCCTGCTCGAAGGCGGCAAGGTGCTGAAACCGGTGAGGAAAGGCGAATTGCTCACCGCCGACAATGCCGCGCCCGACCCGACGACCAGGCTATTCGCCTTGCGCCGGCTGCAGGACGAGATGCTGTATGGGGCGGGTTAGGTGCGGTGCAGAAACTTTGACGTCGGCGGGACAGCGCCCCTCTCTGTCCTGCCGGACATCTCCCCCACATGGGGGGAGATCGGACGTCACGCCGGCTTTCGCCAATCTCCAACATCGCAGTTCGTGAGCGGAGCGCCCAAACTGCCAATCTCCCCCCTTGTGGGGGAGATGTCCGGCAGGACAGAGGGGGGGCGCGAAGGATCGCTACAGAGCGTTTGCTATTGCCCCTGAAACGCACGGCCGACCCACGCCTCGACAGCTGTTACTTCCCCAGCTCTACCGACCGCAGCCGCGCCGCTTCCACCGCCTCGGTGAGCAGGCGTGTCAGCCGGTCCTCGCCCATCAGTACTGCAAGGGCCGCAGCCGTGGTGCCGTTGGGGCTGGTCACCTGCTGCCTGAGCACGCCGGGCTCCTCGCCGCTTTCGGCGGCCAGCGATGCGGCGCCGTAGACCGTCTGCATTGCCAAGAGCTTGGCAGTCCCGGCCGGCAGGCCAGCCTTCTCGGCGGCCACCGTCAGCGCTTCGATGAAATGGAAGATATAAGCTGGACCGGATCCGGAGACTGCCGTCACCGCGTCCATCAGGCCCTCGTCGTCAATGTCGGCCACTTGCCCGCTCGCCGAAAGCAGATCGGCGACAAGGTGTTTGGTGTCCTCGGAAACCAGCCTGTTGGAAAACACCACCATCATGCCCTTGCCGATTGCCGCCGGCGTGTTGGGCATGCAGCGCACGATCGGCGCGCGGTCGCCGAGAATGCCTTCGAACGTGGCGACCGGTGTCCCGGCGGCGATGCTGAGGAAAGTGGTTCGGCCATCGTTGAAGCGGATGTAGCCAGCCGTCACGTCGCGGATCACCTGCGGCTTGACCGCCATGACGACGAGGGCCGGCACGGCGTTGGCCGGTATGGCGCCGACATCCGCGGCAGCACCGCAGCCCAGTGCTTCGGCACGCTTGCGCAACTCGGCATTGGGCTCGACCACGAACACCGCAGCCGGAGCGAGCTTGCCGGCTTTCAGCCAGCCGGAGAGCATGGCGTAGCCCATATTGCCGCAACCGGCGAGAACAAGCCTGATCGTCATCGAAGCTCTCCATTCGAAATGGTTGGCTTTGCCATAGACGTTCGTGGACGGACGGGGAAGCCCCTCTCGGACCTTGATCAGGGGCCGGGTTATGTCGCCGCTTTCGCCGCCTGATCGGGCTCGGTCAGTCCTGACCCGATCACTCTGGACGGCCAGGTTCGGCCCATCCCAGACTAAAAACAGGGACTGCAGACGAGGTGGGAGCGATAGCCTGGATTCTCCAACAGCGCACCAAAGCCGACAAGAAATCCTCCCCAACCAAGCACAACTGCCACGGCCACGACGCCGACTCCCATAGCCATCTTGCAAGCCGCCACGGCCCCTGAAGAAAAGCGCCATGGGCGTATCAAAGCAAGGATTGCGGTCCCTGCCAGCAGACTAAGCACCGGAACTCCGAAGAGCACAGCGTGCATCTCCAGCATCAGCGCAAACGGAGTGTCTGGCGTTATCATACGGATAGCCTCCCCCGAATTCTGACGGTGTTCAAGATGGCGACTTCATGAACAATGGAACGTCTGCCTCCAACCCTAACGACATCCCGCCATTTTTCGAGTGATCGACCAATCGCGGGCGACGAACTCGATGGCATTGTCTTAAGGCGGGAAACGAGGTCTCTCAGCCGACCAAATTAACCTTTTATTTCCTATGCCTGTTTAGCATCGCTTAACCAGTGGGCGGTCGCTACGTCCCAGCCCTAGGGGAAAGCTCCAGGAACCATGGCTTACAGGGATAATCGTCAACACCGGAGGAACGAGCTGTCCTTGCTGTCGCTCGTCGAGGCAGTGCGCGACGAGGACGAAGCATCGCTGGTTTCGCTAGAGGAGCGTGCAGGCGCGTCATGGCGCGAGGATGCCGCCACACGGCATCGTCTCGCCCGGTCGCGCCGCGAGGCGCGTGCCAGTCCGATCCTGTTGGCAGCCGCCGGCACAAGCCAGCTCCATCCTGATGGGCCGGAGGCCGCCACCATACTGACGGAAGAGCCTGCAGCTGCCGATGTATTGTTCGACCCCGCTGGCTCCGTTGGCGGCCGCGATGCTGGTCCCGCTGAGGACAAAGCGTACCGGGCAGCGCGTCGGGGTCCGATCGGTACCGTGTTGTCAGCGCTGCGCAGGCTCATGCCCGGCAGAGCGCCGGAGGAGATGGCGTCCGGCGAGACTTCCGCCGCGACAAATTCCGGCGCAGCGATGCCGCCTGCCTTCGATCTACAGCCGCTCTATGCCGGACAGCCACCTTATCCGCAGCAACCCACGCCGCAGCATT
This sequence comes from Mesorhizobium sp. M0189, assembly GCF_040322135.1. Lineage (NCBI taxonomy): Bacteria > Pseudomonadati > Pseudomonadota > Alphaproteobacteria > Hyphomicrobiales > Phyllobacteriaceae > Mesorhizobium > Mesorhizobium sp. M0189. The sequence goes on from NZ_JAMYSW010000002.1 coordinate 113,834, forward strand.
CGGCCTATACTCAGGCCTGGTCGAAGGAGGCAAATCAGGTTTCGGAAGCCGCCGATCAGCAAAGCCAGATCGAGGAAATCCGTGCCAGCCTGCGTGAATTCCGCGAAGCGGTTCGCGAGCTCACCGAAAACCGCACGCGCCGCTATTTCTAAGCGTCGAATAAAACATGCCGGTTTCGAGTTAGCGGCATGGGACGGCGCATTGACGGGATTGCCCGGCTCGATTTTCGTGAAAATGCCGCGCTGCATGTCCGCCCGGCTGCGCATGGTTCTGGGCAACGACATGCATAAAAGGTATCTGGAGTACGCCGCGGGGATGCTTTAACGCGGCAGGCTTAGGCGATCGGCGTCGAGGGTGGTTCATGGCTGAGTTGATTGACGGAAAAAGCGTCGCCGAAGACGTGGTGCGGCGGGTCAAGGCCCTGGTCGCCGAACTGGCGGAAAAGGGCGGACGGCAGCCCGGCCTCGCGGTGGTCATCGTCGGCGAGGATCCGGCGAGCCAGGTCTATGTCGCCTCCAAATCCCGCACCGCCAAGGAATGCGGCTTCCATTCGGTTCAGCACACGCTGCCGGCCGAGACCTCCGAGCCGGACCTGTTGAAGATCATCGGCCAGCTCAACGCCGATCCGGCCATCAACGGCATCCTGGTGCAGCTTCCGCTTCCCGGCCATATCGATGCCGGCAAAGTCATCCAGACCATCGCGCCGGAGAAGGATGTCGACGGCTTCCACTTCATCAATGTCGGCAAGCTCGGCACCGGCGAGCTCGAGACCGCCTTCGTGCCTTGCACGCCGGCCGGCTCGATGCTGCTGATCGAACGGGTGCGCGGCAAGGATCTGTCCGGCCTCAATGCGGTCGTCGTCGGGCGCTCGAACATCGTCGGCAAACCGATGGCGAATCTACTGCTTGCCGCCAACTGCACGGTCACCATCGCACACAGCCGCACCAGGGACCTGCCGGCGCTTGCCCGCACCGCCGATATTCTGGTCGCAGCCGTCGGCCGGCCTGAAATGGTCCGCGGCGACTGGGTCAAGCCTGGCGCCACCGTCATCGACGTCGGCATTAACCGCATCGCCGCACCTGAAAAGGGTGAAGGCAAGACCCGCCTCGTCGGCGATGTCGAGTTTGCCGAAGCAGCGAAGGCGGCCGGCGCCATCACGCCGGTGCCTGGCGGCGTCGGGCCGATGACCATTGCCATGCTGATGGCCAACACGCTAGCTTCCGCCTACCTCGCAGCCGGGTTGAAACGGCCTTCCTTCTGACCAGAGAGCAGCGTCCTTGCCGAACCTCACTGTTCCCTTAGAACGGCCGGTCACCAATGATCCCGTTCAGGGCGGCCGGCAGTTCGGGTTTCTGCTGGTCGACAAGTTCTCCATGTTCTCGCTGGCCGCGGCAATCGACACGTTCCGGTCGGCGAACCGGCTGCTCGGCCGCGATTTCTATGGCTGGACGACGGTGTCGGCCGACGGCGATGCCGTCATGGCTTCCAACGGCCTGCCGCTCAAGATCGACTACGCCGTTGTCGATCTGCCGCCGGTCGATATCCTTTTCGTCTCGGTCGGGCTGACGACGGAATTTCCCGGCAAGAGCAAGGTGCTGGCGGCGCTGCGCAGCTGGGGCCGGCGCGGCAATGCGCTCGGCGCGCTTTCGGTCGGCTCCTATTTGCTTGCCGAAGCAGGCCAGCTCGATGGCTATCGCTGCACCATCCATTGGGAAAACCGCGCCGGGTTCCTCGAACGCTTTCCGGACATCAACTGCACCGGCAACGTCTTCGAGATCGACCGCAAGCGCTACACCTGCGCCGGCGGCACCACCTCGATCGACCTGATGCTGGAAATCGTGCGCGGCGATTTCGGCTCGAGTCTCGCCAATGGCGTCGCCAACCAGTTCCAGCATGAGCGCATCCGCTCGGCCGGGGACCGCCAGCGCGTCGGCCCGGAACGCGACCTGACCGGCAAGTCGGAGAAGCTGCGCCGCATCGTCGAGCTGATGGCCGACCATCTCGACGAGCCGCTGTCGGCGGTGCAGCTCGCCAAGTCGGCGGGCCTGTCGGTGCGCCAGGTCGAGCGCCTGTTCCTGCGCCATCTCAGTGTGACGCCCGGGCGCTATTACATGCGGCTCAGGCTCGAGCGGGCGCGCGAATTGCTGCGCCAGACCAACATGCCGATCCTCGACGTGGCAATCGCCACCGGCTTCACCTCGCATTCCTATTTTGCCCAGAGCTACCGGCTGCAATTCGGCCGGCCGCCTTCCGAGGAACGCCGCACGACCTATTGAGGGTTTGGCAGAGAGGCGACGCAGCTTCGTACTCCGTCCGGGCTTGTGTCGCGACGCGGCGTCAAATAGCGTTCCGGCGCCGAACGGCGGCGACTGACGGGGGAGATTTTTGATGGCGGGATTTGTGCGGAGCGTCGCTGCGGCGGCCCTGTTGCTCTGGACGACGGGGTTCGGTTTCGCCGCCGATCGCGTCATCGTCATTCTCGATGCCTCCGGCTCGATGTGGGCGCAGATCGACGGCAAGCCCAAGCTCGAAATCGCCCGTCAATCGCTGCGGAACGTGCTGCAATCGGTCCCGGCCGATGAGGAAATCGGCCTCATGGCCTATGGCCATCGCGACAAGGCCAGTTGCGACGACATCGAACTCATCGTGCCGCCGCAGGCAGGCTCGGCAAGTGCGATCTCAGCCGCGGCCGACAGCTTGAAATTTCAGGGCAAGACGCCGCTGACCGCCGCTGTCAAGCAAGCGGCGGAAGCATTGAAATACACCGAGGACAAGGCGACGGTCGTTCTCATCACCGATGGCATCGAGACATGCAGCGGCGATCCCTGTGCGCTCGGCAAGGAGCTTGAGGCTGCCGGCATCGACTTCACCGTCGATGTCGTCGGCTTTGGCCTGACGGCTGCCGAAGGCAAGCAGGTCGCCTGCCTGGCCGATAACACCGGCGGCAAATATATCGAAGCATCGGATGAAAAGGCATTGCAGGACGCCCTCGTCGAGACCGTTGCGCCGCCGCCATCCGCTCCTGAACCGGCTGCCGCCCCGGAGCCTGCTCCCCAGCCGGCGCCTGCCCAGCCGGCGGAGTCCAATTTCGTGCCCACCGTCGTGCTTGCCGAAGGTGGCGATCCCGTCACCGACGGCAATGCCTGGGAGATCTATAAGGCGAATTCCGACGGCACGCGCGGCGATCCCGTCGCCACCGAGTACGGTGCCTACAAGGGCAATCTGGAGGCGGGCGACTATATCGTCGTCGCGCGCGCCGGCGAGGCCAAAGCCGAACAGAAGATCAAGATCGAGCCTGGCCAGGTCGCCAAGCCGCTCTTCACGTTGAATGCCGGCACGCTGGTTATCCACCCGCGGCCAAGCGAAGGGGCGGACGTTGACGGCGGCGCGGCGGTCGTGATCGCCTATCCAGGCGTCGACACCCTGCCGACCTACTATGGCGACACGAAAGTCGTGCTGCCGGCCGGCGACGAGAAGGTGACCGTCACGATCGGCCAGGGCGTGGTTACCGAGACGGTCCCGCTTGCCGCCGGCAGGGTCATCGACAAGGATATCATCGTCGGCGTCGGGCATGTCGTCGCCAACGCCTACTATGCTGCCGGTGGCGACAAGGCCGAGGGTTCTGGCGTCGGCTTCAAGGTGTTCCAGGCGAAAAAGGACATCGGCGGGACCAGGCAGGAGGTGACCTATGCCTACGGCCCCGACAGCAAGTTCGATCTGCCGCCCGACGATTATGTAATGGTCGCGACCGTCGATCTCGCGGTGGCCGAGCAGCCGTTCAGTGTCAAAATTGGCGAACATCAGGATCTGAAGATCGCCATGAACGCCGGCGTGCTGGCGATCACCGCGCCAGGGGCCTCGAAGATCGAGATATTCGAGGCCAAGAAGAACATCGATGGAACCCGCAAGTCGGTCGGCTACGCCTATGACCAGAAGTATCAGGCCACCTTGTCGGTTGGCGACTACGCGGTGGTTTCGGAGAAGTCGGACAGCAGCTCGAAGGAAGGCGCGGTAACGGTCAGGGCCGGCGCGCGAGCCGAGCTGACGGTTCAATAGATCCAAGGGAGAGCGGCCACCAGCCGCTCTTCCTCATGGCCGAAAAAGTCACGCCACGCCGAAGGCGCTCGCGCCATGGTCGGCGCGGCCCACCATCTGCCGGAACCCGGCGAAGAGCTCCCGGCCGAAGCCGAATTCATTGCCTATGAGGTCGCTGTCCGCGGGCCGGCGCAGTGCGAAATCGCCGGCCGGCACCAGCACCTCGAGCGTTCCGGCCTCGGCGTCGAGCCTGATAATATCGCCGTCATGAATCCTGGCGATCGGCCCGTCCTCCGCCGCTTCCGGCGTCACGTGGATCGCCGCCGGCACCTTGCCGGAGGCACCCGACATGCGCCCGTCGGTAACCAGCGCCACATGCTGGCCGCGGTCCTGCAGGATGCCGAGCACGGTGGTCAGCCGGTGCAATTCCGGCATGCCGTTGGCCTTCGGGCCCTGGAACCGAATGACGGCGATGAAGTCGCCGGTCAGCGACCCCGCCTTGAACGCCTCGTTCAGCCCTTGCTGGCTGTCGAACACCTTGGCCGGTGCCTCGATGATGCGCCGCTCCGGCTTGACCGCCGATGTCTTGATGACGGCGTGGCCGAGATTGCCTGAAAGCACTTTCAGCCCGCCGCTCGGCTGGAACGCCTTCTTGAACGGCGCCAGCACCTTCTCGTCGCCGCTCTGGCGCGGCGAGGCCTCGCGCACGACGCCGCCATCGGCGCCGAGCTTGGCCTCGACCGCGTAGGGGCGCAGCCCTTCGCCCCACACCGTCTGCACATCCTCATGTAAAATGCCTGCGTCGAGCAGTTCGCGGATCAGGAAGCCGAGCCCGCCGGCGGCGTGGAAGTGGTTCACATCGGCAAGGCCGTTCGGATAGACCCGCGCCAGCAGCGGCACCGCTTCCGAGATGTCGGAAATATCCTGCCAGGTAATGGCGATGCCGGCCGCCGCCGCCATGGCGATCAAATGGATGGTGTGGTTGGTCGAACCGCCGGTGGCGTGCAGGCCGACGATACCGTTGACGATCGAGCGCTCATCGATCATCCGCCCGGCTGGCGTGTAGGCGTTGCCGAGCGCTGTGATCGCCAGCGCCCGCTTGGTCGCTTCCCTGGTCAGCGCGTCGCGCAGCGGCGTGCCCGGATTGACGAACGAGGCGCCAGGCGTGTGCAGGCCCATGATCTCCATCAGCATCTGGTTGGAATTGGCGGTGCCGTAGAAAGTGCAGGTTCCCGGCCCGTGATAGGATTTGGATTCGGCTTCGAGCAGTTCGGCCCGCCCCGCCTTGCCCTCGGCATAGAGCTGGCGGATCTTGGCCTTTTCGTCGTTCGGAATGCCGGTCGTCATCGGCCCGGCCGGGATGAAGACCGCCGGCAGATGACCGAAGGTCAGCGCCGCGATCACCAGCCCCGGCACGATCTTGTCGCAGACGCCGAGATAGACGGCGGCATCGAACATGTTGTGCGACAGGCCGATCGCCGCGGCCATGGCGATCACGTCGCGCGAGAACAGCGACAGCTCCATTCCGGGCTGGCCCTGGGTTACGCCGTCGCACATCGCGGGCACGCCGCCGGCCACCTGGGCGATGCCGCCGGCCTCGCGGGCCGCGTCCTTGATCCGTGCCGGAAACGTCTCGAAAGGCTGATGCGCCGACAGCATGTCGTTATAGGAGGTGATAATGCCGAGGTTCGGCACCCGGTCGCCGCCAAGCGCCACCTTTTCGGAAGGACTGCACACGGCAAAGCCATGGGCCAGGTTGCCGCAGGACAGCACGGCCCGGTTGGCGGTGCGGTTCGAGGCTTCGGCGATGCGGCCGAGATAAGCCTCGCGACCGGGCCTGGAGCGCTCACGGATGCGCTGGGTGATGGCTTCGATGTCGCGTCTTGCGGTCATGGCGGTCGGTCCTTTCAGGCGAGGTCCCGCAAACACCTTCCGGCTGTTGCCGGGACCTGCAGCCAAGTTGAGATCAGGGTGCCCAGAAAACCTCTACGGGCTTTTGAGTTGCATCGAGCACGGCGCGAATGGGCTTTCGTGTTCCAACTCCAAGCGCGGCCTCGAATGCGGTGCGTTTTTCCGCGCCCTCGATATGCAGCGCGATGAAGCCGGCATTGATGATCCGCGCCAGTGACAGCGTCAGCCGCGGCTCGCCGGCGCTTGCCGCGTGAACCGGAAGCACGATCCTTTGCGACGACGGATCGAGCAATCTTGCCAGGTTGTCGGCATCCGGAAAGAACGAGGCGGTGTGGCCATCAGTTCCCATGCCGAGCACAACAACATCGAGGGGCCAGGGCAGCACTTGCAGCGCCTCACTGTCGGAGACCGCTGCGCCCGCGATAGTTGCCGCAGCGTGGTAGAGCGGCACGAAATTCGCGGCGGCGGCCGCGTTCTGCAGCAGGTTGGCGGCAACCAGACCGGCATTGGAGCGCGGCGACGAGGGCGGCACGAAGCGCTCGTCGACCAATGTTATCGTCACCTTTTCCCAGGCGATAGGAACGGTCGAAAGCGCCGCGAAGAATTTCGCCGGCGTCGTGCCGCCCGAAACTGCAAGCAGTGCCGTGCCGCGCTCGGCGATCGCCTTTGACAGGCGGCCGGCGACGTGGCCGGCAAGCGCTGTCGCCAACTCCTGGCGTCCGGCAAATTCGTGCCAGTTGTAGGCGCCGCCTAATTGCTCTCGTGCCATGTCCGCCCATCGCGTTCGATCAGCGCAATCGAGGCCGAGGGGCCCCATGTGCCTGCGGTGTAGCCTTGCGCCTCTTGCCTTCCGCTTTCCCAGGCGTCCTGGATCGGGTCGATCCATTTCCACGCAGCCTCGACCTCGTCGCGGCGCATGAACAGCGTCTGGTTGCCACGGATGACGTCCATGATCAGCCGCTCATAGGCATCGGGCGCGCGGCCGTCGAAGGATTGCGCAAAACTCATGTCGAGCGGGATCTGGCGCAGCCGCATGCCGCCCGGGCCCGGATCCTTGATCATGATGAACTGCTTGACGCCTTCGTCGGGCTGCAGCCTGATGACCAGTTGGTTGGCGGAGACCGGCCCGGCGCTCTCGCCGAAGATCGAATGCGGGATTGGCTTGAATTCGATAACGATCTCCGAAACGCGGGTCGCCAGCCGCTTGCCGGTGCGGAGGTAGAACGGCACGCTGGCCCAGCGCCAGTTGCCGATCTCGGCCTTGAGCGCAACGAAGGTCTCGGTGTTGCTGTTCTTGCCGAGTTCCTCGACATAGCCCTTCACCGGCCCGCCGGCCGAGGCGCCGGCACGGTATTGCCCACGCACCGTGTGCTTGGGCGCTTCGTTGCCGTTGATGCGTTTCAGCGCCCGCAGCACTTTCAGTTTTTCGTCACGGACGGCATCGGCGTCCATCGACGACGGCGCCTCCATGGCGACGAGGCAGAGCAGCTGCAGCATGTGGTTCTGTACCATGTCGCGCAACGCGCCAGCCTTGTCGTAATAGGTGACGCGGTCTTCCAGGCCGACCGTCTCGGCCACGGTGATCTGCACATGATCGACATTGGCGGAATTCCACAACGGCTCGTAGAGCGCGTTGGCGAAGCGCAGCGCCATCAAATTCTGCACCGTCTCCTTGCCGAGATAGTGGTCGATGCGGAAAATCTGGCTTTCATGGAAGTCGTCGCCGACCAGGTCGTTGAGCGCGCGCGCCGAAGCGAGATCGCGGCCGATCGGCTTTTCCAGCACGATCCGCGAATTCGGCGTGATCAGCCCGTGCTCCTTCAGCTTGTGCGAGATGTCGCCGAATAGCGCCGGCGCCACCGCCAGATAGAAAGCGCGGATGTGTTCGCTGTCGCCGATCGCCTTCTTCAGCCTGTCGAAGCCGGCACCTGTGGTTGCGTCGGCCGGGACATAGGAGAGCCGTGCGAGGAACGTTTTCAGTTCCGTGGCGTCGATATCTTCCGGTTTCACATGATCGGCAATCGCCTGCCTGGCGAAAGACTGGAATTCCTCATCGGTCATCTTCGAACGTGATGTGCCGATTATGCGCGTCGGCTCGGAAAACTGGTGGTCGCGCTGCCGGTGGTACAGTGACGGCAGAAGCTTGCGTTCCGACAGATCGCCGGTGCCGCCGAAAATGATAAAGTCGAAAGGGTCGACGGGGATGATCTGGCTGGTCATGGTCTGTCCGCTCTGACGCCGGTCGCGATAACGCGGCTGATATAATCTAATCGATTTAAACTTGCCAGTGTCATTGCGTCACATCCGCGTGTGCTCTTGACACCGGCTCTGGCCGGAGGCTTGTCGGCAAGCGATGCTTCCGGGAGCGTTCGCAGGTGCAGCATAGAGCGGGATCAAGGCGAAAGCCAAAGGAGAAATCGGCAATGGACACACATCTTTCGATGGCCATGGCCAAACGCGTCGTCGATCGTCTTCAACGATGAGTGAGAAAGGCATGCGCCTCCAAAACAAGGTCGCCATCATCACCGGCGCTGCCTCGGGTTTTGGCGAGGGCATGGCCAGGCGCTTTGCCGAGGAGGGCGCGCGGGTCGTCGTCGCCGATCTGAACGCCAAGGACGCAGAGCGCGTCGCCGGCGAGATCGGCGAAAAGGCGATCTGGACCCAGACCGACGTCTCGCTGCGGTCCGAATTCGACGACATGGTCCATGCTGCAATGAGCGTCTTCGGTCGCATCGACATCATGGTCAACAATGCCGGTTACACCCATCGCAACGGTGACATGCTGGAAGTCGACGAAGCGACCTTCGACCTGATCACGTCAGTCAACATGAAGGCAATCTACAACGCAGCACTTGCCGTGGTGCCGGCCATGGAGCGGCAAGGCGGCGGCGTCATCCTGACGACGGCTTCCACGGCCGGTATCAGGCCGCGGCCTGGTCTCACCTGGTACAACGCATCGAAGGGCTGGGCGATCACCGCGACCAAATCGATGGCGGTGGAACTCGCGCCAAAGAACATCCGTGTCAACTGCCTGTGCCCGGTCGCCGGCGAGACCGGCATGCTTGAGAAATTCATGGGCGCCGACACACCCGAGATCCGCGAGAAGTTCCGCGCATCGATCCCGCTCGGCCGGCTTTCGACGCCGCTTGACGTGGCCAATGCCGCGCTTTGGCTCGCATCGGATGAAGCAGCTTTCATCACCGGCGTGGCGCTGGAAGTCGACGGCGGCCGTTGCATTTGAACCCCTAGGCCATCCGGCGACAGGCGGCTGATGGCGAGCGATCCGAGCCGCGATCGCTCTGTCTGTCCTACGCCCCGGTTTTGACGTAGCTCTTGTAGACCCAGCCGCGCTTGCCGTTGTAGACGATCTGGCACCACTGCTTGCAACTCATCACTTGCACCGAGGTCTTGGCCGGCACGGTGAGAATGGCGGCCGCATTCTTCTTTGGGCCGGTGCGCATGGTGACGGATCTCAGGATGCGTCCGGTACCGGCAGTATTGGTTTTTCCGGATTTTGCCTTGGTGCTGTTGTCGTCTTCGCTCGCGGACTGCGTCGGCAGTTGCGGCTTGGGTGTGGGGATGGCAGCGGTCTGCGCACCGTCGGGCCCTGTGTTTTTCGTCGAGCTGCCGGGAGCCGCCACCTTGGCAAACAATGCCGCAGCGTCGGGTTTCGCTGCCGGATCGGCGAATGCCACCGAAGCAGACGATTTATCGGCCGCCTGATCGGTCTGGCTTGCCAGTTGGTCGGATGCTGCTGTGGCGGCGGCCGATGCCGTCTTTGGTCCCGTCCAGCGGGGATCGTTGGGAGCCAGCGCCGGTATGTCGGCTTCCGCCGCGGCCACCGCCGGGGAAACCGCGTCGGCCTTGCCCGTCGTCCGCGGCGCCGCAGCGACCTTGGAAGGCATGATCTTCGTCGTCTTGACCGGAATGGTCGGAACGGTCTGCTCAGGGCTCGCCGCCGCCTGTCGTTCATTGGCCGGCAAGGCCAGCCACAGCGCCACTGCGGCAACGCCGAGCAGTGCTGCCGTGCCAAGCGCAGCGATCACGAGATGCGCGTTCGACCGGACCCCGTGCCAGAACGTCGGCCGCATATCGTAACCGAATTGCATCGCAAGGCGCCGTCGTTCCGGCGCACCGAAACTGAAGGGCTCTCTCACACTTGCCACCTCCATTTGCGGGCCGATGTTCTCACGACCGATGCCGGAGAGCCGGCATTTCGATCGGCATCGTTCCCAAACCAAAAGCGGGCAGGCCCGCAAAAATTCCCCGTTCAGCTGCCCACGAGCATCATCTTTCGCCCGCGATTGTGGCATCACTGCGCCCTTGGCGGGGATTCTGCGCCCTGGTTAAGGATTCTGCGACGCCTGGTTAAATCCTGTCCCGCAACGCGTACCAGTTGAGCGCAAGAAAGAGCAGTGGCGCGCGGAAACGCCGGCCGCCGGGGAAAGGCGGAATCTTCAGATCCTCGATCAGCTTCAGCCGGTCGCGGTTGCCGGCGACCGTCTCGGCATAAAGCTTGCCGAAAAAATTGGACAGCATGACGCCGTGGCCGGAATAACCACCGACCGAGATCACATTGGGCATGACTTCGCGCACGAACGGCTTTCTCGGTACGGTGATGCCGACATAGCCGCCCCAGCCATGGGTGATCTCAATGTCCTTCAGTGCCGGATAGATCTCGGCGATCTGCCGGCGGATGTGGATGTGAATGTCCTTGGGATCGTTGACTGCGTAGATCTCGCGCCCGCCAAACAGCAGCCGCCCATCCTTCGATTTGCGGAAATAGCGCACGACGAAGCGCGAATCGTCGACCGCCTCGCCACCCGGCAACACTTTGGAATCGGCGCCCAGCGGTACCGTTGCGCCGATGAATGAGCCGATCGGCATGATATGCGAAGCACTCACCGGCTCGAGCGTGCCGCCATAGGCGTTGACCCCGATCAAGCACTTCCCGGCGATGATCGTGCCCTTCGGCGTCGTCACCCTCACTTTGCCGCCGCCGGAGGTGATGCCGGTCGACGGTGTCTGCTCGAAAAGCTTTGCGCCGGCCTGTGCCGCGACTTTTGCGGTGCCGATCACCAGCTTCAGCGGATGGATGTGGCCGGTGCCCGTGTCGCGGGTGCCGCCGAAATAATGCGTCGAGCCGAGCCGCTCGGCTGTCTCCGCGGCATCCATGAATGAGATGTGCGGATAGCCGAACCGGCTTGCCATGATCTCGGCATGTGCCTTGTAGTCGTCGACATAGCGCTTTTTGTGCGCCACCGACATTTGGCCGGGCATATAGTCGATCTCGATCTGGTGCACCGCGGCGAAGTCGAGGAGATGCGCCTTGGCCTCTTCGGCCAGGTCGAACAGCGCCTTGGCGCAGGAAAAGCCGTATTCCGCTTCCAGCTCCTCTGCCCAGGCCCGCTGTCCGGTGCCGAGCTGGCCGCCATTGCGGCCCGATGCGCCGTCACCGAAACGATGCGTTTCGATAAGCACGACATCCGCGCCTGACTTGGCGAGATGAGCCGCAGCCGACAGGCCGGTAAAGCCGCCGCCGACGATCACCACGTCGCATGTCCGGTCGCCGTCGAGCGCCGGATATTCGGGCCTTGGTCCGGCCGTGTCCTCGTACCAGGAGCGGCCGGGGGAGATTGGGGATTGGTAAGTCATGATGCTCGGCTAGGGGAGTAGGGGAGTAGGGCAGTAGGGCAGTAGGGCAGTAGGGCAGTAGGGCAGTAGGGCAGTAGGGCAGTAGGGCAGTAGGTGTCTATTCAGCCGACAGCTTGCGGATGAGAAGCCGCAAGAGCTTTCCTACGCTCTCGCTGTGAGGCATCAATGATTCGACTGCCTCGCGAGAGGTAATTCCAACCCGTTGCGCGATTAGAAGGTGTGTCTCCAGTTCCTTGAGTGATCCCTGGGGGATCCTGAGAAACTGCTGGTAGGAAGCTCGGCTTTCTCGGCCGTAACCCTCGGCGATGTTGGCTGGCACAGACGTTGCTGCCCGACGCACCTGACCCGTCAGCCCGTAGAGCTCGTCCTTCGGCCAGGTCCTTGTGACTTGGGAGATTGCAACCGTTAGGTCCATGGCTTGCTGCCAGACGATCAGATCCCTGTACGATGCGATCTTGTCCGTCATCCTTGCCCTACTGCCCTACTGCCCTAACTGCCCTACTGCCATATTGCCCTACTCTCCTACTACACATTCAGCAGCAAATACTCCCGCTCCCATGGGCTGATCACTTCCATGAAGGTCTCGAATTCCGCCCGCTTGATCGCCGCATAAGTCGCTGCGAAGGATTTGCCGAGTAGGGCGCAGAGTTCCTCGTCGGCCTCGAACAGGTCGACGGCTTCGAGCAGGCCGCGCGGCAGGTCGATCTCATCCTCATTGGCGGTCGTCAGTACCGGCGGATCGGCCTTGATCTTATTGGTCATGCCGATCAGCCCGCAGGCGAGCGATGCGGCCAGCGCCAGATAGGGATTGGCGTCGGAGGAAGGAATGCGGTTTTCGACGCGCCGCGCTGCCGGGTCGGAGCGTGGCACGCGAAAGGCCGTGGTGCGGTTGTCGTAGCCCCATTTGTTGTTGACCGGCGCCGAGGCCGCCTGCGTCAGCCGCCGGTAGGAATTGACGTAGGGCGCAAACATCACCAGCGCGTTCGGCACATGTTTCTGCATGCCGCCGATGAAGTGGAAGAAGGCCTCGGTCTCCGAGCCGTCCTCCGCGGAAAAGACGTTCTTGCCGGTCTTCTTGTCGATGATTGACTGATGGATATGCATGGCCGAACCGGGCTGCCCCTGGATCGGCTTGGCCATGAACGTGGCATAGATCTCGTGCTTCAGCGCCGCCTCGCGGATGGTTCGCTTGAACATGAACACCTGGTCGGCGAGCTCGATCGGATCGCCGTGACGCAGATTGATTTCGAGTTGGCCGGCGCCCTCTTCGTGGATCAGCGTGTCGATCTCCAGGCCCTGGCTTTCGGAGAAATGATAGATGTCGTCGATCAGTTCGTCGAATTCGTTGACCCCGGCGATCGAATAGCCGGCGCCGCCGCCGATCGGCCGTCCGGAGCGCCCGACTGGCGGGGTCAGCGGGTAGTCCGGATCGGGGTTCTTGCGCACCAGGTAGAACTCGATCTCGGGCGCCACCACAGGTCTCAGCCCGCGTCTGTCATAGGCGGCAAGCACGCGCTTCAGAACGTTGCGCGGTGTGAACTCGACCGAGCGGCCGTCCTGGTGGACGAGGTCGCAGATGACCGCCGCCGTCGGGTCCTCCTCCCACGGCACCACCGTCAGCGTCGAGAGGTCAGGCATCAGCTTGAGGTCGCCATCGTCCTCCGGATAGTGGAAGCCGTTGCCGTCCTCCGGATAACCACCCGAGATCGTCGTCATGAACACCGCCGAAGGCAGGGCAAGCGAGGTGTTGGAGGTGAACTTCTTCGACGGCATCATTTTGCCGCGCGCAACCCCGGCCTGGTCGGGCGTGATGCATTCGATGTCTTCGATGCCGCGCCATTCCAGCCAGGCGCTGACTTCCTTCCAGTTCTTGACGCCACGTTGGTTTTTCACGAAGGCAGGCATGCGGGCGCGTCCTCCGCGGCTCGACGGACGGACTTCCTTTTTTGCAGGCGGCATCAATCACCAGATTTGTTGCAGATTGTGGAGTATAGCCGTTGCCGGCGACCAAAGGGAAGGGGAGCCGGCTGGCGTGCGCCTCGATTACCGGGGGAACACAACGACTTCCGGATAAAAACATCCTGGTCTAGGGTCGGCGTCCCGCAACGCCGCAATTGAAGACGCCGAATGCAACACAGCCGCAAACTGACGACGATCGGCTTCGACGCCGACGACACGCTGTGGCAGAACGAACAGTTCTTCCGCATGACCGAGAAGCGCTTTGCCGCGCTGCTCGCCGACCACGCCGAGGAGGACTGGATTTCGGCAAGATTGCTGGAGGTCGAGAAGCGCAACCTCGCGGTCTACGGCTTCGGCATCAAGGGATTTACGCTGTCAATGATCGAGACGGCGATCGAGGTCACCGAAGGCCACGTGCCTGCCTCAACCATTGCCGAAATTCTCGCCGCGGGCCGCGAGATGCTCAGCCATCCGATCGAGCCGCTTCCCTATGCGCGCGAGACCGTGGAAAAGCTGGCCGGCGCCTACCGCCTGGTGCTGATCACCAAGGGCGACCTCTTCGACCAGGAACGCAAGCTCGCGCAATCCGGACTGGGCGAGTTGTTCCATGCGGTCGAAATCGTCAGCGACAAGAGCGCTGCCACCTATAGCCGGATCTTCAGCCGCTACGGCGATGGCCCGGAAAAGGGCATGATGGTCGGCAACTCGCTCAAATCGGACGTCGTGCCGGCAATCGAAGCCGGCAGTTGGGGCATCCACGTGCCGCATGAACTGACCTGGGTGCTGGAGCATGTCGAGCCGCCGGTCTCAGCACCGCGCTTTCGCCAGATAGCCAATCTCGGTGAACTGCCGGGCCTGATCGAGCGTATCGGCGAGATTGATTGATCAGGTCTGCAGTCGACGCGTCGCGGTAGAGGTCAGTTGCGGCCGAGCCCGACCAGCCGGTCGATCACCGGCTGCAGCCGTTCGGTGGTGATCGGCTTGACGACCACCGCATCGATGACGCTCGACAGGCCCAGGGTCTCCGGAGTGCCGGTCTTGACTGAGAGCAGGATCACCAACGGAAGCGATTTGCCTGACGCCCTTCGCAGCGCATCGATGCCCGACAGCAAGGCGTCGCAGTCACCGTTCTCCGCTCCGCCGTCGAGAACGACAGTGCCGGGAATCAGCGCGTGCAAGGCCTTTGCCGCGGTTTCGGGAGTTTCCGAGATCGGTTTGAGGCCGGACCGCTCAACGATCTTTGAAACCACGACCCGGTTGATCGGTGATTTTCCGACCACCAGCACCCGCGAGAAATCTGGGAGCATCCGCGTCTCCACGCCCCGGCTAACGAACGCCGCCTGCTTTGCAGTCTCGATTTCGCGATTCGCTGGGCACATGGCGGGGCAGGCCGTTGTTCAGTGTTTCAATGCAGGGTTGAAACTTGAGAGGTAATTGGCGTGAGATCGCTGCTCATGTCAAGCTGAAATGGCATATCAGGAGAATATCGCAAGAAACATTAAAATTAAAATTAAGTGCTTTTCTTTGCCGCCGCTCGAAAGGAGAAGTCGCCATTACAACTGGGCAGGCTTCAGCGAAGTTTGGCTGTGCAGCGCGAACGCATCAACTCGCAGCCGTAGCCGGATTGAAGCAGGTTGGATGAAGGCGAGGCAAGTCTGTCGCGAGCTTGTCGCATCGCCTCGCTGGACTATCCTTCCTCGTTGGCTAAGCACGTCTCTTTGAGCGACGGGAGATGACAATGGAACTCGTGACTCATAAGAAATTTAAAAACGGCCGGTTGATGCCATGGGGAAAGGGTACGGTCGTTACCGGCGCAAAGGGGTTTGTCTACCTTTCCGGAAATACCGCGACGGCCGAGGACTACGATCCGATCGGCAAAAGCGGCGGCGGCGCCATTGGCGACGCGGCAGCACAGTGGCGCGCAGTTCTCACCAACATCAAATCAGATCTGGAGGAGCTTGGCAGCGCGCTCGAGCATCTCATCCGGCTGACCTTCTTTGTTAAGGGGCCATTTCCCGATGGCGGCGTTCTGAGCTCCCCCAATTTCCGCTTGGACGTCTTGGACGAATTCTTTGCGGTGCACTGCCCGAAGCACTGCAGCTACAACAACCCGCCGCCCTCGGAAGTTATTGGAGTTGCAGCGCTTGCTCAGTCTGATCTTGTCATTGAAATCGTTGCATTAGCAGCTCTGCCGGACTAGGCAGAGCCGCAGCCTGCGAGGTGCGATAGCATGCGTTCAAAAAGGCGCGGTGCGGTAGAATTCATTAGTCGGGGCTCCGCTGTGTGACGATGACCGGGATCAGCAGATCGCCCCAGTTGCCATCGCCGCCATGGTGACGTGCCGAGCGCACCAGTTCGACCGAGACGCCGGCCTCGACCGCCTTCATCACCGACTGATTGAGCCTGTGCAGATCGTTCGCCAACATGCGAATGGTCGCCTGCTGGTCGACATTCATGCTGGTGGCTTGCTCTTCGGCCCGTTCCTTGACGCGGCTTATCGATGCCATTGGTCTTCTCCTTGTGTTGTCATGCCCGTTTGGGCGTTCCCTCTGTTTGTCTGCTATTCCGCTATTCCGCTGCCGGCCTGAATTGGGCGTGCTCGGTCGATCCATGCATGGCCGTGGTCGAAGACTGGCCACCGGTGATCGCCATCGAGACGGCGTCGAAATAGCCGGTGCCGACCTCGCGTTGGTGCTTGGTGGCAGTGTAGCCATTGGCTTCCGCGGCGAATTCCGCCTGCTGCAGTTCCGAATAGGCCGCCATCTGCCGCTCCTTGTAGCCGCGGGCGAGCTCGAACATGCCGAAGTTGAGCTGGTGGAAACCGGCCAGCGTAATGAACTGGAACTTGTAACCCATGGCGCCGAGTTCCTTCTGGAACTTCGCAATCGTCGCGTCGTCGAGATTCTTCTTCCAGTTGAAAGACGGCGAGCAATTATAGGCAAGCAGCTTGCCGGGATGGTGCTTGCGCACACCCTCGGCAAACGTCCTGGCCTGCGCCAGATCGGGCTTGGAAGTCTCGCACCAGATCAGGTCCGCATAGGGCGCGTAGGCGACGGCGCGGGCGATGCAGGGCTCGATGCCATTGCTGACACGATAGAAGCCCTCCGCGGTGCGGCCGGCGCCATAATCGACGAAGGGCTGGTCGCGCTCATCGATGTCGGAGGTCAAGAGCTGTGCCGCTTCCGCATCGGTGCGGGCCACGACCAGCGTCGGCGTGCCCATGACGTCGGCGGCAAGCCGCGCAGCGTTGAGGTTGCGGATGTGTGCAGCGGTCGGGATCAGCACCTTGCCGCCGAGGTGGCCGCATTTCTTCTCCGAAGCCAGCTGGTCCTCGTAATGGACGCCGGCCGCACCCGCCTCGATGAATGCCTTCATGATCTCGAAGGCGTTGAGCGGCCCGCCGAAGCCGGCTTCGGCATCGGCGACGATCGGCGCGAACCAGGTGTCGACCGACAGCCCCTTGCCTTCGGAAGTCTCGATCTGGTCGGCGCGCTGCAAGGTGCGGTTTATGCGCTTGACCAGTTCGGGCGCCGCATTTGCGGGATAAAGCGACTGGTCCGGGTACATGGCGGAAGCGGTGTTGGCATCGGCGGCGACCTGCCATCCCGACAGATAGATCGCTTTCAGCCCGGCCCGCACCTGCTGCATTGCCTGGTTGCCCGACATGGCACCGAGCGCGTTGACGAAATCCTCTTCATGGATGAGCTGCCACAGCCGGTTTGCCCCCATTTCGGCGAGGCTCTGCCGAATCTGCACCGAGCCGCGCAGCCGTCTCACGTCCTCTGGCGAATACGGCCGTTCGATGCCATCGAAGCGCCCTTGGGGCGCCGACGGGACAAGGTTGTAAAAATCGGTCATTGGTCACTCCAGGCTGGCTTTAATGCCGGTTTCGGAAACGCCGTACAGAAGGAATATGTGCGCCGTGTGCGTGACATCATTTACATGTCGGCACTAGGCAAGCGAGACAAACTCCGAAATTGGCCATGAAATAAGAGAAAACCTGTGTTGTGTTTGACTGATGAGAGCTGTAAATTTGTCATGATTGTAAACGCCGCCATGCCATCAGCGGATGTAAAATTCTTGTCAAGGACAGTCGATTGGCCGACCATAAAATCTTTGCCGGGCCGCGCATTCGTCGCATCCGCAACGCCAAGGGCCTGACCCAGACGGCGATGGCCGAAGGGCTCGGCATCTCGCCGTCCTATCTCAATCTCATCGAGCGCAACCAACGGCCGTTGACGGTGCAACTGATCCTGAGACTGGCGTCCGTCTACAAGGTCGACCCACATGAATTGCAGGGCGAGGCGAGGGGTTCGGTCGCCGATTTGAAGGAAGTGTTTTCAGATCCGTTGCTGGCCGGCGAACTGCCAGGCGACCAGGAACTCATCGAGCTTGCCGAGGCGGCGCCCAACGCTTCCGCCGCTGTGATAAAGCTGTTTCGCGCCTATCGCGAGCAGGCCGCGCGGCTATCCGATCTCAACGAGCTGCTCGCGCGTGAGGGCAAAGCCACCGCACTCTCCGGCGCCCGGCTGCCGATCGACGAGGTGCATGAGATTTTCGAACGCCGGCCGAACCATTTTACCGCGCTCGAAGAGGAAGCCGAGGCATTCACGTCGGTGCTCGATCCCGGCGACGATCTGTTCAGTGCGTTGAAGGCTTGGCTGCGGCGTGAATTCGGCGTCGTCGTCAAGGTACTGCCGGTCGCCACCATGCCCAACTGGCGCCGTCGCTATGACCGTCACTCGCAGCGCCTGTTCCTGTCCGAGCGCCTGTCGCCATTCGATCAGCTGCGCGAGGTGGCTATGGAGGCCTGCCTGATCCGCATGAGCGTTGCTGTCGCTGTCGAGATCCAGGCGCTGAAGCTGGCCACGGACGAAGCCCGCCGGCTCGCCCGTTTCGAGCTCGGCCGCTATGCCGCGCACGCGCTGATGATGCCCTATCAGCCTTTTCACGCCGCTGCGGTCCGCGCCCGCTATGACATCGACATGTTGCGGTCGCGCTTCGGCGTTTCCTTCGAGCAAGCGGCGAACCGGCTGACCACGCTGCAGCGGCCGGGTGCGTCGGGCGTGCCGTTCTTCATGCTCGAGGTCGACAGTGCCGGCAATCGCTTCCGCAAGGCGGGCAGCCACGGCTTTCCGCAAAGTCGCTTCGGCGGCGGCTGTCCGAAGCTGCCGGTCCATACCACCTTCGCCCAGCCCGGCCAAATCCTGGTCGAGGCCGTGGAAATGCCCGATGGTGCGGCGTTTCTCTGCATCGCCCGCACGCTCGAAGGCCCGCAGGGCTCGTTTGCCGAGCGACCGCGCCGCACCGCGCTGCTGCTCGGCTGCGACATCGGTTTTCGCGATGAGATCGTCTATGGAGCAGCGTTGCCGGGGCCGGCCGCCATCGGCAAGGCCGGACAGAACGCCACTGTGTCCGCGACGCCGGTCGGCCCTGCCTGCCGGCTGTGTGAACGCATCGGCTGCCTCGCCCGCGCCGAGCCACCGCTGACACGCCCGCTCGGCCTCGACGAGATGGTGACGGGACTGTCGGCGTTCGATTTTCAGTGACGGCAAACAGAGTTGCCGGGGATCGTGCCGCGGGCGCATTCTTCTATCGGCTACCGCTGCCTATCAGAACGTCCATTTCAATCGTCAGCGGCTCTCCAGGGCTCGGCGAAGCTAGCCCGCGCCAGACCTCCTCGCGCACGATGTGCTTCATATCCGGAGGAAGCTGGACATACTCCTGACCGCTCAATGTTGCGCCCTTGGCGATGCCGCTGAAATAGTCGTCGAAGGACGAGAACTTGATGGGCCGCGTTTCGAGCTGGACGTCAATCTTTCGAAACCCGGCGCGATAGAGCAAATCATGCAAGCATGTGGCGTCGGGGACGGAGAAGAAGCGATTTAGCTTTTCAGCTTTCTCAGGGGCATGGCGGGCGATTACCGCACCTATTCTGGCGAACAACGAACGCTCTGGCGTCGTTGTCACGCTAACTGCAGTCCGGCCGTTGGGGCGCAGAACCCGGCGAAATTCCGAAAGCGCTCCAAGCTGGTCCGAGAAGAACATGAGCCCAAGCTGACAGGTCACTGTGTCGAACCGACGGTCCTCATAAGGAAGCGCGTGAGCGTCGAACGTAGCGAGGGTGATTGGCTGGTCTTTCAAATTGCGTTTGGCGGATTCGAGCATGGCCGGCGAGATGTCGCCGCCAATCACGGCGCCGGAAGGGCCTACAATGATGGCAGCGGCTTGCGCTGCCGCTCCGGTGCCCGTTGCGACGTCGAGCACGCGATGGCCAGGCGCAATCCGTGCTGCCTTCAGCAAGGACGGGATAAACGAGTTCGTCGCACGGGCGAACAACTCGTCATAGCCAATCGCCGCCGTTTTGTAGAATGGCTCATCCATGGGGGCGCCCTATACATTTGCACCGTACGTCGAGCATGGGGCGTCTGTCGATGATCGGGCATCTCTGTGCACCTGTCGGTGCGCCAAATGGAACACGATGCTGGATCACTCCCCATCCCCGTCTTTGCGTTACGCGATTAAGGCACGTTTCTGTCGTCCGCTTTGCATCGTGCCGCCTCGAAACCGCCGACAGTCGTAATCATGACCGACATATCATCACCGCAGATCGCCGTTTCGCCTCCGCGAAATGAGGAGCGTATCGGTTTCCTGCTGGTGTTCCTGTCGGCGCTGATGTGGAGCCTCGGCGGTACCATTGCCCGTTTCATCGATGCCGGCGACAGCTGGACGGTGGTGTTCTGGCGCTCGGTCTGGGCCGCCGCCTTCCTGCTCTGCTTCATGGTCTGGCGCGACGGCTGGCGTGGCACGCTGAAGCTGTTTCGCGGCATGGGCCTGGCCGGCCTTGCGGTGGCGTTTTGTTTCGCCACGGCGTCGACCTCTTTCGTCGTGGCGCTTGCATATACCACCGTCGCCAACATCCTGTTGATGCAGGCCGGTGTGCCGCTTCTGGCGGCGTTGTTTGCCTGGGCGCTGTTTCGCGAGCGGGTGGCCGTGGCGACCTGGCTGGCGATCGCCGCCGTCATTGCTGGCGTCGCCGTCATGGTCTCGGAATCGCTCGATGGCGCCGTATCGCCGATCGGCGATGGGCTGGCGCTGCTCATTGCCGTTATGTTCTCGATCGCAACCGTCATCACGCGCCGCTTTGCCCATGTGCGCATGACTCCGGCGACGTGCCTCGGGACGATGCTGGCGGCCGCCTTCGCGGCATCGCAGGCGTCGGCACTGGGCGTTTCCAGCCACGATATGGGCTTCCTTTTTGCCTTCGGCGTGGTCAATCTGGGGCTCGGCCTCGTCTTCTTCGCCACCGGCGCCCGGCTTGTTCCGGCCGCCGTGGCGGCGCTACTCGGCACGTTCGAGCCGATCCTAGGCCCGATCTGGGTTTGGCTCATTCATTCCGAGGTGCCGTCGGCGCGCACCATCGTCGGCGGTGCGGTCGTCATCACGGCGCTCCTCGTCCATATCGGGCTCGAATTCAAGCGCCAGACGCGGCCGCAGCGGGCGGGCGTCACCGGTGTGCCTTCGCCTAATTGATGCAGCGCGCGCGCCAAAGCGAGATGGACCATTGACAATGTCGCAGCCGCGCGGGCAGGCTGCGATCACGGCAACAACAAGACAGGCGTATCTTGCCAAGTCTCCATGCCGGCTGCATCGAGGCCGGACAACATCGTCGTCTCCCTGCGCGCGCCGTAGCGAAAGCTTCTGACGGCGCCGCAACACCACCAGCGCCACGCCAAGTCTTCACTGTCGCCTCGTCGCCGAACCATAATGGCGCCGGCAATTCGCGCTTGTCGCCTGCCTGCAAGCTCAATACCCTGAAGCAAATGCCCAGCCGGGCGCACGCCGCGACGAGCTGGCGACGGAACACTCATCAAAGGAGAATAGCATGACCCGCAAAGCGCTCTGGCTTTCGGCGACTTCGGCGTTTCTGGCAGTTTTTACCTTGGGCGCGCATGCCGAGGACCGTGTCGTCAATGTCTTCAACTGGTCGGACTATATCGACAGTTCGATCATCGACGACTTCACCAAGGAAACCGGCATCAAGGTCGTCTACGACACCTATGATTCCAACGAAATTCTCGAAACCAAGCTGCTTGCCGGTGGTAGCGGCTACGATGTCGTGGTGCCGACGGCAAGCCCGTTCCTGGCCCGTCAAATCCAGGCCGGGGTATATCAGAAGCTGGACAAGTCGAAGCTGCCCAACCTTTCCAATATGTGGAACGTGGTGATGGAGCGGGTTGCGAAGTTCGACCCCGGCAACGAATACTCGGTCAACTACATGTGGGGGACCACAGGCATTGGCTACAACACCGAGAAAGTGAAGGAAGCCCTCGGCGTCGACAAGATCGACAGCTGGGATGCGGTCCTGAAGCCGGAGAATATCGCCAAGCTCGCCAATTGTGGCGTGTACTTCCTGGATTCGCCTACAGACATTTTTCCGACTGTGCTGAACTATCTTGGCCTCAAGCCTGACTCGACCTCTCCTGACGACCTTGCCAAGGCCACAGAACTCATGCTGAGCATCCGGCCTTCTATCCGCAAATTCCATTCGTCGGAATACATCAACGCGCTCGCCAATGGCGACATCTGCGTGGCTGTCGGATTTTCGGGGGATCTCTTCCAGGCCCGCGACCGTGCGGCGGAAGCGAAAAAGGGGGTCGACATCGCCTACACGATTCCAAAGGAAGGTGCGGAAATGTGGTTCGACGAAATGGCGATCCCGGCCGATGCACCGCATGTCGCCGAGGCACACGAATTTCTGAACTACATGATGAGACCAGAAGTTATTGCCAAATCCACCAACTTTGTCTTCTACGCCAATGGCAACAAGGCCTCTCAGCCGCTCGTCAGCAAGGAGATCCTTGATGACCCGGGCATTTATCCGGATGACTCGACGCTGGCCAAGCTGTTCACTGTCGGTCCATATGACCCCAAGACGCAACGTCTCGTCACCAGATCGTGGACCAAGGTCATCACGGGACAATAGTGATCTGACGCGACCCCGGTGGCTGACTGCCGGGGTCGTCTTTTAGGGACGGAATCAGGCACGGAGTGGGACATGAAATCGCTTGGCAGCATCCGCAGGGATTTCGCGCCATGGAATGATCCGAATGCCAAGCCATACATTCAGTTCGACAACGTCACCAAGAAGTTCGGCGACTTCACTGCCGTCAACAATCTGTCGCTGACCATCTTCGAACGCGAATTCTTTGCCCTGCTCGGAGCCTCAGGCTGCGGGAAATCGACGCTGCTCAGGATGCTTGCCGGCTTCGAGGAGCCGACCGCCGGCCGTATCCTGCTCGATGGCCAGGATCTGCGCGGCATCCCGCCATATCGGCGGCCGGTCAACATGATGTTCCAGTCCTACGCCTTGTTTCCGCACATGACGGTCGAGAACAACATCGCGTTCGGCCTCAAGCAGGAAGGCATGGCCAGGGCCGATATCGACAAGCGCGTCGCCGAGATGCTGAAGCTGGTCAAGCTCGAGCAGTTCGCCAAACGCAAGCCGCACCAATTGTCGGGCGGCCAGCGCCAGCGTGTCGCACTGGCCCGCTCGGTGGCCAAGCGGCCGAAAGTCCTGCTGCTCGATGAGCCGCTTGGCGCGCTGGACAAGAAGCTGCGCGAGGAAACCCAGTTCGAGCTGATGGACCTGCAGCAGAGCCTTGGCCTCACCTTCGTCGTCGTCACCCATGACCAGGAAGAGGCGATGACGATGGCCGACCGCATCGCCATCATCGACAAGGGCGAGGTAATGCAGGTGGCGACGCCGGCCGAGGTCTACGAGGCGCCGGGTTCCCGCTTCGTCGCCGGCTTCGTCGGCAATGTGAATATGTTCGACGGCAAGATCGCGGCTGGCGAGGCCGGCAGCGCAAGCATCGACGCCGGCAACGGCATCACCATCCGCACCGAAAATGCCGGCCGTGCCGCCGCCGGAACGTCCGTCACCTTCGCCATCAGACCGGAAAAGATCAAGGTTTCCTCCACGAAACCGGCTGGTGCCGTCAACGCCATCGAGGGCGAGGTCTACGACATCGCCTATCTCGGTGACATGACCATCTATCACGTCAGGCTGGATGACGGTCAGGTGGTGCGGGCAAGCACCATGAACGCGGCACGCATCACCGAGGATCCGCTGACCTGGAACGACCGTGCCTGGGTTTCTTTTCGACCCGACGCCGGCGTCGTGCTGACACGGTAGGGACTGATCATGTCCGCTGTCACCACCGCAACAAGCTCTTCGGCAAACGCCGCCGGCAAATCCGCCTTGGCCAGGCTGGGAGCGGCTTTGGTTAGCCGTCTCGTCATCATCATCCCCTACCTCTGGCTGCTGTTCTTCTTTCTCGTCCCCTTCATCATCGTCTTCAAGATTTCGCTGTCGCAGACCGCGATAGCCATGCCGCCTTACACGCCGGTGCTCGATTTCCGCGGCGGCGTTTCCGGGGTTGTCGCGTGGTTTGGCGCGCTCAATTTCGACAACTACATCTGGCTGACGCAGGACGCGCTTTACTTCAACGCCTATGTGACGAGCGTCATCGTCGCCGCCATCTCGACGGTCCTGACGTTGGTGATCGGTTATCCCATCGCCTATGGCATGGCACGCGCTCCGGCGACGATCCGCCCGACCTTGCTGATGCTGGTGATCCTGCCGTTCTGGACCTCGTTCCTGATCCGTGTCTACGCCTGGATCGGCATTCTCAAGCCCGAGGGCCTGCTCAACGAGCTGCTGCTCGCCACCGGCATCATCAGCCATCGGCTGATCATCCTCAACACCTACACGGCGATCTTCATTGGCATCGTCTACTCCTATCTGCCGTTCATGGTCCTGCCGCTCTATTCGGCATTGGAGAAGATGGACAATTCGCTGATCGAGGCCGCCAAGGATCTCGGCTGCCCGCCGACCAGCGCCTTCTGGAAGATCACGTTCCCGCTGTCGCTGCCCGGCGTCATCGCCGGCTGCCTGTTGGTGTTCATTCCCGCCGTCGGCGAGTTCGTCATCCCCGATCTGCTCGGCGGCTCACAGACACTGATGATCGGCAGGACGCTGTGGAGCGAATTCTTCGGCAACCGCGACTGGCCGGTGTCGTCTGCCGTTGCCGTCATCTTGCTGCTGCTGCTGATCGTGCCGATCATGCTCTTCCAGCGAGCCCAGGCGCGTGCCCAGGAGCAGGACCTATGAACGCTACCTGGAGCCGCTTCAACATCGTTTCGATCGTGCTCGGCTTTGCCTTTCTCTACCTGCCGATCGTCCTGCTCGTCGTGTTCTCTTTCAACGAGTCGAAGCTGGTCACCGTCTGGGGCGGCTTCTCGACGAAATGGTACGTGTCGCTGTTCCACAATCAGGGTCTGATGGACGCCACCTGGGTGACGGCGCGCGTCGGCGTCATCTCGGCCACCGTGGCGACCGTGCTCGGCACTCTGGCCGCGCTCACCTTGACACGCTACACGCGCTTTCGCGGCCGGCTGCTGTTTTCCGGCATGGTGTTTGCACCGCTGGTCATGCCGGAAGTCATCACCGGCCTGTCGCTATTGCTGCTCTTCGTCGCTGTCGGCTTCGACCGCGGCTTTCTCACGGTGACGCTTGCCCACACCACGCTGACCATGTGCTTCGTCGCTGTGGTGGTCCAATCGCGCCTGATCACGTTCGATCGTTCGCTGGAAGAAGCCGCGATGGATCTCGGTGCGCCGCCGGTAAGGACCTTCTTCCAGATCACGCTGCCGGTCATCATGCCGGCGATCGTCTCTGGCTGGATGCTGGCCTTCACGCTCTCGCTCGACGACCTGGTTATTACCAGCTTCACCTCGGGGCCTGGCGCCACGACGCTGCCGATGAAGATCTACAGCCAGGTCCGCCTTGGCGTGACGCCGGAAATCAACGCGGCGTGCACCATTCTGATCGCGGTCGTCGCAGTTGGCGTGATCATCGCTTCGCTCGCAAACAAACGCCGCGAGGTGCAGCGGCAGCGCGACGAGCAGGCGGCGCAGCGAGGTTGAGTTCCTGCTGCTTACTCGCCTGAAACACCGCGACTTATCGGCGAGATGAACGGCGTGCTCCAGGTGCCGCCGACGAAGAACGACGACTGCTTGGGCGCTTGGCCGTTCGTCTGCGTGGCAGCCTGGCTCGGCTGGACGATGCCGCCGGACAGCGCCAGCCCGCGTCCGGCATAGGATGCGATGCCGGAAAGCCAGATCTTGTATTGCGCGGAATTCACCTCGGCCTTGTCGATGCGCGCCACGCCGTTCGAAACGCTCGCCTTGAGCTCGGCCCCGTCGATCGGCAGCGTTCCGTCCGAGACGTCGTCAAGCGCAAAGAATCCACCCTGTTCGGTGTGCTTGAGGAACGCCGGCAGGTTAAGCCGGCTCAGCGCACCCGCGCCGAAGGTCGCGGACAGCGAGCCATTGGCGTTTTCGAAAATGGAGTCCCAGGTTCTGCCCGGCCCCTTGAGGATGACCGAAACGGTTCCGGTGCCGATCGGCACCAGCCGCGTCATCCCGGCCGCGGTGCCGAAAGCGCCGCCGTCGATGTCGGAAGCAAGCAGCCGGATCTCGACTTCCGTGCCGGCGGGCTTGCGGTCGAAACGGACGCTGCTTTGGACGTTGCCGCCAAAGGCGGATGCATCGGAGATGTCGAAGACGGCGAGGCCGTTCTTGACCTGGGCGGTGGCGGCGACGTCGGCAAGCTGGATTGCACCTGCCGTGGCATGCGCGGCGGACAGCCTGAGATCGAGATTGATCCGGTCGGCGAAGCTTGTGTCGATCTCGCCCGGGCCGGCGGCGCCGGCGGATGGTACGGGGGTAAAGGCGGAGAGAAACGATCTGAGGTCGAGCGTATCGAAGGCAAGTGTGCCGGAGATCACCGGCAGTGCCTCGCCGTAGGTGAAGTCCAGCGCGCCCATTCCGGGGTTGTTGTCGAGGGTCAGGGCCGTATTTTCGAATTTGATGCGCCCGGCCGTCGCCGTGATCTTGCTTGAAACCGAGATCGAGCCGATTGCCGCACCGGGCGCGATGCCGGCCTGCGACCATTCGAGCACGCGTCGCAGCGAAGGTGCGGCAAATTTTGCCTGGCCGTCGAAATAGCCGTTCTCCGACATGCTGGCCAGCCCGTCGAAGGAAAAGCTGGCCGGCGCCGCCTTGAAGGAAAGCGTGACCGGTGCTGCGCCGCCGCCAAACAGCACAAGCGGGTTCGGCGATGCGGCGTCGACGGAAACGCTTTCGCCGCGCCATATCCCGGTCGCCGACAGCGTCGCATTGCTGTTCATCGCGGCCCAATTCGCCTGGCCGCTCAGGCTGCTCAATATCTCCTGGTCCTTGCCGCCGATGGCGGCGACCACGCGGCCATCCCTGAACTCGACTGTGCCGAACGGATCTGCCGGCAGCTTGCCGAGATCCGGCTTGGCGGGATTTGTGTTGATCACCGCGCGGGCAGCATCGATCGAACGCGTAATGCGCCCGCCGCTCGGAATCGCAGGCAGGAAAAACCCGCTCGCGGTACGCTGAACCCTGATCGTCGGTCGCACCAGCCGCGCCGTCGAAAACACCACGTCGCCACGCAGCGCCGCCATGGCCGAGAGGTCGACCTCGACCCGTTCGGCCTCGATCACAGGCGGTGCATCCGTCTCTGTCCATTGCGACAGCGTCACGTCGCTCAGGATCGCCCGGAAATTCGGCCAGACCTCGATGCGCGGCGCGCCGTCGATGGTGACCCTGAAACCGCTCCAGGCGCTCATTTCCCACGCGATGCGGTCACGCACGATACGGGTCGAGGCGATCAACGGCAAGGCTGCAACGACCAGCGCGACGACGGTGACGGCTGCGCCGATCGCCCATATTCCGCGTCGGATCAAAGGTGATGGCATATCGCCCCGTATGCTTCCATTCCGACAAAATCGCCCGACGGGTGTAACCGACGGCTGACGCATTTCAAGTCTTTATGGCCCGGCGATGGCATTTGCGCACACCCTGACCGGCGCGGTCCAACAAAATCTTGCTCTGCTGCATCGCGATATGCATAAGCGATGCAGCCTGCGGAGGAACAATGATGGCCGACGACGCACCGCTCTGGATGCCGACGCAAGAGCAGATCGACGCAGCGCCGATGACCGCCTTCATGAACGCCGCGGCGAGCAGGGCCGGCAAGGCTTTCTCCTCCTATGCCGACCTGCATCGCTGGTCGATCGATGACCGCGAGACCTTCTGGAGCCTGGTCTGGGACTTTTGCGGCATCGTCGGCGACAAGGGCGAACGCGTGCTGGTCGATGGCGACAAGATGCCCGGCGCGACCTTCTTCCCTGACGCGAAGCTGAACTTCGCCGAGAATCTTCTGAAGAAAACCGGGCTTGGCGACGCAGTCGTCTTTCGCGGCGAGGACAAGGTCGAGCGGCGGCTGTCCTGGAACGAGCTGCATGCGCTGACCTCGCGCCTGCAACAGCTCTTCCTGTCGCTCAAGGTGAAGAAGGGCGACCGCATCGCCGCGATGATGCCGAACATGCCGGAGACCGTTGCGGCGATGCTGGCTGCCGCCTCGATCGGCGCCGTCTGGTCGTCCTGCTCCCCAGATTTCGGCGAGCAGGGTGTTCTCGACCGGTTCGGCCAGATCGAGCCTGTCGTCTTCATCGCGCCGGACGGCTACTGGTACAATGGCAAGGCGATCGAAGTCGCCGACAAGATCGCGGCTGTGGTGGCGAAGCTCGCCACCGTGCGCAAAGTCCTGATCGTCGATTATCTCGGCACGTCGACCGACGTCGCGGCAACCATCGGCAAGGCGGCTGCGCTGGAGGAGGCGCTGTCACCCTTTGCCGCCAGGCCTGTCAGTTACGAAAGGCTGCCGTTTTCGCATCCGCTCTACATCCTGTTTTCGTCAGGCACGACCGGCATCCCCAAATGCATCGTCCATTCAGCCGGCGGAACGCTGATCCAGCACGTCAAGGAAGAGCGGCTGCATGCCGGCCTGCTCGACGGCGATCGCTTCTTCTATTTCACCACCTGCGGCTGGATGATGTGGAACTGGCTGGTGTCGGGCCTGGCGTCGGGCGCCACCTTGCTGCTCTATGACGGCTCGCCTTTCTACCCGGACGGCAATGCGCTGTTCGACTTCGCCGATGCCGAGAAGATGACCTATTTCGGCACCTCGGCCAAATTCATCGATTCCGTGCGCAAGGCCGGCCTCAAGCCGATCCACACGCATGATCTTTCCAGTGTGCGCACCATCTCCTCGACCGGCTCGCCGCTGTCGCCGGAAGATTTCCGTTTCGTCTATGAAGGCATCAAGAAGGACGTGCATCTCGCCTCGATCTCCGGCGGCACCGATATCGTCTCCTGCTTCGTGCTCGGCGTGCCGATCGAACCGGTATGGCCCGGCGAGATCCAGGGACCCGGCCTCGGCCTTGCCGTCGACGTCTGGGACGATGATGGCCGTCCGCTTCGCAAGGAGAAGGGGGAGCTCGTCTGCACCAAGCCGTTTCCGGCAATGCCGATCGGCTTCTGGAACGACCCTGACGGCAAGAAATACGAGGCCGCCTATTTCGAGCGCTTCGACAATGTCTGGTGCCACGGCGATTTCGCCGAATGGACCGCCCATGGCGGGCTGATCATCCATGGCCGTTCCGACGCCACGCTCAATCCGGGCGGTGTTAGGATCGGCACGGCGGAGATCTACAATCAGGTCGAGCAGATGCCGGAAATCCTCGAAGCGCTATGCATCGGCCAGGATTTCGACAATGACGTGCGTGTCGTGCTGTTCGTACGGGTGGCGGCCGGCGTCGAACTCGATGCCGAGCTGGAAAAACGCATCCGCGCGAAAATCCGCACCGGGGCGAGCCCGCGCCACGTGCCGGCCAAGATCGTCGCCGTCGGCGATATACCGCGCACCAAATCGGGCAAGATTACCGAGCTCGCGGTCCGCGACATGGTGCATGGCCGCGCCATCAAGAACAAGGAAGCGCTCGCCAATCCCGAAGCGCTCGAGCTGTTCCGCAACCTGCCGCAGCTTGCCGACTGAGCATGGAGCCCGGGCTGGGAACCGGGGTCATGGTTAACGAAATGTCTCCGCGGAATTTACCTAGATTTCATGAGTGGTACACATTGGTAAATTTTCCGGCGTGCCGGTAAGGATTTGTTAAGGCCCGGCATCGATAGTCGTGCGTAACTTGAGGGAGAAATCCCGTTCCTCTTAGCCCCCAGAGGATCTGATTCGCTCAAGCCCCCGTTGTGACAGCAATTCTATCATTCAAGGCGTCCCATTGGACGCCTTTTTTCTTTGCGCAGCCATAGACCTAACCGGCCAGCACGCGGGTCGAGGGGAAGGCGACTTCGACCAGGGTTCCCTCGCCGGGCGTCGAGTTGATGGTGAACCGGGCACGGTTCGCTTCGACCATCGCCTTCGTCAGCGGCAGCCCGAGACCGGTGCCGTCGCCGCGGCCGCGCTTCAGCGCGTTGATCTGCTTGAACGGCTTCAGCGCCTGCTCGATCTCGGACTGGCTCATGCCGATGCCGGTATCGCGCACGCGCATGACGACGTCGCCGGAGAGCTCATAGGCCGTCGACACGATCACCTGGCCGCCGGCCTGCGTGTAGCGGACGGCGTTCGACAAGATGTTGAGCGCGATCTGCCGCACGCTGCGCAGATCGGCCACCACTTCCGGCAGTCGCGAGGCGAAGCTGGAGCGGATGATGACGCGTTCCCGGTTGGCTTGCGGCTGCATCATCGCCACGGTCTCGGCCAGCGTGTCGTTGAGCGACACCGCCTCATAAGCCATCTCCTGCTGACCGGCCTCGATTTTCGAAATGTCGAGCAGGTCGTTGACCAGATCGAGCACGTGGTTGCCCGAACGGTTGATGTCGCGCAGATAGTCGCGATAGCGGTCATTGGCCACCGGCCCGAATTTCTCGTCCACCATCAGCTCGGAAAAGCCGATGATGGCGTTGAGCGGCGTGCGGATCTCGTGGCTGATGCGGGCCAGAAAATCGGTCTTCTGCGACGAGGCGCGTTCGGCGACCGCGCGCGCCTGGGTCAGGTCCTCTTCGGCGCGCTTCCACTGGGTAATGTCGCGCACCACCGCGCAGAAGCCGCTGTCGTTGGGCAGCCTGCCGATGGTCATGAACAGCGGAATGAAGCGCCCCTGTGCCTCGCGTCCGATCACCTCGCGGCCATCGTTCATCACACTCGCAACGCCGGGCTCCGACAACCCCTCGAGATAGTCACGCGCCGCGCGCTGGCTTTCGATCGCAAACAGCGAGACGAACGGTTTGCCGGTCACCTCGTCGCTGTCGAAGCCGAACAGCGCTTCCGCCGGACGGCTAATTGAACGGATCGTTCCGTTACGGCCGATCAGCACGACGCCGTCGGTGGCGGTGTCGATGATGGTGCGCATTTCGGCAATGCGTGCCTTGAGCTCGGAAACATCCGGCTGCGTTTGGTCGTCGGCGGCGCCATGTGGAATGGCTACTGCTTCGTCGCCGGAACGGCGTACGACCAGCATCAGCGCCTTGCCGTTTCCCCAGGGGACGGAGCGTAAAATCGCGTCGATCGGAAACTCCTGACCGTCGCGCGTCTTCAGCCGTAGAGCGCGGTCGCTGCCGTCGGAACTGCCGTCGTCGGCATAAGGGTCGGCAAACAGCGCGCCGAGCCCGCCGGCCTCGTCCAAGGCATTGAGCGTCGCATAGCCGGTCAGGCCGAGGAATTCGTCGTTCGCGTAGTGCAGCTGGTCGCCGGAATGGATAAGCACCGGCACTGGCAGCTTGCCGAGGATCGAGGTATCCGGCCCCTTGTTGTCCTCTCCGGCAAACGCCGACGGCACGAAGCCGTCGAGTTTGAGCGGTGGTGCCAGCGGCCGCCCGACGGGCGGCGCCGAGCCGGCATCGCCGGCTGCGGCTTCGTTGTCATCGGACCAATCTTCGCTGTCCTCGGCGTCGCGGAAGTCTTCCGCCGTCATGCTGTCGTCGTCGTCGCCATCCTGCGGCGCTTCGGCGACGATCGTTCGACGGTTCGTGCTGGGCTCAACGCCTTCCTGCGCTTCATCGCTGGGTTCGCGGTCGGCATAGTCGAGCAGCGATCCGGAAACAGGGCGTGTGATGGGTTCGCCGGCTTGCGCCTCTGCTGCCGTCTCGTCGGGTTGCTCGCCGTCGAGCCGGGCGAGGTCCTTCTGGTCCTCGGCATCGGCCTCGGGCGGTTCGGCCGCCTCGCTTTCCGGACTTGGCGCCGGCATTTCACCCTTGTCCGTCGGACCGGCTTTTTTCAGCTTTGGTTCGTCGGCCTTGCCGGCTGCCTCAACTTTGGTCGCGGTCTCCGCAGCCGGCTTTGGCTTCTCGGCGCTGCGCTGTTCGTCTACCGGCTTTTCGGCCGGGGTGCTGTCCTTCTTGAGACGCTCGCCAATCTCGCGAAACGCGCTGCGTTCCAGCGTAGACAGGCCCTTGTCGTTGGCCGGCTGCCGGTGCTCGGCCAGCCGGATCACCTTGTCGGCAAAGCGCCGCTCGGGCTTTGGCACGATGGTCAACGCCGGCACTTCGCCCCGGAACGGATCGGCGGCTTTCGGTGTCTCGGGGGCAGGTTCAACGGCTTCGGGCCCGACCGCGGCAGGCTTCTCCTCGGCGACAAGGGCCATGCCGGCCGCGTCGGGATCGATCACCGCATCGCTGCTGCGGGCGACGCCGAAACCGCGAAAACCTTCGAAAACGCGGCTGCGGCTGTAAACCGGGAGCGCCGCCAGATCGACGGGTATCTTCAGATCGGTGCCGGCGACCGGCCACAGCACGGAGCGGCCGGACCAGGTGTCGCGCCGTTCGAGCAGGCCGGCGATCTCGCCTGAAGGATCGAGGCCGTAGGCGGCTGAAACGTCCTCGAAGCGGCGGCCGATCACGTCGGCTGCGGGCTTGCCGACGAGTTCGGCAAATTCCGGCGACAGGGCACTGAACCGGCCCTCTGCGTCGGTACGCCAGACGAAACGCATGGGCGCGGCCGTACGATCAATCGCGGGGCCGCGGCCTTGGGCCCGGGAAGCGGCTTTGATCGCTTGTGTGGCGCTTTCCTGCGGGGCGTCCAGACCGGCCGGCGAAGCGGCGGGGCTGGCTGGTGTCTCGGCTTCGCCGAACACACCTGCCCCGGGCGGGACCTGCGTGTCGTCGCCCGCATTGAAGTACCAATGGTCATGCTGCGTCGGCGTTTCGCCAGCCGTGTGCTGATTGTCGGCCCCCGAAACCTGCTTGGCTGTGTCGGCAGGCTCGTGCTCCGCCGATGCGGAGCTGCCTTCGATCGCCGCAAGGTCGATCTCCGCCGCGCCGGTGGTGGTGATTGGCGGCTCGGCGATTGGCTGCTCGTTGTCCTGGTCCGTTGGTTGGGGAAGACCGCTCGGCGCCGCTGCTGCCTCGCTGCCGGGTCCCGCGACGGCGCGCTCGCCAACAGGGGCCCCGCCGTCAAGCCGGTCCTCGTCGATCACCACCAGCAGGTGCCGCTCGTCTGTCAGACGGGCAAGGCCTGCCGGATAGGAGCTGGATCCGCCCGGAACCAGGCGCTTGACGATGCGGTCGCTGTCGTTCGCCACGTCGGCGACAAGCGCGGCCAGCGTCTCAGGCCGGATGCCGAGCGACGAAAAGCCGTCCGACGCGGCGTCGATATTGCCCTTGGCATCGACAAAGGCGATGTAGTGGCCGTCTTCGGTAAAGCCGCTGATGGCGCGATCGGCGATCTCGGCCGCGCTGCGCGAGCCGGTCTGCGCCGCCGGCAACGCCAGCATGATTGCTTCCTCGCCATCGGGCATGGTCACCGCGCTGGCCAGGAAACCAACCGCGCGGCTGGTCAGCCCGGTAGCCAGGCGGACCGTGATGGCACGGTCGCGGCCGATCCGCGGAAAACCGCTGGTTGCCATGATCTGGCGCCTGGCGATCAGCGGCAATCCTGCCGAAGCGCCGATGATGGCTCCGATATCCGGATAGCCGAATACCGCTGCGCCGGGGCCGTTGGCCCATATCACCTGCTCGAGATCTGCCGACAGAATGGCGATCGCGTCGCCGGCGGCGAACCGCAGGCGGACCGCGTCGAGCACGGCAACATCGAGGAAGGAGTAGTTTTCAGCCGGCATGCGCTTGGCGACCCTCACAGAGCGGGCAATTTGCGGTTAACGCTTTGTTAATAAAAGCCGACGGCGCGAAGGTCCACAAGTCAAAGCGTGCAACCAGCGGAATCTCTAGGCGCGTGGTTAACGTCGCGAAACAAATAATCAATGGTGCGATGCAACAAACATGTTGCAATGCACAAAATTTGCCTTTATATTGCCACGATAGATGAACGAGACGGCTTTCTGTCAAAGCCGCTGCCGCTGAAAAGGATGGAAAATGTCCAGGACCAAGACCGCCGACACGATGGAAAACGTTGAATTCCCAAGCTTCGACGCTTCCAAGGCCACCGATCAGATCCGCGCCTTCGCCGAAAAGGGCGTCGAGCAGTCGAAAGAGGCCTATGCCAAGCTGAAGACCGGCGCCGAGGAGACCCAGAAGGCTCTGGAGTCGACCTACGAGACCGCCAAGACCGTTTCCAGCGACCTGTCGCTCAAGACCATCGCCGCCCTGCGCGCCAATGCCGAGGCCGGCTTCTCGCATTTCGAAGCCCTGATTGGCGCCAAGTCGCTGTCGGAAGTCGTCGAGCTGCAGACTGCGTTCCTGCGCAAGAGCGTCGAAATGACCGTTGAGCAGGCCAAGGACTTCCAGGCGGTTGCTGCCAAGGCGGCCGAGGACGTATCTAAGCCGATCAAGACCGCCTTCGAGAAGGCCGTGAAAGAAATTAAGATCGCCTAATATTTGCACACAGTTTGACGATGCATCAAAAGGTCGCATTTCGTCAGACAAATAGATGTGCGATATAGTGGTTTAAGCGAATACCCGGCGGGTGGAATCTCCTCCCTCTGCTCACCGGGATAACCAGCCAGCACCTCCTCCCGCTGGCTCGTAACAGGAAAAGGCCGGCACCTCCTCCCGCCGGCCTTTTCTTTGTCCGGCGAAAAATGACGCTATGCCGGAGCGATCTTTTGCTTTGCCAAAAGCCTTGAATTAAACTCCGATAGCCCGTATGGACGCATCGCCGAACGACAGAGCGGGTCCCGGAGAATGAACGTTCCGTCTGGATATCGCTCGGGCAAGCGTGCCGTTGTAGCTCAGATGGTTAGAGCGCCGGATTGTGGATCCGGAGGTCGCTGGTTCGATCCCAGCCAACGGTACCATTCAGCTTTCAGCCAGGTTTCTGACCAATAGCGCCAAGCGATCTCTACGACCCTGGCGCGGTCACCTGCGATCCCGCCTGACGCGCACCGCGCAGGTGATCCACAAGGGCTCTCAGCTTCGGCGCGATATTCCGTCGGCTGGGAAAAAAAAGATAGAAGCCCGCAAACGGCGGAAAATAGTCGTCGAGGATTCGCACAAGCTCGCCGCGGTCGATCCAGGGGCGGAATGTGTCCGCCATGCCGAACGTGATTCCGGCGCCTGCAACGGCCAGCCGGATCATCAGCCACATGTCGTTAGTGGTGATCTCGGGCGCAACCGCCACGTCGAACTCGCGCCCGTCCTCGCCAAACTCCCACCGATAGGGCGAAACTCCCGGCGCCGGCCGCCAGCCGATACAACGATGAGCCACAAGCTCGCGCGGATGGGCGGGTGCTCCGAACTTTTCGAGATAGCGCGGGGCGCAGACGGCCATCTGTCGCTGATCGCCCGATACCGGCACGGCAATCATGTCCTGCTCGATCACTTCGCCGAGCCTCACGCCCGCATCATAACCTTCGGCAACGATGTCGAATTCCTCGTCGGTGACCACGATATCCAGATGCACCTCGGGAAATCTTTCTGCAAAGGACGCCAGCAACGGCCCTGACAGAAACGTCTCCGCGATCGACGAAACCGCGATCCGCAGCCGGCCGCGTGGGCGATCCAGAAACTCCGTGGTGGCTTCGATTGCCGCGTTCACGTCGGCGATCGCCGGTGCGACGCTCGCCAGCAGGCGCTCGCCCGCCTCGGTCAGATTTACGCTGCGTGTCGTGCGCTGCAGCAATGCGATGCCAAGGCGCTGTTCAAGCCTGAGGACGCTCTGGCTGACCGCCGAGCGCGTCACGCCCAGCCGGTCTGCCGCAGCGCGGAAATTGCGTTCCTCGGCCACTGTGACGAAGACGGCAATTGCATTGAGATCGATGTCCATTGGTTAGCTAAACTTACCATCGAGGTTACCAGCGGGCGGGTTATCGCGACAATGCCATGGCTCTATCTCTATCGCAATGGCAAGAAAGGCTTGATCCTCCCGATCAAGCCGATGCCGGATGACCAAGGAGATAACCCATGACATCACTGCCTTCCTCCTGGAACCTGGATGGAAAAGTCGCCCTCGTGACGGGCGCGGCACGCGGCATCGGCCGCTGCACGGCGGAGCTGCTGCGTGCCAGGGGTGCCCGGATCGTGGCAAGCGATCTCAGCGACACTGTACGTGAATTGGAAGCCGAGGATGTGGCAACCCTGGTCGGTGATGTCGCTGACGAGGCTCTGGCCAGACGCTCGGTCGAACTCGCGGCGAAGCGCTTCGGACGACTGGACATCGTCGTGAACAATGCCGGTCGCACGCTCAACAAACGTCTGACGGCGACCTCGGTCGACGACTATGACCGCATCCTGCAGATCAATGCGCGCGGCAGTTTTGTCACCGCCCGGGCTGCGGTGGAGTTGATGGCCGCCGGCGGTGGTGGCGCGATCGTCAATGTCTCGTCGATCTCGGCCGTCGCGGCCTTCGAGACGCAGGCGGCCTATGCATCCTCCAAGGCGGCAGTCGCACAGCTGACCAAGGTGATAGCGATCGAATACGGGCGCATGGGCATTCGCTGCAACGCCGTTGCCCCTGGCGTGATCGAAACCGACATCATGGAAGGCGTGGTGGAGAATGGCCGGGAGATGCTGCGCAGCTTCGGCGATGCGCATCCGATCGGCCGGATCGGCCAGCCGCAGGAAGTTGCCGAGGCCATCGCCTTTCTTGCCTCGCCGGCGTCCAGCTTCATCACCGGGTCCCTGCTTCTGGTCGATGGCGGCTACACCGCCCAGTGACCCCAAATAAGGCTGGCGCACTGCGGGAGCTCACCCGCACGCCATCCTTCACATCGTGAAAATAACCGCTGAACCAAAAGGATTATCTCGATGACCATGAACAAAGTTGTTCTGATCACCGGTGCCTCCAGCGGCATCGGTGCTGGCATCGCCCGCGAACTTGGCGCGGCAGGTGCAAAGCTGATGCTTGGCGCACGGCGCACCGACCGCCTTGAAGTCCTCGCAGCCGAAATCGAGGCAGCTGGTGGAATCGTTCGCGTACGAGCGCTCGACGTCACCAAAAGGGCGGATGTCGCAGCATTCGCCGATGCTGCGCGGGCCGAATGGGGCCAGGTCGACGTCATCGTCAACAATGCGGGCGTCATGCCGCTCTCGGCCATGGCAGCCATGAAGGTCGACGAGTGGGAGCTGATGGTGGACGTCAACATCAAAGGTGTTCTGTACGGCATCGCGGCGGTCCTGCCGGAGATGACGGCACGCGGCTCCGGGCATATCATCAATATCGGTTCCATCGGCGCACTGGCCGTCTCGCCCACGGCTGCCGTTTATTGCGCAACGAAATACGCTGTCCGCGCGATTTCCGATGGGCTCCGCCAGGAGAGTGACGATATCCGCGTAACCTGCATTCATCCTGGCGTGGTGGAAAGCGAGCTGGCCAACACGATCTCCGACGAAGCCGCTGCCGCCGCCATGAAAACCTGGCGTGCTATTGCCCTGCAACCCGATGCCATCGCCAGGGCAGTGTGCTACGCAATCGAACAGCCCGACGATGTCGACGTCAACGAGATCGTCGTGCGTCCGACGAAGGCGGCGCATTGATGCGATCCACTTTGGCCGCAATGCTTACGGGTATTGCCGTTGCTGTAGCCCCAACCGGCCTGACCCTTCCTTCAACTCCAATCCTTGCGGAGGAATCAATGACGCGCCAAGATCACCCCTATGTCGGAATGTGGGTCACCGAGGATCGCCATATCAGGCACGAACTCCTGCCGAACGGCCGTTATGACGAAGCGCGCGGTGACCGCGAGAGCGCCTATCGGGGACGCTATGAAGTGCAGGGAAACCACATAGAATACTGGGACGATACGGGCTTCACCGCGGACGGAGAGTTCGTCGAAGGCGTTCTCTATCATGCCGGCATGATCCTTTATCGCCAGCGGTAGAGAGCCACCCTGAGACAAGCAATTCAGGGTTCCACAAGACGCTATTGCATGCCTTGCATGAGGCGCTCGGCAGTTTGCACCACAAGGCCCGCCACACCACATATCTCCCGGCAAGCGCGGCGGAAAGAAGCAGGATCGCGGGCAGAGTCGACATTGCAAATGGTTGTCACTATATAGCGGCGGCTTTGACGGCTCGCCTTTTACGTGGTGCCGGCGAGTGCGCGGTAAATGTGCTAGCTATTGTGTTATCTATTGTGATCTAAAACGGCTTGAAAACCGAAAAAAAGCAAATAGAAACAATAGCGCGGGTCAAACGAGTTTCGTCGAGAGAATCAGTCCTCAAGAACCAGAACGTGCTCCTTGAACCCACCATTCCCTTCAGCTCTGTGGACCTCGGACAAGTTCGGCTTGCCGGGCGAAGCCGACTCGGCTCGAATGGCAGCACGCATCTTTTCGAAGATGCCGACGTTTATGATTACCAATCGGCATAGCCGCTAGGGAAACAGCAGTATGAGTGAACACGCGATCGAGTTCTTGCGCGGGTGGATTGGCGAAAAAGTCCATTGCCAGCCCTCGCCAGCCAGAATCGAGAAGCAGGCCGAGACCCTCGCCAGGGAATGTGCGGCCAAAGCTGCCGAAGCCGGCATACCCCTGGAGGATATCCAGGAAGAGGTCGGCGACATTCAGGAGCTCATTGCTTCGAGGCTCGAAGAGGCGGCCGAGGCCGATCAGGACGAGCAGAATTCCAACAAGCCTGCCGGCTGACGGATCGCCCCCGGCAAAACCTGCCGGGCGATTATTGCCTGTCTGATGCAGTTGCGCGGTCTTATCGCCGCGCAGCCTTGCCAAATCTCTCCTCGAGCCATGCTTTCGGCAACGCCGGCACGAAATTGCCGTCGCGCCCGGTCATGTCATCATTGGCGACCAGCGCGTTGAGGATGGCTTCCTCCACGCTCTGAACGACGGCGTCGAAGAACGGGTTGATGTCGGCATCCGGTATGTAGCCGGCGCTGACCAGCTTGCCGGCGGCGCCGCGCGCCGCATCGGCATTGGCCGTGCTGACGGCGAGAAAAATATCGCCGGATGAATTGTATCCATAGCCGCCGGTCAGCGCGACGCCGAGCGGCACGCGTTTCGCCAGTCTTTTCAACTGATGCGGCATGAATGGCGCATCGGTGGCGACGATCGCGATGATCGAGCTCTTTTCCGCTCGCGGCGTGTTGTCCCGGATCGCCGGTTCGGCGAGTTCCGCTCCGGCCCTGACGCCACGCACGACAAGGTTCCGCCGCGCACCGAAATTCGACTGGACGAAGCAGCCGATCGTGAAACGCTCTCCGTTCCAGTCGACGCTGCGCGAGGATGTGCCCGATCCCGCCTTGAAGCCAAAGGTGATCATGCCGGTGCCGCCGCCGACGCTGCCCTCTTCGATCGGCCCGCTTTCAGCCATCTCGAGCGCCGAAAATACATGCTCGAAGCTCACATGGTGGCCGTTGATGTCGTTTAGAAAGCCGTCATAAGTCTCGCCCGCTACCGGCAGTGCCCAGGCGCTGTCGAGCGATTGCGGCAGCACCTTCTGCATCCAGCGCAGCGTTGCGTCGCGGCTGACGCCGCAGGAATGCGTGTTGGTGATGGTGATGGGAAGATTGAACGCTCCGAGTTCCTCTATCAGATGCGAGCCGGTCAGTTCGCCATTGCCATTGGCGCTGAACACGCCGGCGAACGCCGGTACGGCCAGTTCGCCCCTGGGCCGTGGCAGGATCGCGGTCACGCCGGTGCGTACTGGACCCTTGCCGACAACGGGCGGCCCGTCCCCTGAGATCAGCGTGGTATAGCCGACCGTCACGCCAGGCACATCGGTGATGGCGTTGAAGCGGCCCGGCGTGCCATCGAATGGGATCGCGAAGGCGCGGGCGCGCGGTTTGCCCGAGGGCGTCGCAAGATGAGGGTCGGTCATTTCTTCCTCAGAAAAGCGAACCTTGGCCGCCCGGCGCCTTGAGCTTGGCCGCGGGCT
The DNA here is from genome assembly GCF_040322135.1 of Mesorhizobium sp. M0189. Classification (NCBI taxonomy): domain Bacteria; kingdom Pseudomonadati; phylum Pseudomonadota; class Alphaproteobacteria; order Hyphomicrobiales; family Phyllobacteriaceae; genus Mesorhizobium; species Mesorhizobium sp. M0189. The sequence continues at coordinate 153,629 of NZ_JAMYSW010000002.1, forward strand.
TGGCAACCGTCTTCGGCCGCGCCGTGCCACTGATGGCGACTGCATCCGCGGTGCCGTCGGCGAACTCCAGCGAAAGCGCCATTCCCGACACCACGTCCGTCGCATGCTTGACCACCGCGCCGTCCACATCCTTGACCAGTGCGAAGCCCCGCGCCAGCACGGCCTTGTGCGAGAGCGTCGCCAGCAACCGATCGGCCTGCGTCAGTTTTCCACGCAGACGGTCCAGTCGTCTCGAAATCGCGTGGTCCTGCCGCCGCGTCAGGGCCAGCAGGGCATCGCCTTGCAGTTTCTGCCGCCTCGCGATCGGCGCCGGTGACAGTCTGGCCGCCGTGCGCGAAAACCGCGCCCGACGCTCGCGCACGATGGCAAGGAACGCCGCTTGCGCACGGGCGAGGTCGCGGCGGGTCAGCGTGCGGGCTTCGTTCATGCGCCGCGACAAGGTGGCCGGCGTCAGCCGCTGCCCCAGAAGCCTGGCCCGCTTGCGCTCGACGCTGACCGACAGCGCCCGGCCAAGCCGGCTCGTCGCCTCGTCGAAGCGCCGCCGCGGCAGCGCCAGCAACTGGTCGGGCGAGGGCAGCGCACGGGCGGCCGCGCGCGCCGCTTGCCGCTTGCGTTCGAAATTGCGCGACACCGCGGTGTTCAACCGTGCGCTGAGACCGGCAAGCGTCGCTTCGAGGTCGACCTTGACCGGCACGGCGATTTCGGCGGCGCCCGTCGGCGTCGGCGCCCGCACATCCGCGGCCAGATCGACCAGCGTCCAGTCGGTCTCGTGGCCGACCGCGGAAATCAACGGAATGGCCGAAGCGGCGACGGCCCGGGCGAGCGCTTCGTCGTTGAAGCCCCACAGATCCTCCAGGCTGCCGCCGCCGCGTGCCACGATCAACAGGTCGGGCCGCGGGATGGCGCCGTCCCATGGCAGTGCGTTGAAGCCGTTGACAGCAGCGGTCACCTCCGCTCCCGCCATTTCGCCCTGCACCCGCACCGGCCAGACGAGCACATGCAGCGGAAAGCGGTCCTTGATGCGGTGGATGATGTCGCGGATGACGGCGCCTGTCGGCGAGGTGACGACGCCGATGACGCGCGGCATGAAGGGCAGCAGGCGCTTGCGGCCGGCGTCGAACAGGCCTTCGGCCTGCAGCCGGCGCTTGCGCTCTTCCAGCAGCGCCATCAGCGCGCCGGCACCGGCCGGCTCAAGATTGTCGATGACGATCTGGTAGTTGGACTTTCCGGGATAGGTGGTCAGCCTGCCGGTGGCGATCACCTCCATGCCTTCCTCTGGACGGAATTTCAGCCGGCTCATCGTGGTCTTCCACACCACGGCGTCGAGCCGCGCGCGATCGTCCTTCAGGCAGAAATAGGCATGGCCGGAGGAATGCGGCCCGCGATAGCCGGAAATCTCGCCGCGCACCCGTACATTGCCGAAGACGTCCTCGACCGTGCGCTTCAGCGCGCCGGAAATCTCGCTCACCGTATACTCGGTGGCGTTGGTGCGTGATTCGGATGCTGTGTCGCTCATCGGCCGATTGGGGGACGGTTGTTGGCCGCCGTCAAGGCGCCTGTATCCGGCCGCGTGTCATAACGCGATCCCATCATCTCGCTACGGCCAAAAAATTCGGCAGCCAGATAATCGCTGAACGCTCGAACTGCCGGCAACAGGCTGCGCCCCGAAGGCGACAGCAAAGTGATCCCAGCTTCTCCCGCCGTCCATTGCGGCAGGATGCGTTGCAATATGCCATTGCCTGTTTCGGCCTGGCAGAAATAGGCCGGCAGCGCCACGATCCCCAGGCCCGCGATGGCAGCCTGTTTCAGTGTTCCCAGATCGTCGCTGCGCAAGCGCGCCGTGAACGGCATCAGCACAGTCTCGCCGCCGGTGTTGCGCAGATTCCAGACCGCCCCGCCGGTCGGCCCGTTCAATGCCAGGCCGCCATGGCCGGCAAGGTCCTGTGGGCTTGTCAGTATGCCTGCGCCGGCAAGATAGATGGGTGCGGCGAAAAGGTGCCAGGGCGTCGGCGCGAACCGACGCTGGATCAGGCTGGAATCGGGCAGCGGCTCGACATGGCCGCGAAGTGCAAGGTCAAACCCCTCGTCGACAAGATCCACATACCTGTTGGTCGCGTGCTGGATGATGTTTACCTTGGGAAACTTTAAAAGGAACCGGGGTAGCAATTCCGCCAGGAACGACTGCGCCATGCCGATCGAGCAGGTGAAGCGGACCGTACCGCTGGGCTCGGCCAGTCGTCGCGCCGCGGCGCCTTCGGCCGATTCCGCCTCGACCAGCATTCCCACAGCAAACTGATAGACCTCCTGGCCGATATCAGTGACGGCGAAGCTGCGGGAGGTTCGCTGGATAAGACAGACGCCCAGCTGTTTCTCGAGCTCGATGATGCGCCGGCTGATGTTGGACTTTGATCGTCCAAGCGCGTGGCTTGCGGCAGTGAAGCTCTGTTTCTCGACCACCTTCGCAAAATAATAAAGATCGTTCAGATCCAGCACAGTCGCACATCGTTGCCAATAGAGGACGATGCTTCCAGTTATATGCCATTTTGGCTGTTTCGTCCAGATATTACCTTGCCAATTGCCGCGCTGATCAGCGGGTGCTGGGCTCCATTTGGAAAAAGGAATAGGCATGACCGACCAGTTGAATATGAGCCACCACTCGAGCGTGGCTGACGTATCGGCCCGACCACGGTTTGGTCTGGTTTTGACATTGCTGGCTTTTGCCCAGCTTATTATTTCGATCGACTACAATATCGTTTTTGTCGCTTTGCCCGAGATCGGCCTGGGCCTCGGCTTCTCGGCGCAGACCCTGCAATGGGTCGTGAGTGCGTATGCGGTTGCGTTTGGCGGCTTCCTCTTGCTTGGAGGCAGGGCATCCGACCTGCTTGGGCGTCGGCGAATGTTCGTTTTCGGGCTTGTCCTCTACGCAGTGTCTTCGCTGGTCGGCGGTTTCGCCACGACGCCTCAGATCCTGATTGCCGCGCGCGCCGTGCAGGGCTTGGGCGGCGCTTTTCTTTTCCCGGCCACCCTGTCGCTGGTCAACACCACCTTCAGCGAAGGTCGCGAACGCAATATCGCTTTGTCCGTATGGGCCGGCTCTGGTGCCGGGGGCATGGTTCTGGGCTCGTTGCTTGGCGGCGTGCTGACCCAGGCATTCGGCTGGGAGGCGGTGTTCTTCGTCAACGTGCCTTTGGCCGGCATCGCGATCGTGGCGGCCTTTCCGGTGATTCTAGGAGACAGCGGGTACCAGTCAGGCGGCAAGTTCGATCTGCCGGGCGCATTGACGGCGACGGTCGGTACCACCCTGCTCGTTTTCACGCTCGTCCAGGGTCCAGAGTACGGCTGGGCCTCACAGGGTATTCTGGTCAGCGCTGCCGTTGGGATCCTGTTGCTGGCGCTCTTCGTGGCCATAGAGGCGCATAGCCGCGACCCGTTGCTGCCGCTGCGGCTGCTGGCCAACCGCAACCTCAGCACCGGCGTCGTCACCACATTCCTGTTCACCGCCACGTTCGGTTCTTTGCTCTATTTCCTGTCTTTCTACTTCCAGACAGTGCAGGGCTTCGGCGTTCTGCAGACTGGTTTCGCCTTCATGGTCCCGATGTTGGCCGTCTTGTCGGGCAATGCGCTGAGCGGTCGGATGGCGACCCGTCTGGGTACACGAAACACACTCGTCGTCAGCCTTGCGATCGGCGCGATTGGTACGGCGGGCCTGGGCATGGCCATGTCGGCGGACAGCACTTATGCCGACCTGGTCCCCGGACTGATTGTCTTCAGCCTCGGCGGCGGCATCACCTTTCCAACAATGTTCGCAGCCGCAGCCAAGGGCGTTGCCGCGCATGAGCAAGGCATCGCCTCAGGCATTGCATCCACGGGTCAGCAGGTCGGTAGCGCGGTGGGGCTGGCTATCCTGGTTGCCGTTGCAAACGCCGGCACCGGCGGTTTGACAGGAGAAGCGCTGCGCGTCGCTACCGCTGAGGGTGTGCGGATGGCCGTCTATCTCGCCGCTGCCGGTACCGCGGTGATGATCCTCGTCGCACTGAATTTCCGTCGTCATTGAGCCCGAACTTGCTTCGGCTCCGCGGTGGCGGGCCCCATGGCGCTATGAGACACCAAGCCCTACCAGCCCGGCAGGATCTGGTTCGGCTTGGTCCGCTTCATCTTCGCGAAGGCGAGGGCGGCGAAATCGAACGTGCCGGTCTCCTCGCCGAGCGGCACGGAAATATTGTCGAGGCTTTCCGAAATATGGCGGGCGAGCGCGTCGACGATCTCCGGCCGCGAGGTCTGGCCGCGCATGATGCCGATGCGGCAATCGGGCAGGGCGCCGAAACCGTCGGCCTCGCCCAGCACCCGCATGCCGGGCCGCAGCGCGCATTCCGGCAGCACCGAGATCGCCAGGCCGGAAAGCACCGCCGCGGCGATAACGGTGGCCGAGAAGCTGGTGAACAGGATGCGGTAGTCGCGGTTCTGCTGGTCGAGCACATCGGCGGCGGCCCGCCGCCAGATGCAGTTCGGCCGGCCGAAGGCCATCGGCAGGATCGGCTGCTCATGCGTCGCATGATTGGCCGAGGTAACCCACAGCAGCGGTTCGCGCCGCACCACTTCCGATTGGCCGCGCGCGTCATTGTGCGTCACCAGCGCCAGGTCGAGATTGCCGCGCTTGATGTGTTCGACCAGTCCCGGCGTCGGTTCGCAGATAACGGTCAGTTCGACATGCGGGTTGGAACGGGCAAACCGCGCCATGATCTCGGGCAGGAAGCGATCGGCATAGTCGTCCGGCGTGCCGATGCGGATGGTGCCTTCGAGCCGGCGGTCGTCGAAGGCGGCCAGTGTTTCCTTGTTGAGATAGAGCAGCCGCCTTGCGTAGGAGAGCAGTCTGTCGCCTTCCTCGGTCAGCCGGTTGGTGCGGCCGTCTTTTTCGAACAGCGGCTTGCCGATCCGCTCTTCGAGCCGCCGCATCTGCATCGACACCGCAGACTGGGTGCGATGCACGGCTTCCGCCGCGCGGGTAAAGCTGCCGGTGTCGACAATCGAGATGAAGGTCTGCAACTGATCGAGATCGAGCGGCGCTTTCATCGGTCTAATCCATCATTGATGTTGATGCTAAAGATTAGAAACATTCGTTGGATTAATCAATCGCGCCGTGGCAAATTCTGACTGTCCACATGAAGGCATGTGAATCGAAGCCGGAACGGCCGCTGTCGCCAGCGCCCGATCGACTGGTTTCGCTCGTTCGAACGTGAAGGAGACCGACATGGCTACGTTTGATTTCGCTACCGAGACCTCGCGCATCACCTCGCGTCCGGCCGTTGCGACGCGCGTGGCCAATGCCGCTGCCAATGTTTACCGCGCCTGGAAAAACCGTCGCGCCTTTTATCGCCTCGGCGAGATGTCGGATGCCGAGCTCGCCGACATCGGTCTGACCCGCGCCGACCTGCACGTCGCTGTCGGTGTGCCCTTTGGCCGCGATCCGACCGAGAGGCTTCGCGTCATCGCGGTCGAGCGCGCCGAAACGATCGAGGATATTGCCCGCAAGGTGGCCTGATCGCACAAATTCGCGATTTTGGTCGCATTGAACCTTTTTGAGGCACGAAGCCACCAAGTTACGCAGGCTCCCCACTCCCTGCCGGATCCCCCCGGCCAGCCTGCGCGCTGCCCGGTCCTCCCAGGACCGGGCTTTCTTTTTTGGGCGGCACTGATGATTGGATGCCGGTGTCTAGTCTACCGCCGGCCCATACCCTGCTTGAACTGGTCGAAGATCGACTCCATGCCTTTCTGGTAGTCGTCGCGCTGCTGGGCACCCGTCTCGAACATCTTGCCGAACAGGTCGTCGAACGGATTTCTCGGCCTGCCGCTCGGATTGGCCTGCGGCTGCGGCGCCTGGGGCTGCTGGGGCGCCTGACGCGCCTGCGGCTGCGGTTGTTGCGCACCACCGCCGAACATGTCCTGCAGTACTTTGCCGAGCGGATTGTCACCATAAGGGTTCTGTGTCTGCTGGGGCTGGTTCTGCGGCTGCTGCGGCTGTTGCGCGCCGCCGCCGAACATGTCCTGCAGCACCTTGCCGAGTGGATTGTCGCCATAAGGGTTCTGTGTCTGCTGCGGCTGGGTTTGCGGCTGCTGCCCGCCGCCGAACATGTCCTGCAACAGCTTGCCGAGCGGGTTGTCGCCGTAAGGGCTCTGCGTCTGTTGCGGCTTCTGTGCGCCGCCGAACATATCCTGCAGGACCTTGCCGAGCGGATTGTCCGCCGGGCCTGCAGGCTGAGGGGCCGGCGCCTGGCTGCCGCCGCCCGCCTGCCGCATCATCTGCTCGATGAGCTCGCCGAGCGGATTGCCGCCGCCGGGCCCACCCCCTGCCGCATGCATCTGCCCGCCTAACTGGTTGGTGGTCTGCTTGAACAGCCCGCCCATCATCATCGAGGCAATTGCCGGCAGCATCTGCTGCAACACCTGCTGGCTGACACCGCTCGCCTGCGCGGCCTGGCTGGCGACGGCGCGTGACAGATCCTTCGAGCCGAACAAATGCCCCAGAATTCCGTTGCCTTCATCGAGGCCCTGCGGCGAGAAGGCCCGGCTTGCATCCTCGAAATATTTGGCGTGCTGGCCGCTGGCCATCGCCGTCATGAAGGAGCCGAGTCCATAAGGGTCCGCTGTGTTGCGCTTCAGCCCCTGCGAAAAGGCCGGCAGCAGCGCCGCGACCGCCGCCTGCGTCTGCTGCTGCGACAGCCCGAACTGCTGGGCCAGCGCCTGCATGCCGTTGCCGTTCTGGGCCTGTGCCAGAATATCGAACAAGGAAGGCATTGTTTTCTCCTCCGGGAAAATCCTCGTTGGAGAAGCCTAGTTCGTTTCCATCATTGATTGAAGCGAATTTGCCGGACCGTGGCTCATGCGGATAGCGAAGCGTTAATACGCGTATTCCATGAACACCGGCTCGATCGAGCCGCCCCAGCGTGTGTGGTAGGCCGACAGCATCTCTTCGGCGCTGGTCGTGCCGCGCGCGACGACCTCGTCCAGCGTGTTGAGAAACGAGGTCTCGTCATAGCCGTCGCGGTTCTTGCGGCCCCGGTTCTTCAGTCCCATGCGCGAGATGACGAGCACGTCGCGTGCGATCTCGCGCAATGTCGTGTTGCGGAAGGGCGCCGAAATGCCCTGTTCTGGCACTGCGTTGCGCATTGCCAGCACTTCGTCATAGCTCCAGCTCGAGGTCAGCGCCTCGGCCGCGTCGAGCGCCGCCGCATCGTAGAGCAGCCCGACCCAGAAGGCCGGCAGCGCGCAGATGCGCCGCCACGGCCCGCCATCGGCGCCGCGCATTTCGAGAAAGCGCTTCAGCCGCACGTCAGGGAACAGCGTCGACAGATGGTTCGCCCAGTCGCCCATCGTCGGCAGCCCGTCCGGCAGTTCGTTACCGGCAGCACCCGCCATGAACTGGCGGAAGGTGACGTGCGTCATGTCGTGGTACTGGCCGTCGCGGATGACGAAATACATCGGCACGTCGAGCGCCCATTCGACATAATCGGCAAAGCCAAAATCGGGCGAGAAGCAGAATTCGAGCAGCCCGGAGCGCTGGTTGTCGGTGTCGCGCCAGATCTCGCCGCGCCAGCTCTGCAGGCCGTTCGGCCGGCTTTCGGTGAAGGGCGAGTTGGCAAACAGCGCCGTCGACAGTGGCTGCAGCTTCAGTGACACCTGCATCTTGCGGCGCATATCGGCTTCGCTCTCGAAGTCGAGATTCACCTGGATGGTGCAGGTCCGGTACATCATGTCGAGACCCTTGGTGCCGACCTTGGGCATGTAGCGGGTCATGATCTCGTAGCGCGATTTCGGCATTTTCGGCGTCTCGGCCAGCGACCATTTCGGGCTGCCGCCAAGGCCGAGGAAGCGAATGCCCATGGGTTCGGCGATCTCGCGTACCTGCGCCAGATGCGCATTGCCTTCGCGGCAGGTCTGGTGGATCGTCTCCAGTGGGGCGCCGGACAGTTCGAACTGGCCGCCGGGCTCCAGCGAGATCGCGCCCTGGCCGGTCGGCTCGACCAGGCCGATGATGCGGCCGGCATCCATGATCGGGTCCCAGCCGAGTTTGTCCTGCATGCCTTCGAGGATGGCGCGGATGCCGCGCTCGCCGCCATAGGGCACCGGCGCATTGCCGTCGATATAGAACGGGAATTTCTCGTGCTCGGTGCCGATCCGCCATTTGTCGCGCGGCTTGTTGCCTTCGGCCAGATGCTCGACGAGTTCGTCGACGCTTTCTATCGGCCGGAAATCGGTAGTATCGCGCGCCATAACAGCCCTCCGCACATGACCCCGAAAATCGGCTTCGATTTTCGGAAAGGATCATGTGCCCAATCAATATGCTACAGCGTCCTTTGCGCGCCCGAAAGGACGCGCTGCGCTGCAGAGCGGCCGGACGACCGCCGGCGCTAGATGGACGAAATGTCAGTAGCCGATCAAGCGAAAAATCCTGAGCCAGAGGGTAACGGGAATTGATCACCAATCGCCGATTGTCGCCTGGATCAGCGCCAGTGCCGCCACCGCCGCCGTATCCGCTCGCAGGATGCGCGGCCCGAGCGGAATGGCGGTAACGAACGGCAGCGCTCTCAGCATCCTGCGTTCCTCGTCGGAAAAGCCGCCCTCCGGCCCGACTAGCAGCGCGAGCTTGTTCTCCCGCACCGCCTGCAATGCCGGCAGGGGATTGTTGGTGGCGGCATCCTCGTCGCAGAAGATCAACCGCCGCTCACGATCCCAGTTGCCGAGCAGGCGCTCGAATTTTTCCGCTTCGCGCACATCCGGTACCGCCAATATGCCGCATTGTTCGGCCGCCTCGACGACATTGGCGCGCAGGCGCTCGATGCCGGGTCTTGCCACTTGCGTGTGCTGGGTGATGACCGGCTGCAGGATGCCGGCGCCCATCTCCACCACCTTCTGCACGAGGTAGTCGAGCCGTCCTTGCTTCAGCGGCGCGAAGCAATAGACGAGATCGGGCAGTGGCGGCTGCGGCCGCTGCAGCGCCATCACCTTCAGGCGCAACGCCTTCTTCGATTTCGCGGCGATCGCCGCCGACCATTCGCCGTCGCGGCCGTTGAACACCAGAACCTCGGCGCCTTCGCCGAGCCGCAGCACATGCGAGAGATAATGGCTCTGCTGCGGGCCGACCTCGAACTCGGTATCCGGTCCAAGCTCGTCCGGCACGAACAGCCGCTGCATCTTGTAATTGGCGCGCATCGCCGAGGAATGCGGCAACGTCACCCTCGGCGTCAAGCCTCGGCGGAAGGATGCCAGACAGGCTCGTAGCCTTGCTGCAGCACCGAAACAGTTGTCGCCGGCGTGAGCATGTGGATTGGACCGTCGGTAAAACCGCCGAACCCCACCGGTTCGCGATAGCCGCCGAAACTCCAGGACAGCGCGGCGCCGTCAAACAGGGCGTACGCCCTGTTTCCTGACGAGATCATCGTGCCGTCCGGCAAGTCCGCAAGCGCCTCCGGTTCCAGTCTCGGCGCCGGTCCGCCCGATGCCAGGCGCTCCTTGTGCAGGCGCTTGTCGAGTTGCGGCGCGCGCGGCTCGGCAATGCCGAAGGCGTCGCCGAAGCGCTGGACAAAATCCCTGGCTCGCTCGCGCCGGCAGAAAAAGCACGGCCGGTGCCCGGCCGCCAGCGCCGTCACCTCGTCGAGGAAAAACAGTTCGGTCCAGCCGGCCTTGCCGCCCAATTGGTCGTCGCTTTGCCGGTTGCGCCCCATCGGCTCGCGCCGCACATTGCGGAATTCGCAGACGCAGATGATCCAGGCTTGCAGCGCCCAGCGCTTCTTCAACAGCGTTCTCGTCTCGGCGTCGTGAATGATGCCGCGATTGCCCATGAACAGGCCGCGCTCCGGCACGGCATGGATGGCGCCGAACGGATCGACCCGGTTTTGCAGTGGCATAGGCGTTCCTTGTTGGCTGCGATGCTGGCGCCATGATATCGCTCGCTGCATCTATTCATGTCAGCAGGTTTCGATGCGGGTCTTGGTCGTCCAGAACTTCGACAATGAGGGCCTTGGCCAGATCGGCGCGGCGCTTGTCGAGGCCGGCGCCGATATCGACCTGCGCCGGCCCTATCGCGGCGACGCGCTGCCGCAAGATAGCGGCGGGCATGACGCCATGGTGGTGCTCGGCGGCGCCCAGAATGCACTGGACGACGAGCTCTGTCCTTATTTTCCGGGCCTGCTCGACCTGACGCGCGATTTTGCCGAGAGGGATCGCGCGGTGCTCGGCATCTGCCTTGGCGGCCAGTTGGTCGCGCGCGCCTTTGGCGGCGAGAACCAGATCGGCGGTGCCTCGGAGTTCGGCTGGCACGAGGTCGCGCTCACCGCGGCCGCGAACGCCGATCCGGTGCTCGCCGCCTTGCCCGAAAAATTCCCGATCTTCGAATGGCACGACGACACCTTTGTCTTGCCTGAGAGGGCCGTGCGGCTGGCCGGCAACGCCGTCGCCGAGAACCAGGCGTTCCGCATCGGCCGCGCCGTCTATGGCTTCCAGTTCCATTTCGAGGCCGACCGGCCGATGGTTCGCGACTGGAGCACCTCCTTCGCACCGCTGATCGCCGAGCGGCATCCGGAATGGGCTGGCCGGCTCGACGATGAAATGGCCCGCAACGGACCGCAAGCCGATGCCGCCGGCCTGGCCATCGCCCGCGCCTGGGTGGCGACGATCTGACGGCTCATACAGCCAACGTTGCCTATTTGGCGACGTTGCATATTTGGCACGCGGCGGCAAATCCGCCGGGGATAACGCGTTTCATCCTTGGCCTGTGTCAGTCCGCCAGCCTAAAAGGCGCCGCTCTGCATCTTCCGTGCAACCGCGATGAACCTTTCCTGTGACCCGCGCGACACACCGCCGATACAGAACATGCCTAGAAGCGCGAAACCGTCAGACATTTGCGACGTATTTTGCGTTTCAACGCATTGGTAACCCGCTCGTGCATAGATGCAGGAAGCTCAACAAGAGATGACGTCCGTGAAAGCAGCCTTTTTGTCCTTTGCCATGTTGTCGGCCATCGTCTTGTGCGGCCTCGGCATTTATTCCGCCGACGCGGCCAACAACCACAATGCCGTCGACGGCTACGGCGTCACCGCCGCGCTTCGCTAGACCCTCTGCTCATAACCCCACGCCTTCCCTAAGCCCGCTCACCCGTGACTGTCAGGATATGCTTGTCCGCGCCGTCCACGACGAGCGCGGTGAGGTTTCCCGACTGCCAGGCGAGGGTGTCGACATTGACGCGGTTGCCTGTGATCTCGGGCTTGGGCACCGGCGTATGGCCGTGCACCACGATCTTGGGATGAAGACCGGTGTGATCGTGGAAGACCTCGCGGATCCAGATCAGGTCCTGCCGGCTCTGGCTTTCCAGCGCAATGCCAGGCCGGATGCCGGCATGGCAGAAGAAGAAATCGCCGAACGTGACTGAAAAGGGCAGCGAGCGCAGGAACTCGACATGGTTCTGCGGCACTGCCTCGACCAATGCGGCGTGGCCTTGCCGCAATGCCGCATCGGCGCGGCCAAACCAGGCGCTGCTCCCACCGAGCGACACGCCATAGGATAGCGCCGTCTGGATGCCGCCATAGCGCATGAACAGCCCGTCCGGATCGGGGACATCGAGAAAATCGAGAAAGCCGAGATCATGATTCCCGACCAGCGTCAGGTGACGCGGATCGCGTTTTTGCGCGTCGATCAGGAAATCGATGACGCCTTTGGAGTTCGGGCCGCGGTCGACATAGTCGCCGAGATGGATCACGCGCCAATCAGCCGACGGCCTTTGACCGAGCTCCGCCTCGATCCGCCGGTGCATGGCGGTCAGCAGGTCGAGCCGGCCGTGCACATCGCCGATCGCATAAAGGCGCATGCCTTGCGGTCCGCGCGCCTCGTAAAAATTGATGCCGGGCTCCGTCAATGCCTGCGTCGCCTCCGTGATCATGCTGTCACGGGACTTTAGCGCCGAAGCTGATCCTTGCCCATGTCGGTGACCAGACGCTTTCCGCACAGTGCCAGCGTTATGTCCATCTCCTTGCGGATGATTTCCAGCGCCTTGGTAACCCCTTCCTTGCCGAGTGCGCCGAGGCCGTACAGGAAGGGTCGGCCGATATAGGTGCCCTTGGCGCCGAGGCACAGTGCTTTGAGCACGTCCTGGCCGGAACGGATGCCGCCGTCCATATGCACCTCGATCGTGTCGCCGACGGCATCGGCGATCTCTTCGAGCGCCATGATCGATGACGAGGCGCCGTCGAGCTGGCGGCCGCCATGGTTGGAAACGATGATCGCATCGGCACCCGACCTGGCCGCCATCATCGCATCTTCCTTGTCGAGAATGCCTTTCAGGATCAGCTTGCCGCCCCAGCGCTCCTTGATCCAGGCGACGTCCTTCCACGACAGATGCGGATCGAACTGCTCCTTCGTCCACGACGAAAGCGAGGCGAGGTCGCCGACGCCCTTGGCATGGCCGACGATGTTGCGGAAGCTCCGGCGCTTGGTGCCGGCCATGCCGACGCACCAGCGCGGCCTGGTCGCCATCTGCCAGAGGTGCTTCGGCGTCATTCGCGGCGGCGCCGAAAGCCCGTTGCGGATATCCTTGTGGCGCTGGCCGAGGATCTGCAGATCGAGCGTCAGCACCAGCGCCGAGCATTTCGCCGCCTTTGCCCGGTCGATCAAATCGAAGACGAAATCCTTGTCGCGCAGCACATACAGCTGGAACCAGAACGGCTTCCTGGTCACCGACGCGACATCCTCGATCGAGCAGATGCTCATCGTAGACAGCGTGAACGGCACGCCGAATTCTTCCGCCGCCTGCGCCGCCAGCATCTCGCCGTCCGGATGCTGCATGCCGGTCATGCCGGTCGGCGCCAGCGCCACCGGCATCGCCACCTTCTCGCCGATCATGGTCGATTCCAGCGAGCGGTTGTCCATGTCGACCAGCACGCGCTGGCGGAACTTGATCTTTTGGAAATCCTCTTCGTTGGCGCGGTAGGTGCTTTCGGTCCAGGCGCCGGAATCGGCGTAGTCGAAGAACATCTTCGGCACACGGCGGCGCGCCAGGTCCTTGAGGTCGGCGATGGTGAGGATGCTGCTCATGGATCTTTTTCCGCTGGTTCTTCGCTGGTTCGTCGTTGAATTTTCTGGCCGCGGCCTACGGCTGTTTTCTTGCCGGCTCGCCATCACCGGGCTCGGAGCGCTGCCTGAGCCTCAGCCGCGACACGCGCTGCCAGTCGCCGCTGCGCTCGGCCTCGGCCATCGACCGTTCGACATAGGAGATGTGGTCCATCGCCGCCTGCCGCGCCGCGGCCGGATCGCCGGCCTTGACCGCGGTGTAGATTGCCCGGTGCTGCGAAAGCAGCGCCTCGCGCGCACCCGGCACGCTGAACACCAGCCGCCGGTTCTGGAACACGCCTTCCGACAGCAGCCGGTAACAGGCGCGCAGCGTGTGCAGCAGGATGATGTTGTGCGCGCATTCGCAGATCGCGTGATGGAACTCAACGTCGATTTCCGCCTCGTCGTCGAAATTGCCGGTCCGGTGCGCCTCGTCCATCCGTGCCATGATGCGGTCGAGCAGCGCCAGATCGTCCGATGTGGCGCGCCGCGCCGCATATTCCGCCGCCACCGCCTCGATCTCGCGGCGGTACTCCAGATAGTCGGTCACCGCCTTGCGATGCATCGAGATCAGGTCGGCCACCGGCTTCGTGAACAGCTGGCCGATGACGTCGGCGACATGGGTGCCGCCGCCTGGCCGTGTCGTCAATAGCCCGCGCCCTTCCAAGGCTTTCAAGGCATCGCGCAGGATCGGCCGCGACACCTCGAACTGGCGCGCCAGCTCGCGCTCGCCCGGCAGCCGGTCGCCGGTGCGCAGCACGCCTTCGAGGATCAGGCTCTCGATCTGCTGCACCACCTCGTCGGCGGTGCGCGAATGCTCGATCCGGGAGAAAATGTCGCTCAAACGGGGTGCCTGGGGGTTGAACCGATGTCGCGCAAGATAAAGCCAGCGTCGCCAACTGGTCAAATTATTTATCCAATTCGCCCGGCCGGGTCGGTTTCACAGCCGCGGCTTCATATCACCTTCTGCTAAACTGGCTGTTTGCGTCCCCTGGCGATTGCCTCTAGAGCAATTCCAGGAAAAGTGTGAAACGGTTTTCCGTCCGGAATTGCGCAGAATCAAAGGGATAGAGCGGTTCGGCGTTTCCGTGAAACGATAAAACCGCTCTAGAGGGACATCATTGCCAAAGGGCTCAGAGAAGCCCGGGGGACCAGCCGTGCCAGACGCCGACCCGTCCAATCTCGAATTCCAGCTGCGCGCTAAAGCCATGGGCGGCAGCGTCATGGGCTTTCCGGCGCATGAAGGTCGGCCCGGCGCGCTCGGCGAGGTCCACGCCCGACCGCATCCGCTGGTCGAAAAGCCGCGCGTGCTGGTGCAGCTTTCCTTCATGACCGAAGGCGGCTCGAGCGTCGATCTGGCAGTGCTTTCGGAACTGTCGCAGCGCCTTGGTATTGCCGCGCCCGACCGCCATGCCCGCCATCACGCGATGAAGTGGGGCAAGGGCTCGCTGCGCTGGGAACGGCACACGGAGTTCTCGACCTATCTCTGGGAAGGGCCGCTCGCCGAAAACGGCAGGGGGCAAGAAGATACCCCCTTCGGCAACGGGTTTTCGCCGCCGGGCACGGTGATTTCCGGCATCAGGCTCGAAATCCGCAAATGGACACCGGCGAACGAGCGGCTGATCGCCGGCTTCGACCCGACCAGCCTGTGCTATTCGCTGGTCGAGCGCGGCAACGCGGCCATCGTCACCGATTTCCGCCAGGATGGCGACGGCTTGACCCGCATGCTGGTGCTCGATCGCGGGCTGACACCGGCGCGCACCGGGGCGCTGTCGCAGCGGCTGATCGATATCGAGACCTACCGCACGCTGGCCATGCTTGGGCTGCCGCTGGCGCTGATGCTTTCGGGGCGTGCCCGCCGCATCGAGGACAGGCTGGCCCAGACCACGCTGGAAATGAAGGTCGCCGAAACCCGCGACAGCCAGACCTTGCTGGCCGACCTGACCGAACTTGCCGCCGAACTGGAGGCGGATGCCGCCTCCAGCCTCTACCGGTTCGGCGCCAGCCGTGCCTATGACGGCATCGTCGGCGAGCGGCTGGAGGCGCTCGAGGAAGAAGCCGTGCCCGGCTACGACACCTGGGGCGGGTTCCTGCAGCGGCGCGTCGCGCCGGCCATGCGCACCTGCCGTTCGGTCGAGGAGCGCCAGGCCAATCTGTCGCGCAAGCTGACCCGTGCCACCACGCTGCTGCGCACCTGGGTCGACGTCGAGGTCGAGAAGCAGAACCGCGATCTCTTGGCATCGATGAACAATCGCGCCCGCCTGCAATTGCGCCTGCAGCAGACGGTGGAGGGGCTGTCTGTCGCCGCCGTTTCCTACTATGTCGTCGGCCTCATCGGCTACGTCGCCAAGGGCGCCTCGATCTTCGGCCATGCCTTTGCGCCGGAAATGGTCACCGCCGCCTCGGTGCCGCTCGCCGTCCTGCTCGTCTGGTGGGGCGTGCGCCGTGTCCGCCGCATGCACTCCGAACCGGGCAAGCAGCCGGGCGAGTAGTGTGGGGCGCGCAGCGGCAGATTGCCGCTGCGAAAGGCTGTCCCGGCCATAGGCCCGCGATCCCGGCCAAAGCGGCATTTGCAACCGATAGCCGTCGCTGGTAAAAGATTTTTACCAGTCGGTCGAAGGAGGCTGTCGATGTCCGGTCTTGCGATGCCGAAACCAGACGACGCCACGCTGCGCCGGCGCGATGAGATCGTCGCCGATATGCGCATCATCGTGCCGGGCGAGGGCGTCGTCGACGCAGCCAATGCGATGCGCGCCTTCGAGAGCGATGGGCTCACCGCCTACCGGCAATTGCCGCTGGTCGTGGTGCTGCCGCAAACCGTGGCGCAGGTCTCGCGCGTGCTGAAATATTGCAGTGACCGCAATATCCGCGTCGTGCCGCGCGGCTCCGGCACCTCGCTCTCCGGCGGGGCGCTGCCGCTGGAAGACGCGGTGCTGCTGGTGATGAGCCGCTTCAACCGCATCCTCGAGATCGATTTCCAGAACCGCATCGTCGTCGCTCAGCCCGGCGTCACCAATCTCGGCATCACCACCGCCGTCGAGCAGGAGGGCTTCTATTACGCCCCCGATCCATCCTCCCAGATCGCCTGCTCGATCGGCGGCAATGTCGCGGAAAATTCCGGCGGCGTGCACTGCCTGAAATACGGTCTCACCGCCAATAATGTGCTTGGTATCGAGATGGTGCTGATGAATGGCGAGGTGGTGCGCCTCGGCGGCAGCCATCTCGACGCGGAAGGCTACGACCTGCTCGGCGTGATGACCGGCTCCGAAGGATTGCTCGGTGTCGTCACCGAGGTCACCGTCCGCATTTTGAAGAAGCCCGAGACGGCGCGTGCCCTGCTGATCGGCTTCCCGACCAGCGAGCAAGCCGGCCAATGTGTCGCCGACATCATCGGCGCCGGCATCATCCCGGGCGGCATGGAGATGATGGACCGCCCGGCCATCCACGCCGCCGAGGATTTCGTCCAGGCCGGCTATCCCCTGGATGTCGAGGCGCTGCTGATCGTCGAGCTGGACGGGCCGGGTGTCGAGGTCGACCATCTGATCGGCCTGGTCGAAGCCATTGCCTATAGGAACGGCTCGACCACATGCCGCATTTCGCAATCGGAGCAGGAGCGGCTGAGTTTCTGGGCCGGCCGCAAGGCAGCCTTCCCGGCGGTCGGCCGCATCTCGCCCGACTATTACTGCATGGACGGCACCATCCCGCGCAAGGAATTGCCGCGCGTCCTCGCCGGCATGCGCGAACTGTCGGAGAAATACGGGCTCGGCGTCGCAAATGTCTTCCACGCCGGCGACGGCAATCTGCATCCGCTGATCCTCTACGACGCCAACGTGCCGGGCGAGCTCGACAAGGCGGAGAGTTTCGGCGCCGACATATTGCGGCTCTGCGTCAAGGTCGGCGGCGTGCTGACCGGTGAGCACGGGGTCGGCGTCGAGAAGCGCGACCTGATGCCGGAAATGTTCAACCAGATCGATCTCGACCAGCAGATGCGCGTCAAATGCGCCTTCGACCCCAATCACCTGCTCAACCCGGGCAAGGTATTTCCGCAGCTGAGGCGATGCGCGGAGCTCGGGCGGATGCACGTGCATCGCGGGCAGCTGGCATTTCCGGACATTCCGAGGTTTTGAGGGGTATGTTGGCGCTTGGACACCCCCCTCTGTCCTGCCGGACATCTCCCCCGCAAGGGGGGAGATTGGCTGCTTCAACGTCCTGCTCGCCTTCAAGCGTTGATGGTTGGCGAAAGCCTAAGCGACATCCGATCTCCCCCCTTGCGGGGGAGATGTCCGGCAGGACAGAGGGGGGTGGGAAGGATCGCGGCTTCTCGTCATTTACGACTGGTGGTTCTGCCGCATGACCACCTTCACCCCGACCACATCAGCGGAAACCCTCTCCACCATCGCCTGGGCCGCAGCGGAAGACTCGCCGCTCGAGATCCTCGGCCATGGTTCCAAGCGCGGCATCGGCCGGCCGCAGCAGAGCGAGCATACGCTCGACCTGTCGAACCTGTCCGGCGTCACGCTCTATGAGCCGGCCGAACTGGTGCTGTCGGCGAAAGCCGGCACGCCGCTGGCCGCGATCGAAAGCCTGCTTGCCGAAAACGGCCAGCAACTGGCCTTCGAGCCGATGGACTACGGCCCGCTGCTCGGCGGTGAACCAGGACGAGGCACGATCGGCGGCGTGCTGGCCGCGAACCTTTCCGGCCCGCGGCGGCTGAAGGCCGGGGCTGCGCGCGATCACATCCTTGGCATCGCGGCCGTTTCCGGCCGTGGCGAGGCCTTCAAGTCGGGCGGCCGTGTGGTCAAGAATGTCACCGGCTATGATCTGTCCAAGCTGATGGCCAACAGCTGGGGCACGCTGGCGGTGTTCACCGACGTCACCTTCAAGGTGCTTCCCGCTGCCGAGACCGAAGTCACGCTCGCCATCCGTGGCCTGCTCGACGATCATGCCACCGCCGCCATGGCGCTGGCACTGGGTTCCAGCGCGGAGGTGTCGAGTGCGGCCCATCTTCCTGAACGGGTCGCCGCGCGGGTCGCCGGCGGCAGTCTCGGCAGCGATGCGGCGACGCTGCTGCGCATCGAGGGTTTCGGCCCGTCGGTCGCCTACCGCATCGCGGCGCTGAAAGACCTGCTGAAAAACGCCGGTCCGCTGCAGGAGATTTCCGGTTCGGTCTCGTATTCTGTCTGGCGTGACATCCGCGATTGCGCGCCGTTTGCCGACGGCAGCGAAAGGCCGGTGTGGCGCGTCTCGATGGCGCCGTCGCAGGGCCACCTTATGGTGCTGGAGCTGCGCATGCAGGCCGCGGTCGATGCCTTCTACGATTGGCAGGGCGGGCTGATCTGGCTGCGCATGCAGCAGGACGATCCAGAGGCCGGCCTGTTGCGCGGGCTGATCAGAAAATATGGCGGCGGCCATGCGACGCTGGTGCGCGCAACCCCTTCGCACCGTGCCGCCGTGCCGGTGTTCGAACCGCAAGCGCCGCCGCTGGCAGCTTTGTCGGCGCGGCTGAAGGCCGAATTCGACCCGAAGAATATCCTCAATCCCGGGCGTATGGCGCCGGGCGCAGGCTCTGCTACTCTCGCCCCAGCAACCGAGGGAGGAGCGCAATGAGCGATGCAGGCCAAAACGGTACGTCACGCCAGACCGACCGCTGGCTGGAGCCCGGTCCGACCAACGCGCTGGTCATCTATATCCTCTATCTCGCCGGCCTCGTTATCGGCGTCAGCGGCATTGTCGGCATCGTCCTGGCCTATATCAACCGCGGCAAGGCCGGCGGCTTCGTCGAAAGCCATTACGCATTCCTGATCCGCACCTTCTGGATCGGCCTGCTCTATGCACTGATCTCGGCGCTGCTGATGGTCGTGGTCGTCGGCGTCGTGCTGATGGTCGCTGTCGCCGTCTGGTTCATTGCCCGCTGCATTCTCGGCCTGCAGGCGCTGCAGCGCGGCGAGGCGGTCAAGAACCCGGAAAGCTGGTTCCTCGGACTACGAGCATGATCCCAAAAAGCGGATACCGGTTTTGGGAAAAGATCATGCTCAAACGGTAAGGATTCGTTTAGGTGCAGACCTCCTTCTCGCTTGCCCAGCTTGCCGATCCGCATGTCGCGGAATCGGAAAAGATCCTGCGCAAATGCGTGCATTGCGGCTTCTGCACCGCCACCTGCCCGACTTATGTGACGCTCGGCAACGAACTGGATTCGCCGCGCGGCCGGATTTACCTGATCAAGGACATGCTGGAGAACGGCCGTCCCGCAGACAAGGAGATCGTCACCCATATCGACCGCTGCCTGTCCTGCCTCGCCTGCATGACCACCTGCCCGTCTGGCGTCAACTACATGCATCTGGTCGACCACGCTCGCGCCCATATCGAGGAGACCTACAAGCGTCCGCTGGCCGATCGCCTGACACGCGCCATGCTGGCCTTCGTGCTGCCTTATCCCTCGCGCTTTCGCGCGGCGCTCAAGCTGGCGAAGCTCGGCCAGCCATTCGCCGGCCTGTTTGAGAAAATCCAGGCCTTGAGGCCGCTGGGCGCCATGCTCAAGCTTGCACCGGCGTCGGTCCCGGCAGTCTCGCCGATGGCTTCGCCGGGCGTCCATGCGGGGCAGGGCGGCAAGAAAAATGGCCGCGTCGCCATCCTCACCGGCTGCGCGCAATCAGTGCTCGATCCCGGCATCAACGACACGGCGATTTCGCTGCTGACCCGGCTTGGTGTCGAGGTCGTCGTCCCGCAGGGCGAGGGCTGCTGCGGCGCATTGGTGCATCACATGGGACGCGAGGACGCTGCCTTGGCGTCGGCCCGACGGAACGTCGACGCCTGGACGCGCGCCATCGAGCAGGGCGGACTCGACGCCATCGTCATCACCGCATCCGGCTGCGGCACCACCATCAAGGATTATGGCTTCATGCTGCGCCTCGATCCTGCCTACGCCGACAAGGCGGCGCGCGTGTCGGCGCTGGCCAAGGACATCACCGAATATCTCGGGAGTCTCGACCTGCCGGAACCGGTGCGTAGACCGGGCACTATCGTCGCCTATCACTCGGCCTGCTCGATGCAGCATGGCCAGAAGATCACCCGCCAGCCGAAGGAGCTTCTGGTCCGGGCCGGGTTCGTCGTGCGCGAGCCGCGCGAAGGGCATCTCTGCTGCGGTTCTGCCGGCACCTACAACATCCTGCAGCCCGGGATTTCGGCGACGCTGCGCGACCGCAAGGTCAGGAATATCGAGGCGACCGGCGCTGAAATCGTCGCCACCGGCAACATCGGCTGCATCACCCAGATCGCCTCCGCCGCCAAGCTGCCGGTGGTGCATACGATAAAGCTGCTCGACTGGGCCTATGGTGGGCCGAAGCCCGAAGGCGTTCGCGAAGACAGGGTGGTTGTCGCGGCCGAGTGATCCGCCAGTCGCCTACTCCGCCGCCAGTCTGTCCGCCGTGCCGTAGGTTGCCTGGTAGCGGGCGCGCTGGCGGCTGAGCGCCACCATCGTGTTGCGCAGCAGGATCGCCACGGTGATCGGGCCGACGCCACCAGGCACCGGCGTGATCCACGACGCGACATGCCTGACGCTCTCGGCATCGACGTCGCCGACGATGCGGCTCTCGCCATCCGGCCCGATTTCCGAATTGATGCCGATATCAATCACGGCGGCGCCCGGCTTGACCATGTCGGCCTTGATCAGCCGCGGCTTGCCGACGGCCACGAACAGCGCGTCGGCGCGGCGTGCATGTGCCGCCACCGAGCGCGTCATGTGATGGCAGACGGTTACCGTCGCGCCTTCGCTCATCAAAAGGAAGGCGATCGGCTTGCCGACGATCTCGGAGTGGCCGACGACCACCACTTCGAGCCCCTTGAGGTCGAGGCCGGTTTCCCTGAGCAGTTCGACCGAGGCAGCGGCAGTGCAGGGCGCCAGGTCGAGTTGGTTGTAGACGATGTTGCCGATTGACGCCGGATGCATGCCCTCGACGTCCTTGAGTGGATGCACCGCCGCCTGCAGCGTCTTGATCGGGATATGCACCGGCACCGGTCGCTGGATGATGATGCCGGTGACGCGCGGGTCGGCGTTGAGGCCGTGGATCGCAGCTTCGAGTTCGCCGGCAGTGATGTCGGCGCGAAAGCGCCTCTCCTCGAAGCCGATTCCGGCCAGCCCCGCCTTGGCGCGCTGGTTGCGGACATAGACGTCGACCGCCGCTGTGTCGCCGACGGTGATCGACACCAGCTTGGGCGGAAAGCCTTCGGCGGTGGCGATCGCCGCGTCCTCGCGCACGCTGGCGATGATGCGTTGGGCAACCGGGCCGCCCTTGAGATAGCGGCTGTCATCGGAGAGGGACATCGAGATAGGGCCTTTGTCTGGAATTTTGGCTGCCACATAGCAAAGGGACGGCGAAAAGGCAGCGCGAAAAGCGAACCGCTATGCCTGTCGCGCGACGTGCCGGCGAAATCTTCGTCAATTCTCGCTGGCGGAAACAAAAAGGGCAGCACGGCTTGCCGCGCTGCCCTTTCGTGACTGGCCGCATCCCCACACGGCCCGTCCCCCGTTGTTTATTCATCTGGCCTCAGAAAGCCAAAGCTAATGTCTTCTAGACCAGATGATTCGTCGCGGCAACTATATCACCACCACCGTTGTTCCGATATTCACGCGTTCGTAAAGATCGACCACATCCTCGTTGCGCATGCGGATGCAGCCCGACGACACCGCGCCGCCGATGGTCCAGGGCTGGTTGGTGCCGTGGATGCGGTATTCGGTCGAGCCGAGATAGAGCGCGCGTGCGCCGAGCGGGTTTTCCATGCCGCCGGCGAGATAGGTTGGCAGATAACGGCCCTTTGCGGCTTCGCGGGCGATCATCACCGCCGGCGGCCGCCAGTCCGGCCAGACGCGCTTGTTGGTGATCTTGTGAGTGCCGGACCATTCGAAGCCCGGCTTGCCGGTGCCGACGCCGTAGCGCCGCGCCTTGCCGTTCTTCTCGACCAGATAGAGGAAATTCTCTCTCGTATCGATGACGATCGTGCCCGGCTTCTGCGGGCCGTCATAGGCGACTTCCTGCGGCAAATAGACGGGATCGATCTGCGGCCGCATCACCATGCGTTTGGCCGGCGCCTGCACCGCTGCGGTGTGCAATTGATCGGGTTCAGCTTGCCGCCGGTAGCGCCGTAGCGGCTGCGCTTCTTGCCGGCTCTGCCGCACGATGCCCGGCGCATGGCCGAGCTGCAGCACCCAGGGCGCCGAAAGGTCGGGGCTGACCACCACCGGCGGCCTCTCGGCATAGCGGTCGTTGGCATTGGCGGCACCAGCGGCAAGCACGGCCGCGGCGCCGAACAGTGGGAACAAGAATATCTTCATCGGATCGCACCTTGATCGTCGAACATGCCGGGGCGCAAAGCCTCCCCGATTTCCGCGACATTGGGCGCGAAGCGGCAACCGAAACATGAATCGGAATGCGTAAAATGCCGATCTGTCAGTAAAGCTTTTGGTGTGGTTACCGCCCGGTTCAGGAATCTGGTAAAGCCGCGGTAAAGGCCGCTTCAAAACGCGTTAACGCCAAGACACGAACGGAATTCTGCCATGGACGAAAAGACAGGTCTGCTTGCTGGTCCCGACGGCATCGCCCGCTGCTTCTGGCACGGCAACCTGCCGGATTATCTGCACTACCACGACCACGAATGGGGCCGGCCGGTCGCCGACGATCGCCGGCTGTTCGAAAAGATCTGCCTCGAAGGCTTTCAGTCGGGCCTGTCCTGGCTGACCATATTGCGCAAGCGCGACAATTTCCGCGAGGCCTTCGCCGGCTTCGATGTCGACAAGATCGCCGCCTTCACCGACGCCGATGTCGAGCGCCTGCTCGGCAATGCCGGCATCATCCGTCACCGCGGCAAGATCGTTTCGACCATCAACAACGCCAAACGCGCCCGCGAACTCATCAACGAGGCCGGCTCGCTGGCCGCCTGGTTCTGGAAGTTCGAGCCCGGCCCGGACGAGCGGCCCGAGATCGTCGACCTCGCCCATCTGCGCGCCAATCCGACGACGGCCGTTTCGGTCCGCATTTCGAAGGAGCTGAAGAAGCGCGGCTGGAGCTTTGTCGGCCCGACCACCGTCTACGCTTTCATGCAGGCGATGGGGCTGGTCAACGACCATCTCGAGGGCTGCGTCTGCCGGGAACCGGTCGAGGCGGAGCGGAAAGCGTTCAGGCGGCCGAAATAGCGGCTCAGGCGCCGCCGGCGCCGGCCAGGAAAAACCCGGCCAGGATGGCCGCCAGCGCGGCGAACACCGGATAGATCACCAGCAGGCCGGTCATCAGCACGTCGCGCATGGTCGGCCCGCTGCGCTGTTGCGCCGCGATCTCGAACGGTCCCGCGATTTGCTTCGTCGTTTTTGACCCATAACCATCGGCCGGCGGTAGCCGGATCGAGGCGTCGCGTGCACCGCTATCGATGATGTCGAACTTCTGTAGCGTGGCCATGGCCCCGAACCCCTTGTTTCGGCGCGCTTATCGGCCCGGATTGTGTCGGCACGATGCCGCGCGCATGGCGCAATTGTTTCAGCTTCTTTTTCTTGCCTTCTCGCGCAGGGGGAGCAAGGAGAAGCGCAAACCCTTGCCTTCTCCGGGCTGCATCGGTAGGACACGCCGACCCGAAATAAGTCACCAATTGCTTAGCAAAGTACCCATCCCATGGCCGACAAATCCGAAAAGATGAAAGCGCGGCTGCCGCGCGGCTTTGTCGACCGCGGCGCCGACGATCTGCGCGCCGTCGAGAAGATGATGGCGACGATCCGCTCGGTCTTTGAGCTTTACGGTTTCGAGCCGGTCGACCAGCCGCTGATCGAATACACCGATGCGCTCGGCAAATTTTTGCCCGACCAGGACCGACCGAACGAGGGCGTGTTCTCGTTCCAGGACGACGACGACCAGTGGCTGTCGCTGCGCTACGACCTGACCGCGCCAATGGCGCGCTTTGTCGCCGAAAATTTCGAGCGCCTGCCGAAGCCCTATCGCAGCTATCGCTCCGGCTGGGTGTTTCGCAACGAGAAGCCCGGTCCCGGCCGATTCCGCCAGTTCATGCAGTTCGATGCCGACACGGTTGGCACGCCGGGCGTCGCCGCCGACGCCGAGATGGCGATGATGATGGCCGATGTGATGGAGGCGCTCGGCATCAAGCGCGGCGACTACGTCATCCGCGTCAACAACCGCAAGGTGCTCGACGGCGTGCTCGAGGCGATCGGCCTCGGCGGCGAGGAGAACGCTGGCCGCCGCCTGCAGGTGCTGCGCGCGATCGACAAGCTGGACAAGTTGGGCGTCGAGGGCGTGCGCCTGCTTTTGGGTGCAGGGCGCAAGGACGAGAGCGGTGATTTCACCAAAGGTGCCGGGCTGGATAATGCGCAAATCGACGTTGTGATCAGCTATTTCACAGTCATGGCGCAGCACGATCCCGAAAAAATTGTCCAGACACTGGGATCCATCAACCCCGGACTCAGCAATCTTGTCGAGGAAAGGAAACTCGAACATCTGGGCATAACGAATGCGTCGTTTGTCGAGGGCCTTGCAGAGCTGGAACAGATAAGAACCATGGTCGCACAAAGCGGCTACGGTGAAGACCGTATCCGCATCGACCCCTCCGTCGTCCGCGGCCTCGAATATTACACCGGCCCGGTCTACGAGGCCGAGCTGCTGGCCGAGATCCCCAATGAGGACGGCCAGATCGTCCGCTTCGGTTCGGTCGGTGGCGGTGGCCGCTATGACGGGCTGATCTCGCGTTTCCGTGGCGAGCCGGTGCCGGCAACCGGCTTTTCCATCGGCGTCTCCCGCCTGATGACGGCGCTGAAGAACCTCGGCAAGCTCGACACGTCTGACGTGATCGCACCGGTCGTCGTGCTGACCATGGACAAGGATACGGAAAGCCTCGGCCGCTACCAGAAGATGGTGGCCGAGCTGCGTGCCGCCGGCATCCGCTCCGAAATGTATCTCGGCGGCGCCGGCATGAAGGCGCAGCTGAAATATGCCGACCGCCGCGGCAGCCCGGTCGCCATCATCCAGGGCGGCGACGAGCGCGCCAAGGGCGAGCTGCAGATCAAGGACCTGATCGAAGGCGCCAAGATGTCGGCCGAGATCGCCGACAACGCCGAATGGCGCGCCGCACGGCCGGCGCAGGTGACCGTGGCGGAAAGTGGGCTGGTTGCCGAGGTGAGGAAGATACTGGCGGCGCAGGCGGCCGACCGGGCGAAAGGTGGCGCGTGAGCACCCCCCTCTGGCCTGCCGGCCATCTCCCCCTCAAGGGGGGAGATTGGCAGCTTCAGCCTCACCGTCTTCTTTCCAACGCTGGAGATTGGCGAAAGCAGGCGCGATATCCAATCTCCCCCCTTGAGGGGGAGATGGCCGGCAGGCCAGAGGGGGGTGCCTCGCGCCCCACATCCCCATGACCTCCCCTGCCATCGCATCCGACATCGCCAGCCTATTCGCCGCGCGCAACACCCATGCGGTCGAGGTCGCTGTGCTGCAGCCGGCCGACCCGTTCCTCGACATGGCCGGCGAGGATTTGCGGCGCCGCATCTTTCTCACCGAGAGCGAGACCGGACAGACGCTTTGCCTGCGGCCGGAATTCACCATTCCGGTCTGCCTCGACCACATTGCCAGCCAGGCCGGCACGCCGCGCCGCTATTCCTATCTCGGCGAGGTGTTTCGCCAGCGCCGCGAGGGCGGCAACGAATTCTTCCAGGCCGGCATCGAGGACCTCGGCGACCGCGACACGGCCGCCGCCGATGCGCGTTCGCTGGCCGATGCGCATGCGCTGCTTTCGCTGGTGCTGCCCGGCCGGGAGCTGGCGGTGACGCTTGGCGACCAGACCATCTTCGAGGCGGTGCTGGCAGCGCTTGGCCTGCCGCGCGGCTGGCGCATGCGGCTGGCCCGCGCCTTCGGCTCGGCGCCAATGCTGGAAGCGGCGCTTGCCGACCTCGCCAATCCGCCGCGCAACAGCCAGCTCGCCGGCGCGGTGGCAGCGCTTGTCCTCGACGGCGATCTGGAGGCTCTTTCGGCGCATATCGCCGGCGGCATGGAAGAGGCCGGCCTGTCGGCAACGGCCGGGCGTTCGCCGTCCGAGATTGCGCGGCGGCTAATCGAGAAAGCCGAACTGCGCAGCGTCCGGCTGTCGAACGAGGCATTTGCGGCGCTGAAGGGGTTTCTGGCGATCGACGTGCCGCTCGATAGCGCCGCCGGGGCGCTCGCAAGTTTTGCCGCCGATGCCGGCCTTTCGCTGGGGACCGCGCTGGAGAATTTTGCAGCCCGCGCCGCGGCCATCGAAAGCCTCGGCCTGCCGATGTCTGAAATCAGCTACGATGCCGCCTTCGGCCGTCCGCTCGATTACTACACCGGCCTCGTCTTCGAGATCGCGGCGCAGGGCGGCGACCGGCCGCTGGCCGGCGGCGGCCGCTACGACCGGCTGCTGACGCTGCTCGGCGCCAAAACGCCGATCCCCGGCGTTGGTTTTTCCGTCTGGCTCGACCGCATCGAAGCGTTGCGGGAGACGGCGCCATGATCACGCTGGCGCTGCCGTCGAAGGGCCGGCTCAAGGAGCAGGCGCTGGAGGTGCTGGCCAAGGCCGGGCTTGCCGTCAGCCTGCCCGGCGACGAGCGCAAATACCGCGCCCGCATCGATGGCATGGACAGCGTCGAGATAGCGTTCCTGTCGGCTTCCGAGATCGCCGGCGAAATCGGCCAGGGCTCGGTCGATCTCGGCATCACCGGCGAGGATCTGCTGCGCGAAAATCTCGCCGACTGCGAGACGCGCGCCGAAATCATCGCCCGCCTCGGTTTCGGCAATGCCGATGTCGTCGTCGCCGTGCCCGACATCTGGCTCGATGTCGACACCATGGCCGACCTCGACGACGTCGCCGCCGATTTTCGCCAGCGCCATGGAAGGCGGCTCAGGATCGCCACCAAATACTGGCGCCTGACCCAGCAGTTCTTTTCGCAAAAGCACGGCATCCAGGTCTACCGCATCGTCGAAAGCCTCGGTGCCACCGAAGGCGCGCCGGCAGCCGGATTGGCCGACATCGTCGTCGACATCACCACGTCAGGCGCGACGCTGCGCGCCAACCATCTCAAGGTGCTCGCCGACGGCGTGATCCTGCGCTCGCAGGCCTGTCTCGTGGCGTCGCGGAAGATGCGCGCTCCGGCCGACGAGGCGGTGTTGCGCGATGTCGCGGCCAGGATGGCGTCGGTGAACTCGGGTTGACGATCGCGGAGCAGGCGCCGTCGGCCAAGCTGCCAATCTCCCTCCTTGCGGGGGAGATGGCCGGCAGGCCAGAGGGGGGTGCTGTCCCGCCGACCTGTCAGCCAATCGGAGCCTCATCCGTTCCCGGTTGGGGGTGCTGAAGTCGAACTTGGCGATCCTTCGCACCCCCCTCTGCCCTGCCGGGCATCTCCCCCGCAAGGGGGGAGATCGGATATCGCCTCGGCCTTTGCCAACCACTAACGTTGGATCCAGCGGTCTAGCCGCGGCACCGACCTGAAGCGATTTTCCTGATGTACAGCAATTTTGTTCTTGCTTTGTGCCGGCAGCTATGCTACTAATCTCCCTATGGTGCCAATTGGCCCCGAAGACCCGCCCGTCGAGGCGGTTTTTTTGTTTTCGGCCCTGACAGGGCGAGTTCCAACCCCAGCCCTATCATCGACGGGATTTCCACCACCCCGCCGGGCTGATAGGCTCGGCCTGTCTGCGGAGGACACGGCGATGCCGATCAATCTCGACGAGCTGAAGAATGCCACCAGCCTGCGCGGCAAGCGCGATGGCGGTTCGTTCATTGCGCCGGTCGACGGCACGGCGCATGTCTCGGGCGAGCGCAGCGTGCCGCTGCTCAACCTGACGATCCCGGCGCTGTTTGCCGATACGGTCGGCAGATACGGCACGCTCGATGCCGCCGTCTTCGTCGAGCAGGACAAGCGCTTTACCTGGGAGGAACTGTCGGACACCGTCGATGCGCTCGCCGCCGGCTTCCTGGTGCTCGGCCTCGAGAAAGGCGACCGCGTCGGCATCTGGTCGCCGAACCGCTGGGAATGGCTGGTGACGCAATTCGCCACCGCCCGCATCGGCCTGATCCTGGTCAACATCAACCCGGCCTACCGGCTGGTCGAGCTGGAATATGCCTTGAACAAGGTCGGTTGCCGAGCGCTGGTCACCGCCGCCAAGTTCAAGAGCTCCGACTATCTCGGCATGATCGAGACGCTGGCGCCGGAGATCGCCAAGGCAGCGCCGGGCAAGCTCGACGCCAACAGACTGCCGGCGCTGAAGATCGTCATCCGCATGGACGAGGAGAATTCGCCGGGCATGTTCAATTTCGCCGACGTGCTGGCGATGGCCGGGCGCGACGAACATGATAAGCTCGACCGCATCTCCGACGGGCTGAAGCCGGACGACGCCATCAACATCCAGTTCACCAGCGGCACGACCGGTGCGCCCAAGGGCGCGACGCTGACCCACAACAACATCGTCAACAACGGCAATTTCGTCACCGCGGCGATCAGGCTTACGGTCGACGACCTGCTGTGCATCCCGGTGCCGCTCTATCACTGCTTCGGCATGTCGATGGGCACGATTGGCTGCGTCACCAAGGGCGCGACCATGGTTTTCCCGAGCGAGGGGTTCGATGCCGGCGCCACGCTGAAGGCGGTGGCAACGGAACGCTGCACCGCGCTCTACGGCGTGCCGACCATGTTCGTCGGTCTGCTCGACCATCCGGAGTTCGCCTCCTTCGATCTCACCAGCCTGCGCACCGGCATCATGGCCGGCTCGCCATGCCCGATCGAGGTGATGAAGAAGGTGGTGTCGCTGATGCACATGGCCGAGGTGACCATCGCCTACGGCATGACCGAGACCAGCCCGGTGTCGTTCCAGAGCAGCGTCGACGACCCCCTGGAAAAGCGCGTCTCGACCGTCGGCCGCGTCCATCCGCATGTCGAGGTCAAGGCCATCGACGCCGAAGGCGCCACCGTCGTGGTCGGCGCGCCGGGCGAGCTCTGCACGCGCGGCTATTCCGTGATGAAGGGCTATTGGGACGACGAGCAGAAGACCCGCGAGGCGGTCGACGCCGACGGCTGGATGCACACCGGCGACCTCGCCACAATCGATGCCGAGGGCTATTGCAACATCGTCGGCCGGGTCAAGGACATGGTCATCCGCGGCGGCGAGAACGTCTATCCGCGCGAGGTCGAGGAATTCCTCTATCGCCACCCCAAGATCAAGGAGGTGCAGGTATTCGGCATTCCCGACCCGAAATATAGCGAGGAGCTGTGCGCCTGGATCGTGCTGAAGCCCGGCCAGATCACAACGGAGCAGGAGATCAAGGCCTTCTGCGCCGGGCAGATCGCCCATTTCAAGATCCCGCGCTACATCCGCTTCCGCACCGAATTGCCGATGACGGTGACCGGCAAGCCGCAGAAATACCTGATGCGCCAGGCGATGATCGACGAACTGGGATTGGTGACGCAGAAGACGGCTTGAGCGCGCGCTTCAGGCTTTCGCAGGGTTCGCAGAAGGGGCTTGCCCAGAAGGGACCTGCAACACGGCTTGCGGAAGGGGCTTGGAATGAGTGGTTTCGCAAGATCGGCGGTTTCCTACGGCATGCCGTTGGCCGCCCTGGCGATGGCTGTCGCGGTCAGGGCCAGCGGGGTGTCGGTGGACGAAGGGTCGCTTGGCACCAGGATATTTATCGGCGCGCTTTCGAGCGCGATCATGTTCACCACCATTTTCGTCGTGCTCGACCACGCCGAGGCGGTGGCCCGGCGGGTAGGCGAGCCGTACGGCACGTTGGTGCTGACCATCGCCGTGACGGCAATCGAAGTGTCGATCATCGTTTCCATCATGCTGCACGGAGCCAACAACCCGACGCTTGCACGCGAATCCGTCTTCTCGACGGTGATGATCACGTCGACCGGCGTTGTCGGCATGTGTCTGACATTTGGCGGCTGGCGTCATCGCAAGCAGGCAATCGTCCGCCAAGGGACCAGCGCCTATCTGGCGGTGCTGGTCGCACTGAGCGTCACGACGCTCATTCTGCCGACCTACACGCGAACCACCGATCCCGGCACCTTCTCGGCCGCCCAACTCGGCTTCGTCAGCGTGCTTTCAGTGCTGCTCTATGCGGGTTTTCTGTTCGCGCAGACTGTCCGCCACCGGGATGATTTCATCGACGGACAAGCGCATGGCGCCGCAGTGCCAGCCGACGCCCACGAAAGCATTGCCGCTAGTGCTCTGCTCCTGCTGATCGGGCTGATCGGCATCGTCATGCTGGCCGAGCAGGTCGCCGCCAGCGTCGAGGATGCGCTCGTCGCCTATCAGGTGCCCCAGGCCGACGCCATTGTCGGCGCGATGATCGCCGGGCTGGTCTTGATGCCGGAGGCGATCTCGGCGGTTCGCGCCGCCCTCAACAACGAGCTGCAGCGCGGCCTGAACGTCGCCATGGGTTCGGCCTGCGCCACAATCGGCCTGACAATACCGGGCATCGCCGCCGCCAGCCTGCTGACCGGAAGAGGCCTGACCCTGGGCCTGCCGGCGACCGACGTGGTGCTTTTGGTCCTGGCGCTCTTCATCTGCAATGTGAGCTTTAGCACCGAGAGGACGACGTTCCTGACCGGGCTGGTGCATCTGGTGGTGTTTTGCACGTATGTGTTTTTGATATTTGTGCCGTGAGGGTGGGGGGAGGTGGGCGGTCAGAGGCGGATAGGTTAGGAAAACTGCTTGAACGTCTCAATATGGGCCGGTGGCGGTCTGTCCGCTCTTGGTCACCGCTTCTCGAAAGCAGACATCGGTGTGCGGTGCGTCGACGGCTCATTTGTGGCGGCAAGCCGTGCAAGACGAGCGTCGGTTGACCATCGGGATCACCACCCTGCAGCGCGTGAAAGGTGCAGTGTGGCAGGTCGAAGGTGACGTGTTCGAACTCCATGTGTGTCAGGCTTCTCCAAGAGCGGTCGGACGAGCGATCCTGATGCTGGCCTCGGTGTCTCTGGTTTTGGACATGTGCGTCTCCTCAGGCGCCAGGTGTACTGCGTCAGCCGGCAGTCGGTTTCCGTGACACCGGCCCGCAACCTTCAGAATATGATAGCTCGCGGCAAGGAAGCCGGTGCTGGTTTATCAGAAGGCCCCGCAGGCGGCAGCGGCGGAATAGTCAGAGCCAGCGGCGAACCTCGGCCTTGTAGCGGCGGTAGTCGTCGCCGAACTTCGCTTCGAGATAGCGCTCCTCGCGGGCGATCACCTGCGTCTGGATCGCGATCAGCACCAACGGGAGCAAGGCGAAGGCGATCGGCCCGTCGAAGCCGATCGCAAGGCCGGAATAGATAAGCGCCATGCCGAGATACATGGGATTGCGGGTCCACCGATAAGGACCGGTCGTTGCGATGAGGGTCGTTGGCTGCGACGGCGGAACGTTGGTGCCCAGCCGCCGGAACAGCCCCGCCGCCGCAAGCATCATCGCCGCGCCGGCAACGAACAGCAGCGCGCCCGTCGCGACCAGCAACCGCCAGTCGATGCCGAAAGAGCGCAGGGTGACGAACCGCTCCGCCGCCAGCCCCAACAGCAGCGCTCCTAGATAGACGAAGGGCGGAGGGAAGCGCACACCCGCGCTGTCCGGTTCGACGGCCATGCTCATCTCCAATCTGTGCTCTCAAACAAGCATCGACTGCTGGGCTGAGATACCCGCCGTCGCGCCCTGCGATATTGCTGTGGTGACCGAAGCCATGGCTGGGTTTGCAAGATCGCCGGCGGCGTACATGCCGGGTATGCTGGTTTCGCGGCGCTCGTCGGCCTTCAGGGCGATGCCGAGGGGCGTATTGACCGTGGCGAGTCCCAGTGATTCATGCAGGCTTGCGGACGGCTTGTTGCGCGGATGCGCGAACAAGATATCGACTGCGACATCGGGGGCGGTATCGAGCTTGACGGTGGCATTGTGGCCCCTGTGGCGGGCGATTTCGGTGATCCGGCCATCAACGACAGGTATGTTGCGGCGCGCCAGATCGGCCCGGATATCGGGTGCAATGTCGTGACCATCGGCGAAGACCGTCAACGTGTCGGTCCAGTCGTGGTACAGCCTGACATAATTGTGCGACGGCGGGCCGGACCAGACGAGGCCCCAATGCTGGCCGGCGACTTCAAAGCCATCGCAATAGGGGCAGGGTACGATGGACGTGCCCCAGCCTTCGGCAAAGCCCGGAACATCAGGCATCTGGTCGGCAACGCCATAGCTCAGGATCAGTCGCAGCGCCCCAAGGCTTTCGCCAGCGCCAGTGAGGACAGAGAAATCGTCGATGGCGCCGGAGACCCTGTCGGCCCGGGCATTGACCAGCCTGATCGTGGGATAGCGCGCCAGCTGCTGCCGCGCTTCGGCCAGGATGTCCAGCGGTGGCTTGTGATCGTGGCCGAGCAGACCATGCGAGTGGCCGGCGAAGCGGTTGCGCGGCAGGCCGGTATCGAGAACGGTGACCTTGCGGCGGGCACGGCCGAGCTGCAGGGCGGCGGCGAGACCGGCAAAGCTGCCGCCGATGATGATGACGTCATCCATGGTGATGGGCTCCGTATGTGGATGAGGGGTTGGTTTGGGCCTGGCTTGCACATTTTTGACACTGCGTGGTATCGTAATTCAAGAATTATGATACTGTCAAGGACTGGAATTGTCGTGACCGAAAACAGCCAGGGCCGGCGCGGCCGGCCCGCCAATGAGGCGCTTGGCCAAACGATAGTCGACGCCGCGTGCGAACTCTTTGAGGAATTGGGTTTTCATGCGACGACATTGGACAAGGTCGCCCAGCGAGCGAAGATATCCAAGCTCAGCATCTATCGGCACTTCGAGAACAAGGAGGCGCTGTTCAGCGCGGCCATCGCGGCCCGCTGCCATCAGTTTGCACCACAGGCCCTTTTTGAAGGCGTCGACGGTTCGGCCGAAGATCAGCTCATGGCGGTGGGATCATCCCTGCTTCGCACGCTGTTGAACCCGGACGTCCGCAGTGTCGAAGCCATGATCATGGCCGACAAGACGAATCAAAAGTCGTTAAGCAAGCTCCATTACGAAGCCGGCCCCGCCCATGTCATCGCCCAAATCGAGGCCCTGTTGCGTCAGTTGCACGCGAAGGCGGTTCTGAACGTGACCGACCCTCTCCGGTCCGCCCGCTTGTTTGCCGCGCTTATCAAAGGATCCGATCTCCTGATTATCGCACGCTTCGATGAGGCGAGAGCAGAGGACGACAACGAAATCGAATCCTATTGCCGGTCGGCCGTCGCCATGTTCATCGCCGCGCACGGTGGCAACGACCACCCGGGCGGATAGCCTAGGAGTACTTGCATGATATTTGGGATGCTCGCATTGACATCAACGCGACTATTATCGTTGGGCAGCGGGCTGACCGGCGGAGTAACCGCTACCACCCCATTCGAGGCCTTAGTGCCGGCTTAGCAGACCGTCAGCTTTCGGGAAGCTGCAATGGTGGTCTGAACGGCAAAAATGCGGCGCAAAGCAGCCATTCAGGATTTGCCGGACCTTGTTGCGGAGCCGCCATGGTGCAGATCGCGGAACTCTAACCCTAGCGGAACCAACCGCCACGCAGCCGATTAACCGGCATGGAGCTCCAAACCACCCAAGGGCCACCCCATGAGCATTCTGCAAACCACGAAGAAGGCCGTCGAGCAGGTCACCGGCATCGCCAGGCCAGACAGGCGAGAGGTCGCCGACCTCCTGAGGCCGCGCAAAGCGAATGCATTTCGGTTCAGGGATGACGGGCTGGTGCCCAACCATCCGTTCTGGCCGCTGGTCGTCTATCGCGGCGCCGTGACGCTGCCCGAAGACTTCGATCCGGCGGCTGTCATGGAGGCGCTTTTTGAAGCCAATGGCTGGGGCGATAGCTGGCGCAACGGCATCTACAACTACGTTCACTACCATTCGCGCATACATGAGGTGCTGGGCGTCGCGCGCGGCACGGCCAAGGTTCGCTTTGGCGGCAAGATGGGACGAACGCTGTCGCTGAAGGCCGGCGACGTCGCGGTGCTTCCGGCCGGCACCGGGCACCAGCGTCTTTCCGCATCCGACGATTTTCTAGTCGTCGGCGCCTATCCTCAATCCGGCACCTATGACCTGTGCACGACTGCCGCCTACCATGCCAAGGCGGTCGTAACGATCCCCAAGGTTGGCCGGCCGCGCAAGGACCCTGTCTATGGAAGCAAAGGCCCGTTGCTCGCAGCCTGGGAAAGCGACTGAAGTCGTTCCTTTCGAAGGGGCTTGCGGGTTCGCTTCGGGGCTCAAACCGAACCTTTGACCAACACCTCCGGCGCCACCGACGAAGAAGGCCGCCTTGTAGATGGCGAAGCGGATCGTGCCGCTGTCGGCGTGCGGCAGCGCCGGCAATCAGGCTTGGTACTATATTATTGCAATGACCCTGCCCGACCCATCGAGGCGACAACTGACTTGCGCCTGTCGGACTTCGATGCCACCCTTTCTTGCGTAGTCTATTCGCACCTCGATCGGCGCCGTGAGTGCACCCCGAAGTTGACGCAAGGCGCCTGCGCTTACCGCGTGGACACGGACGGCGCCAAGCGGCGTCGCAGCGGCCATGATCGCCGCGCGGCAGGCTCGCACCACCGCAACCGGCGTACCGGGTTTCGCTGTCAGTGGTCCCAGAGATCCAAAGGGATACCCCTTGGTGGAGTCACCCCCACCGGCTTTGGAAGGCCTGAGGACGGGTGGCAGGACGATGGATTGCCTGGCGGTCTTGGCAGAGGAAGGGGCTGTCACTGCAGTCGAACTGTCGGGTGCGGTAGCCGCTTCATTTTCGGCGGACGGATCGTCGCCCACACTGGCACTTGTGCTTGTGTCACCAATGTTGCCGCTGGCACTAACGCCTGCGTCGACTGATCCGTCATCTGCACCGACCGAAGCTCCAACATTTGCTCCGCCTACGCCGTCGACGCTCGTGCTCGCCCCCACAGATACGCCTTGCGAACCGGCGCTCACTCCAGCACTGACCCCGACACCGCCGGCCCTACCGCCCACACCTGCTTCAAGAGCCGAGGCAGGCCCAATTGTGATCCCGATCGTCAACGCGGCTGCGACATACTTGTTCATTGTCATCTCCCCTGCGGCTTTCGCTCCCTAGTCTTCACTGGCGCGGCTCGCCGCTTTTGGATGGCCGTGTTGGAAGCAATGCGGCGGGAAGAGGTATGGTTGCCAGCAGAGCAGTTTGTGGCGACTTTTGGACCTTCACTTTCTGTTTTTTCGGCAAGCCCGGTTTACGGGCTGGTTGGGCGCCCGTACGTGCTTTCGGCGCGCGCTCCACAGCCGCAGTGCGACGCTTACCCTTGACAATATCAATTGCCTGACGCGCGGCACTGAGGCTGCGGGCTAGACCGATAGCCCTTTCACGCTCCTGGTCCAGAGCGGCACTCAATTCTACCGAGTTCTGCTTTAAAGCATCGCGTTCCTGGCGAACAATATCGAGGTCACGTACAGCTGAATCTGCTCGTTCGTGTCCCCGTTCGAGTGTTTCTCGAGCCTGCTTTAGAGCGGCCTCGGCCACCTGTCGGTCCCTTATGGCGTTGGCCTGCTCGACGGCTGCCAGATTTGCGCCTTTCTTAAGAGCATCGATAGTTTGGCGAGCCGTGGTAAGTTCTTGTTCCAAGAGCTCAACCTTGTGCCGCTCGTCATCAAGCGTTCGCTTCGCAGCAAGCTGGGATGCGTCCATAGAGGGGTGCGCTCCAAGCGCGGCAGCCTTCTCGCTGTTCCAGAGACTGGCTTCGGCCCTGTAGCTTTCGATAACGCGCTGCGCGGCCTCCAGATCGAGCGCGAGCGCTTCGTCTGTTCGCTGCTGCTCATTTAGGGCTTGTGCTTGCTGAGCCACCGTGTCTGCCAGTACGTGTGCCTGGGCGCTTAGCTCACGTGCGCCGCGCTGCATAGCGTCCAGCTCCGCTCGTGCTGCGGCCAATTCGCGGCGTAAAGCCTCCTCATGCTCGCCGAGCGGC
The DNA here is from genome assembly GCF_040322135.1 of Mesorhizobium sp. M0189. Classification (NCBI taxonomy): domain Bacteria; kingdom Pseudomonadati; phylum Pseudomonadota; class Alphaproteobacteria; order Hyphomicrobiales; family Phyllobacteriaceae; genus Mesorhizobium; species Mesorhizobium sp. M0189. The sequence continues at coordinate 189,694 of NZ_JAMYSW010000002.1, forward strand.
GTTTGCGCGCCCTCCTTGAGTGCCCGTGTTTTGAGTGCCTGCGCTTCGCTGAGCACCAGCTCTCTAGATATACGGGATCCCAGCGCGCTCGGTTGTGGCTTGCCCGGTTCTTTGCCGACCTTGGTGTGTTCGGAAACCACGACCGACGAGCTGTCGTTAGCTGTGGCAACCGCTGACGCTTCGGGCGCCAACTGACCATTTGCCGGAGATCCCAACAGCAGAACGAGGCATAACGGAATGAGGGATGGTATGGCGTTGCACCCCCTGCCGCGTATCTCGTGAAGTAAAATCAAGGGCCGTCGTTTAATAAAGGTGAAGTCACAGCGGAGACATTTTGACCTGGTACTCTGCGCATGATTCATCACTGAACCTCACCGATCGCGGCCCTCACCGCTATTGTATTCTCCACTTACTGCACGCCGCGGATGCCGCACCAAAAAGATCAATGCTAGTCAAGCACCCTCGGCACCGCCAAAGCACGGAATTGCGCGCAAGGCTGTTTCCTATTTCCTTAGTTGTCATCATTCGAACAAACGGGACTTTCGGCTTTCGGGATGACCATCTTCCCTTCCCAACGGCTGTGATGCGGCGCAAAGCAGCCATTCAGGTGCGAAGGTCGACTTCGGGTCAACACCAGACTTCCGCTGGATGGTACGGCGCACCTCACCCGCCAGCACCGCCGCTTCCAATCGGGATGATCTTCGCAAGCTGGATGCATTCATCGTGCCGGACCTTGGTGGGGAGCCGCATGGCGGCTTGCTCGCCGCCTGGGAAAGGGACTGAAGTCGTCCCTTTCGAAGAGGCTTGCGGGTCCGCTTCGGGGCTAACCGGACCCAACATCCGCCGCTCTACGCCGCCAGCACCGCCGCATCCAGCCCGCGAATAATCTTCGCCAACTCCACACATTCGTCGTGCCGCACCTTGTTGCGCCGCCATGCTAGGCAGATCGTGCGTTGCGGCATCGGTTCCTGGAACGGCACGATCTTCAGATCGGGGATAGTGCTGGCCGGTCCTGTCGCCATTTCCGGGATGAGCGTGACGCCGAGCCCGTGCGCCACCATTTGCAGCAGCGTCGTCAGGCTGGTCGCGCCGTAGCTTGCCATTGCCACCGGCCGCACGCTGCCGCAGACGGCGAGCGCCTGTTCGCGCAGGCAGTGGCCTTCCTCCAGCAGCATCAGCCGCTCCAGCGCCGGGCTTTCCGGCGGCACCGGCGGTGAGGCGAAGGCGGGATCGCCGGCCGGCACGGCCAGGAAGAACCGGTCGGAGAACAGCGCCTCGGTGACCAGGCCTGGGTAATCGAGAGGCAGCGCCGCGACGAAGGCGTCGAGCTTTCCCGAAGCCGTGTCCTCGACCAGAGAGGCGGTCACCGCCTCGCGCAATTCGAGCTGCAATGCCGGGAAATGCCGTTTCAGTTCCGGCAGCACATGCGGCAAGAGATAGGGCGCCACCGTCGGGATGATGCCGAGCCGGAAGCGGCCTTCCATCGCCGGGCGGCCGCGCCGGGCCGTCGCCTCGACGTCGCTGATATCGGCAAGAATGCGCTCGATGCGCGGCAGCAGGGCCTGCGCCTCGTCGGTCATCCGCACCGATTTGCCGCCGCGCTCGAACAACCGGCAATTGAGCCGCAGCTCCATCTCGGCGATCTGCGAAGAAAGCGCCGGCTGGCTGACGCCGGCGAGTTTGGCGGCGCGGCCGAAATGCAGCGTCTGCGCCAGCGCTTCGAAATAATGCATCTGCCGGACGGTCAAGCCAATCATAAGGAAAACCTATCAGAATAAACAGCAAAGGCAATTTGTCTTTATCGGCTGGGCAGGCTAGTCTGGAACCATTCCAGAATGGCGCGGCTGCTGGCCCTGCCCGGAAAATCAACAAAATCCCGGAAAATCAACAAAATCGGAGGCAAAGATGGACGCGAAAACCGACGACAACAGCGCCGGCAAATGCCCGGTCCCACATGGATCGGCCAGGAGGAGCAATCGTGACTGGTGGCCGAACCAGCTTGACCTTGCCGTCCTCCACCAGCAGTCCAGCCTCTCGGACCCGATGGACGAGGACTTCGACTACGCCAAGGAATTCAAGAGCCTCGATCTCGATGCGGTGATCAGGGATCTGCACCAGGTGATGACCGATTCGCAGGATTGGTGGCCGGCCGATTTCGGCCATTACGGCCCGCTCTTCATCCGCATGGCCTGGCACAGCGCCGGCACCTATCGCATCGGCGATGGCCGTGGCGGCGCCGGCGCCGGCCAGCAGCGTTTCGCGCCGCTCAACAGCTGGCCGGACAACGCCAATCTCGACAAGGCGCGCCGGCTGCTGTGGCCGGTCAAGCAGAAATACGGCCGCAAGATCTCCTGGGCCGACCTGTTGATCCTCACCGGCAACGTCGCGCTGGAATCGATGGGCTTCAAGACCTTCGGCTTCGCCGGCGGGCGCGCCGATGTCTGGGAACCCGAGCAGGACGTGGACTGGGGGTCGGAAACCAAGTGGCTCGACGACGAGCGCTATTCCGGCGACCGCGAACTTCAGGGCCATCTCGGCGCCGTGCAGATGGGGCTGATCTACGTCAACCCGGAAGGGCCGAACGGCACGCCCGATCCATTGGCCTCGGCACGCGACATCCGCGAAACCTTCGCCCGCATGGCCATGAACGATGAGGAAACCGTGGCGCTCATCGCCGGCGGCCACACCTTCGGCAAGACCCACGGCGCCGGCGATGCGTCGCTGGTCGGGGCGGAGCCGGAAGGCGCAGGCATCGAAGCGCAGGGCCTCGGGTGGTCGAGCAAGCATGCCACCGGCATTGCCGGCGATGCCATCACCTCGGGCCTCGAGGTGACGTGGACCACGACGCCGACCAAATGGAGCAACAACTTCTTCGACAATCTGTTCAACTACGAATGGGAACTGACCAAGAGCCCGGCCGGCGCCCATCAGTGGACACCGAAGGGCGGCGCCGGTGCAGGCACCGTGCCGGATGCGCACGATGCCTCGAAGCGCCGCGCCCCGGCGATGCTGACCACCGACCTCGCGCTACGCGTCGACCCGGCCTACGAGAAGATCTCGCGGCGCTTCCATGAGAATCCGGATCAGTTCGCCGATGCCTTCGCCCGCGCCTGGTTCAAGCTGACCCATCGCGACATGGGTCCCGTCGTCCGCTATCTCGGCCCGCTCGTGCCGAAGGAAGAGCTGATCTGGCAGGATCCGATACCGGCAGTCGACCACGAACTGGTCGGCGAACAGGATATCGCCTCGCTGAAGGCGAAGATCCTGGCCTCCGGCCTGTCCGTGTCCGAGCTGGTCTCGACCGCCTGGGCCTCGGCCTCGACTTTCCGCGGCTCCGACAAGCGCGGCGGCGCCAACGGCGCCCGCATCCAACTGGCGCCGCAGAAGGACTGGGAGGTCAACCAGCCGGCGCAGCTGGCCAACGTGCTCGAAAAGCTCGAAGGCATCCAGAGCGAGTTTAACGCCGGGCAGTCCGGCGACAAGAAAGTCTCGCTTGCCGACCTCATCGTTCTCGGCGGCGTCGCCGCGGTCGAGAAGGCGGCGAAAGACGGCGGCCATGACGTCAAGGTGCCGTTCACGCCAGGCCGCATGGACGCCTCGCAGGAACAGACCGATGTCCAGTCCTTCGCCGCGCTCGAGCCGAAAGTCGATGGCTTCCGCAACTACGTCAGGGGCAAGCCGCCGATGTCGGTTGAAGCGATGCTGGTCGACCGGGCGCAGCTGCTGACCTTGACGGCGCCGGAGATGACTGTGCTCGTCGGCGGCTTGCGGGTGCTCGGCGCCAACACCAGCCAGTCGAAGCACGGGGTGTTCACCGACAGGCCGGGCACGTTGACCAACGATTTCTTCGTCAACCTGCTCAGCATGAATACGGTCTGGGATCCGGCCGCCGGCTCCGTTGAAGTCTACCAAGCGCGCGACCGCAAGACCAAGGCGGTCAAGTGGACCGGCACCCGCGCCGACCTGATCTTCGGCTCGCACGCGCAGTTGCGTGCACTTGCCGAGGTTTACGGCTCGGCCGACGCCGGGCAGAAGTTCGTCAGGGATTTCGCCGCGGCCTGGACCAAGGTGATGAACGCCGACCGTTTTGACCTCGCGGCCTGATCCAGCACACGAAGTTCTCGACGCAACAAAAAAGGCGCGGGCCTCGACCCGCGCCTTTTCGTTGGGCCTCCGAAAAGTCAGTCCTTCTCGAAAATGCCGGCCTTGGCAACCACGCCGGCAATGGCGCCGCCGATCAGCGGCGCGACGATGAACAGCCACAGCTGGCCGATCGCCGCAGTTCCCGAAAACAGCGCCGGTCCGATCGAACGGGCCGGGTTGAGCGATGTGCCGGTCACCGGGATGATGGCGAAATGCAGGCCGGCCAGCGTCAGGCCGATTACGAGGCCGGCGAAGGCCGTGGTGTGCTTGGCGTTGGTGACGCCGAGGATCACCGTGACGAAGGTGAAGGTTCCGATCAGCTCCCACAGGAAGGCCGAGCTGACGCCCCATTTCGTCACGTCCCAGCCATTGGCGCCGAAGCCGCCGGTGTGGCCGCCGACCTGTCCGGAGACGATGATCCACAGTGCCAGCGATGCGATGATGGCGCCGATGACCTGCGCGATCCAGTAGGGAATGACGTCCCTGGCCGGCATCCGCCCGGCGAGGAACACACCGAGCGTCACCGCCGGATTGAGGTGCGCGCCGGAAATCGGGCCGATCGCATAGGCCGCCGCAATCAGGCCGATGCCGAATGCCAGACCGATACCTTCCTGGCCAAGCGGCAGCGCGCCGCCGAAGCCGCCCGTCACCACCGAAGCCGTGCCGATGAACACCAATAGAAACGTGCCTAGAACTTCCGCCAGATAAGTTTTCATTGCCCTCTCCTCGTATCGACCCGCGGCTCCGCCTTTTTCTGCGACGCGAATCACCGCGCAAAGAGTATTCGCAACCGCAAAAGTTGCAAAGCAGAGCAGTTGCACCAGCCGGCGTGCTTGCGCCCGCCAGACAAGAACATTAGAAGCTTGTAATATATTGATCGAATTATTTGGTTCCGCATGCCGACGCCCGCTTGGTGGCGGCGGCTCGCGATGCACGAACCCACATTCGTCACCCGCCTTGCATGGATTGTCTCGCCGTCGGGGAAACAGAACTGTTTCAATCAGGACACGAAAAGCTCTAAGAGCAGGGCCGGATTTTATTTTGCTGAGTAATGGAAGACGACAATGAGACTGGGCGGGCGGCTGGCGGCAGCCATCGAAGTGCTTGACGACATTGGCCGGCGCCACCGGCCGGTGGCCGATGCGCTGAAGGACTGGGGCCTGTCGCACCGCTTCGCCGGTGGCGGCGACCGCGCCGCGATCGGCAACATCGTCTATGACGCGCTGCGCCGCAAGCGCTCGGCCGGCTGGCTGTTGGGCGAAGACACGCCGCGCGCCATCGGCTTCGGCGCGCTGCTGCTCGAGTGGGGCCAGACGGCGCAGTCGCTGAACGAGGCGCTCGAGGGCGACAAGTTCGCGCCGCCGCTGCTGAACGCCGACGAATTGAAAACCCTCGCCGCTCGCCGGCTCACCGACGCGCCGCCGGCTGTCAGGGCAGACATCCCTGACTGGTGCATGCCGCTGTTCGAGCGGGCGTTCGGCACGGCCTGGGTGGAAGAGGGTGCCGCGCTTGGCACTCGCCCGCCGCTCGACCTCAGGGTCAACACGCTCAAGGCCGATCGTGGCAAGGTGCTGGCGGAATTGGCGGAGACCGGCGCCAAGCCTGCGCGGATCGCGCCGCACGGCATCCGCATCCCGCCGATCGACGGCGACGGCAGGCACCCGAACGTGCAGGCCGAACCGGCCTTCCAGAAAGGCTGGTTCGAGGTTCAGGACGAAGGTTCGCAGATTGCAGCCGAACTGGCCGGCGCCGAGCCTGGCATGCAGGTGCTCGACTTTTGTGCCGGCGCCGGCGGCAAGACGCTGGCGCTGTCCGCGGCGATGGACAATCGCGGCCAGATCTTCGCCCACGATGCCGAGAAGGCAAGGCTGGCGCCGATATTCGACCGCATCCGCCGCTCGGAAAACCGCAATGTGCAGATCGTCACCAAGCCGGCCGAGCTTGCGCCGCTCGGCAAGCACATGGATATCGTCCTGATCGATGCGCCCTGTACCGGCAGCGGCACGTGGCGGCGCCGGCCGGATGCCAAATGGCGGCTGACGCAAAGGCAGCTCGACGCCCGCAAGGGCGAGCAGGAGACGATACTCGATGCCGCCAAGGACTTCGTCAAACCCGGCGGCCTGCTGGTCTACATCACCTGTTCGGTGTTCGACGAGGAGAATGGCGACCAGGTTTCGGCCTTCCGGGACCGCCATCCCGGCTTTGTCCCGGTCGATCACCGCCAGCTTTGGGACAGCCGTTTTGCGGGCCACGAAGCGGCAGTGCGTATTGGCGCCGCGGGCGGCATTTCGCTGTCGCCGTTGCTGAGCGGCACCGACGGCTTTTATTTCTGCGCGCTGCGGCGGGCTGGCTGAACGGTTGCCGGATGTCGCCGATCTCGCTTCTTATCAGCAGGTTTAGCCAATTGCTGCAGTGCAGCATTTGCGATTGCCTGCCGCCCACCCCTCTGCGATAAATGCCTCTGCAATAAGATTTGTCGAGAAACGAAGGGCGACGGCCATGGCAGCAAAGATCGTTCCTGCTCCCGATTATGAGGACCGCGTCAGGACGTCCTTCGCGCGCCAGAACGCGATGATGACGATTGGCGCCGAGCTGACGCTGGTGACGCCCGGTATCATCGAGATCGAAATGCCCTATTCGTCGGCACTGACCCAGCAGCACGGCTTTCTTCATGCCGGCGTCATTTCGACGGCTCTCGATTCGGCCTGTGGCTATGCGGCATTCTCGCTGATGCCGGAAAATTCCGGCGTGCTGACCATCGAGTTCAAGGTCAATCTGCTGGCGCCCGGCCGGGGCGAGCGCTTCCTGTTCCGCGGCTCGGTGACCAAGCCCGGTCGCACCATTATCGTCGCCGATGGCCAGGCCTATGCGTTCGCCACCGACGGCGAGGCCAAGTTGATCGCCACGATGACCGGAACGATGATGACGGTGCTCGGCCGCGACGATATCGAGGGCTGAGGAACGGGCAGGGGAGGACAGACGATCATGGCCGGCAAGACACCTGGTGAGCTCACCCTGATTTCCGGCAAGTCCGTTCTCTTCGTCATGGCGGCCGAAGCCGAATACGGCCCACACTTGCAGCGGCTGTTCACGCCGCTGATGACCGGCGTCGGGCCGGTCGAGGCCGGCGTCGGGCTCAGCGCCGAACTGTCCCGGCTGCACGCCGGGAAGGCGCTGCCGGATCTGGTCGTGTCGCTCGGTTCGGCGGGCAGCCGGATGCTGGAGCAGACGGAAATCTACCAGGCCGTTTCGGTCGCCTACCGCGACATGGACGCTTCGCCCTTGGGTTTCGAGAAGGGCGCCACGCCGTTTCTCGACCTGCCTGTCGGTGTGCCGCTACCGTTCAGGATACCGGGCATCAGGCCGGCGACGCTGTCCACCGGCGCGGCAATCGTCTCCGGCGCCGCCTACGACGCGGTCGCCGCTGATATGGTCGACATGGAGACCTTCGCCTGCCTGCGCGCCTGTCAGCTGTTCGACGTGCCGCTTATCGGCCTGCGCGGCATTTCCGACGGGGCGGCCGATCTGAGACACGTCGGCGACTGGACGGAATACCTGCATGTCATCGACGAGAAGCTGGCCGGGGCGGTGCAACTGCTGGAACAGGCGATCGCGTCTGACACGCTGCAGTTTTGACCTGTCCCATTAAGATGCGGATTCGGAGTGAGAGAGACGCCCCGCAACCCATTGCGCCGACTCGTTTCTTTCTTTAAACGCTCGCCATGAAAACAGCCAATCATCCCGACACCGTCCTGATTGTCGATTTCGGCAGCCAGTTCACTCAGCTGATTGCCCGCCGCATTCGCGAGGCCGGCGTCTTTTCCGAGATCGTGCCCTTCCAGTCGGCTGAGGCGGCGTTCAAGCGCATCAATCCAAAGGCGGTGATCCTGTCCGGCGGTCCGGCCTCGACCAGCGACATCGGCAGTCCGCGCGCGCCACAGATCGTCTTCGACGCCGGCGTGCCGGTGCTCGGCATCTGCTATGGCCAGATGGCGATGTGCGTGCAGATGGGCGGCGTCGCCGAAAGCTCCGACCATCGCGAGTTCGGCCGCGCCTTCGTCGAGATCGCCAAGGACAGCCCGTTGTTCGAGGGCCTGTGGGCGCCCGGCCAGCGCCACCAGGTGTGGATGAGCCATGGCGACCGTGTCATCTCCCTGCCGAAGGGATTCGAGGTGCTCGGAAAATCGGAGGGCTCGCCCTTCGCCATCTTCGGCAATGTCGAGCGCAAGATGTACGGCCTCATGTTCCACCCCGAAGTGGTGCACACGCCGGACGGCGCCAGGCTGCTCCAAAACTTCGTCCACAACATCGCCGGCATCGAAGGCGACTGGACGATGCGGGCCTACCGTGAGCACGCGGTCGAGACGATCCGCAAGCAGGTTGGCAAGGGCAAGGTGATCTGCGCGCTTTCGGGCGGCGTCGATTCCTCGGTCGCGGCCCTGCTGATCCACGAGGCGGTCGGCGATCAGCTGACCTGCATCCTCGTCGACCACGGGCTGATGCGCAAGGACGAGGCGGCCGGCGTGGTGGAGATGTTTCGCCAGCACTACAATCTGCCGCTGATCCTGGTCGATGCTTCGGACCGTTTTATCGGCGCGCTCGAGGGCGAGTCGGATCCGGAGAAGAAGCGCAAGACCATCGGCCGGCTGTTCATTGAAGTGTTCGAGGAGGAGGCCGAGAAGCTCGGCGGCGCCGATTTCCTGGCGCAAGGCACGCTCTATCCCGACGTCATCGAAAGCGTCTCTTTCACCGGCGGACCGTCGGTGACGATCAAGTCGCACCACAATGTCGGAGGCCTACCCGCGCGCATGAACATGCAGCTGGTCGAGCCGCTGCGCGAATTGTTCAAGGACGAGGTGAGGGCGCTCGGGAAGGAGCTCGGCCTGCCCGACAGCTTCATCGGCCGGCATCCGTTCCCCGGCCCCGGTCTCGCCATCCGCTGCCCGGGCGGCATCACCCGCGAAAAGCTGGAGATCCTGCGTGAGGCCGATGCCATCTATCTGGATGAGATCCGCAAGGCCGGCCTCTACGACGCCATCTGGCAGGCCTTCGCCGTGCTGCTGCCGGTGCAGACCGTCGGCGTGATGGGTGACGGCCGCACCTACGAATTCGTCTGCGCGCTGCGCGCCGTCACCTCGGTAGATGGCATGACTGCGGATTTCTACCACTACGACATGGCATTCCTGGGCGCCGCCGCCACCCGCATCATCAACGAGGTGCGCGGCATTAACCGCGTCGTCTACGACGTGACGAGCAAACCGCCAGGCACGATCGAGTGGGAGTGAGGAGGGAGTGCGGTGGAGTAGTATCGGATAGCAGAGGACACTCGAGCGAATCCTAGGCCATCGATAGCAGCCGATAGGTTCTAGGCGACCGGCAGATCTGCCGCTGTGTCGGGCGTCTCCCCGCTCTTCGAACGGCGCCCATACCCCGTCGGGCCCACCCCAACCTTCGCGACTTTGTGGCCTTCAAATATTCGGTCGCGCGCTGCTCGAAGAAGTTAGCGCGCGACCAGTTCTCGGCGTCGACCACACGGTCGTAGATCGATTACTGCTCCTTCTTGAACAGGTCCTGGAAGATGAGCTGGCCCCACGTGCGGCCGCGTGCGTGAACCAGCGCGCCACCCTCGCTGAGCTTTCCCAGCTTGACGGGTGCGAACCCGAGTTGTTTGGCCAAGGCCGCCACCGGAGCGGTCGCGTCCTCGTCGTCGCTCGACAGAAAGACGACCCGGTGCACGCCCTCGACGATCGGATCGGCAGCCAGGGTGGCCGCAATCAGGTGATTGAACCCTTTCACGAATTTGGCGCCGGTGAACGCCTTCGCGACGAAGGCGGAGGACGGGAGACCGTCCAGCTCTTCAGGGACTGGAAACGCGTTCATCGCGTCGATGACCGTCTTGCCTTTCCAGCTCGGCAGGGCCTTCGCAACCTCGCGATGCTCCCCGAACGGGACCGCCAAGATGATTGTGTCGGCCTCGAGTGCATCCCGCAGCGACTTGGCGACGACCGTGGGTCCAATCGCCCGAGCCTGCGGCGCCAGCGCCTCGGGCGGCCGGCGGCTCGCGACGGTCACGTCGATGTTTTTACGGGCGAAGGCGTGGGCGAGGGCCTGGCCTACCGCACCGAATCCTACAATCGCATAGCTCATAATACTTCTCCGATCCGTGTTGGTCTTGATTCCCCGGCCCTCAACGGCGCTGGGTTATCCGTTTCGCTGCATGGCGACCTTCGCGAGATCTTCGGACTGCCACCCCAAGCGATGCGCGTCATCGGTTCGAATTCCTGAATTGACGCGTAGACGTCCTGCCGTGAACGACTTCCGCGCGGCCGGACGGTCAGCCGCGCGGCAGGCAAGCCCGGATACTCGAACGTGTGCGTCCAATCCTCCTCACTCGTTCATGTCGACATGGCTTGCGATCTCCGACTCAGGCGGAACCTATGACTCACAACCGACCCCAAGGAACACTGTTGCCGCCCATCTAGCCGTCTTATCGGTATCGGCGAAGCCGCTGATCTGTGCTAAGCCGCCGCCCGAATAGCCAAAGGAGTACACCCGTGAGCGAGCCGACCGTGGCCGAGGCGACCGACAGCATCTATGCATCGCTCCGGGCGAACAATGCCGACATCGACGCACATATCGCGGCGCTCAAAGCAGCGCTGACGCGAGAGGGGATAGAACAGGCGGTGTTTGATCCGGCAAGGCTGGCACAGAACAACCGTTCGGGCCGCAAGCTGATGCAGGCTTATTTTCGGCAGCGCGGCGTGAGCGTGAGGTTTTCGGCCTCGTAGGGGCGCACACTGAGGCGCCACAGCCCGCCGGCAATCATTGTGGTCCAGGACCCCTCGGGGAGTTCAGGCAAGTCCGCTTTTGGCTTCTGTAGGCCGACATGCGTCTTCTGGCCCCGCCGACGTCAAAGTACCTAGGAAATCGGCCGACAAATGGTCAATTCAATCACCTGCGCTGGCTGCCGAGTACATCAGCGACCGATTCGCCGCTTCTGGCCTTCGGATTTGACCGGCCCAATCGCATGTATCTGCCGCCTCGAGCGCTTCGGCGCGGTCAGATTTGTCTAACGCTCCTATCCGTCGAACCGACGCGAAGAAGCGTGGATAGTCGCCCGAACACAAATCGAATAAGCGGAGAAACGCAGTCACCCGATCGCTGTAGACGGAAGTCGCGGCGAGCTTTGCGTTGTTGATCGGAGCATCGAACCAGGCGTCATATCCACGGTATCCACCCCAGCGCCTGTCGCGCATCTGTCGGTATCGCGTCCTCAGCCGTTCGATCGCGGCCTTCTTCGCGGCCCACTTCTGCTCAGAAGTAACATCGTCGTCATAGACATGCCTTAGCTCGTCCCGGGTCTGCGACACCAGCACAAGAAATTCAGCTCTGCGCCTCCGGTCGGCTTCGTAACGGCGCAATCCGGCAGTATCGCCGGTCGCGCGCAGCCATTTTCTCACACCCGTTGTTTCGACAGCGACAGCGAACGCTTCGTTGAACGAGGAATCGTCATGCACGTAGACGCGCTGGTGAGCGAGTTCGTGGAATACCAGCCCTGCAAGATACGTTTCATCTTGGCTGAGCATGGTGCTTAGCAGCGGGTCACTTGACCAGCCGAGCGTGGAATATGCAGTGATGCCCGTCACATAGATGTCCAGGCCCTGTCTCTGAAGTTCGACAGCGGTTTCAATCGCAGACCTTTTGGAGAAGTACCCTCGGTACGGTACGCATCCGAACACCGGAAAGCACCATGTTCGTGGCGTCAGCGAGAATTCCGGCGCTGCAAAGATGGCCCATGTCACCGCGTCTCGACCAACGTCAACATAGCTGCGGTAGCTGTTGTTGTCCGGCAGCGCTAGTTCATCTATCGCAAACTGTCGGATGGCGCTCGCCGATGCCATTCGAGCGCGCAATGTCCCAGGGGTCGAAGGATTGTCGATCAGCTCTCCGACATCCTGGCGCGCCGCCATGATCTCCACGTGACCCTTCAAGGATTGTGCGTAGTAGGAAATGCTGGTGCAACCTGCCACGCCGGACATCACGATCATCGCAGCAACCGAACGAAAAGCATGCATCATGCCCACGGCATCGCTCACACTTCCGGATAGGGCAAATGTCGCAACTACGCCCGGTCCCAAACAGTCGCGCCAATTTGGTAAGGTCCTGGAGGGGGTTTAGGTTAGACGTTCGTCCTCGGCAAGATAGTCACAATTCGGTCACTCGCTGCCAAATTGCCGAATGTCCGGACACGGCCGACTTAAGCAACGCAGCATTTTCCACTTTGAGGCGAAATAATTCTCAACTATGGTCCGCCAGGCTTTAGGCATGGGGGAATATTGCCGATGGTTTTATCACGCAGGGGTGTCGTGCTCGGTGGCCTGGCGCTGGTCGCGGTGGGTGCAACCAGCAATATTGCTCAAGCCGCGGCGGCAAAATCCTTTTTCGCCGGTACCGCCAGCGACAACAATTTTGTCTATCGCAAGACCAACTTCGCCAAGATCGACAAGAGATGGCATCGCCAGATCGTCAAGTATTTCAGCAGCGAGCCGGTCGGCACCGTCGTGGTCGATACCCGCCACCACTTCCTCTACGTCATCATGGAAAACAAGACCGCCATCCGCTACGGCGTCGGCGTCGGCAAGGACGGCTTCAAATGGTACGGCCGCGCGACGATCGACCGCCGCGCGCTGTGGCCGCAATGGGTCCCGCCCCCCGAAATGCGTAAGCGCAAGCCGGACCTACCACCCATGGTCGCAGGCGGCGCGTCCAACAATCCGCTCGGGCCGCGCGCGCTCTATTTGCACCGCGACGGCGCCGACACCGGCTACCGCCTGCATGGCACGCTGGAGCCATGGAGCATCGGCACCGACGCTTCCAGCGGCTGCATCCGTATGTTCCCGGAAGACATCATCGACCTCTACCAGCGCTGCCCGATCGGCACCGCGGTGCAGGTCCTGCCGCACATCGCCGACCAGGCGCCCGCTTCCACCACTGTCGAATGATTGGCGCCTCATGAACCGCACGATTGAAAACACGCGCCGGCTGCTCGCCGCCGGCCTGCTGGTGCTGGTCGCATCCTGCTCGACCAGCAACACGCTGGCCCCTTCCACGCCCGACGTCACCAACACCGAGGTTGCCGGCTTCCAGAACGTGCAGCCGGGCAGCGAGGAGGATTTTATCCTCAATGTCGGCCGCCGCACCTATTTCACGCAAGGTTCGGCCGCGCTCGATTCTGTCGCCAAGGCCACCCTCGACACCCAGATCGCCTGGTTAGCAAAGCATCCGCGCTGGCTGCTCAAGCTGCAGGGTTTCGCCGACGATCCCGGCGCAAGTGAAACGGCGCTGTCGCAGCAGCGCGCCGATGCGGTGATGGACTACCTCGCCGCCGGCGGCATAGACCGCAACCGCATGTGGGCCAAGGGCTACGGCAAGGACAGGCTCGTCCGCGAGTGCCCCGACAACGCCTGCAGGTCGCAGAACCGCCGGGTTGTGTCTAATTTGCGCGATGTGAGGGACGAGCCATAGGGCTGCTGTTTTGCTTGTGACCCGAAGCAGAGTCTCACACGCGACGGCGGCATGGCTGCTTTGCGCCTCATCTCAGTCGTTAACCCAAACTCTGCCTCGACTTGAAAGCGGTTGTTCCCACAACTGCAACAGCGGCAGCCAAGCGTCCTTTCTTTTGTGATGATCCCAAGAGCCATTGCTCTGCCACACTACGGCCTTTGGGTTACAGACAGGCGAGTGTGACGCCTGTTGCTTCGGCCTTTCCTGCGGGCTTGCGAACCGCAATATCGGAAGCCGATCGCTCGGTGACCTCCGTCGCCGATTTGGATCAATCAGCGGTTCACAATTTGTTTCGCGTAGGATAATGCCCGATCGTGGGAAATTTTGCGATCGTCACTGAATGAACAACCTTGACCTTTCCGCCACGACTTCGTTCTGAGCGTCAAGCCAGAGTACGCTACCAAGATTGTAAGCGGTCAGAAGAAAGTCGAACTGAGGCGTCGATTTCCGCACCTTTACACGCGCGGCAGCGTCGACTTCTTCCGCACATATCCCGGAATGTATGTGCCGCGGCCGCTGATACTGCGATGTCAGGTCCTCGGTCAACCACTGCAGCATATCGCGTACGAGACCCTGGCTTTGACCAAGATGAATTGGAACAACACTCAGTTCGACAACGGAATGCCGATTACTATTGCGACGGCAAGACAGGTGGGGCAGGTGCTGAAGTACCTCGAGACGGGCAGGAGATCGCTCCAAGGTACAGCTTTTACATGTAGAGAATCGGCTCTGACGCTGCGGAAGCGGGCAGCTCTATGTCGGCGAACGAAAGCGATGGAGTGAACACAAACGCCCACTCTGGCTGCGCGAACGGAGGGGAGTGCTGTGGAGTAATATCGGATAGCAGAGGACACTCGAGCGAATCCTAGGCCATCGATAGCAGTCGATAGATTCTAGGCGACCGACAGATCTGCCGCTCTGTCGGGCGTCTCCCCGCTCTTCGAACGGCGCCCATACCCCGTCGGGCCTACCCCAACCTTCGCGACTTTGTGGCCTTCAAATCTTCGGTCGCGCGCTGCTCGAAGAAGTTAGCGCGCGATCAGTTCGTGGAGATGTTTCGCCAGCACTATAATCTGCCGCTTATCCTGGTCGATGCTTCGGAGCCGGTGCTTTCCAACCATGCGGTCGAGCGGCACAATATCACGGCGGTCTGGCCGGAAAGCCGGCGCGCCAATCCCGCTGTGCGCGCCTTCCTCGACCTGTTGCAGGGTGTGTCGAGAAACAGGTGAAGGTCACGGCCAGCATTTGGCCTGAAGACACCGGGCAGGGGAAACTCAGCCGCAGGTGTCGACCGTCCGCTGGTCGGCGCCATTAGCGCCATAACCGTCTCGGCAGCTACGCGACGAAGCGGACCACGCCGCCATCCACCCGCAAAGCCGCGCCGGTTGTCGCCGAAGCCTGCTCCGAGCATGCGTAGATGATCATGTTGGCCACCTCATCGGTGGTCGCGAAGCGTTGGATGAGGGTGGTCGGACGCATCGCCTTCAAGAAGCCCTGTTCGGCCTCCTGCTGCGTGATTCCGTTTGCGTCAGCCTGCTTCGCCATGAAGTCGCCCAGGATCTCAGAGCGGGTAGGTCCCGGCAGGACGGCGTTGATTGTGACACCCGTGCCCGCGACCGCCTCGGCGAGCCCGCGCGACACCGCGAGTTGAGCGGTCTTGGTCATGCCGTAGTCGAGCATTTCCTTAGGGATGTTGACTGCGGACTCGCTACTTACAAACACGACGCGGCCCCAGCCTTTCGCCACCATCCGCGGCAGATAATGACGGGTCACGCGCACGCCACTCATTACGTTCAACTGGAAGAGGCCAAGCCAGTCCTCGTCGGGGATCTTCGCGATGTCCTCGACGCCACTGTAGCTCCGGATGTGAGCCGTACCAACATTGTTCACAAGGATATCGGCGTCCGGCGCCTGCGCGATCAAGGCCTGGGCACCCTCCGCTGTCGCAAGATCGGCGGCGATGCCCGAGATGTCGCTTCCGGGAAAGGCCTGCCGCATCTGCCTCACCGCCTCGTCGACCCGGGTATTCCCACGGCCGTTGACGACGACCGATGCACCGGCACGGGCAAACCCCTCCGCCGTCGCGCGGCCGATTCCGGCGGTGGATCCGGTGACAATCGCCTTGCGGCCCCTGAGTTCAATATTCATGTCATTTATCTCCAATGGTAGGTGGGTGATCTTCCGCCGATCCAGGCTGGAAGCGCCCGTCGTCTGTTGAGTACCGACAATATTCGGGACGAAGGCAGGCCCAGTACTGTTCGGTCGAAAGCGTTGCGGCCCAAGCAACCGGCCAGGCCTTAAGACAAGCCCATTCAACTTGCCCTGCTTGCCACTTCCGCCTCCGCAGCGCGGGCGAGGCTTTCGACCCATTCCTGGTGATAGCGGTAGAGTGCACCGGGATGCTTGCGCCCGAGTTCCTCAAGGAACCAAGGGCCCTGCTGCGTTTCTTCGGTCAGCACATGGCAGCCATCGACCGTAGGAGTGATGACCCAGCCGTGGTACGCGCTCGAGCCGGTCTCGTCGCCATCGACCGTCGTCGCCCACGCGAGCCTGCGGAAGGGTTCACACTCCGTCACGACCAGACTCATCGGAAAGCCAACCGTCACCCGGCTGTATCTGGTTTGAAGCGCCAGTTCCGGCTTGCCGGTCAAGATCTTGACCTGATCTTCGGCGGGAAAGTAGCTCGACCAATTCTCGGCATCGACGAGCAGCTTCCAGACCACTTCAGCCGGCGCCTGCACGTCAATGTCGTTGAGTGCGTAGATGGCCGACGTTTTCGGATCATATCGCTCGGGCCAAATCACATGATCATACATCGATTACTGCTCCTTCTTGAACAAATCCTGGAAGATGAGCTGGCCCCAAGTGCGGCCGCGTGCGTGCACCAGCGCGCCACCCTCGTTGAGCTTTCCCAGCTTGACGGGTGCGAACCCGAGTTGTTTGGCCAAGGCCGCCACCGGAGCGGTCGCGTCCTCGTCGTCGCTCGACAGAAAGACGACCCGGTGCACGCCCTCGACGATCGGATCGGCAGCCAGGGTGGCCGCAATCAGGTGATTGAACCCTTTCACGAATTTGGCGCCGGTGAACGCCTTCGCGACGAAGGCGGAGGACGGGAGACCGTCCAGCTCTTCAGGGACTGGAAACGCGTTCATCGCGTCGATGACCGTCTTGCCTTTCCAGCTCGGCAGGGCCTTCGCAACCTCGCGATGCTCCCCGAACGGGACCGCCAAGATGATTGTGTCGGCCTCGAGTGCATCCCGCAGCGACTTGGCGACGACCGTGGGTCCAATCGCCCGAGCCTGCGGCGCCAGCGCCTCGGGCGGCCGGCGGCTCGCGACGGTCACGTCGATGTTTTTACGGGCGAAGGCGTGGGCGAGGGCCTGGCCTATCTTACCGAATCCTACAATAGCGTAGCTCATAGTGCTTCTCCGATCCGTATTGGTCTTGATTCCCCGGCCCTCAACGGCGCTGGGTTATCCGTTCTACTGTGTGGCGTCCTTTGCGTAGACGTCCCGGCGTTCCATCATGGACACGCTAGTTCCCGCCGGTCAGCCGCTTCCCGCGATCCGCCGCGATTTCAGATGGCCGAGAAGCCTCCGTCGACAGACAACTCCAGCCCATTCACGAAGCTCGAATCGTCTGAAGCAAGAAACAGCGCGGCCGTCGCAATTTCCTCAGGACGCCCCATCTTTCCCCGCGGGATCAGGGATTCGAACATCCGCTTCCCCTCCTCGTCGAGAACTTGGTCCTGCATCGGTGTGGCGATCGGCCCCGGGTGCAGCACGTTCACCCGGATATTCCTTCCCTTCAGCTCGTTGAGCCACCCGCGTGCGAATGCGTGCAACGCCGCCTTGCTCGCCGCATACACGCTGTAACCAGGAAAACCTTTCACCGAAGCAACTGATCCGGTCATGAAGATCGATCCGCCATCGTTGAACAGCGGCAACGCCTTTTGCACCGTGAACAGCGTGCCGCGCGTATTCAGGCCGAAGGTCGCATCGAAATGCTGCTCAGTAATCTCGCCCAGTGGGACGGCTTCGCCCGTGCCGGCGCTCGCATACAGGACGTCGATCTTGCCCTTTTCCCGCTTGACTGTATCGAACAGGCGGTCGAGGTCATCGAGATTGGCCGCATCGCCGCGCACGCCGGTCACGTTCCGGCCGATCAGCTTGACGGCCTCGTCCAGCGCCTCCTGTCTCCGGCCCGTGATGAAAACATAGGCGCCTTCTTCAACGAACCGCTTGGCGCTCGCCAGCGCCATGCCGCTCGATCCACCCGTGATGACTGCAACCTTACCCTCAAGCTTTCCCATGACTTCTCCTTTCGTGGTGTCGGGACAGCATCTGCCTCCGAGAACCTCGAAATGGGTCCGCCGGCGTCAGGTGTTGAGTGCGGAAGCGCGCACATCGGTGGTGCGAAATCGATCCGGCTGGACGACTGAGGCCAGCCGCGACGATCGGCGTCCGCCGTTCGAAATTGGGCCGCGCTCGTCGACATAGGCTATGATGACCGCCCGTACTGCTGTTCGATGTGTTAAATACGGGCTTTGGAAGGCGCACCGCGCGGTGCCGGATTGCACCATGATCGACTGGGATGACGTTCGCTACTTTCTTGCCGTCTCGCGCGGAGGCTCCGTGCGGGCTGCCGCCGAGCGCCTCGGTGTGAACCACTCGACCGTGCTGCGACGCGTCGCCCAGCTCGAGGAACGCCTCGGGGTGCACATGTTCGAAAAGCTGCCTTCGGACTACCGCCTGACGGCTGCGGGCGAGGAGGTCCTCGAGTTCGCGGACCAGATGGAAGTGTCGTCGCACCTGCTGGAGACGCGCGTCTTCGGGCGCGACCAGAGCGTGCGCGGGCTTCTGCGGGTGACGCTGGCACCGCCCCTCGCGACACACCTGCTCATGCCGGATTTCGCCGATTTCGCGCGTCTGCATCCGGACATCGAGATGGAAATCTTGTCGTCCGGCGAGCTGGCAAATCTGACCAACCGGGAGGCCGACGTCGCGATCCGCGTCGTCTACGACCGCAAAACCCTGCCGCTCAATCTTCACGGCCTGAAGGGACCGGAGCTGTTCGGCGGCGTCTACATGTCTCGCGATCGACTAGCCGCGTGGCGTGCGGGCGCGCCTGATCCCATCCGGTGGATCGTCATAAGCATTCATGGCATCCCGGATTGGGCCAGCGAGGGTGAGGTTCGTACCACGGGGGTTCCGTTCAGGACCACGGACGGCGAGGCGCAGATCGTTGCAGTACGGCAAGGGCTCGGGATGACGACACTGCCGTGCTTCGTCGGAGATGCCGACCCCCTACTGGTGAGGGTGCCGGGCACCGACCTGCACATGTACGGAACGCTCTGGCTTCTCACACAGGGGGAGACACGCAAGACGAAGCGCGTGCGGCTCTTCACCGAGTTCGTATCCCGCAGGCTCGCCGCGTACGCGCCGCTTCTCGCGGGACGGTCCTTATCGCGTGACTGACGCGCGGCAGGTAGCCGATGGCGCTGTCTCGAACGTACCACTGTATCAACTTACGCAGCCCGATGTAAATCTCGGGACGGACTCTGGTTGTAGACTGCCTCGTGACCGTCTTTTTCGTCTTAACGGTTGAAGATAGAAGAGTATCCCTGCCACGGGCGATGCGCGGAAAGCGACGCTGTGACCGGCAGGTGTCACAGCTTTCCTACTCCGGTGTGCTGGCTTTTTTTCTGCGCCGAATAGTGTGCGACTGCGCAACGGCCATTTTCAACTCGGGTGTGATCTCCAACGGCGCATTCTCTGCCCCATGTGGGTTCTGTAGCCCCTGGACCTGGACGGTCGGAAATGGGAGTTCGATGCCCTGCTCTTTGAAGACTTGGCGGAGGCGTACATAGAATTTGCGTTTCATACCGAAGGCGCCTCCCGGTTTGGTTGTGGCCTTGACCCTCAATACGATGCCGTATTCGCCGAACTCCTGTACGCCCTGCATCTTGATCGGGTCGAGCACCCAGTGTTTGAACTCGGGATCTTCCGCCAGTTCGAGGCCGATCCGCTTGATCAGCTTGCGAGCGAAGTCGATATCGGTGTCATAACCAACGGTGATGTTGAATTTGTCGATAACCCAGTCACGACTCTGGTTCTGGACTGCCCCGAGTTCACCGAAAGGTATCGTGAACAGCGGACCACGATGGTGGCGCAGCTTCACCGAGCGCAGCGAAAAGCTTTCCACAGTACCCTTGTAATTGCCCGATGAAATGTATTCGCCGACACGGAACGCATCATCGAGCAGGAAAAACACGCCTGAAATGACGTCCTTGACGATGGTTTGTGCCCCAAAGCCCACGGCGACGCCGACGACGCCAGCGCCGGCGATCAGCGGGCCGATCTGGATACCCAGCGAGGCGAGCATCATAAGCACCGCCATCACGATGATCGATGCGAGCAGAATGTTCTGGAGGATCGGCAAGAGCGTGTGCAGCCGCGCCTGCTGCGGATCGAGGACCGGGACATCCTCGTCGCTGATCACAGGGTGCGGTGTTTCGATGCCCAGCTTTCGTTCGATCAAAGCTTTGATGATCGACCAGCCGAAATCGGCTGCTAGGGCAATGACCACGACATTGACCAAGCCGCGCAATATGAACGTCGTCGTCGTATCGCTGTCCCGCATGGATTGCATGTCCAGACCCCAGACACGTGCGAGAAAGTAAGCCGCCGCCAAGATGAAAATCATTCGGATTGCGCGATCGATGACAGCGATCGTCACCGCCGGGATCGTAGGCCGGCCGACATCTTCCGAACCTGGTCGCAGAACGAAATTAACCCCGCGCTGCGTCATCACGATTGCAAAAGGCAGGAAGAATGCGGCGAAGGTAAACCAGAAGTATGTATAAAGGCCGGCGATGCGCTGCAGGAACAGGACGACGAAATAAGCAGTCAATAGCCATGTCGCTTCCGTGTGACCGATGTGGCGCGCACCGTCTCGCTGCGTTCTTGGCCGACGCCAAACCGCGAGCAGCAGGAGCACCAGCAGCACGAAGTCGGCGCCCAGTGACAGGACCATCATTCCGTCCTGATCGATGCCGAGACCTGGCAAGAGGATAAACGCGGCGCCGAAGAAGGCGAAGACGCCGACGATCCGGGGTAGCCAATAGGACCAATGGTCAGCCGCTTCGTTGGTGATCGGCAAAGCACGAACCTCGACGGCATTCTCGACATTCATGAAGGAAGGGACGAGCATGGCCATGACGTACATGCGCACACCCCATGTAACGACTGCCGCCATCAGAAATGTCAGTACAATCTCGCGGATAAGCATTGGCCAGTCGAACAACATGAACGCGCCGGCGCTGCCCAGTGCGAAAGAGACGATCAGCATGCTGGAATAAAGCATGCGACCACCAATCTTCTTGGCTCGCCCAATCGGCGTATCCTTCGGTTGCGCGATAATCCAAAGACGAAATGGACGGGTGAACTTGAACGTTGCCCAAGTGAGTGCCAGGCCGGCAGCGATGAACATCGCAATCAGCACAAATACGGCGGCTGACCCCTTGCTGGACATATCCTCCATCGTCTCTGCCCGAACGCGCGCGAACTGGCCTGGCAGCAAGGGCAAAGTTCGCACGATTCTTTCGATATGATGCCTGATCCCATCAAGCGTCGAGGATGCCATCGTATTCATCTGGCCGGGTGCGGCCACGGCGCCGGACGATGCGTCGGTCGGCGAAGCTCCTGTCTCGGCAGGCGCTCCCGTTGACCCGGCGTCCTGATTTCGCTGTTCGGCCACCCAGGCCTTCACTGATGGATCGTCGAGAAGCTCGAGCAGCTGTTTGACCCTTTCAGGCGGGGCGGTCGCCGGCGCCTGCGCCTGTGCCTGACCTGTCAACAAAAGGGCGATCCCAAAGACGAGCGGCCTGGCAATCAGGGCAAACATCGCAGTCAGGTCTCCGAGACGCCGTGCCAGGCGCGCCAGGTTCCTGGCCCCCAATCGTCGAATGATGCGTGGCATCGTGCTGTTAACCTTCCGGTCAGATCGGCTAGCAACGACATCTATGTCCGTTGTTGCCCTACCTTGAAGAAACCGATGTTGCGGTGCAAGACGTCATCGTTTCGACCCAGACCGTTACGCCGGGTACTTCGCGGTGTCTACTTAGCCGCCGGGGGAGGGCATTCCGACCTAGGCCCAGCCTCCAGCCGTTATATGAACTGCGCATCCGTGATGCTGGGCGTAAAAGACCCGGCACCAGGATCCCCCAGGCCAGAACGCGTATGCCGCGGTGGGCATCGCCGACCGAGGCTATGTGATGGAAACTGGGCGCATGACCGTGCAGGGAAGAACGATGGCGACGTCAGATATCAGGATCCGATTTCCCCCGGGAGCCGCCACATTCGCACACGACCTGTACCACGCAATTCCGTTTCCGCGAGTGGGTCGCAAGCAAAATTTGGTCCAAGCAGTTTGTGAGTTGCATCCGAAATACGGATTTCATCGGGCTCCGCGGACGTTTGGATACGTGCGGCGAGATTAACGGTGTCGCCCCATAGGTCATATGCAAACCGCCTTTTGCCTATGACGCCCGCCACGATTGGTCCTGAGTGAATTCCAATTCTGAGTCTTATCGGTTCTCCTGCGAAGCGTTCGAGCTTAACCGCCTTCCGCAGTTCAAGTGCATAGTGCGCAAGGGCTTCCGCATGATCGGATCGCGCGGCGGGCAGGCCAGCGACCACCATCACACAATCGCCGATTGTCTTGATCTTTTCGCAGCCGTATCGCTCCGAGAGCAGATCCGCCGCCTTGAAGAAGTAATTTAAAATAGCGAGCGTCGTCACGGCTCCGACGTTCCGCGCTCTTTCCGTAAAACCGACGATGTCGGCAAAAAGCACACTCACCTCTGCGTAGTTGTCTGCAATTTCTTCGTGCGCTTTTAGCCGCTCCGCGATAGACGCCGGAAGAATGTTGAGGAGCAGGGCTTCGGCGCGCTGGTATTCACGCGACAATCCCTCTTGGCTCGCCCTCAACGCCTCGTTCATCGATTGTAATTTCTCGTTGAGTTGACGCTCCCTCTCTTGCAGGAGCGTCATTTCATAAGCCTTCTGTTGAAGTCGCTGCCTATTGTCGCGTTCGGCAGTGGCGTCAAGAAAGAGCAGCCACACGCAGGCATTGTCAGCAAAAAGATGGAGGTCCGCGACACGCCCGCTGGGCAGTTCGACCATGGCCATATGATATGGAAGCTCCGGGCAGGGCAGCAAACCTTCCATGAATTCAAGCTGCTCGGCAACAGGCTTACCTATGCGAACTGATGAGAGTCCGTAATGTTCAACGTTACCGCCCTTCGCAGCTATGCAAAGCTGGGCGTCGATTTTCAGATATGCGACGGAGTGCTCGTTGTCGAAGAAATCGTCAATCCAGCTTCTGACTTCTCGTGGCAATTCATGCATGGTCTATTTGCTAACCATCGAAGCAAGATGACGAAACGCATCATCAACATGTTCACCCGAAAGCGCACTTGTTAGATAGATTTGCCATCCAAGTTGCCTCAGTTCGTTAATTTCACTATCCGATATTGCCCACCGATCGACCAGATCGGATTTGTTGAACAGCAATACAAACGGCATAGCGCCGAATTCCGCCTCGGCCCGCTCGCGCAACGTGAGCGCCACGGCAAGAGTAGCGGCGCGGGTTCCATCGACGACAAGCACGAGCCCGCTCGCACCTCGCACATAGCTGACGCGGAATGAGCCGATATCGTCTTCGCCGGCCAAATCCCACAAAATCAGATCCACGGTTTTGTCCGGGAATGCGACACTCTTCTTGTCGATTTTCACTCCCACCGTGGTCAAGTAGGTTTCGGAAAAGATGCTTTGCACAAACCTGCGAACCAGACTCGTCTTTCCGACAGCGAACCCGCCCAACATGCAGATCTTCTTTTGCAATATCCTGGGCTCCGCCCTAGTGGAAGTTTACCGTAACCGAAACTCTGCGATTGGCCGAGCTCCCGGTTCGGCTATTTTCAGTCTCCGCTGGCTCAAAGGTGCCCGCGCCGCGAACCAAGAGCAATTCCGGATCGACGCCGCGCTTCTTGAGAAGCGCACGAACTGTTTCCGCGCGCGCGGCGCTGATGGACAATTTGGCCGTTTCACGGCCCGTCTCGTCCGAATGGCCGGTCAACATGAACTGTGCTGTTACGCCTGCCTTGCGGGCGTCCTTGGCCAATTGCTTCAACTGATTCGCCAATTTGTCGAGAACCGGCAGTTGCTCTGGTCCCGGTACAGCCTTGCCAGAATCGAAGAAAATGTCGACCGCTTGAATAGCCTCCCTCAAATGAGTGAGTTCCGGAGGGGTCAACTCACGCAGCTCGGAGATTTCTAGAGAGCGTCCGTCCGCGGACAGCTGTTGGGCGGCGACCCGCGCCCGATCTATCCAGGCGGCAGGAGCCTCACCCTGGGCAACGATGCGATCCTTGATGATCGAAAGCCGTACCGAATCCGGCGGACTCAGCGACGCCATCAGCCGCTTCAGCACGAACTTCGGATCAAGGCTCTGATAGAATTGCCACTGCGAATGAACGCGAGCAGGATCGACCCCTGTTCCGGACAGCAGAGCCTGCGGGTTGGCGGCCTGCGGGTCTCTCAGGCCGGAAATATAGAAATGTCCGCCCCTCGCCGTTTGTTGGGCGACGATGATGCCCGCTTGGGCCTCCAGTCGCGACACATAAGTCTGCCAGTGCTCCGCCGCGCGTGCTTCGGGGCTCACATCACGAACCTTGGAGATGTCGAATTCCGGTCCGCCTGCCGAAAGCTGTCGGGCCGCTGCGCGCGCCCGATCTATCCAGGTGTCGGGAGCCTCACCCTCGGCAACGATGCGATCCTCGACGATCGAAAGCCGAACCGATTTCGGCGGGGTCAGCGACACCATCAGCCGCTTCAGGACGAACTCCGGATCAAGGCTCTGATAGAATTGCCACTGCGAATGAACGCGGGCGGGATCGACCTCCGTTCCGGACAGCAGAGCCTGCGGGTCGGCGGCAAGCGGGTCTCTCAGGCCGGAAATATAGAAATGTCCGCCCCTCACCGTTTGTTGGGCGACGATGATTCCCGGTTGGGCCTCCAGTCGCGACACATAAGTCTGCCAGTGCTCCGCCGCGCGTGCTTCGGGGCTCACATCACGAACTCTGGAGATGTCGAATTCCGGTCCGCCTGCCGAAAGCTGTCGGGCCGCTGCGCGTGCGCGATCTATCCAGCTGTCGGAAGCCTCACCCTCGGCAACGATGCGATGATTGACGATCGAAAGCCGAACCGATTTCGGCGGGGTCAGCGACACCATCAGCCGCTTCAACACGAACTCCGGATCAAGGCTCTGATAGAATTGCCAGCGTGAATGAACGCGGGCAGGATCGACCTGCGTTCCGGCCAACAGCGACTGCGGGTCGGCGGCAAGCGGGTCTCTCAGGCCGGCAATATAGAATTGGCCATCGCGCACCTTTTGTTCGGCAACGATGATGCCCGGCTGGGTCCCCAGTCGCGACACATACGCCTGCCAGCGCTGCCCGGATTGCCAGGAAAGAAAGAACCAACCGCCTGCGGGAATCAAAACCAGCAGGACTGCAGCCACTACCAGCCACGGAAATCCCTGGTTTGATTCCTCCTGCTTCAGTTCAACGCAGGTCTGCAACTGCGTCTCTACGCCGGCCAACTGCGAACTGTCGCCGTCAAACTGCTCTAGAGCCTGTGAGCATTCATCATGGATGCGAAGCAATACATCGCGAATTATTTCATGTAATTCCTCCGGCGGATTTCCCCGGATCACCGCAACCAAGGTCGCAAACGGTCCAACTTCCGACCAGAGACGAAGCTCCCCGAAACGAATAGTGTCCAGGCCGCTCTGTTCTTTCTCGTTAAATGAGTCTTTTACAAAATCTTGAATTGCACTAAGCATAGAAGAAATGAGTTGAGGATCTTCGCTAGTTGCATTATCGGCAGTTACATGCGCTATCAAAAGCCCGGAATTGCGATTGATGAGGAAGACGTGTTCCACACGATAGACAAGAGAATGCTTAAGAACAACTTCTGAGAAGCTTGCTCCTGTTCTCCAAGCTTCAAGTCTCCACTTGAGTCCATGCCAGGTAAATATATGTCTTAAAGTTTCATTCAGCGATTGAAAGGTTTGGTCGATCTTTTCGCCGATCGACTTGCGAATAGCCGGCAGAAACACCGGGTACAATATATCCGTAAGCGTACGCGGGCTCTTCTGGATGGACCGTTGCACGGCCCTCTCGACAGCCGGCGCAAGGGCCTCTCCGAGTTGCGCATGAAGCGCACGTGCGGCTGCACTGGGGAGAACGCTCCCCAGTGCAGCCGCAAGCTGTTCGGGTTCGTCGAGCAGGTGCGTAACTCGTGAAAGCTCCGAAATTTCGCGACCGACCAGCAACTGGCGAAGCGTTTCCATGCGAGGATCGGCGGTCGGGATTCCGTCGAGACGCGCACGATAGTCCGGATCAACGTTCCGGGCAATTTCGATCAAAAGGCGAGCCAGAGCCTCGCGATCAATCTCTGTATCGTTCGAAGCTGTTCTTTGAGGAAGGCTGATTGGGTCGACGGTTGACGTCAAGTTCCGATCAACTCACTTTCCAGCTACGCTCCGAGTTGCTCTTGCTGCCGACGGGATCCTGATTTAAGCATTTTGCAACCTCGACAAACAGGCCAGCCAAAAGATTTCGGTCGGTCTTGACATTGCCGAGATCGGAAAACATTTTCTCCATCAGCATCTGAATGCTTTCATTCTTTTGCTTGATTTCCTCACGCAGCAAATGGTCGTTTCGATTTATCCGGTCCGCAACTTCGCGCTCAAGCTCGCTCAACTGATCCGACAACGCGCGCACCTGCTTTTCAAGCGCCTGATTTTGCTCGCGAAGATTCCGGTCAATCTCCTTGTCGGCGTCGGCTCGCGCGTCTTTTTCGTTCCGCAATTGTGCCGCAAGCGAGTCGACCTGCTTCTTTGCATTTGACTCGTACATTTCAAGATTGCGCTTGGCCTCGGATTCGACATCCTTGAAGCGCTGCAAGACCCGTTCTTCAAGCTTGGAAAAGCGGCGGTCATAGTCCTGCATCTGGTTGCCGAACAGCAGATCACGTATCTTGTCGACACCTACAGCGTCGCCGGGGGCCCCGCTCTCGCGAGCCTGGCCCGCCATGAAGGTCAGCCCGTTTCCGTCTGCATTACTTATCAGATTTGCGTCCGCTTTATTTGCCGAAGAAGCGGTACTCGAAGATTCCTTGGCCATCCCATGCCCCTTCTTTTGAACATTGTCACAGCGCTAATTTAGCAACTGATAAACATGTCAGCAAAATAGCCAACCCGCAAGCCGGAATCTTCTCGGCTTAAGTCGGTTCGTGCGTCCCCATTCGGGTAGATTTCGACATGGGGGTCGATCCGGATCAGCTTACGCTCCCGTCTCGCCCGCGATCATCTTTTTGCAGATGAAATGCGCGAAAGGAAATGCCCCAGCGCATCGGCCTCAGTTCTAAGCCGTCGGGCATGCGCGCTTGCCATTCGGCCTGTCTTCAAGTCTTTTTCGCCTGCCTCTAATTCGCCCCGATCTTGACAGGGCAGTGCTGCCAGCCGATGCCGTCATCCGGTTTTGACATTCGCCGACTCTTGCCGAAGAAAACGAAAGCTCGATGATCCAGGAAAATGCTACCGCAAGGCGGTGTGGTACCGAGGGTCAATGCCGAGCAAACCGTCGGCGCAGCGCTCGCCGGCATCCGCCGGCAGACCTACCAGATACTGGATATAGTCGTGGTAGACGATGGGTCGACGGACTGATTGGCGTCGATTGTGACGGCCTACGCCGAGAAAGATCGACGCATCTTGTGCTACCTTCGAACCAGGCGCGGGTAAGACGGCGTGGCGCATAATCCCTTGGTTTCAATCGTGGTTCCTGCGCACAACGCGGAGGTAACGCTGGCGCGCGCACTCGATTGCCTTCTCGATCAGGAAATTGTGGATTGGGAGGCGATCATCGTCGACGACGCCTCCACGGACCGCACCCCCGCGATCATCGCCGGTTATGTGCAGCACGATGCCCGATTTCGGATGTTGAGCTCATGCGCGCATAGCGCCGCCGGCGCGCGCAATAGCGGGATGGCGACAGCACGCGGCCACTGGCTCATGTTTCTGGATGCGGACGATTGGGTGGATGCCAGCTTCCTTGCTAAAATGCTGGCCGCACTTGAAGCCGCGCCCGATGCGGTCGCCGCCTATTGCGGTTCCCGGCGCGTGATGCCCGATGGCGAACTCACCCCGTCGAGCATCACAACGGACGTTGCGATCCACCCCTTCGAGACATTCGCCCGCCGGTGTGCCATCGCCATTCACGCGCTGCTGGTCGACCGGGAGACAATTGTCGAGTTGGGCGGTTTCGATGTGTCGCTGCGCACCTGCGAGGACTGGGATCTGTGGCAGCGCCTCGCACGTCTAGGCAAAAATTGGGTGATGGTCGACGAGCCGCTCGCTTTCCGTCGGATCAGCCCCAACTCGCTCAGCCGCAATTCGACGCAGATGCTGGCGGATGCGGAAATCGTGATCACCCGCGGTTTTTCTGCTGATCCCAGGGTCAAACACCCAGCATCGGCTCACGCCAATGGAGCGATCGAGGCGAACGGCCGCACCGCTTCCGAAGCACTCGCATGGTTCGCGTTGTGGAACGCCGCGTCGGATTGCGGCTGCGGCTCGGCCTCGATCAACCCGCAGTCCCTGCGCGCGCTCCCGCCAGGACGTAAGTGGGCGCGTGAGATCGCCAAGGTGGTCTTCGATGGCCTTATGGCAGGAAGCCTGTCGGTGCCAGCGCAATTGGCTGCCAGGTGGGACAGGTTCGGCGGCTCCCTCACCGAATTGATCATCGAACTCGGCAAGGTCTGGGACGATCCCGTAGCGGGTCGCCGCGTCCAGTATCACCTTGAGCAAATGCTTCTCGACTTCGACGACCTTGCCGCACCGCGCAGACTGGCGCGGACACTCGGAATTCGCGTCGACGCTCGAAATCCGACCTCGATCGAACTTCCGGAAGGAATCGATCAAATTTATGCCTATCTGATGATGGATGGCCAGATCGAGGCTTTCGTACAGTTCGGCGTACTCGGGAAAGTGACAAGGCGTCATTGGACTGAATTGATCCTGAATTTCGTGCCCCCTGAGCGGCTTATGCACAGTGCCGCGCCGCTTGCGAGGCGATCGCCTATGCATGCACCGCAAAAGGGCGTCGGTGCCGACAAGTCAGACATATTTGCAGCCGAGGCATTGTTGTCCATAGCGGGACGCGGGTCTGATCGGGACAGCCATTTCGGCAAACTCGCGGGATTGGCCGCGGAAGCGCAGGCGCTGGTTGGGTCGAGCGCCGAAACTAAAGAGCCTCTTGCAGCGCCGCGCCGTGCACGGGCCGCGGATGGGCACGACAATGATCGCACGTCTTTCTGGAATCGCCATTTCGCGACCGAGGATCCCTGGAACTACGGCTCGCCCTATGAGCAGGAAAAATATGAGCGGCAGCTCGAAATTTTGCCTGCCGGTCCCATCGGACGGGCGCTTGAGCTGGGCTGCGCGGAGGGCCACTTCACGCGTCAGCTGGCGCCGCGGGTGGGCCATTTGACCGCAACTGACATCTCCGCCGTAGCCATCGGGCGGGCGCGCGCGCGATGCGGCGATCAGCCGAACGTTGAGTTCGGCGTACTGGATTTCTCCGCCGACACGCTGCCGGGTGAGATGGATCTGATCGTCTGTTCGGAAGTGCTCTACTACCTGGATGATCTCGCCGAGTTGCGGCGCATCGCCAAAAAACTCGTTGAGGCGTTGGCGCCTGGCGGCAGTTTCATCAGCGCACACGCGTTCGTGCTACGTGACAATATCGAAAGGACGGGCTTCGACTGGAACACATTCGGTGCACAAGCGATCTCAGAGACGCTGGCAGCGACCGACGGCCTCGTCCTCGAGCAATCGATCCAGACCGAGCTCTACCGCATAGACCGCTTCCGCCGCCTGTCACCAGGCGACGTGGCGACGGAACCGATGATTGATCACGTGCCAATCCGCGCGCCCGTCGAAATCGGGGTCGCGCGGAAAATCGTCTGGGGCGGGGCGCGGGCCTTGCGCCGCGACGTCGCACGTAGCGAGCGGCGACAGCGTATCCCTGTCCTCATGTATCACAGCGTCTCCGATGAAGGTCCAGCCGCGCTCGCCCGTTTTCGGCTCACGCCCGCCGCATTCGCCAGCCAGATGGCATGGCTGCGCGCCAATGGCTTTCACGCGATTAGGTCCGAGCAGCTGGAATGGTTCATCGCCAACCGTCAGCCTTTCGTTGGCCGCCCAGTGCTCATCACCTTCGATGACGGCTTCCAGAACTTTGCCGACCATGCCTGGCCGACCTTGCGCGCGAACGACCTGACCGCGGAAGTGTTCCTGGTGACGGACCTGGTGGGTGAAAGTGCACAGTGGGACGCCTACAGTGGCCCGCCGACGCAGCTTATGGACGCCAGGACAGTGCGACGCCTCGCCGGCGAAGGTGCGTTCTTCGGAAGCCATCTGGCGACGCATCGCGCGATCGATGGTCTGTCGAGCTCTGACTTGGCCGCCGAACTCCTGCGCTCTCGTATGTTCATCGAACGGTGGACCGGTCGGCCAACCACGGCGTTCGCGGCACCCTTCTCGGTCACCGACCGACGGCTTGGCAGGCTGGCCAAGGAGTGCGGCTATCGGATCGGCTTCGGCGGCAGACACGGGCCGGCGGACCTCGATTGCGATCCCATCGACCTTCCGCGGATCGAGATTCGCGGGGATCGCTCGCTCGATTACTTTGTTGCCCGTATCGAGGCCGTGCTCGAATGAACGGTGAGCTTGTCAGTGTCATCATTCCCGCTCACAATGCGCAAGATACAATCGACGAGACGCTCCGCAGCTGCGCGCTCTTTCGAGATTGTTGTTGTTGACGACAGCGTTCTGACGGTTGGAAGGGGTGCTGTCGCAGCCACCCCACGATACAGGAGCCATCCACAGAGGACATCGCTAGTCCAGAGGCGACAGAAAGCATTGCCAGGACCGTACATTCTGGCTCGTCGAGGCCAATGTTAGATTTGTAACAAATTGGTTCCGCTTTTTGTTCAGTGCCGCGCCCGTTTACCTCGTTCGCAAGTCTATTGGGCCACTTGGGACACGGCTGACATCAGCTCCTGCGGGCTTGGCGCCCCAAACATGTATCGCCCGCCCTCTGGAACCTCCGTGAAGCTCCAGCGGACGATCCCCTGCCGATCCAGTAGGAACTGACCGACCAGTTGTCCGTGTCCCGTTGCCATCATCTGCTCGTCGGCTTCGGTCAGTTCGTAATGGTCCCTCTTATTAAGGATTTCGCTGGCCGCAATGGGGTCCATAGGACCGGGCAACTCGCCTGGTATATCGACCCGCATATCCTTTGCCGCTGCCATCGAGACCTTGTACGGCCAGTTCGTCTCGTTTTGGGTGAATTCGAGATTGGGCAGTCCAAAAGCACGATGTGAAGCGCGTTCAGGGTCGGAGGCCGCAAGCAGATTCGGCATCGGATGGTAGCGGAAATAGAGACGCGCCCGTTCGATTGGCGTGTTGACCACCGTCAGGCTCTCCACGCCCTTTTCGCGCAGCTCCGGATCAAGCCGCGCCTGGGCGGCGATATGGCGCCGGCAAAACGCACAATGCAGACCTCGAAACAGGCCGACCAGCACCGGCTTTTGGCCGCGAAAGTCGTCAAGCGCGATCTTGCCTTCCTGGGTAATGGCGTCGAGTATCAAGTTCGGCGCACGGTCGCCCGGTTGAAGCGGTACCAAGTCACTACGCGCGGACATTTTCCACCTCCAACCCCGGCTAGTCGAGAAAAGGCAGCACCACAAGCGCTTCCGGGTCGAGCCCGTGCTGGGCGCATATACCCTGCGCCAGGGAAAAGTAGCGTTCGGCCTCGGCCAGATTGTCGAGGTCGAGATTAAGCGTTGCAAGACCATCATAGCACGGAAACAGCAGTTGGGGTTCGCCCGTTTCGCGGGCTACGTCCAGTGCTTCGTGGAACAAGCCAACCGCCAGCTCCGGACGCCCGTTGCACTGGTGGATCTGCCCAAGCACGATCAACGGCACCGGCAGGTGCTCGCGCTGGTCGAGCGCCCGGTCGATCTCGATGGCCTTCTCGGCAGCAGGTACGCCCTCCGTTGGACAGCGATCCGTGAAAGTACAACAAGCGACCGCCAGATTGGCGAGGAGGCGCGCCTGGAAACCCAAATCACCAATATGGCGCGCCACTTCAAGACCGCGCCGACAGACCTCCATCGCGTGCGCCGGATCGATGGTCGTGTAAAGCACGCCGAGATTGGTGTAGCCGCGGCAGGCCGCGCCCAGTAGACCGGCGGCTTCGGCCAATTCAATGCTATGCTCAACCTGACGCACGGCCTCACGGTTTCGCCCAAGGCGAGCCAGCGCAACAGCCTTGGTATTGAGTGCCTCGGCGGTCACAAGGGTGGCATCACGCCCTACCTCGGAGACATGCTCCGTTGTCAGAGTGCGTACGCAATCCAGCGCCGCGTCTGCCCATTTTGCCGCGAGAGCGTGATCTCCGCTACGGAACGCCTGTCGGCCACGTTCTTGCCAGAGATGCGCCTGCTCGATCGGGGCATCCGCTCCATCGAGGAGCGCTGCCGCTTCAGCATAGCGGGATTCTGCGTCGTCCCGCTTGCCGACGTCCCAGAGCAGCCGACCGATCTTGCGTAAAACTCGCGCCGACGCGACGCGATTGGCCGACTCGCGGTATACCTGCAACACCGTTTCGTAATGGTGGTGCGCGATCTCGCGGCGGCCTGCCGGGCCGCTCAAATCGGCAATGCGCTCTGCAATTGCCAGTTTGAGCGGTGTTTGCCCGATCGCGCCCAACGCAGTCAGTGCTCGCTCGTAGAAACGAAGGGCGTCGTCGTTGGCGTATATCATGCGAGCGCGATCGCCCGCCGCCTGCAGGTAATGCGCGCCCTTCTCCCGCTCGGCGCTCTGTGCGAAATGATGACCGAGCACGGTCAAATCCTCGAGCCGCTCCGGCTTGTCGCCGCACAGTTGCTCCAAGGCAGCTCCGACCCGCCCGTGGATGTCGGTCCGCCGTTGCAGGAGTAGATTCTGGTAGATCACGTCCTGCAGCAATGTTTGCGTAAAGCGGTAGCTTTGCGACGAGACCGAGCCTGATCCGGCAACTTCCTCGATGATTTCCGCATCGCAAAGCAGTTCGCAGCCGGCTTCGAGCCGGCCGGGGTCGGTTGTCACAGTTTTCAGAAGTGTGGCATCGAAGCGCGGGCCGATTACCGCGGCCTCCTGGGCCAACCGGCGCACCTCTTGGGGCAGCCGGTCGACGCGGGCAAGCAACATTGCCTGGATAGTGGCGGGGATGCCGGTTGCGACTTCGCCTGCCACAGTCCGCCATCGCTGGCCCTCTCGCATCAGTACACCGCGATCGATAAGGCCGCGAACGATCTCCTCTAAAAAAAGGGGGTTGCCGCCCGCGCGCTCGAGAATCTGGTCGAGAAGCCCTCCTGCGGAGTTTACCCAGCTCTCGCCGAAAAGCGCCGCCAGCAGGCTGCGTCCGTCATCACTGCTGAGCGGCGGAAGCCTGAGCGCTGTGTGACTGACCCGACTTGAGTCGAGCTGGTCGTTATCCGGCGCCGGACGATGCGTGACCAGCAACATCAACCGCGTGCGCTCCAACCTGTCCATCACGAAACGTAGTGCCTCAAGCGACACGGCGTCGGCCCAGTGCAGGTCTTCGACGACAATCAACAGCGGCGACAACGCAAGCCGCCGTTCGATGATTGTGCGGACTGCGTAGAGAATTTGCCGCCGCAGCTGCTCGGGTTCGACATGCTGCAAGGTGGCATCGGGGTCGCCAAGGCCGAGCACATGGTAGAGCAAAGGCATCAGCCGCTTCGCCTCCTCGCCCTGCAGGCCGAGATCGGTAAGCAAGCCTGCGAGCTTCCCCCGCATTTCGTCCCCATTGTCGTTTTGCATCATCCCG
The DNA here is from genome assembly GCF_040322135.1 of Mesorhizobium sp. M0189. Classification (NCBI taxonomy): domain Bacteria; kingdom Pseudomonadati; phylum Pseudomonadota; class Alphaproteobacteria; order Hyphomicrobiales; family Phyllobacteriaceae; genus Mesorhizobium; species Mesorhizobium sp. M0189. Next base: position 223,427 of record NZ_JAMYSW010000002.1, read on the forward strand.
GCAGCGCTGCGCACCACTGCGCCCAAGGCGCCAAATGATTGTTCGCCCAGCGGTGAGCACGTGGCCAGCCGCACGGCGACGTTGCGAAAACGATCCTCGTCGCCGACGCGGGCGACGAACTCCTTCACCAGCCGCGATTTCCCGATACCGGCTTCTCCGACGAGGCGGACGAGTTGGGCCGAGCCGCTGCACGCCTGGTCAAGGCTCGCCATCATTCTACTGAGCTCCGCACCACGACCTATTATCGGCGCACTGAGGCCGAGCGCCTCGAGCCCACGCGCTGCACGCGGCGTCGCAAGCGGTGCATCCAGTCGATGGACGAGCACACTGCCAGCCTTGCCGCGAAACACGACATCACCCAGCGACTCGTAAGAGAAGGCATGCCGGGTCAGTCTGTGAGTGAGCTCGCCTACCAGCACCTCACCCGGTGCGGCCAGCGATTGCAGGCGTTGCGCCGTATTCACTGTGTCGCCGGTCACCGAATAGGATTTGGCGGTGCCGATGCCCAATCCGCCAGTAACGACCGGACCAGTGTTTATGCCGATGTGGAGCAACAGAGGCGAGCCGGAGTGGGGGGTGCTTTCGCCGAGCCGCGCCGTCCGGGCGATCATGTCGAGAGCGGCGCGAAGCGCACGTTCGGGATCGTCCTCATGCGCGACCGGCGCACCGAACAACGCGAGCAGTGCATCGCCGATGAATTTGTCGACGAAACCACCAAAGTTTCGCACGGCCGCCGTCAATTCCTTGAACAGTTTGTTCTGCAGCACTTGCATGACCTCGGGGTCGAGCTGCTCGCTGAGCGTCGTGAAGCCGCAAAGGTCGGCGAACAGGACCGTTACCGTCCGGCGATCGGCGTCAGAGAAGGGATGCAGCCCTTCTTCGCTTTCGATGTCCGGAAGCATCGATGGAGTTCGAGAAGGCGGCACAATGGTCCGGCTTGGTGTCGGAGCAGGCCGTTCGACGACTTTTGCGGGCGCACCGACGTTTGCCCCACATTTCGGACAGAACTCGAAATCAGGTGCGCAGGGGTAGCCGCAACTGGCGCATGGCACGGGCTGGCGCCTGCCACACCTCGGACAGAAGGCGTAACCGCCCTCAACCTCGAAACCGCAGCCCGAGCAGTCCATCGAACAAGACCTCACTAGAGGCCGTCCCGGCGTGACCTCGCCACGCACTTCACGGCCAGGCTATTCGCAAGGATGCACCGATAGTCGTCGACCGGCAAGCGGGAGCGCAAATGGGCATCGAGCGATCAGTGTGGGTCCGGTGGCAGGGCGCTGCGGGCAGGCATTGTTGAAGGCGCAATAGTTGTCGGATCCGCGAACGCCGCCGAGACAGCCGCGCTTGCCGAAGGGGCTGTCGGCTCTGACGGGATTGGCGTAAGCTACAGTTAAGGGGGTGCACACATGCACCGCATCATCGCCATGGCGATCTTAGTTCTCGCGGCCGCGTTCAGCTCCGCGCGGGCGGAGGTGCTGATTGGGGTTTCATCTGCGATGACGGGACGGCTCGCCTGGTTCGGCGAGCAGGCGCAGCGTGGCGCCGAGATGGCCGTGGCCGACATCAATGCGACGGGTGGCGTACTCGGCCAGCAGATGAGGCTCATCACGGCCGACGACTTCTGTGATCCCGAGCAAGCGGTCGCCGCAGCCCAGAAATTGGTGGGTGATGGTGTGGTGCTCGTCGTCGGGCACTACTGCTCTGGAGCCTCGATCCCAGCATCGAAGGTGTACGAGGCGGCGGGCGTTTTGCAGATTTCACCAGGATCAACCAATCCGCTGTTGACTGAACAAGGCCGCGCCAACGTTTTTCGAGTCATTGGTCGCGACGACACGCAGGGGATCGTGGCCGGCAACTACCTGGCCGAGCATTGGAGCAACAGCAAGATTGCGATCCTTCATGACGGCACCACTTATGGAAAGGGTCTTGCTGACGAGACTCGAAAACAGCTGAACAAGCGCGGCGTAGTCGAAGCGATCTACGAGGAATACACACCCGCGAAGAACGACTATTCGGCCGAGATCGCTGCGCTAGAGGCTGCGAACATCGCCGTGGCATATGTCGGCGGATATCATGCCGAGGTCGCACTCATCGTTCGCGCTGCGCGCGACCGCGGCTACACGGTTCAGCTAGTCTCAGGCGATGGCATGGCGACCGAGGAATTTGCTTTGATCGCCGGCCCCGCGGCTGAGGGTACCCTCTTCACGTTCCCCGCGGACGCTCGCCGAAATCCCGAAGCCGCCTCGGTCGTCGAGCGGTTCCGGGCTGAAAACTTCGAGCCCGCAGGCTACACGCTGCTCAGTTACGCCGCCGTCCAGGCCTGGTCGCAGGCAGTGGACAAGGCCGGCTCACTAGAGCTCCAAGCCGTGATAGCGGCGCTGCGCGGCAATCAATTTGATACTGTGTTGGGCCGTATCGACTTTGACAACAAGGGCGATCTCACGAGCCAAAACTGGGTATGGTACGTCTGGCGAGGTGGAGAGTACGTGCCGGTCGAATAAGCACCGCCGATGCCGTCGCCGCTTGAGACAGCTGATGGAGATCGAGTTAGCTGGACCGTTCAGAGCTATGTGTCGCCGTTATGCTTGAACGCTTCGGCATACGTGGCCGTCTGTTGCTCGCTTTTTTCGGCATCAGCACCTTCGCCGTACTCGCGACAGCGGCCGCTCTCTATGCCTTCCTCCAGGTAGGAGAGGTCGTCGACCGCATCACCAAGGATCGGGTACCGTTGGCGCTCGCGTCCCTCCAGCTGTCGCGCCAGGCAGAGCGGGTAGCCGCCTCTGCGCCCGCCGTACTTACTTCGACCAGCAAAGCTCAGCACGGCGAGGTTTCCGCCGCGGTCGGGGTCGAGATGACGCGCCTCGAGGAACTGCTTGCCGCACTCAAAGGTGCCACGCTTAGCACGGCGGTGGTGGCTGAGATCGAGGCTGCAGTTCTTGGTCTGCGGCGCAACCTCAACGCCCTCGACGACCTTGTTGTCGCCCGCCTCACAGTGGTGGCGCGCAAAGAAGAACTGTTACGCCGCTTGTCGGCTACGACAAATGCAAGCCAGCGTCTTGTGGCGCCCGGTATCCTCGTGATGAATTCCAAGCTCCAGCAATGGCAGGCGGTTACAGCCGACACCTCGCTCGCGCCGGATCGCGGTGCGGCGGCGGCGGCCGACCTGGTCCAGGCAATTGCGGCCTACATTCCGCAGCAGAAAGCGCAGCAGGAGATATCGGCGGTCAATGACGTGCTGGTCAAGACGACGGACGCGCCAACGCCAGACGATCTGACGTTGATCCTGTTTCCGCTGCGCCGGTCGCTCGCCGTTCTCGACACGGTTTCCACCGAGATCGACGAGAGGCTGCGAACCCGTTTCCAACAGCGGGTCGGCGAGTTCAAGGCATTGATCGACGGCGGGAACAGCATCCCGAAGGCGCGCAAGGACGAGCTAGCAGTGCTCGCAGAGGGCGAAAAGCTTCTGGCCGAAAACAATCGGCTGTCGCGCAGTCTCACCGCTGCCGTCGATCGCCTGGTCGCCGCGGCAGACCGCGAGATCACCGCGTCCGGTCTCGAAGCCGCGACGGTCCAGCGCTACGGTACCGGAGTTGTCCTTGGCTCCGCCTTTCTCACCCTCTTGAGTTCCGTTCTGGTTGTCTGGCTCTATGTCGACCGTAGCCTTCTCGCCCGTCTGGGAGAGGTGAGCCAAAGCATGTTCGCAATCGCCGGCGGCGATCTTCGTGCGCCGCTGCCTGCCGCGGGCCGCGACGAGATCGGCCGGATGGCCGAAGCGCTTAGGCTCTTCCGGGACACCGCAGTCGAGGTCGAGGAAAAGAACCTGCGCGATGTCGCTGAGGCGCGCCAACGGCTCATCGATGCGATCGAGAGTATCTCCGAGGGATTCGCGCTGTACGACGGGGAGGACCGGCTTGTCCTCAGCAATAGCCGCTACCGCGAACTGCTCTACAGCGACCTTGCGATCGAACTGATGCCCGGCACGACATTCGAGCACATTATTCGCCGATCCGCTGAGCGCGGCTACATCAAGGATGCCGAGGGGCGGCTCGAGGAATGGGTCGCCGAGCGGCTCTCCCGGCACCGCAACCCAGGCGAACCGTGGGTGCAGCGGCGAGGCGACGGGCGATGGATCATGATAAGCGAGCGGCGGATCACCGCCGGCGGCACGGTCGCGGTCTATTCGGACATCACTGAGCTGAAGCAACGAGAGGAGAACCTCGCAGAGAAATCCACGGCTCTCGAGGCGCTTTCCAACAAGCTGGCCAAATACCTGGCGCCGCAAGTGTACAGCTCGATATTCGCCGGCCGCCAAGACGTTAGAATCGCCAGCCAGCGGAAGAAACTGACAATATGCTTCTCCGATATCGCCGGCTTTACCGAGACCACTGACAAAATGGAATCCGAGGATCTCACCCAGCTCCTCAATCACTATCTGACGGAAATGTCGAAAATTGCTTCGGATCACGGCGCGACGATCGACAAATATGTCGGCGACGCGATCCTGATGTTTTTCGGCGACCCTGAGACGCGCGGCGTCAAGGAGGACGCGCTGGCGTGTGTGCAGATGGCTCTCACCATGCAAAAGCGGATGAGCGAACTTGCCGAAATCTGGCGTGACATTGGAATTGAGACACCGCTGCGCTGCCGCATCGGCATCCATACCGACTACTGCACTGTCGGTAACTTCGGCAGCGAGGACCGGATGGATTACACGATAATCGGCGGCGCCGTGAATCTCGCCTCGCGCCTGGAACAGGAGGCGCCACCGGGGACCGTCCTCATTTCCTACGAGACGTTTGCGCAAGTGAAGAACACGATCGACTGTGAGGAGATGGGGCATGTCCAGGTCAAGGGGATCGCCTATCCCGTCGCCACCTACCGCGTCATCGATCTGAAGGCCAATCTAGCCGGCGCTTGTCGCGCCGTTCGAACCGAGCTGCCGCACTTCAGGCTGGAACTTGAACCGGAGCTGATGTCCGCTGACGAGCGTGACGATGCCGCCACTGCGCTTCGAGACGCGCTGGATCGGCTTTCCCACAAGCCCGGGCAGTAGGGCTTGGTTCACAACGACCCTCCCATGGACGCAAGGAGTAGGATGTGGGACGCAGCTTATTGGCGCTGTCGATGCGAAGGCCACAGAACGGTCGCGGTCAGTCTTTGAACTCGGGCGGAACGTCCGCATCGGAGCCGAGACTTAACATTCACGGCATCACTGGCAAGGTCCGGATATGGCGCAAGTTGCCCGTTCCGGGGCGCCGCCTTAAACGGCAAAGTTTGACCCAGAGCGGCCGCTCGGCGTGACAGTGTCGAACGTCCGAAAGCATGATAGAGCAGTCATTGCCGATTTCGAACTCGCTGTGGACGGGTTCCGCAAGGCCGGTGTCGTGCAATGACAGGTGAGGCCATGTCAGGTCAGGCCTTGAACTGCAGACGGCTCTCAGGCAAGCCATATGACTGTCGAGGCGGAAGCCGTCGTCGAAATCCCAAAACGCATCAGCGTCAAGGAAAGCGGCCGGACCAGACGCCAGAGGCTCACCGATAGTCGCCGTCGCTTGCGGTTGCTCACCAGAAAATCAACCTGAAATAAGGCTTGAAGTGAGGCTCAGGTCGGCTTGATCTCTGCCCGGCCGATCTTGCGCCATCGGGCGTTTTCGCGAACCAGTTTCAGGTCGTCGGTCGTCTCGGCAAATGTCCGCAAACGGTATTGTCGGAGCAGGTCCGGGAAGAGCGCCCCTTCCGGCAGGCCGGCAAGCTGCTCCCGGACCGAGATCTTTTCATCGATGACCCGCATGCCCCAGGCATTTTCCCGAACCTGCAGCTCAGCGGCCAGATCGCGCTCTTCCGGCGCGTTTTCGTCTAGCACGGCCAGAAGGATCGAGTGGAAAAGCGCTACATAGCCAATCTGTCTCAGGCCGCCCACGACCCGCACGCGCGGCAATATGGCAAGGACGAGGAACGTCAGGAACAAGTTCGGCAGCAGCACGCCGTCCAGCAGCCCCTGCTTGAGATGCAGCCGCTCGAACGGGATTAAAAGACCATGCGGCCTGTCAGGCTCGATCAGGTGCCCGTTCTCGAGGACGAGCTTGCGCACGCGCTCCTCGCGGATGCCCCAGAAATAGTCCGTGGCATTGGGCAGGAATCTGCCAAACGGGCTCGATGCGGCCTCTTGCAAGGCATGTTCGAGACGCTGGCGTCTTGCGGGTTCAATGAGCAGCCTGGAAAGAAGGCTGCCGTCATGTTCTAGATGCCGTGCCATGGCAGCCGCGGCGAGCCGATCATCGATGAAAACCGGCAGGGCCATGCCGGCACGATCCCAATTGGCGACCAGATCCTCGTTGAGGGCTGTCAGCGCATCGGCGGCGGTTCCAAACACCTTGTCCTGGCTGGCAAGCAGTGTGCCCAGCCAGCGGCTGGCATCCGTTTCATCGCCCACCGCCTCAAGCGCGCGCTTGTTGAGGGAAACGGGACCGGCCACGCAGGCGCTTTTGCGGCACAGTTTGTGGCGCCCGATGCCAAACAGGTTGACCTTGTCGTCGCCGACATCGAGCCATCCCGGCCCCTCCCGGCCAATTGTCTCCATGGTCATCGTCGTTCCCATGAAGCCGAAGAAGGCCGACAGCCCGTTTTCGACCGCGCCGAGCCAGGCAAGCAGGAGGGCATCGAAGGTGATCCGGTCCATCAGAAGCAGGCAGTGCAGGCCGGACTGAATCACCGGTCTGTACTCGAACTCGTCGAGGGTCTTGCCGATCTCGTCAGGCTGCATCATCACACCAAGGCGCTGATGCAAGACTTCGCGCAGGATCGATCGGGCAGCGATCGCCGGGGCCGATGCAGGCCTTGCCACCGGCCGCCACAGATGGCGGGCGTAATCGGAAACCGGTGCATTCCAGTTCTGCTCGATGTCGCGCACGACCTCCGGGCAGAGCAGCGACAGCACAGCCAGAATTTCCACCGGAGGCGTAGGCGTTGGGTCAAGGACGGCGGTCATTGGTCCCGTCTAGCCGCTTGCGGTGCAAACGCCAAGGGAGACCAGACTTGCTGGATGCGGCCGGCCCACACATAGATCGTCAACTCGATCAAGATGGTGTGAGCCGAAATGACCGTCTCCTACGGAGTTCTCCATAAGCAACCGCCTGTTCGCCGACTCGGCACGAATTGTTAGGTTGGCTAAACAGTTAAGGCCAAACCAGCGGATCTTAAAACCGCAGGCGGGCCATGCTCAGGAGGTCGTGGTACTGCCCGGCGGTAAAGCCGGCCTTCACATGCCGGCCTTCGACCTCAAAGCCGTGGCTTTTGTAGAGACGGAGGGCGGGTTCGTTGTCGGCATAGACGGTCAATTCGACCCGCTTCAGGGCGCGCCAGTTGTCGGCTACGTCAAGCAGCGCGCCAAGTATGGCGGAGCCGATACCTTTGCCGACAAAGGCATCGTCAAGGCCGATATTGATCTCGCCGATATGCGAACGGCGCGGCGAACCCTGCACGACCAGGCTGCCATGGCCGACGACCTTGCCGTCCAGCTCGGCAACGATCCAGGTGGTTTCCTGGCCGGACTTGGCGATGCGCCGCGCCACCTGCTCCACCATCTCGAAAGGCATCCTGAGCGTGCCCCAGCGGAAGCCCGGCATGTTGAAGATAGCGCAAAGCGCCTCCGCATCGCTTGGCCGGACGGACCGGAGCTGCGGCTGGATTTTCTCGGAGGGTGGCGAGGTCGTGCTGGTCATGGCGTTCCCGGCGAAGGCAATCGGCCCGGTACGATGCACCGGACGTCACCTGAAAATCCAGCCGTCTCTGCAACCTATGATGCCGATTGCGAGCTAAAATACCGGGAGGCGGCGTAGAGTTTGAAGACGCCGCTGATGCCGATCCAGCCGAAAAGGACGAGCCAGCACAATGTCCCGGTCGCTGTCCAGTCGATCCGGTGCACCGCAGCGTCGGTGATGGCGACGCCGAGGATGGCAAGCAGGCCAACCAGAAACTGCGCCAAGCCGAGCACCAGCAGTTCCTCGCGCGGCGCGCTTCTCCAGACCAGATATATACCGCCCGCACCGGCGAGGAAGACGGCGCTGTAGACCTGAGCGTGGAAGGCATCGATCGGCCATGGCCAGACGCCACTGAATGTCAGGGGAAACAGCAACAGGCCGACGCCATAGAGCCCAAGGATCGCGGATTCCGCCGGCATGTAGCCGCGCCATGCGGGATTTAAGGTCACGCCTTTTGCAGAAGGACGGGCCCTGGCCCGCCACAGGAACAGCCCGGATACCGCGACCGAAGCAAGATAGACCAAAAACCACAGCCAGGGCGCTTTGCGCTCGAAGTTGAAATAACCGAGATTGATGAACGAAGCCACCGACACGATGACGGTGAAGATGAAGGCCATGACGAGCACGAGCCTGCCGGGCGACCAGCGATTCCAGACCAGCAGCGCCGCCATCACGACCATTTCGGCGGTGTAGAAGCCACCGAGGAAGCGCGCATTGAACGGCGTGACGGCCCAAGGCCAGCCCGGTTTGACCAGAACAGGCACGAAAAACAGGCCGGCGCCTACGATCAGGACGATGATGACCACCGCAGGGAAAAGGCGCAGGGCCGCGGGAAATGGCGGATTGTTGGATGTCGGCATGGGAGAAAATCCCAAAGATGAATGCTCCATGGACCATCATAGTGCTGCTTGCGGCCGGTGAAAATCCGCCGAATGGAAATTGGACGGTCACCAGGCTTATCCATTCGAATGGCCGTACGATCTGTTTCGAAGTAAGATGGAGCACTCGGACCAAAGACCGGTCCGGTCAACCCGCCTCGGGGCGCATTTTCCGGAACCTGCACGATGAACGAAGCTCAGGATCTGTTCTCGCTTCTGCGACAATCGGCCGATGTCGATCCACAGGCGATCGACGCGATCAAGCGAACCATCGCGGAGGGCGAGGACCGCGAACTTTGCCGCATCAATGCGCCAGCCTTCGCCAGCAAGCATGGCCTCGACGAGGAGCGCGCCATAAGCGCCTTTCTCCATGCGGCGCGGGTGGGCATCTTCGACATTTCCTGGAATGTTCTGTGCCCCGGCTGTGGCGGCGTGCTCGACACCAACGCCACGCTGAAAACCCTGCAGAAGGACGAATACACCTGCGCGCTGTGCTCCGAGGGCTATTCGCCCACCCTCGACGAGATGGTCGAGGTGACATTCACCGTCAGTCCCCGCGTGCGCAGGATTGCCGCCCACAATCCACACGAATTGCCGGTGGCGGAATATTTCCGCCAGATCTACTGGGCGTCCGGCGTCGATCTGCCGGAAGAGGATTTCGCGGAAAAGATGGAAGCGTTCTCGCTGGAGGATATCGAGCTTGCGCCCGGTGAAAAGGCGGTTCTGCCCATACAGCTTCCGTCCGAATTCATCATCGTCTTCGAGCCGGTCACCCATTCAGCGCAGTTCATCGACGGGAAGGGCGAACCAACAAAGGAGCGCCGGAGCCTCTCTTTGGCCTTCGACCGCGACCATGTCCAGAACCAGACGCTGGAGATGCAACCCGGCCCGTTGCGCATTTCGCTGGAAAACAGGACCGACACCCGCGTGCTGCCGACGGTCTTCATAGCCGGCCAGGCATTGCATGATTTCCTGGGAAAACGCCGGCCCTTCCTGACCGCCAAGCGCCTGCTCACCAACCAGACATTCCGCGATCTCTATCGCACGGATACACTCGACATTAACCAGCGCCTGAAGATCACCAGCCTGACGTTCCTGTTCACCGACCTGCGCGGATCGACCGAGCTTTACGAGCGGGTGGGCGACCTTTCAGCCTTCGATCTCGTGCGCGTGCATTTCCAGGTTCTGCACGAGATCGTCGCAGCGGAGGCAGGCGCGGTAGTGAAGACGATCGGTGATGCGGTGATGGCGACCTTCGTGACGCCTGATCGTGCGATTGCTGCCGCCCTCAGGATGCGCGATGCCATGCGTACGCTCAACGACAAGAGCGGGCGCGAGGATCTGCTGCTCAAGATCGGAGTCCACGCCGGCCCCTGCATTGCTGTGTCTATGAACGACCGACAGGACTATTTCGGCCAGACGGTCAACATTGCTTCGCGGGTCCAGAACCTTGCCAACGCACAGGCGATCTTCGCCACTCGGGCGGTGGTCGACGACAATCTCACCGCCGATCTGTTGCACAGGAAGGCGCTGACGCCCGTGCCCCACGAGGTCTCGCTGCGCGGCATTGAGCGGGAGATAGCAGTATATACGATCCCCTGAAGGCTTGGCCCCTGAAGATTTGGATCGTCTCGGCCCCTCACACGCGCCTACAGATAAAATAACGATCGGCGGGCACCGAAGGCGGCGGCGGGAGGCGTTGCAACTGCGGATGATCTAACGGCATGCCGCTGACCGCGATGCCGCCGACGCGAAGCAGGCGCGCGGTCAGATCGGGAAGCCAGGTAAGGGTCACTGCATCGCGATCTTCATAGCCAGTGCCGATGTCGGCATGAACAAGAGCGGCGTCGATGCCAATGAACCTGCTCGCGGTCTCGCGTATTTCGCCGAGCACGAGATTTTCCGCTTCGGGAATTGAGCTGGCGTGTGCGGCAAGTGCGCGGTCGAACGCTACGATCCGGCGTCCGGGCAGGCGCTCGCGCAGATGGTGGAACGTCCGGCCATTGCCGAGGCCGAGCTCGAGCACAGGCCCCTCCATTTTCGCCACCTCGGCGCAGACATGATCGAGTATGTCGCGCTGTGCGGTCATCCTCCGGATGAAACTGTCGAGGCGACTCATGTGCGATTGTATGTCCTGAACCAGTCCACGAAATCAACTGCCCCCGACCAGAGCGTTTCGCGGCTGAAACCCGACGCCGACGTGTTAAACCCAGATCGAGTCTTGCCGAGGCGAACGATGAACATTGCAACAAGCGAACAGGCCGCTGACAAGGACCATACCGGGTCGAGTCGGCGGCACGGCGCGCGGCGGAATAGCGATCTCACTTGTAGGGGTCTGCGGCGTCCCGCAAGCCGTCGCCGAGGAAGTTGAACGCCAAGATGACGAGAATGACGGGGAGCATCGGCAAAAGCAGCCATGGATAGAACGCGATGACGCTGACGCTGCGCGCCTCGGTGAGCAGGATGCCCCAGCTGGTTATCGGCGCCCTCAGGCCGAGCCCGAGGAAGCTCAGCGCCGTCTCGCCCAGGATCATGCCGGGTATGGAGATCGTCGCCGTCGCGATCAGATGCGACATGAAGCCGGGAATGAGATGCCGCCCGATGATGCGGCTGCTTCTGGCGCCCATCAATTGCGCGGCCAGAACGTAATCCTCCTCGCGCAAGGCTAGAAGCTTTGAACGCACGGCCCGCGCCAGTCCGGTCCAGTCGAGCAGCCCGAGGATGACGGTGATGCCGAAATAGATCAGGATCGGACTCCAGGTTATCGGCATGATCGCCGCCAGTGCCAGCCATAGCGGAATGCTGGGGATCGATTGCAGAACTTCGATTATCCGTTGAACGATCAGGTCGAAGATACCGCCGTGATAGCCGGCCAGTCCGCCGATGACAATGCCGAGCAGGAAGCTGAAACTGATGCCGACGAGGCCGATTGTCAGTGAAATGCGTGCACCATAGATGATGCGCGAGAGCACATCGCGCCCCAGCCTGTCAGTGCCCGCCAGAAAGAGCTGGCCGTTTTCGGCAGGACAGACAAAATGCCTGTCACCTTCGATCAGGCCCCAGAACCGGTAACTGTCGCCCTTGCAGAAGAAACGGATCCGCTGAACATCATCCTGTTTCTCGATGTAGTTCCGCTTGAGCGTGTCCATATCCAGCGTCATCTGACGGCCATAGACGAACGGCCCGACGAGCTGGCCGTTGTGGAACAGGTGCACCCGCTGCGGCGGTGAATAGATGTAGTCCATGTTGCGCGTGTGCAGATTGTAGGGCGCCAGGAACTCGCAGATCAGTATCCCGAAATAAAGCGCTGCCAGGAATATGCCGGATACAAGGGCAAGCCGGTGCCGACGGAATTTCCACCACATCAGCCGCAACTGCGACGCCTGAAAGACCTTCTCCTGCTCCGGCGTCATCGCCTCGACCGACTGCAGGTCAAAGGGCTCGATGGAGACGTAGTGTTGCAGTGGGGCACCCGGAGCGGGCAGCGGCGATTGCGTGTTCATTTGGTGCTGCCGCCTTGCAAACGAATTCGCGGATCAAGTAGCGCCAGCGCCAGGTCGGAAATCAGGACGCCGATGACCGTCAGGAAGGCGAGGAACATCAGGAACGACCCTGCCAGATACATGTCCTGGCTTTGCAGCGCCTTGATCAGCATCGGCCCGGTCGTTTCCAAAGACAGCACGATCGCCGTGATTTCGGCGCCGGAGATGATGGCCGGCAGGATAGAGCCGATGTCTGAAATAAAGAAATTGAGCGCCATGCGCAGCGGATATTTGACCAGCGCCCTGAAGGGATGAAGGCCTTTGGCGCGCGCGGTCACGACATATTGCTTATGCAGCTCATCGAGCAGATTGGCGCGCAGCCGCCGGATCATACTTGCCGTGCCCCCGGTGCCGATGATCAAGACTGGGATCCAGAGATGGGCGAGGATCGACTTCGCCTTGGCCCAGCTCATCGGCTCGCCGAGATATTGCTGGTCCATGAGATGGCCGATGGACGTGCCGAACCAGATGTTGGCGAAATACATCAGGATCAGCGCCAGCATGAAGTTCGGAATGGCAAGCCCGAGAAGGCCGAACAAAGTCAGGCCGTAGTCGCCCCAGCTGTATTGATGCGTGGCGGAGTACATGCCGATCGGAAAGGCTATGAGCCAGGTAAAGATGATCGTGACGAAGGAAACCAGCACGGTCAGCCACATTCGGTCCCCGACGACGTCGCGAACCGGCAGCTCATATTCGAAGGAATAGCCGAAATCGCCGTGCAGCATCCCGCCGACCCAGTAGAAGTAGCGAATGACCGGTGGCTGGTCGAAACCATATTCCTTGCGCATCATCTCGATGCGATCGGAATCCACCGCTTCGCCCTGAGCCCGAAGCTCGGCAACATAGCTGTCGAAATAGTCGCCTGGTGGAAGTTCGATGATCGTGAACACCAGTGCCGATATGACCAGCAGCGTTGGAACCATCACGGCGATGCGCCAGACAAAATATCGAAGCACGCTCAGGACTCTCCAAGCCAGAATGTATCCGGCATGTAGACACCGAAATAGGCGGTCGGGTCGTAGCCGTAGAGCGCCTTGTCAGGCAGATTGCGCAGCCGCGAGGACGCCAGAATCGGCTGATGCGTTCCGTTCACCGTGCCGATCGAAAACACCTGATCGGTATAGATCGACAGCATTGAATTCCAGATTTCGGCGCGCTCCGTGGCTTCGGTCGATGCGTTCCAGCGCTTGAGTAAAGCCATCAACTCGACCACAGGCGGAAGATCGGGCGCTTCACCGACCTTGCCATGAGACAAGTAGTGAGCACCCCAGAGCGGCCATTGCAGCTGGTCGTCGACGGTGGGGGCCAGTTGGTACGGGTTCATGTCGGCGGTCGGCACGCCATTGTCGATGCCCGACCACATCGACATCACGATCTGGCCACCAAGCGCGCGGCTGCGGAAGATGTCGCGCTGCGAAGTCCGGATGAACAGGGCGATGCCGATCTTGCGCCAGTGATCGGTGATGAGCTCGAGCGCGTCGGTTTCCAGCGTGCTTTCGCCGGCCGTTTCCACTACGAGCTGCGCCGGGCGTCCGTCGGGAAGTATCCGCAGGCCGTCATCGTCACGCGCCTGAAGCCCGACCTCGTCGAGCAGGGCATTGGCCTGGTCGGGATCATGGGCGACCCAGGCTTTCGCGAATTCCGGCCGGTAGAGCGGGCTCTCCGGCAGGACCGTATCGGCACTTTCCTGCGCCAATCCGTAGAACACAGCCAAATTGATCTCGCGCCTGTCCACAGCGAGCGAAAGTGCGCGGCGCACGCGCACGTCACGAAAAAGGCCACGCCACACCTGGTCGGCACAATTCAGATTGGGCAGCAGCGCCAGCCGCGAACCCTGTGTGCGTTTCCAGAGATGCATCTTCACCGGGTAGCGCCTCTCCGCGTCTTTCAGGAAGGAGTAATCGCTGAAGTCAATTCCCATGCATTGCAGGTCGCTCTCGCCCGCACCGGTCTTGGCGGAGATGATCGCCGACGAGCTGACATTCATGACGATCCGGTCAACATAGGGCAGTTGCCGGCCATTCTCGTCTATTCGATGAAAGAACGGGTTGCGCTCGAAGACGAATTGCTCGGCCGGCGGCTTGGTCCGGTTCTGCCAGGGATCGAGCGTCGGCAGTTCCGGGTTCTCCGGGCGATACTGCCGCGACATGCGGATATGCAGGAGCGTCCATTTCTGGGCCCGGTTCTCCTTCATTAGGCCGGCGAGCCGGAATGGATCCTGGTATTTCTTGTGGAACTGCTTGAGATAGGCGGCTGGCAGAACAAGCGATATCGGCGAAGCAGCGGCGAGCTTGGGCAGGAAGTCGGGATTGGGCGCATCCCAACTATAGCGGACCGTCGACGGATCGACGATCTCGAAGCGTGGCGGCTTGCCGTCCGCCAGCAGGGCCGGGGCGAGCCCGCCTTGCGAAAGCTCATCGTTCAGCCAGACATCTTCCCAGCAATAGCGAAAATCCTCCGGCGTCAGCAGGCTACCGTCAGACCATTTATGTCCTTCCCGTATCTTGAAAGTGAAGACACGATCATCCGCTACATCGAAACTTTCGAGAATGTCGGCTTGCAAGTTAAGCTTTTCGTCATAGCCGACCAAGCGAGCGTACCCGTAGATCGTCATCATCCGGATATCTTTCTGGCTGCCGATGATCGTGCGCAGCGTGCCGCCATACTGGCCGGGCTGCCGGCCCATCGCAGCGAGATTCAACGCGCGCGGGCGCTTGGGCAGGCGTTCGGCGAGTGCCGGCAGCGCCCTGGCCTTCAGCTGCGGCTGAAGAAATTCCGGCTCCAGATCGCCGGCGCGCAACGTGCCCGGCAGAAATGCCGAAGCCATGAGCCCAAGGACGGTGCGCCGGCTGATCAATGGCGTAGCTCGCTGACATCGGCCGAACGTCGGGCCAGCACGAGGTGGCCGCCGCCAAGATCGAGCGGCGACAGCATATCCTCGTCGCCCTCGTCGCGGAATTGCGGTCCCCATGCGCTGGTGTCGGAAGCGCCGCTGAGCTTCAGCGTCTTGAAATCCATCGGCCTGTCGAGATCGGGGAAAGGTACTGCGGCGACCAGTGAGCGCGTGTAGGGGTGGATAGGTTTCCTAAGCAGAATTTCGCGCGGCGCGAGCTCGACGATACGCCCGCCGCACATCACCGCGATGCGGTCTGCCATGTAGTCCACCACCGCCAGGTTGTGGGATATGAACAGGTAGGTCAGGCCCAGTTCCTTCTGCAGGTCCTTCAGAAGGTTCAGAATCTGCGCCTGGACAGAGACATCGAGTGCCGAAACCGGCTCGTCGCAGATCAGGAGTTCAGGTCCCAGCGCCAACGCGCGCGCGATGCCGATACGCTGACGCTGCCCGCCGGAGAAACTGTGCGGATAACGCTTGATGAAGCGCGGATCGAGCCCGATTGCCTGCATCAGGCTCTTGACCGTGGCGAGTCGGGACGCGGCATTGCCACGTTGATGGATTTCCAGCGGCTCGCTCAAGATGTTCTCCACCGTCATGCGAGGTGAAAGCGACGAAACCGGATCCTGGAAGACCATCTGGATTTTTGCGCGCAGCAGGCGCAGGGCGTCTCCCTCGGCTTCCAAGACGTCGATCGGACCATCGCGGCCGTTGAAGATCACAGAGCCGCCGCTAGGGGTGACAGCCCGCATGAGGATCTTGCTGACCGTGGTTTTGCCGGAGCCGCTTTCGCCGACAAGACCCAGGCACTCACCCCGCCTGATATCGAAGCTCACGCCGTCCACGGCGCGAACAGGGGTTTGATGATCTCCGCCGAACCATCCGGACTTGCGGATCGTGAAGGTCTTTGTCAGATCCCTGACCGACAGCAGGATGTCGTCCGGCCCCTTCGATGCCAGCGCCGTCTGCTTGCCGAGCAGGTTCCCGACATTCACCGGCACCTCGCGGAGCGCCTTTAGCCTTTCGCCAGGCTTCAGGTCGAAATGCGGAACGGCTGCCATCAGGCCCTTCAGGTAAGGGTGACCTGGCCGGCGGAATATCGCCTCCACAGGTCCCGCTTCCATGATCTCGCCATGGTACATGACCACCACCTCGTCGGCGACATTGGCGACCACGCCAAGGTCGTGCGTGATCAGCAGCATCGCCATGTTCAGCTTCGTCTGAAGCTCGCGCAGCAATTGCAGGATTTGCGCCTGGATGGTGACGTCCAACGCCGTCGTCGGCTCGTCGGCGATCAACAGGGCGGGCCGGCAGATAAGCGCCATGGCGATCATTGCGCGTTGACGCAATCCTCCCGAAAGTTCAAAGGGATACATGTCATAGGCGCGCTTGGGGTTGGGAAAGCCGACAAGGCCGAGCATTTCCTTCGCCAGCGCCTTGCGCTCCACCCGAGCCATGGGCGTATGAATCTGCAGGGATTCGCTGACCTGATTGCCAATCGTGTGCAGCGGCGACAGCGATGTCATCGGCTCCTGAAATATCTTGCCGATGCGGCTGCCTCTCAACGCCCGGATTTCGGGTCCGTCACGCGGCATTTGCAGGATATCCTGCGTCGTGCCGGGCTTTTCAGGATCAGAAAACAGGATACGGCCGCGAACATGGGCTGTGTTCGGCAAAATGCCCATCACTGCCTGGCTGAGAACCGATTTTCCGGAACCGGACTCGCCCACAAGCGCGGTAACCTTGCCGGGCAGGACGCGAAGATTTGCACGCCTGACGGCATGCAACGGTCCCCCTATAATGGCAAAAGAGATGCCAACATCCTCGATCCGCAGCAGATCAACGCTCGAATTCATTCTCACACCAGCCCCACTCTGGCGGCCTGCCGGTCGGCAGGCCCAGAAAGCGAGACTAGCGCATTGCCAGCCTAGAGCAACTTGGATTCGAAACGGTCGCCAGTTCCCCGGCGGAACCGGCGACCGGACTGCATACCAAAGGCGTTCGGATCAGATCGTGACGGTTACTGGAGCTTCCTCGGGTCGCCCGCCGACAGCCGCGCGGCATCGCGATGAAGCAGCATGACCTGCTCGGCGTCCGATATTCGGTCGTAAATCGGCTCCAGCGCACCGTCTTCATCGAGTGCAAGAGCACCCGACAAATCGGGTGAAAGCACCGTCAGCTTCTGCTTGATGCCCGCCAGTTCCTCCTTGCCGAGCGTCAGCCAGTTGTTGGCGCTGCAATAGCCGGCGAAATCTTCGCTGGCGAGAACGCTGTGCGAATATTTCTTGGTCAGGGTCTGAAGGCGCTGGACCTCGTTTACAGCCGAGCCGAAGACAGAGAATGTGAGCCGGTCGGAAAGCCCGACATTGCCGAACATCACATTGCCGACATGCAGGCCGATGCCGAATTTAATGTCGCCCAACCGCTGCTCCTTTCTGCGCAGATTGAGATCCATCATGCGCGCGGTGGCCTTGTGCGCTGCCGCAAGGGCAGCCCGGCAGGCGATCTCGGACTGCGCACGGTGCCTTTCGCAAGGGTAGACAGCAATGAAGCCATCCCCCAGGAAACTCATGATCTGCCCGCCTCTGCGATTGAAAGGTGCAGCAATGGCATCGAAAAACTGGTTCAGCGTATCGATATAGATTTCGCGGCCGGAGGTTTCGGCAAGCCTTGTCGACCCGCGCATATCGGCCATGACCAGTGCAGCCCGGATTGTGTCGCCCTCGCCGCGCTTGATCTGGCCGTCCAGCACCCGCCTGCCGGCGTCGCCGCCGAGATAAGT
Source organism: Mesorhizobium sp. M0189 (assembly GCF_040322135.1). Classification (NCBI taxonomy): domain Bacteria; kingdom Pseudomonadati; phylum Pseudomonadota; class Alphaproteobacteria; order Hyphomicrobiales; family Phyllobacteriaceae; genus Mesorhizobium; species Mesorhizobium sp. M0189. The sequence continues at coordinate 241,282 of NZ_JAMYSW010000002.1, forward strand.
GGTCATCATGTTGTCGGCGAGCTTGGTGAGCACCGCCATCTTGGTTGCGATAGCGAGATGGTTCTGGATCCGCAGCAGCGCCGAAATCATGTTGTCACTGAAGCCTGCAGCACTGTCGGTGGACCAAGACCCGATCATGCCCTGACTGGTGTTGCCGCTGAAGGGATGGACGAAAGCCATGTAATCGGTGACGCCCATAAGCTTGAGGTCATCGAAAACAGGAAATTCAGACGGCACCGACGGGTCGAGCCGGCGCCGCAGATGGTCGAGTTTGTGGCTGAGCAGATGGTAGTATGGGCTGGTCAGGAATCTGTCGGAAGGAACGCCGTCGTCATGACGGAAGCCTTCTACTTCCAAGCCCTGGCCGCGGAGCCAGGTGAAGCCAAGCGCGTCATAAAGCGGATGAAGCATCGAAAAGCTCAAATGCACCCGCCTCAACGGCAGGCCGGCAGCAGCCAGCCGTTCACAAAAGCCCTTTACCAATGTTTCCAGGTCGTCGCCCGCCAGCGCCGATTGGGTCAGCCAATCAGCAACCTTATCCATGAGAATGGCAGAAATTTCTGCTTGCGCTGTGCTCATGCTATCTCGAAATCTCCTTGATCCGCCACAAATTCGCCGGCTCGGACGCCGTCAGGCCTTCACCACCGTCTCTCGGGTTAGCCCGAGGCGGCCAAAAACATTGCGTGTGTCGACGATCAGAAGAGCGTGATCCGCGATCGCCTGATAGTCAATCGCGTCGTGGTCGGTTGCAACGACGACAGCATCGAAATCCTTCAAGGCCGCCTCGGTCAATTCGACCGAGCGACGCCCCTTGATCGCCATATGCTCCCGTGTGGTCGGGATCTCCGTAACATGCGGATCGTGGAATTCCGCCTTGCCGCCCCATTCCTCGATGAGTTCAATGAGCCGCAATGAGGGGCTTTCGCGGATGTCGGGCACATTCTTCTTATAGGCGAGCCCGATGATGAGAATGCGCGAGCGGCTGAGCGCCTTGCCGCAGCGCCGGTCCAGCGCCTTCGCCAGTTCATCGACCACATGACGCGGCATAGCCGTGTTGATCTCTGCCGCCAGCTCGATGAAGCGGGTCGGCAGTTCATATTCGCGCGCCTTCCACGTCAGGTAGAAGGGATCGATCGGAACGCAGTGGCCGCCAAGTCCGGGGCCGGGATAGAAAGGCATGTAGCCGAACGGCTTGCTCTTTGCCGCCTCGATCACCTCCCAGATGTCTATGCCCATCGCACCGAGCACGACCTTCAACTCGTTGACCAGGGCTATGTTGACCGAGCGGAAGATGTTTTCCGTCAGCTTGACCGCCTCGGCGGTCGCCGTGGTGGAAACCGGAACAACGGTCTTGACCACGCCCTGGTAGAAAGCCTGAACGAGTGTCGCCGCTTCAATGCCGTCGCCTGCCACGATCTTGGGGATCGTCGCGACTTCAAAGCTTCGGTTGCCGGGATCCTCGCGTTCGGGCGAGAAGCCGAGGAAGAAATCTATCTTCGACCGCAAGCCGGTTTCTTCCAGTATGGGCTTGATCACGTCGTCGGTGGTGCCGGGATAGGTGGTCGATTCCAGCACGATCAGCTGGCCGAGACGCAGATGCTTCGCGATGGTGCCTGCCGTGTTCCTGACAAAGGAGAGGTCCGGCTCACGGTTTTTCGTCAGCGGTGTCGGAACGCAGATGATGATGACATCGCAGACGGCCAGTTCAGCAAAATCCGCAGTGGCGCGGAACCGTCCGCTCGCCACCTGGCCGGCAAGGGCTGTCGAGGTCACCGCCTCGATATAGGATTGGCCGTTGTTCAGGCTCTCGACCTTCTGGGCTTCGACGTCGAAGCCGGAAACCGGGAAGCCGGCGCGTGCGATCGCAACCGCCAGCGGCAGCCCGACATACCCCAATCCGATCACGCCGACTTGCGCGGCGCGCGTCGAAATCCGGTTCAGAAGACGGTCATATGTCGATCGTGAGGCGTCCAAAAAATCTGCTTTCCCTTAATTCGGACAGACCGTCCGCTTCCATGGCGAGGCTCACTTGGTCCCAAGAACCCCGAGGCATATTGCGGAAAATCGATGTCCGCAAGCTGTCAGACCGGCACCTTCGCCTTCAGGCTTGCTGCAGCCATCGCATAGCCGCCGGCGGCGCCATCGATGAAATGAACGTGATCGCGCTGCAGCGGCGAGGCGACGAGGCATGTCATCAAGGCCGATTTCTGGCGGTGCAGGCCATAGTTGCAGATGCCCGCTTCTTCCGCCTGTTTCAGCCGGTTCTCGATCCGTTGCAACACATCCGCGTCAACGTCGATGGTCATCTTCAAGCCGTCGTCGAACTTCCGGAAATCCGAATTGCTGGCCACGTCGCGTTTGTAGATCTTCGGATCGAATTTGCCGATCGTCCAGCCATATCTATCGGTAACAGCCGTAAGCGTCATCAGGAACACTATCCACAGCTTCGACAGCCATCGCCGTCCTGCCGGCGCCGTGGCGCGCGCCTCGATATCGAGGCCGGCGGGCAGCAAACTGTAGTCCGGTCCGTTCACCGGCACCGGGTGGCCATCGCGTTCCTGCCTGCCGGCAAGGGCGATGATGTCGGAAACCAGAAACTGAAAACCGCGCAAGTCGCGCGACGCCCCCGGTATGGCTATGATCGAGACGATTTCGCCATTCCGGGCTTCGATCGGGTTCCAGCGGCACGAGAGGCCGGTCAGATCCGGCCGCGCGCCGGCCGGCGCTGGATCGATGCGGTAGCGCCCCGCTTTCATCTCGGCTTCCGCCCAACTGCCGCCACCGCCGGCGAACATGGCATAGAAGACCGCTTCGGAGGCCTGGAACCTCGCCACGCGAACGTCGAGGCCTTGCGCTCTGATATCCTTTATCGGCACGATTGCGGCACGCAAGGTCAGGTCGAGTTCGTCCGCCACCCATCTCTGGACAGCCGCCAGCGCGTTGCGGGTGATCTCCAGCGCCGAGCCGGGAAATGCCACGAGCGCGCCGTCGCCGCCGAAGACAAAGGGAAGATCTTGCCGACCCAGCGCATTGAGCAGCGCCGAAATGACGCTGGCACCGGCCATATTGACGGTTTTATAGCGCCCAGCCCCGATCGCCTTGGTCGAGCCGACGATGTCGGCGGTGGCCAGCGCCCAGCCATCGGGGAGAGGCCGATAGTTATCGATATCGGCAACGCTTTCGAACTTTGCGAAGACCGGCAGGGAAGCGACAAACGGATCGGACGCGGCAGCTGTTTCCATGAGCATCAGATAGCACATTCCACTGCTTGAAGGTGAAGTCGATCATGCTTCGAAATTGACTTGCGCAGGCTTTCCGATGATAGGGTCCGGCGATGCGAATTGCCTTCTACGCGCCGCTGAAGTCGCCCAATCATCCCGTTGCCTCCGGCGACCGCCAGATGGCACGGATGCTGGTCAAGGCGCTGGAGCATGGAGGGCATAGCGTCGAACTAGCATCCGAATTACGCTTCTATCTACGCGAACCGGATTCGAAAAGTTTCGACGCGCTCAAGATCGAGGCCCGGGAGGAAGCCGCGCGGCTGGCAAGGCTTTGGGATCGTGACGGCAAGCCCGGTCTGTGGTTCACCTATCATCCCTATTACAAGGCGCCCGACCTGATCGGGCCCGAGCTGGCGTTGGCCTTTGGTGTCCCCTATGTGACAGCGGAAGCCTCCTATTCGAGGCGGCGCAACACCGGTTTGTGGGCCGATACGCAAGCGTTGGTGGCGCGAGCCGTCGAACAGGCAGCGCTGAACATCTGCTTCACGCAAAGGGATCGTCAGGGACTGGCAGATGCGATTCCCGACGCCGCTTTCGGCATGCTTTCGCCCTTCATCGACACATCGGTATTCCGGGAAACGCCGGCACGGAGTTGTCCGACGCGCCTCGTTACCGTCGCCATGATGCGCCCGGGCGACAAAGTCGAAAGCTATCGCATGCTGGCGCAAGCGCTCGGTCCGATCGGCCACCTGCCCTGGACCATGTTGGTCGTCGGGGATGGGCCTGCCCGTGACGAGGTCAAAGCGCAATTCGCCGGCTTGCCCGCCGCCCGTATCGAATGGCTTGGCGCGATTGAGCCAGCCGCCGTGCCGGATGTCCTCTACAGTGGGGGAATTTACGTCTGGCCGGGTTGCGGCGAGGCCTATGGCGTTGCCTATCTTGAAGCACAGGCCGCCGGCCTTCCGGTGGTGGCTCAGGACATCGCCGGCGTGCCGGAGGTCGTGCGGGATGGCCAGACCGGGTTTCTCACCCCGCCGGGCGATGTTGCGGCGTTCGCTTCTGCCATTGAAAGGCTTCTGGCCCGTAACGACGAAAGAACCATCATGGCCGCGGAAGCCAGACGTTTCATCCTCGAAGAACGTTCGCTCGGTGCTGCAGTGGCGCGGCTGGCCGAACTCCTTGCGAAGATCCCGGTTTCATGACACCCGATCAGATCTGGCAGCCCTTGGTGGAAGAACTGGCGTGCCGGCAACGGGCAGACCGCAAGGCAGAGTTCTGGCTGCGCGACGATGACGCCGTGGGTCCGACGCCTGCGCTTGATCGGCTGCTCGACCTCACGGGTGAATTCGCGGTTCCGGTGACTCTGGCTGTCATTCCGGCCCTGACTGATGAGAAGCTTGCCGTCCGGCTTGACGAGGCGCCGCATGCCACGGTCGCCATCCATGGCTGGGCGCACCGAAATCATGCGCCCGAGGACCAGAAAAAGCAGGAGCTCGGCGCGCATCGGCCACGCGAGGCGGTGCTCAATGATCTGGCTCGCGGGCTGTCGCACGTAACCGGCCTGCACGGCGCACGTACCGTTTCGATGCTGGTGCCACCCTGGAACAGGATTGACGCCGGCTTGGTATCCGACCTTGGATCGATAGGATTTGCGGCATTGTCGGTCTATGGGCCGCCGAGGCGCGCTTCACTGGCGGTCATCAACAGCAATGTCGACATCATGGATTGGCATGGCACGCGCGGCTGCCGCGATCACGGCCTATTGGTTCAAGCTATCATCGCGCAATTGCAGCATGCATTCGATGGCGGCGAACCGGTCGGTCTGCTCACCCACCATCTCGTACACGATGAATCGGCCTGGCTTTTCCTCGAACGGCTGTTCACCGTCACCGCACGGACTGAAGCCTGCGCATGGCTTCCGATCAGGACATTGATCGAGCGCAGCGCCGGTAGAGCAATTCCAGGAAAAGTGTGAACGGTTTTCCGTCCGGAATTGCGTCAAAACAAAGAGATAGAGCGCTTCGCCGTTTCTGTGAAACGGTGAAGCGCTCTAGAGGAAAATAGCTCAGCGCTTTTTGCGCAATGAGACTGGAAGTTTGAGCGTCTGGCCATCCCGCGCGGCAAAAGCGCCGGTAAACCTGTCCTTGGCCAGTTTCTCGATCTTGTCCAGTTCCTTGTCGGTGCGTGTCGGATCGTGGTGAAACAGCGCAAGCCCCCGCGCACCGGCCGCCTCACAGAGCTTGACGCCCTGTTGCCATGTCGAGTGCCCGTAACCGCGGCGGCGTTCCATTTCCTCCTCGGTGTAGGTGCAATCGTAAATGACGAGGTCGGCATCTTCGATCAGGCCGAGCACCGTCTGATCGAGTTTGTCCGACTCGTGCTCAGTGTCTGTGATCACCGCCACGACGCGGCCGCCCCATTCGACCCGGTAGCCTATGCAGCCGCCCGGATGGATAAGACTGCCGGTTCGGACCACCACCCCTTCGCGCGGGCGAAGCACGTCTCCGGATACGAAATCGCGATAGTCGAGGCTTGCCTTGCTGATCTCCAGTTTCACCGGAAACCACGGCGGCCGCATGAACTCATCGACCATCTGCCGGGTGGTCATGTGTCCTGCAAGATGCCCGGACCAAAGCGTAACCTTGGCGCCCCGGTCATAGATCGGCGCAAAAGACGGCAGCCCGATGATGTGATCGTAATGGCAATGGGTGAAAAGCAGGTCGAAATCGGTGACGCCCAACGCCTGAAGCGCCGCGCCGGCAGGCCGTAGGCCAGAGCCTGCGTCGAACAGAAGCGTATGCTTACCGCATCGCATCTCGACGCAGATTGAGTTGCCGCCATAGCGAGAGAATTCTGGCCCTGATACCGAAATGCTGCCGCGGACACCCCAAAACCTGACCAGGAAAACGTTGTCGTCCATGCTACCCCTTCGCCCATCATATCCAAACAACTGCTGCTAGGCGAGACAGGCTTTCTCCGGGTGATCTTCTCAGCGAGAGGACAGTGCCGTCACGACGGCGAGGATCGAGCGCACGTCCTTCGTTATTTGGCGCTTCGTGCGTCGATCAGATCCGCGGTTGTATGGCTTAGGCGATCGGCAAGAACCCGCAATATCTCGATGGTCATTTCCGGGAACTCCCTCATAAGCCTCAGGAAATGATCCTTGCGGATTCTCAGGACTTCCAGCGGACTTGCCGCTCTGACGGTGGCAGTGCGGGAGCTGTTGCACAATATGGCGATCTCGCCAACGATCGAATTTGGCTCCAGTTCGGCAACTTTTATCGGTCCGCTGTCGGAATCGACAAGAATATCCGCCCTGCCTGAAAGGATGACATAGGCGGCGTCTCCCTCGTCGCCCTGCCGGAAAAGGATCTGGCCGGCGCTGTAGCTCACACGATCGGATGTGAACGCAAGCAGCTTGAGCTTTGTCGGCTCGATGGCAGAGAACAAGGGAACGCGTTGCAGCATTCCAACTTCATCCTTGAGCAGCATTGTCGCAAACCTTCCAAAATTCGCGTTTGCCAGACTAGAGCAACGGACGCCCAGATGGAATCAATTCTCTTTTCGAGACGGCGAGACAAACCACGCGAAAGGTGGCGAGCCCGATGTCGTGCACCGGCAGAATGATCCCATCTGAATGTCCGTTGCTCTATGACAACAGTTCCTTGAAGATACCGTTCCCTGCCAAAAGTGTCTCGTGTGTTCCGTCTTCCGCCAATTGACCCGAGTCGAAGACGATAACGCGATCGAACATCATCGCCATTGCCGGATTCGTCACGACCCACACAATTGCCGGCGAATGGCCGTCGCACCTGGCTTCCTCGAGCACGTTTCGCAGCACCTTATCCTGCATGCGCTGGTCGAGCGCCGAAAGTGGCCGGTTGAGAATGAGAAAATCGGGACGCTTGAGCAGGGCCCGGGCAACATCGAGCTTCTGTCGCTGTCCACCGGTCAGCCGCCTGCCGCCGGAGCCGACGTTGAAGTCCAGGCCGACATCCAGAAGTTCGGCATAAAGCCCCAGTTCGTCAAGAATGTCATAGACGATAGAGCGTATGCGGTCCGGTGCGTCGGGATGGTTGTTGCCCACACGCCCGAACAGGACGTTATCCATGACGGTGGCCGCGGCAATGTATTTGGCAGGGTCATACCGTTCGACCGCATTTTGCAGTTCGGGCGGCAGGTTTTCATAGAACCGGCTGCGTGCAGCGACGATCTTGCTCATCAGCTCGTCGCTCAGCAGGCCGAAGCGATGCCGGGGCTCGATGTAGGCAAAGCTCAAGGTGACGATCATGGCGCGATCGTTCTCTGAAACCGCCTCGTGAGGACGGTTCTTGAGCCGTTGTAGCAAGGTTTCGTAGGCGGGTATCTCCTCGGCGCTCATAAAGGCGAGCTGCTGGAAGAACTGGTGATCGGGCGGCAGGTCGGCAAACAGCTCGATCGCCTGTTTGGCGATCTCCAAGCCCATTTCGTAGAGCGTGCGGTCGAGGCCGGCTTGCCTCAGCACAGAAGCAAAATAGGGATTGGCCGCCAGGGCCCTGTCGGCCAGTTCGGGGCCGGCGGCAGCGCCGAAGAGCAGGTTTTGGCCGATCGTTGCTTCCTTGTTGTAGGCGCCCGGTTCGAAAGGAACCACCAGTCCGCTCAGCCCCTCTTGTTCCAGCCTGGTTCGCAGCGCCGCACGCAGTTCAACGATCCGCCTGGCAAGCTCCGTGTGACGCGTGAGGTCGGCCGAAGAGCGCAAGCCGAGATCCAGAATGTCGCGCGACAGAACAACCGCGTCGAGCACCCGGCGCACGGCTTCAAAGAGGTCGTGCGGGCCGGTAGCCCCGGCGGAAGCATAGTTGATCCAGTCGCTGTGGATATCGAGATCCGGATTGCCCGACCGGCGCGCCTCGTGGATATTCCAGCGGTGCTGGTCTGCCGCGGCACCGTCATAAGGCACCGATGTCAGCGGCGCATGCTTCAACCCGTAGAGCAGGTTGTCGCGGAGGCTTGCCTGGAACAGGAAAACATCCGACGAGGCATAGGACATGCGCCGGCCGGTCACTGCCTCGGGAAGTTCAAGCAGGTCGTCGGTGCCCGAAGCGACCCTTCCGCTGTCCGGCCAGTTCAGCCGCGCGAAGGCTTCTGCAAGCGCCTCCGCTCCACCTGTTGCGGTACTGACCAGCGCCACCGTCTCACCCGGCTTGACCTGGAGGGAGATACGGTTGAGGAGCATTGCACCGCCATCGTCTGCTATAGACAGATTGATCGCCGATAGGGGATTGGTCATCGGATCAGGATCGTCGATCGTCAATGCCCCGATTTTCGGCGCGATGAGACCCTCGACGGTGAACTGTTCAACGACCTGTTGATATTTGACCTGGACATCCTGCCGATCCTGATCCCAGTCGATCAGTTCCTTCATCGGTCCGGGCAGGTCCTTGTAGGCGCCGATCACGGCCACGAGCTGGCCGACGTCCAGCCTCCCCTGGATGACCAGATACCCGCCGATCATATAGAACAGAAAGGGCGTGAGCTGCGCGAGAAAATTGTTGAGGAACTTCACCATGAATTTCCATTGGTAAAGATCGAAGCGGATCTTGAAGATGAGCCCGAGCCGGGCAGCTATGTCGGCGCGCTCGTAGTTTGATGTATCGTGGACGTGAACCGCGCCGATGCCGTCGACGATTTCGCCAACCCGGCCCGAAAGCGCGCGCGCCGTCAACTGCCGTTGGCGCCCGAGCACGATCAGCCGCCGCCGCATTCGCGGGATGAGTACGATCTGGATCACCACGATCACGACCGCTATCATTCCGAGCCAGACGTTCTGGATCATGATGAACAGCATGGCCGTCACCGCCTGGCCGCCGAGCAGTACCGGCTGCAGGAAGGCGTCGCCGATGAAGCCGCCCAGCGGCTCTACCTCGTCCTTCACCATGGTCGCCACTTCGGCGGATTTCACCCGCTTGAAGTAGACCGGCGGAAAACGCAGCACACGGTCCACCAGATCGAAGCGGATACGTCGCAGCATGCGTTCGCCCAGGCGGCCCTTGTAGGTGTTGATGTAGAATTTGAACAGGCCGTTGATGACGACTAGCAAGAGGAACACAAGGCTCAGGGCAAACAGGGTCTCCTTGCGGTCGAGCTGAAAACCGGAGAAGAACTGGACCTCTCCAATGAACGGCAGGTTATAGTGTAGCCTCATGAATGGCTGGGTCGCGCCCGGTTGCTCGAAGCCCCTACCTTGGATCGGGCCGTTGACGATCAGCTTCGGTAGGTCGAAGGACATGAAATACGGGACCATCGAAAGCACGACGATCATCAATATCCAGAGCTGCTGCTTCTTGGTGTGCGTCCAGATGTAGCGGGCTAGGCTGGGTTCCATATGCGACTGCGGACCCTTCAGTTGAAAGGATGCAGGATGTAAACGCACCTGCTGGCGAATGGCGTATCGGCAATTTCTTCGTCGCCAACGACAAAGTCGAAGCTGCAGTGCACGGACATTGTCCTGCGCTCAACGATGCAAGGAACCTGCGAGGCGGCGCGATCCAGTTCCGGCGCATGGTCGATGACAACGACATGGGCATTGTTGATCAGCGAAGAAGGCAGCTGGCCAGACGGTTCGCGGCTTCCGCAGGGCGTTGGCGAATAGCCGAGCAGCACGAGGCCGCAGCTGGGCGGCTGGTGCTGGCGGATGGACGCCGATGATCCGGACAGATGCAACAGGCTCTCTCCGGCACCGGGCAATAGCCAAGCGGCTTGCAGCATAATCACGTCCGCGGAATCAAACAGTCTTGCGGGAGGCAAGATTGCGTTGTGTCGCCCGAAATCCCAACATACAAGACAAATATGATGGATGTCACGCAACCACGCAATGCCGGTATGGACTGGCACGAGCAAGCCTTGGACCTCACGCGGGGAATTGCTGCTTATGTCAACTGCCCTCTCGTGGCAGGGCTGGCGCGCGTCGTCACCAAGCATCCGAAGGCCGATATCGCCAACGCCTTCAACCACAAGCAGGTCGCCTGCAAGATGTGGGCGCTCGACAGGCTGTTCGAAAGCTGCGGCGGCCGGTTCGGGCGCATATGGGTTCTGGGTGGATGGTACGGCGTATTGCCGGCAATGCTTTTCAACGACGCCCGCTTCGACATCGCGGCGGTCGATAGCATCGACATCGATCCCGAAGTCGCGCCGGTCGCCCGGACCCTCAACCGGGAAGCCGGCGACCGGTTCCGGGCGCTAACGGCAGATATGTACGCACTCGACTATGCGGCCGTCCGGCCCGACCTGATAGTCAATACGAGCTGCGAACACATAGCCGATCTGCGCGCCTGGCTTGCTCTGCTTCCGCGGGGCACGAATGTACTGCTGCAATCGAACGATTATTTCAGCGAGCCGACGCACATCAACTGCGTGGCTTCACTTGCAACCTTCGAAGCAATGGCGGCGCTACGGGAGGTGCGGTTCTCCGGCGAACTGCCGACAAAAAATTATACGCGCTTCATGCTGATTGGAACTGTTTAATGTATTTCGCCCAAAAGTGCGTAGCGGTTTTCGGACAACGACATGCATAAAACAAGACTTGAAGCGCGTCGCACGAAACTCACCAGACGCGACGTGCGTTAGTCCTACTGAGTCAGTAACGCAGTAGGACTAGGATCTATCGTCTGTTTGATCATGAGCTTTTCCGAAACCGGGCTCCACTTTTAGGGACCATGTTCGATACCGCTCGTGCAGGATTTGCGCGGAGCGACGCGCGCCTTCCAGATCGAGACGATGCGCGGATGGCGTCGGTCTCACAAGCGCCTGTTCGATCGCTTGCGCCAAACCTTCAGGCGTTAGGTCCTTTTCCATCAGCACCGTTGCAAGACCGAGTTCTTCGAGCATCAGGGCGCGAACCGTCTGTTCGGTTTCCCCGCCGGCTGCAAATGGAACGAGCAGGGAGCGACAACCCGCGCGCAGGACATCGCAGACCGTGTTGTAACCCGCCTGCGAGACTGACAGGCGGGCGCCTGTCAGCAGGCTGGCGAAATCCTCGCGGAACCGGAAGATGGACAGGCCCGGCGTGGCATCGCGTGCGATCGCGTCAAATTCGTCTTTCGGCAGGTTTGGGCCGGTGATCAAACACCATTTCCGAGCGTTGTTGGCATTCCGCGCCGCTGCGATGGTGGAGCTGACAAGGCTCTTTCCGGCAGCCCCGCCGCCAACCGACACCAGAACGTCGAAGCGCTCGGAGGCCGCGGGCGAGGGCGGCGCGGCAACGAGCCCTGTGTAGGTGACCTCGGCCCTGATCGTCCCAGCCAGCGGAAATGTCTTGTCGATGGTTGCGAAAGCCGGATCGCCGTGGACCATAACAAGGTCGAAATGCCTGTTGATGAGATCGACCGTTTCCTCGTTTCGGCCCGGCTTGACGCGCTCCTGAAGGATGTCACGGACGGACGTCGCCAGCAGCGGTCTGGGCGACGTCGCGTCGATGGCCTCGATCAGCGGCAAGAGTTCGAAACGCATCTGTCGGCGTCCAAATGGAAACGCCTCGAGAATGACGATATCAGGCCTGCAATCCCGGAATGCCTGCAGCAGCATCTCTGAACGCCATTTCTTGAAATCATCGTAGATCGGGTTGCCCTCCAGGTCGACAAGTCCGGAAAATCCTTCATCACCGGAGGTGACAGGTGGCAGGATTACAGATTTTACACCGAGTCCCGGAAACCCGGCGATCGGCGCTCCGCCGGTCACGACGGTCACGTCAAACCCGTCATCGACCAGAGCCGCCGCAATGCGGCTGGCGCGCGCAAGATGGCCGATGCCGAGCAGGTGCTGGACATAGAAGAAAGCGCGCAGCCGCTTCATTCGGCGGCCCGCCACTCCCGCTCGAACAGTTCCTTGAGCTGTCCAATGCTTGCCATATGATCGAAATTGCCGCGCACGCGCCGCTCTGCGGCGTCGCCGAGGCGGGCGCGCAGTACGGGATCACGGATCAGGCGCTCCAGCGCCTGTGCCAGGGCAATTGGGTTTTCCGTCGGAACCAGCAGCCCGGTTTCATCCGGCGATAAAAGCTCCGGCACGCCGGAAATATCGGTCGACACGCAGGCAAGCCGCTGGCTGGCCGCCTCCACCAGAACATTCGGCAGACCGTCACGATCGCCATTTGCGGTGATCCTGCAGGCCAGGGCGAAGATGTCGGCGCGGCGGTAGTGCTCAAGCACTTCCTGCTGCGCAAGCGCGCCTTTCCAAGAGACGCGACCATCCAGTCCGAGCTTTTGCGCCAGCGCCTTGAACCGCTCCAGTTCCTCGCCGCCGCCGATATGCTCGAAACGCCACGCCAAATCACCGGGCAACAGGGCAAGGGCCTGCAGCAACGTATCGTAACCTTTCTTTTCAACGGCGCGCCCGACACTCAGAACGACAACCGGTTCGTCCGGCGCCGAGCCGTCATGCTGCTTTCGCGCCTCGCCGAAACTGCCGAAGCGATCAAGGTCGAGCCCATGATAGCTCAGATGTATAGACGAGTTGCCGTTAGCGAGTTTTTTCAGACGGTCGAAGCCGGTTTTCGTGCAGGTGACCGTCCAGCGCGCCGAGGAAAGCTTGCCGGCCAGATCCCAGTCCGCCGAAGTCCAGATGTCCTTGGCATGGGCCGAGCAGGTCCAGGGCAGGCCACGAAGCTGGCTGGCATAGCGCGTCACCGATGCCGGTGTGTGCGCGAAATGTGCATGCAGCCAGCCCGCGTCTTCCGGCCATTCGGCCGCCAGCACGAGCGCTTGCCCGAAGCGGCGCGCGCGATTGCGCGTAAAGTCGTGGGGGAGATCGGCAGCCAGCGATCCGAGCGTGCGCCAGAAGCACGGCCGCAGCAGATAGGCAAACAGCGAGCGAAGCACGCGCAGCGGCTCTTCATGCAGATATTCCGGCAGATAATGGACCGGCGCTTTGATCTCGTCATGCACGGGGTGGCGTTTTTCGTCGGTCGGCCGCCTGAGCGCGACGAGTATCAGGTCGAACCCTGCACGCTCCAGACCGAGCAATTCCTGCGCGATGAAGGTTTCGGACAGCCGCGGATAGCCCTTCAGAACCACGACGATCTTGCGATGTTGCAACTCAGGTCATTCCTTCAATGACCGAAAGGTGATGGCCGGCCCGCCTGTCGAGCAGTTCCGCGACGATTTCGGAAATATGAGGCAGCCCTTCCAGCGTCAGATGCGGATTGCTCTGTGATGGGTGGGGCCGGTCCGGCAGCGCCACCAGTGCATCGGCAAACCGCTGGGAATCCTTGGCTTCCTCCGGCAAAAGCATCTCGATGAGGCCAAGTTCGGCTGCGCGCCGAGCGCGGATCAGTTGTTCCTGGCGGGGCTCGACGCGCGGCACGATCAGCGCCGGCTTGTCGAAAGACAGTATCTCGCAATAGGTGTTGTAACCGCCCATCGCCACTACCGCCTTGGCGCCGGCAATCAGGTCTTCCATGCGGTTGTCGAACTCGATGATCTTGATGTAGGGGATCTTGGACCCCTTCTTGAGCAGCTTGTTGCGCTTGCGCGCCGGCATGTAAGGCCCAAGCACGATCAGGGCCCTATGCTGCAATTGCGGATCCTGCTGATAGGCATCGATGACGTCGTGGATCAGTTCGGCGCCGTCACCGCCGCCACCGGTGGTAACGAGGATATAGTCGCCCTCGGGCCGGTGGCCGGGCAACTCGTTCCGCTGCAGGCTCCGTTGCAGGAAACCGACGAACCTCATCTTTGCCCTGACAGCCGGCGGCACATCCAAGCCGGTCAACGGATCGTAGAAATCCGGCGGGCCATAGGCCCAGACCTTGTCGTAGAACAGGCCTATCTTGCGCATCACATCCCTGCGTGCCCACTCTGCTTCGAGCAGATGCGGCGCATCCATTACCTCGCGCAGGCCAAGCACGAGAGTGGTGCCCCGCGTCTTGAGGTAGGACAGCGTGTCCTCGATCTCACCGCGCAGGCCGAGCGGTTCCTTGTCGACGATGAAGATATCCGGCCGGAAGGTCTCAGCTGTATGGCGGATGATCGACTGGCGCATCCTTAGCGTCTCATGCAGATCGATGTCCTTTTCCAGCGAGGTGTATTCGCCGTTGCGCAGCTTGATGACGCTGGGGATCTTCACGAAGTCGACACGGGCGCGGTAGTCGAAGGCGCCAGCGATAGTCGCACCCGAAATGATAAGCACCTGAAGTCCGCGGAAATCCTCGACCAGCGAATGCGCGATAGTCCGGCAGCGCTGCAAATGGCCGAGCCCGAACGTGTCGTGGCTGTACATGAGAATTCGAGCGTTTTCTGCGTGCTGGGTCATTGTTGAACGTCTCTTAGAATTCTCGCTTTGAGGACCGTGAGCGACCCGCCGGCTTCGAAACCATCCTGGTTTTGAAACATGAGGCCGCGATTTTCAATTTGTATTACTTCTGTGGAATGCCTGTCAGATAACTTTCTGATTGCCTGAGTCCGAAACTAGATGGATTGGCGAATATCGCCTCGGCGGGAGCGGGTCGAGACTCCCTGTTGTTGTTTTGGGATGGATCGAAGGGGAAAGCGGTGTCCAAAAGATCGGCAGAAGTCATCGCTCTTGATTCCAATAAGGCCTCTCCGAACTTGATTGGTTTCCGAGCGGTGAAAGCGAATTCCGCTATCCTGCGCATATAGTCAATTGCTTGATCGGTATACGAAAGGACAGGGTCACCGGGCGTCGCACGGCGCATGTTGTTGTAGAACTCATTTCGCGCGCCATTGCTCTCGGTCTTGGGGGACCAAAAGTGCTGCCCATCAATCTCTTGACGGGCGGTCTGATTATGATTCACCGACCAGAACTGAGCCATCTATCGCCCAAGCTAGCCGGAATTTCGGCAGGAATCGAGTGGACGCCAGCGCTCACAACACACCGCCTGCGGCAGAGTGTGTGCAACACCGGTTACTTGTCGATCGCTATGGCCTCTGGCTAATGCCTTAGCTGGGGCGGTGACGGTCCTTTTTGAGACGACCTGAGCGCGTCGCCGAACGTCGCGAGGTGCGAAAATCACTCGATTGGTCCCGATAGTTGGCGAAACCTCAATGAGTTTGATGATTGGCCTCGTAGGTTCACAGAGGGCGGCGACGATCTCGTCGGGGTTCTCTTCCGCCTAGTTGAAGATCCAGGCTGCCGACCGGGAGATCGACGACTTCATCACCGTCGCACGCTCGCGCCTAGCGTGACGAGAAGCTCGTCCAGTTGCTCGAACGTCTCGCCCATCGCATCCGCCGCCCCGGTGCCGGCAGCGTCGAGAGCTTCCTTTGAGGGATAGAGCTCGTGCATGACCAGCAGCGTCTTGCCACCTATTTCCTCGAAGGTCACCGTGGTGATGGGTCCACCGTCACCACCTTCGTCATTGGTCCAGACGAGGCGCGAGTGCGGTGTCACTTCGATATACCTACCGAAGAACTCGTCAGGGTTTGAGGCATCGTGGCCGAATACCAAACGGTACCTGCCCCCGACACGAACATCCATCTCGCAGGAACGCAGGAACATGCCCATCGACTTCGGTGCCCACCACCGCATGAACAGCTCGGGCTTGGTCCAAGCCTCGAACACGGTGGGTGCCGGCGCGTCAAAGGTTCGCGTAACGACCAGCTCCCGGTCGGACTTCCGTTCCACCATCGTGCGGTTCTGCATGGGGGTGGGCTCACTAGCTCTTGTTTCGTCCATCGACTTTCTCCTTCCGTTTCAATTCCTCGACAACCTTGTCCAACTCGTTGAAGCGTGCGTCCCAGAGCTGGCGGTGCCTCTCGATCCATGCCGCCTCTTCCTCCAGTGCGCGTAGGCCAAGCTTGCAGGTCCGCACGCGCCCAACCTTCTCCGTGGTGACGAGCCCCGCCTTCTCCAAGACGCCGACGTGCTTCTTCATGCCCGTGAGGGTCATGTGGAACTTTTCGGCAAGGTCCGTGATCGAGGCGTCTGCTCGTCCGAGTTGCTCCAAAACGCCGCGCCGGGTGGCGTCCGAGAGCGCGGCGAATGAGGCATCGAGGTGGGGCATTAAATACTGAACCATATGGTTCAGTATTTAACAGACGGGCTGGCGGCGTGCAAGGGGAGACCGAGTGGGCTGCGTTGCCGGCCGCCCCTTCTGGTAAATCGCAAGCGATTAGCGGATGTTCAAGTCGGAGCAGGGTCGGTGAGGAAGGGCATGATGTCCACGCCGTCTCCTGGGAAGACGGTGAAATGCGGGTGGTTCTCGAACAGGCGGGCGGCGGCATCGATGGTATCGGCCTCGACGACAATATAGCCGCAGAAAGGGTTCACGGCGTCGGCGATGCCGTCCCTGGTAACGCGCCTCGTCTTACCGACCATGCCGCCGCGATCGGGGAAAAATGCGGCATTTCTCTCCTCCCAGTCCGCCCACAGCTGTAAGCCGACGGCATCAATCGTATCCTGCTCGGGCTTAGGCAGGCTGCGAAAGCGGGCGAGGTCTTCGGGCTTCATGGTGTAGACGGCAAGAAAGCGGGGCATGCGGCGGTTTTTTCTTCGTGCTGGCAGAAGCATGCTAGCTTAGACTCCTGGAGGGCCCAAGTCACTGCGCATTACCACCCTTTGGCGCTCCGTATCTTTCAGTCCGAAATGATGACCCGAGGCTAAGGTTGGCCATCTATTTTGAACGCTGACCTGGGCGGGCGGAACTGCTCCACCACCAGATCAACACGCACATCAAGCGTCATCCTCGCTGTTAAGCGCAGGCCGAAAGTAGTGTCGACGCCACAAACTCGCGATTCTCTGATGTGCTCGCGATTCTCTAAAGAACAGAATCACCGAGCAGCAGGCGCGACCCGACCTCCACGATAGACCTGATAGCCGGCAGCAGCTCCTGCCCCAACGAGGTCAGCTCATATTCCACCGTCGGCGGCGAGGTCGCCATCACGTTGCGACCGAGGACGCCGCGCTCCTCGAGATCCCGCAGTCTGCTGGTCAGTACCTTCGCCGAAACGGCTGGGATATCGCGGCGGAGTTCCGAGAACCGACGCGGGCCTTCGCTCAGGGACCAGAGCACCTCGGGTGTCCAGCAGCCGCCAAGCAGCGCCATGCATCTCGACATGGGGCAGCCGGGGGGAGCCTTCACCTTCTTTCGCGCCTTGAGAACCATCGCACACCCTTCTCGAGGAGTTTCCAGTTGGTTACCGGAAAATGGCGGTAACCGCAAGATACGTGGTTTCCAATGGTAACGATGGCCGCTATTCGAAGGCTCTCCAATCACACAACCACGAAATGGACTGAACGATGTATGCAATAACTGGAGCAACAGGACAGCTTGGCCGTCTCGTGATCGAGGCACTGCTGAAGACCATTCCCGCCGACCGGATCGTCGCGGCGGTTCGCAATCCGGCAAAGGCCAGCGATCTGGCGGAGCTCGGTGTGATCGTAAGGGAGGCGGACTACGACCGTCCCGACACGCTCGCCCCGGCCTTCGCCGGCGTCCAGAAACTGCTACTGATTTCGTCGACCGAGGTCAGCGGCCGCCTGCCGCAGCATCGGGCGGTGATCGAGGCAACCCAACGCGCCGGAGTTTCGCTGATCGCTTACACCAGCATGCTGCATGCCGACACGTCTTCCGCAACGCTCGCAATCGAGCACCGGCAGACGGAGGAGGTCATCGCGGACTTGGGCGTTCCCGCCGTCATCCTGCGCAATGGCTGGTACACCGAGAACCATCTGCTGGCGCTTCCGGCGGCTCTGGAGCACGGCGCCTTCGTCGGCGCCGCGAAAGACGGGCGTTTCTCGTCCGCAGCGCGGCGGGACTATGCCGAGGCCGCAGCCGTGGTGCTGACGACCGACGACCATGCGGGAAAGACGTACGAGCTCGCCGCAGACCAAGCCTTTACGCTCGCCGAGCTTGCGGCGGAGGTCTCGCGGCAGTCGGGCAAGGCTATCGCCTACAACGATTTTTCCCAAGCCGCCTATCAGGATGTGTTGGCGGGGGCCGGGCTGCCGGCCGACCTCGCTGCGCTTCTGGCCGATACCGACGCCGCAGCCTCACGCGGAGCGTTGTTCGATGACGGAGGCGCCCTCGGGCGGCTGATCGGTCGTCCGACCACTTCGATGCAAAGCCTCGTCGCGGCCGCATTGCGCGGTTGAAGGCTGGGCTCAGCGACTTGAGGATGCGGTCTTTCTCGTAATGAGACCAATCAGCTTATCGATTTTCTCGGCCGGGTTCTCCTTTCGTCGCGCCGAGGCGGTTAAGCAGATTAAACGTGATCCTGCCGACATCGTTCATGGCGCCTGCGGCTGGCAGCGCGCCGCACCAGGCAACCGAGCTTGCCGAAAAGATCAAGCCGCCTGCTGCGAGCTTTCGCAGGGTCATTTCGGCGCAGCGGCGGGCGATGCGTTGCGTATCCCCGCCCTCGCACCAGCGCGTCGGATCCTGGAAGAAGCTGTCGGGAAATCCCGTCGCACGCGCGATCACGACGGTGTCCGCGGATGTGCCGAGGGCTGGATCCGTCGCATCCACTTCGTAGCCCGCGGCACCGCCCAGCACGATGCCGTCCGAACCGAAGGTCGCATTTTCAACGCCTTCGAACAGCCATGCGCATCCTGCTTCATGGCTTTCGTCAGTGCGCGTGAAGGGGCGTGCGCCTTCGAATCCCATCAGTGAGATCGCGCCACCGATCAGCGAGAATTCGCCGCGGCCACGGGAGCGGAGATAGCCGCCTGGTTCGTTGGTGATCGACAGCGCTTGTTCGGCGACCGGGCCGTCCCACGTGCGGCCGGCCTCCAGCGGCGAGCGCCGCAGCTCCATCAGATCGTCCTTGAAAGCCACAGTGGCGGCGAAGCCGTTTCCGCCGAGATAGGCGATGCTGCCGCCTTCGGCCACAAACTGCCGCAGCGCCTGCTCCATCTCGATCGACATATATTCGGGATGACTGCCGGTGACGACCGCTTGGTGTCCACGCAGACCGTCTATACCGCATTCGTGCAAATCATGATCGGTCATGACGTCAAACACGATTCCATTGTCGTGGCAGAATCGGAGGAAGTGCAGATCGACCGGCAAATTGTGTGGGCAGCCGCAGAGGGGATAATCGTAATCGTCCCTGAGCGTCACTTTCGGCTTTTTGTAGGAGCAGATAGAAACGCCGCTAAGGTCGGAGTGGTAGTCGTAAAGAGACTTCAGATTGTTGGCGACCGCGAAGCGATGTCCCCGGTCGTCGCTTTTCCATTCATAAAGATGATCTGGGAGATATTCGTCCGCATAAGCGAGATAGGTGGCCGTCGGCACGAGATACAACAGCGGCGACGAAACCTGTGATGAGGTGACGAAGAACACCACGCGTTCGTAGCTATCCTCCCATTCGATCTGGAACGCGTAGACGCCTGGGCGTGCGTTTTCAGGGATTGTCACGCAGTGCGATGCCGGCCACTCAAGCGGGCCGATGTCGTCGTCGTGGCAATGGATAGCGTCGTAGTGCGACGGCACGAAGCGAGGTTCGAAGCTCGATCCGTCCCAGCGTGCCGAAGTCATGCAGAAGGCTGGCTGATTGATCACATCGAGGAGCAGCGGATCTGCTCTGCCCGACGACAGGATCGGCTGCGTTGGTAACAGCGTCGGGAAATCCCAGGCAATGGTCCCCTGCGGTGTCTCGAGCCGGATCGCGGCAAATTTCGCGTTGAGGGTAGGTTCGTGGTGAGTAGCACTTGCGCCGAAATGGATGCCGTGCGCTTGAAGGTTCCGCGCAGGGCTGCCAAAACCTTCACGAAGTTCGTAAGGCGCGAGGAGATCATGCGATTTGATCCGCAGACGCGGCTGCTCCTGCCGCAGATCCAACTCGACAGTGAGCCACACACCAGTTGGCGCCTTCCTCTCGACAAAGGTTTCGCCGCCGATTTCCAGGGCAAATGCGCCGTCGCGGAGGCGCAGCCCGAGGGCGCCTGCTTCCAGGATCGTACGCGCACCTCCGTTGCGCGTGAGGAACAGCTCAAAACGAATGCCGTGGACGGCTTGTACTTTGGCCAGTTCGCCGGCTCGCACGAACAGGAACGACCCTTGGTCGAAATGCCGATGCCGTGGTTCACCCACCGCTTCGATGGACCAGGCCAGAAATTCCGGAGCCGGCTTGTCGAGTCGGCAAATTCGTGTGGCCTTTATCGGCCGATCGCATGACAGGCTGAGGTTGATCTGCTGGCCTGCTTTGGCACTCCAGGGGGTGGTATAACCAACCACGCTCATCGCGTCGTGGTCTACTGCGCGCTTCATCTATCCTCCCGATGAACTCCAGATGGGCTGCGGCGAACCGCGCAGACCGGTCCGATGCCGGCCAATACGCTGCCGCTCTGACAAGCAAAGTTCCGCATGGCGCACTACCGCCATGATGTACATGCTTGTATAGATAAGCTGCATTCGGATAGTCTCGACGCGATCGGTCCAAGCGCGACATTACCAAGGAGGATGACATGCGCAACGCATCTCTCTTCGACCTGTCAGGCAGGAAGGCGCTTGTAACCGGCGCAAGCCGTGGCATCGGGCGCAGCATCGCCGAGGCGCTCAGCGCAGCCGGCGCCGACGTCGCGATCACGGCGCGCAGCGTGGCCTCGCTCGAGGAGACGGTGGCCGCCATCCGCACTGCCGGCGGGGCCGCGCATGCCATCGCCCTGGACGTCACCGATGTCGACCAATGCCGGGCGGCGACAGCCGAGGCCGGCAGCCTGCTCGGAGGTCTCGATATTCTCGTCAACAATGCGGGTGTGGAAGAGGTCCGCCCCTCGCTCGATGTCGACGAGGCCTTGTGGGACAGGATTGTCGATACGAATCTCAAAGGCGCCTTCTTCTGCGCCCAAGCCGCCGCGCGGCAGATGAGAGACGCCGGACGGCCCGGCGTCATTATCAATCTCTGCTCGTTGACCTCCGAGGTCGGGATTCCCACGGCGGTGCCTTACGGCTCGTCGAAATCAGGCCTCCTCGGCATGACGCGGGCGCTTGCGGCGGAGTGGGCCGATCTCGGGATCCGGGTCAACGCCATCGCGCCTGGCTATTTCAGGACAGCGATGACAGACGTGTTCTACAGCAACGAGGCATGGCAGCAATCGATGCTCGCCAAGATTCCGCAGCGCCGTTTTGGTGATCTCTCGGACCTGCACGGAATCGCGGTGTTCCTCGCTTCGGATGCGGCAGCCTACATAACGGGCCAGTCCATTCCCGTGGATGGAGGCTTTCTCGCATCGATTTGAAGGCTTCAGGGACTGGAGACGTGTCCCAGAAGTGATCGACAAGCGCTAACCGTGATTGCGTACTAAGAAAAGGAGCCGCCATGTCTGACGTCAGCTTCCACCGCCTGTCATCCCTCAGTGTCGATCAGCGCGCCAATTTACTTAAACGCGCCGAAGGAGATCTGTCTTCCTTCATCGAAAAGGTCCGTCCAATCATCCAGGCCGTCAAGAATGAAGGTGACGCGGCCTTGCTCCGGTTTGCGCGCGAGCTCGACAAAGCCGATGTTGCCGACGGTGGACTGAAAGCTTCGGAAGCGGAGTTCGATGCGGCATTCGACAAGGTCGACAAGGATGTCGTGGAGAGTATCCGGTTTGGCATCGAGAACATAAGGCATTTCCACGAGGAGCAGCGCCCGGAGACGATGTGGCTCAAGGAAGTTCGGCCTGGCGCCTATGCGGGTGACCGATACACACCGATCGCTTCGGTTGCGCTTTATGTTCCGCGCGGCAAAGGCGCCTTCCCCTCGGTGACGATGATGACCTCGGTTCCAGCGGTGATTGCCGGGGTTCCGCAGATCGCGATCGTGACGCCTGCGACTTCGGATGGTTCCGTCGATGCCGCGACGCTGGTTGCCGCCCGCCTCGCCGGCGTGGAGACCGTGTACAAGTGCGGCGGCGCCCATGCGGTTGCCGCTGTCGCCTATGGAACCGAGACTGTGAAGCCCGCCGTCAAGATCGTCGGACCGGGGAGCCCGTGGGTAGTGGCGGCAAAGAGCGTGTTGTCCCCGATCGTCAACACGGGTCTCCCCGCCGGTCCGTCCGAAGCGATCATCTTTGCCGATGACAGCATCGACGGCGGCCTGGCCGCTCTTGACCTGTTGATCGAGGCCGAGCACGGGCCGGATTCGTCCGCCTATCTGGTGACGCACAGCCGCAAGGTCGCCGAAGCCGCGTTGATTGCGATACCGGAACACTGGTCCCGGATGACCGAACAGCGCGTGGAGTTCTCGCGCGCCGTGCTCACCGGAAAACGCGGCGGTATTGTGCTGACCGAATCGCTGGAGGACAGCTACCGCTTCATCAACGACTATGCGCCGGAGCATCTCGAGATTCTGTCAACGGAGCCATTTGCGCATCTCGGACGTATCACAGAAGCCGCCGAGATCCTCATGGGGCCGCATACCCCGGTGACCCTCGCCAACTTCGTCCTCGGGCCCAATGCGGTGCTGCCGACCAGCCGGTGGGCGCGAACCTTCGGACCGCTTTCTGTGACGGATTTCGTCAAGAGATCATCAGTCGGCTATGTGACCTCGGCCGCCTATCCGGAACTCGCACTGCATGCCCGCAGGCTCGCCCGTTACGAAGGGTTCAGCTCGCACGAGAACGCGGTTTCGGAGATCCGCGATCGCTATCTCGCCGGCTGAGCGGAAACGATGATGATGAGGGCGGCACGACTCCATGGACCCGGCGACTTGCGCGTCGAGAATATCGCCGCGCCAGGCGCTCCCGAGGTGGGCTGGGTGAAGCTGAGGGTCGATGCCGCAGGCATCTGCGGTTCCGATCTCCACAACTTCCGCACGGGCCAGTGGATAAGCCGGTCGCCTTCGACGGCAGGCCATGAACTGACAGGCACGGTGATCGCCATCGGCGAGGGCGTGGACACCGTCGCTGTTGGCGACCGAGTGGTCGCCGATTCCCGCTTCTGGTGCGGAGAGTGCGCGCAATGCCATGCAGGCAGGCGGCATCTTTGCACGTCGCTGGGCTTTGTTGGCGAAATATGCGACGGCGGATTTGCCGAACAAGCGGTCCTGCCCGCACGCCTGCTGCACGTCGTCGATACCGCGCTTGACGAACGGGTCGCGGCGATGGCCGAGCCGCTGGCTGTAGCGTTGCATGCAGTGCGGCGTCTGCCGAAAACGGTCGGCTCCGTTCTTGTCGTCGGCTGCGGCACCATTGGCGGTCTTGCCGCGCTGCTGCTCTCTCGAACCTTCGCAGGTACCGTGCTCGTCGCCGATCGCAACCCTGGCCGATGCGCCCGGGTGGCGCGGGTGACAGACGCCAGCATCGTCGACTTGAACCGGGACGCCATTGCCGCGGCGACCGCTGATGCCCCTTGCTCGCTGCCGTCGAAGCGACCGGCAGCATCGCAGCACTCAGCCAGCTGCTCGGCGTTCTCGATGCCGGCGGCATCGTTGCGATGGTCGGCATATTCCATGGGCGCCTCGATATCGATCCCAACCTCCTGGTTGAACGCGAAATCACATTGCTGGGATGCCACGCCTTTGCAGATGAGCTTCCCGACGCCATCCGGATGCTTGGCGAATTGACCGAGCCCATGGTCGAACTGATCGACCGCGAGATCGGTCTGGATGATGTTCCCGCAGCCTATGAGCGGCTGTTGGCGGGGCAGGGCGATGGCTTGAAAACAATCATCCGGATGCGGTCTGCCGGGCGCGTGTGATTTCCGAACATTGCCGGAAAGGATTTTTGAAATGATCTCTTTGCCCGACACCGCCAGCCCTCTTTACGAGAAGGTCAAGGACTACATCCTGACGAACATCGGAACGGGGCGATGGAGCAAGGATCGGAAGCTGCCGTCCGAAAATGAATTCGTGGCGACACTCGGCGTGTCTCGGATGACGGTTCATCGTGCCTTGCGGGAGTTGACCTCTGCGGGTTTTCTGATCCGGCTCCAGGGCGTCGGCACATTCATCGCGCCACCTCGACCGCAATCCGCACTGATCGAGATCAACAACATCGCGGCGGAAATTGTCGCGCGGGGAAACAGGCATCGCTCCGCGGTTATCGTCCTCGAAGAGATCATGCCGACAAAGGAACTCGCGCTTTCGTTCGAGTTCGCAAAGCGCGCGTCGATCTATCATTCCATTGTCGTCAACTTCGAGAACGACCTGCCTGTGCAACTGGAAGAGCGCTTCGTCAACCCGGGCCTGATACCCGACTATGACAAGCAGGATTTTTCCAGGACAGCGACCTACGACTATCTCATGCAGAAAACCCCGGTGACGGAGGTCGAGCATATCATTTCGGCGACCCCTGCCGATGCCGAAACGGCGCGGCATCTGGGCATCGATGCGGGCAGCTGCTGCCTGCTTCTGCATCGCCGGACATGGACGGGCGCCGTCGTTGCCACGATCAGCAAGCTGACTTACGTTGGAAGCCGCTACTCGCTTGGCAGTCGGTATTCTCCGTCCAAAAAAACCTGATCGCAGTGAAGCGATTCAGAGAGGTCTGACTTGTATATGCATGTATGTATTTAGCCTTGACATCCGCTGTTGCTGACGTTGAAGTGTCGTCGCACTTCGGTTGAACTGACGCTAAGATGCCGAGGCACGGTGCCGCAAGAGCAGAAGCCCGCATTCTCACCAGGCCGGATGTTTGGTTCAAAAAAAGCGGCCTGATCATCAAGGGGAACAAGACGATGCGTAACCTAGCAGGACAATTTCGGGCACTCGTTATGGCTGCTGCCGTCGGGTTCGCCCCGGCGGCCTACGCGGCCGATACAACCATTCCGGCGACGCCTGAGGCAGGAACATTCAAGATCGGCATCGAGCCATGGCTTGGCTATGGCCAGTGGCATGTCGCCGAAGCCAAGGGACTGTTCAAGGCAAGCGGGCTGTCCGACGTTCAGATCGTGAACTTCGCCGAGGACAAGGACATCAACGCCGCCTTGGCCAGCGGCCAGCTCGATGCCGCCAATATCGCGACCCACACGGCCATGGGCATGGTTGCGGCCGGCCTGCCGGTGAAGATCGTGCTTCTGCTCGACGTCAGCATGACGGCTGATGCCATGATCGCCGGCAAGGACATCGCCTCCGTCGCTGACCTCAAGGGAAAGCAGGTCGCTTTCGAGGAAGGCACGACGAGCGACATCCTGCTCAAATACGCGCTGGCCAAGAACGGCATGTCCATCGCCGATGTCCAGCCGGTTCCGATGCCGGCGGCGGATGCCGGCAGTGCGTTGATCGCTGGCCAGGTGCCGGTCGCGGTTACCTATGAGCCCTATCTCACCGCGGCCAGGGCGCAGAACAAGGATGTCAAGCTGCTCTTCACCGCGGGCGAAGATCCCGGCCTGATCAGCGACGTGTTCGTGGTGCGCGATGAGGTGATCAAGTCGCGTCCCGGCCAGGTGCTTGCCATGATCAAGACCTGGGATGCGGCCCTGAAGGCCTACAACGCCGACACGCCCGACGGCCGGGCGATCATCTCCAAGGCGGTCGGTTCGAGCGTCGAAGACCTCAACACCGCCTTTGATGGCGTGCGTTACTATACTCTCGCCGAAAACAAGGATGCGCTGACGGGCGAATTTTCCACCAAGACATTCGCCGATGTCGAGGCGGCCGCCAAGAACGCCGGGCTGCTTCAGGCGGACGTGACGCCGGAGCAGATGATCGACCCGTCATTCGTCAAGGCCGCGAAATGACGAGGGCCGGCTCGCGGTGGTGACGCAAATGTCCGAGCAGCGTGCGACCAAGCCAAGCCCGTCTCACGCAGCACCGGTGCCGGTGACCAAACAGCCGATGCGCCGTCGCCGATCCTCCGGGATCGGCGCGCCTATCGCACGCTCGCGCTTCCTGATGATAGCGGTGGCCGTCTTTGCCGGCCTCGGCCTCGCCTGGTGGGCGGCAACGGGGCTTGGGCTGGTAAAGCCGATTTTCCTGCCCTCGCCGGGAAGCGTGGTGACCCAACTCGGCAAGCTCGCGGGTGACGGCACGCTGTGGCTGGATCTCAGGACCTCGATATACCGTATTTCCATTGGCTTCCTCATCGCCTCGGCCCTGGCGATTCCGATTGGCGTGCTGATCGGCAGCTTCCGGACCTGGGAAGCGGCGATCGACCCGCTTGTGGATTTCATCCGCTACATGCCGGTGGTCGCGTTCGTGCCCCTCTCCATCCTGTGGTCCGGGACGGGCGATGCGCAGAAGTTCCTGATCATCTTCATCGGCACCTTCTTCCAGCAGGTGCTGATGATCATGGACAATGTGAAGCGGGTTCCCGCTGATTTCATTGGCCTTGGCAGGACGCTCGGCCTGCCGGATCGCAAGATCCTGACGCGCATCGTGGTTCCCAGCGCCTTGCCAGGCATCTGGGATACGCTGCGCATCAGTCTCGGCTGGGCATGGACCTGGCTGGTGTTGGCGGAACTTGTCGCGGCGACATCAGGCCTCGGCTACCGCATCACCGTGTCCCAGCGCTATTTCCAGACAAACACCATCATCGGCTACATCCTGCTGCTGGGCGTGCTTGGTCTCATCACCGACCAGGTCATGAAGGCACTGGGAAAAGTGTTGTTCCGGCAGGAGGGCCACGTGCAATGAGGCCGGGCCGATGAGTTTGCCCAAATTGGGGATCAAAGGTCTCCACAAGAGCTTCGGCACGGGCGCGCGGCGCACGGAAGTGTTGCGCGATATCAATCTCGATCTTGCCGACAACGAGTTCGTCTCGCTGGTAGGCACGTCGGGTTGCGGCAAGAGCACGCTGCTGTCGATCGTTGCCGGACTGCAGGATTTCGACGCAGGAGATCTTGCCATCGATGGCTCGCCGATCCTGCAGCCGGGTCTCGACCGCGGCGTCGTCTTCCAGTCCTACACCCTGCTTCCCTGGCTGACGGCGCAGCAGAATATCGAGTTCGCGCTCAAGGCCGCGGGTCATGATCGCGCGACCTGCCGCAGGATAGCACGCGAGCATCTCGATCTGGTCAAGCTCCCGCACAGCGCCAATCGCTACCCGTCTGAGCTTTCGGGCGGCATGAAGCAACGTGTGGCTATAGCGCGTGCTCTTTCCTATCGACCCAAAATGCTTCTGATGGACGAGCCCTTTGGCGCGCTCGATGCCTTGACCAGGCATCAGATGCAGGAACTCCTGACGCAGATCTGGGAGGAGCACAGGCTCACCGTGCTCTTCGTCACCCATGATGTGGAAGAGGCGGTCTACCTGTCGGACCGCATCGTTGTGATGGGGATCGGCCCGGGACGCATCATGCAGACCTTCAATGTCGACATCGAGCGCCCGCGCCGGGAAGAGGTCATGGAAACCCCGGCCTTCATGGATTTGCAGCGCAGCGTGCACAAAGCGATCCGCGAGGCTTCAAAACGTCCCGAAATGGTTTAGGCGGGTCACTCATGCGTGTCAGGTCCAAGAGCAGCGCAACGAACGCGGCTGGGCGCGGGGACCGTCTCGGAAGACGGAGTTTCAGCCGGATAACGCCTGATGCCGCTACGGATTGCCGATCACAAGCCGGTCCACAGGTTCATTCGCGGCCGTCTGAAGGGTAGCAGGAGCTTCGCCCGATCAACGCGTTCTTGAAACTCGTGTTCGAGCTTGTGACTCGGGCGCCCGTCAAGCGCCCAATCTCAATATCGCACCGTCGCGATTCCTGACCCGGAAGCGGCCATTGGCGTCCCGCGCCTCAACCGTCGAAAAAAATTTGCAGGACAATGTCGATTTCCTAAACTCCGTTCGTCGTTCCGATGCCGGCCTATGAGGCCGGCTCAAACAAGGAGACAGACGATGCGTGTGATGGTGCTCGTGAAGGCTACCGAGGACAGCGAAAAGGGCTTTCTCCCCACGCCCGAGGCTAAGGAGGCGATGGAGGCGATGGGCAGATTTAACGATGAGCTGCGCAATGCCGGCATCTTGCTCGACGCTGACGGCCTCAAGCCCTCCTCGCAGGGCAAGCGCGTTGCGTTTGATGGTTCCCGCCGCACCGTCATCGACGGGCCTTTCGCCGAGACCCGCGAGCTGGTCGCCGGCTTTTGGCTTTGGGAAGTCAAGGATATGGACGAGGCGGTCGCCTGGGTGAAGCGCTGCCCCAATCCCATGCCGGGACCGAGCGAGATCGAAATCCGGCCGCTGTACGAAATGGCTGATTGGCAATGAAAATCTGATGCCGGAGGTCACGGAAATCCATGACCGAACGCGCGAGAAGCTCAGCGGCAACCGAGACTGTCGGCCGCAATCTGCTTGCCTCCGTTATGGCTTTGGCCGACAAGACAGCATGACTGCAGGCGAGACGCACCAGGTGATCGAAGCGATTTTTCGCATTGAACGGGCCCGGCTCATCGCGGGTCTGGTCCGCCTCGTGCGCAATGTCGACCTTGCAGAGGAACTGGTGCAAGACGCCCTGGTCATAGCCCTGTCCGAATGGTCCAGGGCCGGCGTGCCGGCCAATTCCGGCGCTTGGCTGATGACGGTCGCCAAACGCCGCGCCATCGACGCGATCCGTCGCGACAAGATGCGCGGGCGCAAGCATGAGGAGATCGCGCGGGAGCTTGACGGCGAGTGCAACGGCGCGGCCGAGGTGATCGAAATGGCCATCAACGACGATCTTGGCGACGAGCTGCTGGGCCTCATCTTCACAGCCTGCCACCCCGTACTTTCGGCCGACGCCCGCGCGGCGCTCACGCTGCGTGTCATCGGCGGTCTGACGACGGACGAGATCGCCCGTGCTTTCCTGTCGAGCGAGGTGACGATCGCCCAGCGCATCGTCCGCGCAAAGAAGACGATCGGAAAGGCCGGGCTCAGCTTTGAGGTGCCGCGCGGTGCCGAGCGTGCGGCCCGTCTGTCCTCGGTGCTGGAGGTCATCTATCTCATCTTCAATGAAGGCTATGCTGCCACGGCCGGCGACGACCTTGTCCGGCCGGGCCTGTGCCTGGAGGCACAACGGCTGGGCCGTATGCTGGCGGGGCTGATGCCCGAGGATGCCGAAGTGTTCGGCCTGCTGGCTCTGATGGAAATCCAGGCATCGCGCCTGCCCGCACGCATCGGGCCGGACGGCGCCCTCTTGACCCTGACCGAGCAAAACCGCGCACGCTGGGACCAACTGCTGATCCGCCGAGGCCTTGACGCGCTGGCCCGCGCCGAAGCTCTCGGGGGCGATGGCCCCTATGCGTTACAAGCCGCGCTTGCAGCCTGCCATGCGCGGGCGCGCAGTCCGGCCGATACCGATTGGCCCCGCATCGCAGCGCTCTACGGCCGGCTGCGAGCAGTGATGCCCTCGCCGGTGGTCGATCTCAA
Organism: Mesorhizobium sp. M0189; assembly: GCF_040322135.1. Lineage (NCBI taxonomy): Bacteria > Pseudomonadati > Pseudomonadota > Alphaproteobacteria > Hyphomicrobiales > Phyllobacteriaceae > Mesorhizobium > Mesorhizobium sp. M0189. Next base: position 270,690 of record NZ_JAMYSW010000002.1, read on the forward strand.
TCGAGCGGTCGCCCACAGCATGGCCTTCGGGCCTGAGGCGGGCCTGCGGCTGGTAGACGAGATTGCCGGCGCCGCCGCCCTGCGCAACTATGCGCCATTGCCGGCAGCGAGGGGCGACTTTCTGTTTCGGGCCGGCCGGCTGGCAGAGGCCCGCGCCGAATTCGAGGCGGCGGCCAAGCTCACCCGCAACGCGCGGGAAGCGGCCTTTCTCCTCGCCCGCGCCGACGCTTGTGGTTGAAGCATCGCCCTCGGTGCCTGAAACGCCGCTCGGCAAGGCCGAAAGCCGCCTTCAATGAGCGAGATCAACCCGCAACGCGAAAGGGATTAACGATGCGCAAGCCATCGTCGAGCGCCATTCCGTGCTGCATATCCTCTGACAAAAGTGTATCGCAGCCAGCGTGAATCGCCGCGGACGCGATCATCGCGTCATAGGTAGAAAGGCTGTACCGCTCGGCGAGCCTCAATCCTGTTTCGTGGGTCTCGAGCGTGAGCGGATGAACCGTCAACAGGCCGCGCAGCATGGTCAGCAGCGCATGCGTGTCGGTCCATGACATTTGCATCCTCCGACGCGCGACGTTGGCGAGTTCGTTGAGAACCTGCACGCTGATCGCCCCGCCAGCAGCGATGGCCGCCTCGGCCCGATCAGCCTTCGCCGTATCGCTTGACGCGATATAAAGTAGGACATTGGTATCAAAAAAACTAACGGGCATTCGCCTTGTCCCGATCGAATTTGAAGTCAGCGGGGAGCCGACCACGGAAGGCGCGGAGACGCTTCAGCAACTCCTCGCGCCCGGGCTTCCGCGCCACGCCAAGCTGGCGGGCGTCAGCGACATGGATTTCGATCTCATCGCCTTCCCTGAGTTCAAGCGCTTCGACCACAGCGGCGGGAAGGCGGACCGCAAGACTGTTTCCCCATTTGGCGACCTGCATGCCACTTCCTCTCCTAGATATACGCCAGGAGAAATGTATATCCAGAAGTGGTCGAGATCAAGGCAACTCGGGATATATGCATTGAAGGAGGAGCCTTGATCATGCCAGCAACTGCGTCGGCACGCCGAGTATCGGCCCTGCCTCGGCGAGCCGCTGGTCGAGGGTTCGCACCGTGGCGCCATGCTCGGATGCCGTCGCGAGGTGCAGGGCGTCGCCAGCACGAAGCCCGAGCGTATGCTGATCGGCGAATTTCGCGGCGACCCGAAAATGCCCGCCCGTCACCGGCAGCACGGTGAAGCTCTCGGCGACCAGCTTGTTGAACATCGCGAGCGCTGCTGCGCGCTGCTCCAGGTCAATCTGTCCGGTCCGAAGCTTGATCGCCATGGCGGAGGACATCTCGGTGATGGTCCAGTCGCTGATCACAAGTTGCGCTGGGTCCTGCTCCGCCAGCCAGCCCTGAACGCGCGCGGTCATGGCTTCGTTGGATAGCGCTGCTACGATCAGCGAAGTGTCGAGATAAAGCATCAATAGCGATCGCCATCTCGCATCGATCGCACCAGATCGGCGGCGGCCTGAGCCTGCAGAGGCATGGTTGCGGTCAGGGATTGGAGCAGGACGGCGTCGATCCGCCTGCGGGGGCGGGCCACGGCCGTGAGTCGGGCGACCGGCTTGCCACGCCGGGTGATGTCGATCGAGTCTCCAGCCTCGACCCGGTCGACGAGCTCGCTCAGATGTGCCTTGGCGTCCGCCAGATTGACCACGTCCATGTCACGCTCCTGACCATGTAGATGGTCATATAGCGCATCACGCTTGACGATTCCAGCGCAGAGTACGGCGAATGAGCAACTGGCTGCGTGAGCGAAGCAGGTGATCGCTCCTGCAACGAGAATTATGCCGCTTTCCGCTTGACTAATACATATCCCAATGGTTATACATCGATCAATAGCCGAAGGGTTATCGATCCCAATGCCAAACGCTCACGATGTACTCTTCAGAACGCTTGCCGATCCGACTCGGCGCGCTATTTTTGAGCGACTGTGTCGCGAAGGAGAGCAGACGGTCGGGGCTCTGACGGCTCAGGCCGGGATCTCGCAACCGGCCGTGTCGAAGCATCTCGGGGTTTTGAGGCAGGCGGGGCTGGTGCGCGACCGCCATGCAGGACGACAGACCCACTATAGCGCGCAGCTTGCTGCGCTTGCCCCCCTGATCGACTGGACAAGCCAGATGACCGGGTTCTGGCAGAGCCGGTTCGACGACCTCGAAGACCTGCTCAAAAGGATGGACCAGTGAACCGAACGTCGACCGAAACACTCTCCGTCGTTGTCGAACGGGAGATCGCTTATCCGCCCGAGAAGATCTGGCGCGCGCTCACGCAACCACACTTGATCGAGGAGTGGCTCATGAAAAACGACTTCAAGCCTGTCGCGGACCACCGTTTTAATCTTCACGCAGCCTGGGGCTCCGTCGAATGTCAGGTCCAGACGGTCGAGCCGAACAGAACGCTGACTTACACGTGGGATACCAAGGATCTCAAGAGTGTCGTCTCCTGGACCCTCATCCCCACGAGTACCGGGGTCCGCTTGCGCATGGAGCAGTCGGGCTTCCGGCCGGATCAGCAGCCTTACTTCCGGGGTGCCAAAGTCGGCTGGCCGAGGTTCTTTGACGATCTGGAGCAGGTTCTGGCGCGGACGGACTGAGGTCCGCGGGCGCTATTCAAGCACGGGCTCTGTTACAGAGCGGCAGATGGCGGGGCGATAATGGAGGCAAGCCAATGAAGATCAAGTTGACCAAAGTATACGTGGATGACCAGGAAAAGGCTCTGGGCTTTTACACCGAAACGCTCGGCTTTACGAAGAAGGCCGATTTCAGCAATGGGCCGTTTCGCTGGCTGACCGTCGCATCACCCGACGAGCCGGACGGTGCCGAGCTGCAACTCGCGCTCAATGACAACCCGGCCGCAAAGACCTACCAGAAAGCCATGTTCCAGCAGGGCCAGCCCGCGGTCATGTTCTTCAGCGACAACATCAAGAGCGACTACGAGCGTATCAAAGCGCGCGGCGCCGAATTCACCATGCCGCCGACCGAAGTAACCGGCTCGACCATCGCCCAGCTGAACGACGGCTGCGGCAATGTCGTTCAAATCACCCAGCTGGCGCGCTGGTAAGGCACGCGTTCAGTGGCGTGGCTGCCCGGCGGGAGTCGCCAAACGGGCCGCCGATCCGCTTCGGTTCGTCTTCAGAGGAGGTCTCAATGGATTGGAACAAATGGGTTCGGCAGATCCACCGCTGGCTGTCGATTATCTTTGCGGCGGTCGTCGCCGCTATCTTCATCAGCCTGGGAGCAGGCAAGGAACCCGCCTACTGGGTATACCTTTTGCCGCTGTTTCCGCTCGGCTTGCTCCTGCTTACCGGTCTGTACATGTTCGTGCTGCCTTACGCTCCCAAGTGGCGCAACGCAGGGGGCACCGGCGCATTGGAGTGAACGCATGGCCAACAAGACGTCCATCAGGTCATTGGCGGTCGCGAAGAAGCCCGCCGCCAACCCTGCCGCTGCCAAGCCGGTCCTCCTCGCAGGCGGCAACCCGCAGATAGCGAAGGCCGATGGCGACGCCCCTGTGCAAGCCTACATCGCGGCCATGCCGGGCTGGAAACGCGACGTCGGGCGCCGCCTCGACGCGCTCATCGTGCGCAGCGTGCCCAACGTGCGCAAGGCCGTCAAATGGAACTCGCCCTTCTATGGCGTAGAGGGTCAAGGCTGGTTCCTCAACTTCCATTGCTTCACAAAGTACATCAAGCTGGCTTTCTTCCGCGGCGCGTCGCTGCATCCTGTCCCTCCAGGCGAGTCCAAGCACAAGGACGTGCGCTACCTCGATATCCGCCAGGACGACCAGCTGGACGAAACTCAACTGGCCGCCTGGGTGAAGCAAGCCAGCCAATTGCCGGGCGAGCGAATGTGAGTGGGAATGCCAGTCATTCCCGCAAACCAGGTGCCGACTAGCGGTATTCATGTGACGGGCGAGCGGCAACAACCCTAGGGAAAGCGACAATGACGATGAAGAGTGGCTCGATGGAAGGAAATGCAGGCAACTCTCCCTCTCAGCTGATAGATGCGAGGATCAGCGAGCTGGGCGATTGGCGAGGCCAGACGCTTTCGCATGTCCGCGCTCTCGTCAAGCAGGCCGACCCGGAAGTGGTCGAGGAGTGGAAGTGGCGAGGCGTTCCGGTGTGGTCGCACGCCGGAATAATCTGCACTGGCGAGACCTACAAGAACGTCGTGAAAGTGACCTTCGCAAAGGGCGCCTCGCTGCAGGACCCTTCAGGCCTGTTCAACTCCAGCCTCGAAGGCAACACCAGGCGCGCCATCGATATCCGTGAGGGCGAGGCTATAAATGAGAATGCGTTCAAGGCGCTGATACGCGCTGCTGCCGCCCTGAACGCTGCCCGATAGTCAGCTCCGGCCGATATGGTCGGCTAGCGGGCCGAGAGCGGCGAGCAAAGCTTCGCCGGTGGTCTGCGTTGCATTCTCGTGCGGCGCGCGCAGGTTCAGCCACCGCCTGTCGCCCGATCGTGCTGACAGGACCGCCTTCATCGCAGCGATGAGGCCGGCATCCTGGATGATTTTGCGGAACGCCTTGATGCCGGCCTCCGCGTCAGTAATGTCCTCTCCCGCCAGCGTTGCGTCATAGAGGGCCCGGATCGCTGCCGCATTCAGATTGACCGTCGCCGAGATGCACCCCGCAGCACCGTTGGCGAGGCCTTTCGTCAGCTGTGCTTCCGAGCTCGGAAACACCGCGACCTTTGGGGCTGCCGCAATGACCGCCGCGGTGTTGTTCCAGTCACCGGCACTGTCCTTGTAGGCCACCACGACATCGGGAAACGCTTCGCTCAGCCGGGCGGTCAGCGCCGGGCTCACCGGTACGCCGGAATTCTGCGGGATGTGGTAGAGGATCATCCTCATCGCCGGGTTCGCCACCCGTTCGATCAGCTCGCTGTAGTAGCGGGCCTGTCCGTTGTCGCCGGCGGCCGTATAGAAGAACGACGGCAGCACCATCACCCCGGCACAGCCGAGACCGACCGCATGCGCCGTCAGCTCGACGGTTTCGGCAAGTGCTGTGACACCGGTGCCGGGCATCAGATGGCTTGGCGAAATGCCGGCCTCGACCAGCCACTCCAGCGCTTGCATGCGCTCGCGCAACGAGACGGACAACGCCTCGCCCGTGGTACCGAACGGCGACAGGAAATGCGCTCCCTGATCCAGCACCCACTTGGCGTGTGATATCCAGAGGTCGCGGGCAATGCGGCCGTCGTTTTCGAACGGCGTCAGGATCGGTGCGATGGTTCCTTGTGGGCGGATCATGTGCGTCCTTCTACCGGTGAAAATCGGTGCAGTGCTCAACGCCGGCATCAAGAATGTCGAGCAAGCTACATGAAGCAGTGTTGCTGAGTACCGGGCGTTCGACCTCGAAAGCAAGCGGCTCGCGCATAGGCGCGCGATTGTGATCGGGCCGCGGTTCTGAGGCTCTCGAGGTAAATCCTTTTCACGGGACAACATCGCCTGGCCGAAAAGGGGGTGACAAACGAGTTCTGCTGTTTCATCAATGCCGCCTTTTGAGGAGAAGCCCATGCGGAGGATCGGTGTCGGCATCATTGGCTGCGGCAACATTTCAGACGCCTATCTGAAGGCGTCGCCACAATTCCCGGTGCTCGACATTGTCGGCGTCACCGACATCAACCGGACGGCAGCTGAGGCCAAGGCAGCGGCCTACGGCCTGGCTGCCATGCCGATCGAGGCGCTGTTAGCCGATCCCCGCGTCGAGATCGTGCTCAACCTGACCACGCCGCAGCATCACGTGCCGGTCGGTTTGCAGGCTGTCGGGCAAGGCAAGCACGTCTACTCCGAGAAGCCGCTAGCAACGACGCTCAGCGACGCGGAGCGGCTCGTCGCGGCCGCACGCGAAAAGGGCGTGCGTATCGGCTGCGCACCCGACACCTTTCTTGGCGGCTCCCACCAGACGGCGCGGCGGCTGGTCGATGAGGACACCGTTGGAAGCATTGTCGCCGGCTCTGCCTTCATGCAGGTGCCCGGCCACGAGCTCTGGCATCCCAATCCAGATTTCTACTATCAGCCCGGCGGTGGGCCGATGCTCGACATGGGACCTTACTATCTGACCTGCCTGGTCAATCTCCTAGGCCCGGTAAAGTCGGTGACCGGGCAGGCGAAGTCATCCTATGCCACTCGTACCATCGGTTCTGGACCGCGCCAGGGCGAAACCATCCAGGTCGAGGTGCCGACCCATATTTCCGGTCTGCTCGCATTCGAGAATGGCGCGGCGGTGTCGATCACCACCAGCTTCGACGTCTGGAAGCACGATCACAATCACATTGAGCTCTACGGCACCACCGGCTCGATGATCGTCTCCGACCCCAACCAGTTCCAGGGCGACGTCAGGACGAGCCAGCGCAAGGGCGACTGGACGGTGGCCGATCAGATCCATTCCTATGGCGACGGCAATTACCGGGGCCTCGGCCTCGCCGACATGGCGCAGGCGATCGTCTCCGGCAGGCAACAGCGCGCCAGCCTCGATCTTTCCCTCCATGTCCTGGAAATCATGGAATCGATCATCTCTTCAGCAGAGATAGGCCAGCGTATCGACCTGAGATATGGCTGCGCCCGGCCGGCGCCGATGCACGCCGATCTGCCTTTCGGAATTCTGGAATAGGGAATAATGCGATGAGCAAGACGGCACTGATTTTCTGGGGCGGCTGGGAAGGTCACACCCCGGCCCGAAGCGCCGAAATCGTCAAGGAGATGCTGACCGGCAACGGCTTCGACGTGCGGCTGGAGCAGGGGACCTCGGCACTCGCCGATCCGCAACTGGGCAAGCTCGATCTCATTGTCCCGGTGATCACCATGTCGACGATCGAAAAGCCGGAGCTGCAAAACCTGACCAGCGCCGTCGGGGCCGGCACCGGCCTTGCGGGCTTTCACGGCACGATGTGCGACAGCTTCCGCAACGAGCCGGAATACCAGTTCATGACCGGCGGCCAGTGGGTCGCCCATCCCGGCAACATCATCGACTATCACGTCGATATCACCAGGCCAGACGATCCGATTGTGCAAGGCATCGATAGTTTCGCCTACCGTTCTGAGCAGTATTACATGCATGTCGATCCGACCAACGCGGTGCTGGCGACAACGACGTTTACCGGCGAGCATCTCGACTTCATCGCCGGCGTCGTCATGCCGGTCGTCTGGAAGCGCCGCTACGGCAAGGGCCGCGTCTTCTATAGCGCGCTCGGCCACACCGCCGATGAGTTCGCCGTGCCGCAAATGCGCACGATGTTCGAACGCGGCGCGATTTGGGCCAGCCGAAACTCGGACCTTGCGTAGCCGTTCAATCTGAACGCCACGTATCGTTGTAATTTTTCAAAGGGCGGCCGCCCGAAACGCCGACCCAGGCACAGGACTGCAGGCAATTGACTGCCATGGTAGTATTCAATACCACCTGTGGTCTGATCGTGGAATTCCGCAGTTGGAGGTCGAATGGAGCAGACGTGGCGATGGTTTGGTCCGAGCGACGCGGCAACGCTTGCCCATGCCAGGCAGGCCGGCGCGACCGGCATCGTGACGGCACTGCACGACATCCCTTACGGCGAAGTCTGGCCGATCGACGCCATCAGGCAGCGCCAGGCGCTGATAGAGGCGGATCCGGCGATGGGGCTCAAATGGAGCGTCGTCGAGAGCGTCCCCGTGCACGAGGACATCAAGCTCGGCCGCGGCGATCTCGACCGGCTCTACGACAATTTCAGGCAGACCTTGCGCAATCTCGGCGCCTGCGGCGTGCGCACGGTCTGCTACAACTTCATGCTGATCCTCGACTGGACCCGCACAGACCTGGCTGCGCCGCTGCCGGGCGGCGGACGGGCGCTCCGCATGAACATGCACGAGCTTGCCGCATTCGATTGCTACATGCTGCAGCGCAAGGGATCGGAGCGCGACTATGCGTCCGATGTTCTCCAGCGGGCAAGCGAATGGTTCGAGACGACGCCGGACACGGCAAAAGAGCGTCTGCTCGCCAACATCATGGCCGGCCTGCCGGGCGCCTTCAAGCGCTACGACATAGCGGAATTGCGCGAAGTGGTTGCCGAGCAGTCGAGCCTGTCGCACGACCGGCTGCGCGAGAACCTCGTCCGTTTTCTCGAAAACGTGTTGCCGGCCGCCGAAGAGGCGGGCGTCACGCTGGCGATCCACCCGGACGACCCGCCGCGCGATCTCGTCGGCCTGTGCCGGATCGTCAAGAACGCCGACGACATTGCCTTTATCCTGGATGCCGTGCCATCGGCCCATAGCGGCCTTACTTTGTGCACAGGGTCGCTGGGCGCCAATCCGGCCAATGACCTGCCTGCCATCGCCAGGCGCTTTGCGCATAGGGTCAAGTTCGTGCATCTGCGCAATGTCAGCAAGGACCCGGACGGCTCGTTCATGGAATCGGAGCATCTGAGCGGCGATGTCGACATGGTCTCGGTGGTCTCGATCTTGCTCGACGAGCAGCAACGCCGCCGCGACGCCGGCGAACCGGCGGCGCTGCTGCCGTTTCGCCCGGATCATGGCCACGAGCTGATCGATGACGCCGCGCGGCACACCCATCCCGGCTACCCCGTGATCGGCCGTCTTCGCGGCCTTGCCGAACTGAGAGGCGTGATGACGGCGATTGCCCATCAGCGCGGCTACCGGCTGCAATGACGGCGCCCCGCCTGCTTTGTGTCGGCGCGCTCACCTACGACACGATCTTGCGCCTCGATGTCCTGCCCTCCGGCGCCGGCAAGTTCCTGCCAAGCGAGGCCGTGCAGATCGCGGCCGGCATGGCGGCCAGCGCCGCCGCGTCGGCCAGCCGCCAGGGCGGACAGGTCTGGCTATGGGCAAGCGTCGGCGACGATGCCGTCGGCCGCGATGTCATTGGCCAGATGGAGGCGGAGCGGGTCGACTGTTCGCTGGTGCGCAGGGTCGAGGGCGGCCGCTCGGCCATTGCTACGATCCTGGTCGACGCCGCCGGCGAACGTATGATCGTGCCCTTCTACGATGCCGTCACGCAAGCCGATCCGGACCGCCTTCCACCCGCGGATTTTTCCCAGTTCGACGCCGTGCTGGTCGATGTCCGCTGGCCCGGAGCCGCCGCCCTGGCGCTGGCGAAAGCTCGTGAATACGGCATTCCGGCGGTCCTTGACGCAGATGTCGCGTCGCGACCGGTGCTCGACCGGCTGCTGCCGATCGCCTCGCATGTCGTTGCTTCGCTGCCGGCGGCACGCATCCTTTGCGGTCCGGAGATATCCGCCGGTTCTGCCGTTGCTATCCTCGGCGAATGGACCGGCGCCTTCGTGGCCGTCACCGATGGGGCGAACGGCACCGCGTTCCAGCACCCGGGTGGCAATGATGTCCGTCACCTGCCGTCGCCGCGGGTCGAAGCCGTCGACACCCTGGCGGCAGGCGACGTGTTTCACGGCACCTTCGCCCTCGGTCTGGCTGAAGGTTGGGACGAAGAGCGGGCCATAGCAGTGGCCAGCGCCGCCGCCGCCCTGAAATGCCTGCGCTTTGGCGGACGTGTTGGCGCACCGACGCGCGCGGAAACGCTGGCTTTCATGCAAGGATCGGCATGATGCCGGACACGCTTGGGCCGGCTCCGCGGAAAAGAGCGCGTCAAATTGCGCCGATCGACTACCATGGTAATCGATCGGCAACTGTTCTTGGAGGATAAATGGCTGAATTCAGAAAACGCGCACTGGTCACCGGGGCAGCCATGGGCATCGGCCGTGCTGTCGCCGAAAGGCTGGCCGAGCAAGGCGTCGACCTTATCCTGTTCGACCGGGCGGGCGATCAACTGGATGAGGTCGCGGCGCAGCTTTCGGCGCGCGGCGTGACCGTGCGCACCGTGCTTGGCTCAACCGCCGACACAGAAGCCTGCGGCCGCGCCGTCGAGCTTGCCCGGTCCGTGTTCGGCGGGCTCGACATGCTCTCCCACAATGCCGGCATCCAGCGTTACGGAACAGTGGAGACTACGGACGAGGCGCTTTGGGACGAGGTGATGAACGTCAACCTCAAGGCTGCCTACCTGTTGTCGCGTGCGGCGATGCCGCTGCTGCGCCAAAGCCGCGGTGCCATCGTCCATATGAGCTCGGTGCAGGGCCTGGCCAGCCAGGAAGGGGTTCTGGCCTACAGCACGGCCAAGCACGGCCTGATCGGCCTCGTCAAATCGATGGCCGTCGACTACGCGCCCCTCGGCGTGCGCGTCAATGCCGTCGCTCCGGGCGCCGTCGACACGCCGATGCTGCGGGATGCGGTCAAGCTCAACGACAACCCCGACGAGATACTGCGCATCCTCGACAACATGCATCCGCTCGGCCGTACCGCCCAGCCGCAAGAGATTGCCGCAGTCGTTGCCTTCCTGCTGTCCGACGATGCCTCCTTCGTCACTGGCGAGGTCGTGCGCGTCGATGGCGGGCTGCTGGCGCGCATCGGCGGTTCTCCGCGCACGGAGTAACGCCGGGCTGCTGCTTGCGCAGGCATTTCATGAACGGCTTGAAACTGCAGAGCCTTTAAGGGGATTGCCGATGGCAGGGCTTTTGGGAATGCGGACCATCACCGAGGGGCGGTTGGGCGAATCCGGCCCCGGCGCGTCGGTCGCGGCGAGGACGTTCGAGGTTCTGCTCGACCAGATCCTGACCTTCCGCCTGAAGCCGCATGAAGGGATCTCGGAAAAGGCGATGTCGGAAGCCCTTGGGGTGAGCCGCACGCCGGTCAGGGAGGCGCTCGCCCGGCTGGCCGGTCTTGGCCTGATCGACATCTATCCGCAGCGCGGCAGCATGGTGGCGCCGCTCCGTATTGCCAATCTCGAGAAGTCGCAGTTCCTGCGCGAATCGCTCGAAGTCGGCCTGATCAAGCGCGCCGTCGAGAGCCCGCACCGTGCCGACCTGCTTGCCATGCTCAAAGGCGAACTGGCGGTCCAGGAGACGTTCGCCTCCATCGCGGACGACAGGCGCTTCTTCAAGTCGGACGAGCTGTTCCACCAGCATATCGCCAGTCATGCCGGGTTTCCCGGAATCTGGGCCGACATCAGCGCGGCGAAGCTGCACATGGACCGGTTCCGCTTCCTGTCTTTTCCGCGCCTCGACAGCATGTCGGTGGTCCTCGGCCAGCATCGGCGGATTGTCGATGCGCTCGAGCAGGCCGACGCGCTTGCGGCGGAAGAAGCAATGCGAATGCATCTTCGCCACATCTTCGAGGTGCTCGAAATCGTCCAGCAGCGCTATCCCTATTATTTCGAGGCAAACGGCAGCGTGAGCCCGCCGTCAGCCGGCTCAATCCAAGCCTGAGCCTTTCTTGCGCGCTTCCGAAGGCGTCTTGGTCTTGCTGCCGGATTTGTCGGAAGCTGGCTCGGCTTTGCGATTTTGACCCTCGCCGCCTTGCTCCTTGCGGAGCTGCTTTTCCACTGTCGATCGCGATCCTTCGGCAGGGTCCTGTTCAGGATGAGTATCGGTTCCCGCCATGTCAGCTCCTATCCATTCTGATCTATTGCATGCGGCGTGGGCTGAGCTCCGCCACTGGTTCTGTCGCGTCCGATCATCAGCCAGGCGGCGAACAGCACGACCAGTACGACCACGATCCAGGCGACGAGACGAGGCATTGGACCTCACTTCCCCCGCCGCTTGCTGCCGCGCGCCTCTGGATTGGAGCCGGCCCCGACCGTTGGATCGGGCACGACCGGACCGCGTTCGGCCTCGGAACCCTCAGCTTCGATCTCCTGCACGGCCTGATCCCAATGCTCGCGCTCGCGTCCTTGCGGACGGCCTTCGCGCTCCCAGATCTCATTGGCTCGCTGCCTGATACGCTGTTCCCTGTCCATGGCCTTTGCCTCCTCATCACCTAATCCGGCGATCGCTGGTTTGTTCCGCGCTGCCAGCGCCGTTCATCCGGTTCAGTTGACGTGATTACCGGGCGCTCTAGATCAAACTTCACGCCGAAGTCGCTTGGTGCGGGGAGAACAATCGTGTGGCAGCAACGCTACAAGCACGTGTTGTAAATGCCGTTACAGCCGTCGGTCTTCGACCAGACCGCCTGTGCTTGCTGCTGATGATATCTGTACTGACGGCATGCACGTCTTCCGACCAGGTCGAGCAGCAGTCGAAAATCGCGGCTTCCGCCACACAGACCGCATCACTGGTCCTGGAGGCTTGGGTCGCTGGGGCAGCCCCTTCGAAATACACGTCGCGCACGTTGCAATCGGTCGGCAAGGCGCTCGCCGATGCCGGTGCGCAAATCCAGTCCGCCAAGTCGCCTGAGCCCAGCGAGCAAGCCGGTCTGACGACGGCGGTCGGACAGCTTTCGGCGGCGGTAACACGCGCAGCGACCGCAGTGCAGAACGGCAACCGTTCGGACGTGGAACACGCGCAACAGGATCTGCGGGCCGCCGCCGCCGATCTGAGCGCGTCCTACGCCAGATATTTCGCGCCGAAATCATGAAGAAGCTACTCGAAATATCGCTCGGCGTCGTCACCAGCGTTGGCGGCTTTCTCGAGGTCGGATCGATGGCGACCGCAGCTCAGGCCGGCGCGGCGTTCAGGTTCCAGCTGATATGGGCCGTCGTCCTGGGCACGATCTGCATCATCTTCCTGGTCGAAATGGCCGGACGCTTCGCCGCCGTTAGCCATCACACCATCGTCGACGGGATCCGGGAACGGTTTGGCTTCAACGCCTTTCTGTGGCCGCTGCTTGCGACTTTGCTGGTCAACTTCCTGGTCATGGCAGCCGAAATCGGCGGTGTTGCCATTGCGCTCGAGCTCGCCACCGGCATCGGCTTTCAGTGGTGGGCGCTGCCGGTCGCTTTTCTGGCATGGCTGTTCCTTTGGAAAGGCACGTTCGGATTCATCGAAAAAGGTGTCGCGGTCCTCGGGCTGGTCACGCTGTGCTTCGTGGTTGGCGCCGTCATGCTGAAGCCCGATTGGGGGCAGGTTGCGGCCGGTGCCGTGCCCACTCTGCCCGAGCACGACGCGGCCAATTACTGGTTCATGGCGGTCAGCATTCTTGGTGCATCGATCTCGCCCTATTTGTTCATGTTCTATTCGTCGGGAGCGATCGAGGACCAATGGGACAAGAGCTATCTCGGAGCCAATCGGGCCATTGCCGGCTTGGGCATGTGTTTTGGCGGCACAATCGCTATCGGTGTGTTGATCGTGGCAGCACTGGTGCTGGCAGCGCACGGCATTGAGCAGATCGACGACTACCACCAACTGCCGCTGATGCTGATTCCGATCTTCGGTTTCTGGGGGTTCGTCCTATTCGTTGCTTCACTAGGCATAGCTTGCTTCGGTGCCGCGCTCGAAATCGGGCTGCAGCAAGCGTACCTTGTGGCGCAGGGCTTCGGCTGGACCTGGGGCGAGGACCTGAAACCGCGCGACGATCCCGGCTTCAGCACCGTCTATACGATCTCGTTGTTTCTCGCCGCCATTCCGATCGCATTGGGTCTCGATCCGCTGAAGCTCACCATCTTTTCCATGGCTCTGACGGCCGCCAGCCTGCCGCTGACCGTGGTTCCGTTCCTCTTCCTGCTGAACGACGAGCGTTATGTCGGCGAGCACCGCAATGGGCTGATCGCGAATGCAGCGGTCATCTTCATCATAGCGCTCGGTTTCGTGCTCGCAGTCGTGACTATTCCTTTACAGATATTCGGAGGCACTTGATGGATTTGCTGCGCGACATCCTGGACAAGCAAGTGGTCGACCGCGAGCAGGTCAAGATCGGCAAGGTGGACGGGCTGGTGGCCGAACTCGGGCCAGGCAAGCCGCCAAAAATTATTGCGGTCGAGCTCGGTTCGATCACGCTGGCGCGCCGGCTTGGCCAGCGGCCCGGGCGCTGGATGGCGCGGCTTGCGGCAAGGCTCGGCGGCAGGCGCCATGCCGAGCCGCACCGCATCGCATGGAACAAGGTGCGCGACATCGGCGTCGACATCGAGTTCGATATCGACGTCCGCGAAACGGCGATTTTCGACTGGCAGGACTGGCTGCGCGATCATGTCATTGGGCGTATCCCGGGAGCTGGATGATGGCCACCGTCAATCTTGAGCAATTGGCTGGCAGGAATGTGCTTTCGCAGCGCGGCAAAAGCATCGGCCATATCGAGGAGATACGCGCCGAACCGGATGGCGATGACCTCGTGGTTACCGAGTACCATGTCGGCATCTACGCAGCATTCGAGCGCCTGTCCGCTTCTGCCATCGGCACAGCGGTCCTCGACGTCTTTCGAATGCGCAGTCGCGACAGCATGTACCGCATTCCCTGGGACAAGCTCGACATCTCCGACCCGGCGCGGCCGCGGTTGTTATGCACGAAGGAAGAACTTTCCGCTATGAAGGGGAGTATCGAGGGCGATAAGCGGGAATGAACGATACTGTCCCGCCGTCGGAGAATGGGGTCCAGTGTGAAAGTTCTGGTTGCCGGCGCCACCGGCCTGATCGGTGCCTCGGTCGTCGCACGCCTTCTTTCCGAAGGGCATGAGGTGATCGGCTTGGTCCGCAGCCCCGGCGCAAACCGGGCCGGCAATTATCAGTTGCTGGTGCTGGACATCGCGGTGGCGCTGCAGCCCGAAGACTGGTTGCCGCATCTCACGGGCATCGACGCCGTCGTCAATTGTGCCGGCGTTCTGCAGGACAGCCCCCGTGAAAAGACGCGGGAAGTCCATCGCGATGCGGCGGCAGCACTCTTCCTCGCCTGTGCGAGGGTAGGGGTTGCTCGGGTGATCCACTTCTCGGCGATAGGCGTCGATCGGGCGCAGCCTTCGACGTTCTCGGCGACGAAACTGGCCGGCGACCAAGCGCTAATGGCGCTTGATCTGAACTGGGTGATCCTGCGCCCGTCCGTGGTGCTCGGGCGGCCGGTGTTTGGAGCCAGCGCATTGTTTCGGGGTCTCGCCTCGCTGCCGGTGCTGCCGTCCATGCCCGGCACCGGCCGGCTCCAGGTGGTACAACTCGACGACGTGGTCTCAACCGTCGTCTTCCTTCTCGCTCCCGCCAGTCCGTCTCGCGTCGTGCTGGAACTTGCCGGTCCCGAACAGCTGACCCTGGACGAGGTCGTCGGCAGCTATCGCCGATGGCTCGGCTGGGCCCCAGCGGCCACGTTTGTGCTTCCGGAACCGCTTGCGAGCCTCCTCTACCGCCTCGGCGACTTTGCCGCGATGTTCGGCTGGCGCCCACCAATGCGCACCAACGCGGCCAGGGAGATCGCCCGAGGGGCGGTTGGAGATCCCTCCAACTGGACCGCCTTGACCGGCATACGGCCGCAAACCCTGGCGGGTTTCCTCGCGCTCAATCCGGCAACGGTGCAGGAAAAATGGTTTGCCCGCCTGTATTTCATCAAGCCTGCGATCTTCGTCGTCCTGCCCTTCTTCTGGATCGTGACGGGTGTTGTGTCGCTGACCACCGGCTATAACGGTGGCATCGATCTGATGCAAAGCACTGGGGCTGGCATCTTGTCGGCACCTACCGTGATCGTCGGCGCTCTGGCCGACATCGCCATCGGCGCGCTCATAGCTTGGCGGTCGACGACGCGAAAAGGCCTCTATGGCGGCATCGCGCTCTCGCTCCTCTACTTGGCCATCGGAAGTTTCCTGCGCCCGGAGCTGTGGAACGAACCGCTTGGGCCGTTCCTCAAAGTGTTGCCGATTCTGGTGCTGCACTTTGTGGCGTTGGCAGTGCTGGAGGAGCGTTGATGCTCTATTTCCTGCTGAAATTTCTGCATGTCATCGGCGCAGCCGTGCTGCTTGGCACCGGCGCCGGCATCGCTTTCTTCATGCTGCTCGCCCACAGGACGGGCAATACGTCAACGGTTGCGGCGGTGGCGCGCATGGTCGTCGTAGCCGACTTTCTTTTCACAGCGACGGCCGTCGTCGCGCAGCCGCTGACGGGCGCCGCGCTCGCCTGGCAGGCAGGCTACTCGCTGTCGGAAGGTTGGATCGTGCTTTCGATCACGCTCTATATCTTCACCGGAATGTTCTGGCTCCCGGTCGTCTGGATGCAGATGGAGATGCGCAAGCTGGCCTCGCAAGCCGCCGCTGCAGGCGCGCCGTTGCCGCCACGGTATCATCGGCTCTTCTGGCTGTGGTTCGCCTTCGGCTTCCCCGCCTTCGCTGCCGTACTCGGAATTTTCTGGCTGATGATCGCGCGGCCTGCGATTGAGTGGTAGGTCGCAGGCAGGTCCCACTGCGATAATGCCCAGTCAAAGCACTGCGGAAAAATTCCCGGCCCATGCAGCGCGAATATCTGCCGGAACGGACCTGCGTCTCGACCTGTAAGTCGCGCCGGACTCCGGTCTCGTATCATTTCCAACCGCGCTCACCGCCATCGGCACAGGACAAGATCCCGTCTTGAGGCGGGTTAGGCTTCGCTTACCAAAAAAGATGACGTCCGAGGGAACACGGGAAGCACAGGCAAGTTCGGTGCGCAGTGGAGGAGATTGCGCCATGAACAGTGTTATTTATCTCATCGGCCTCGTCGTCGTCGTGCTTGCGATCCTCTCCTTCCTCGGATTCCACTAGGAGACACCATGCAGGACCAGGACGATCAGGGCCGTCAGCCGGCCGATTTCGAGACAGCCAGAAGCGAGCTTTCGGAAAGACTACAACGGGAAAAGCAGACCGCGACGGAAGCGCTCCACGATGCGCGTGACGAGATCACCAGGAAAGCCGGAGATTACGCATCGGAAGCAAAGCAAGCATTGTTCAACAAGGCGGAGGGAACGCAGCGCGACGTGAGCGCCAACCTCAAGGCCTTCAGCGGCGCATTGCGCGCGGCAAGCGAGCATCTTGCCAACAATGATCAACGGACCGCTTCGAAATTCGCCCTTGACGCCGCAGGCGGGCTCGAGCGGCTTTCCTCGTCCCTGAAGGATAAACCGTTCGACGAGGTGCTTGGCGAAATTCAGTCGTTCGGCCGCGAAAACTCGGGCGCGCTGATCGCCGGTTCGGTATTGGCAGGCCTCGCGTTGGGGCGGTTCATCAAGAGCTCGCCACCCTCTGCCCAAACCGGAGCACCGGGCCAGTCGGAAACAGGCCGGGCGCCCGAGACGGGTCCTCGCTCGAATGAGTTCGGATGGCAATCGGCAGAGGCAGTTGAGCCGGCCCCGCTAGGATCCGATCAATCCGGCGATGACTGGGCCAATGCAAGCCTGGAGCGAAACCCATGACTGACAATCAGGACACTCGCAGCCTGACAACCCTTGTCAGCGATCTGGCACAGCAGGTCACAACACTGCTTCAAACCGAAAGCAGGCTGTTGCGGGCTGAAATGTCGGAAAAGGTAAGCAAGGTCGGCGCCGGCGCCGTGGAGGTAATGGGAGGCGTCATTTGCCTGCTTGCCGCCCTGATGGTGCTTTTGCAGGCGCTGGTGATTGCCTTGGCGAGCGCCGGGCTGGGGGCCGGATGGTCCTCGCTGCTGGTCGGCGTCGTGGTGGCAGTACTGGGCGTCGTACTCTTGCGGTCCGGCAAGGCAAGCATGGCTCCCTCAGAGTTGACCCCCGACCGGACACAAGACCAACTTAAACGCGACGCACGCGTGATCAAGGAACAGATAAGATGACCGACAAATCCGCAGCCGAGTTGGAACGCGATGCTGATATTGCTCGCGCCAGAGTGGCAGATACCGCAGACTCGATCCGCAGCAAGATGACACCGGGCCAACTGATCGACGAATTCACCGGGATGTTCAGCGGCGAGGGATCCGCCATGCTCAGCAATCTTAAGACTCAGGTCAGGGACAATCCGTTGCCGCTTACATTGGTCGGCGCGGGCCTGGCCTGGCTGATGCTTGGCAAGGGCACGTCGGTAGACAGTTCAGCACTTGGTGCCTATTCGACCGGCAGGGAACATGACGCCACCCGAAACTTCTCTGACCAGAGGGGCTTGGGCGGGGCCTGGCAGGGCTCACGCGGCGATGAGTACGGTGCCGAGGGCGAAGGTTCCGCCGGCTCCATGCTCTCCGATGCCGCTCGTTCGGTCGCTTCCGTGGCAGGCGGTGCGACTGAGGCTGTGGCAGACGTTGCGAGCGGCGCCAAAGAAAGATTGACAAGCACGGCCGGGCAGGTCGGCTCGGCCGCCACCGATATCACGGGGCGGGTGCGTCAGTCGGCGCAGGACCTGTTCCAGCGCGAACCTCTGGCAATGGCCGCGGTGGGCCTTGCCGTGGGCACCGCCATCGGCGTGATGCTGCCTCACACCGCCGCGGAAGACGCGCAACTCGGCCCCTACCGCGACAAGCTTCGTGACAGTGCCGAAGAAGTCTTTGAAGAAGGCGTGGAACAAGCCAAGCAGGTCGCCGCCGAAGCATATGAGACTGTAAAGGAAGAGGCTGACCGACAGGGTTCCAGCGGCGACGCCGAGACGTTGGTCGACCGCGTCGAGAAAGTCGTGAAAAAGACGGCAAGCAAAACCGAGGAAGCCATTCGCGATCGTTTGCCGGAGACCGACGAGGCTCCCAAATCGACGTCATAGCGCTGCCACCGGTCGTTCCTGGTGATTTCGACCGCGGGTCGCCTTGCGGTGGGAACATCGAAGTCGGCCAGGAGTCCGCAACCTTCCGCAGACAAATGGGATCGCGGCGTTCAAGCCATCAGAACCGGGGCGCTCCGATCCGTTCGGATTCTTAGCTCTGAATCCGTTCGGTTCTTCGGGCTCCAAGGAAGCGTGTCTGGCCGACGCGTGGCGCGCGGTCCTTAGCAGCACTTCCGATCCCAGAAAAAACAACCACCCCGTCAATTCGGCTGGGGTGGTTGTCAGGAATTCCTCTTCCCCAGCGGGGCGGCCTAACTCTTGGCGGTCTCTCCCGCCTCACGCAGCCTGGCGTATTGCAAGGTGACGGCGCGAAGGTTCTGCTTCAACCAGTCGGCCATTTTTTCTTCTTCGCTGAGATTCTGCTGAAGAGAGTTGGTTGCCTGACTAAACCCTCCGGCTTCGGCGAGTACGAGCAATGAGTTGTAGGCGGCGATCTCGTAATTTTCGAATGCAAAGTTGGCGAAGCTGTTCTTGAGGATTTCGTCGCCGGCTACGGAATGTCCCATCGCCGCCATGCTGCCGACCATCGACATGGCCGTGTCTTTCAATGTGGAATGGTCCTCGCCGAGGCCATCCAGAATGGATTCCAGCCGGGCGATCTGCCCTTCGGTCTCCGTGATATGCTGCTGCAGGCGATCGGCGACCTGCGGATAGTTCTCGATCCGCTTGACCTGAGGCTTCATGATCGAAAGTGCCTGGTTCTCCATGGCGTGGGCGTTGCGCAGCCCAACAATGAAGATCGAACGGGTTTCGGAGTTGACGTCAGTGTCCATAGGATTTCCTCGCGATTTGATTTGTAGAACCAAACCTCGGCTTCGCCGATTTGTTCCTGGCGAGATTTGATGGACTCGTACCTATCCTTGCTCTTTAAGCAGCGCTGCACAAACATCGCTCACGACCTGCGGCAGGACGTCGAAAGCATAGCCGATGTGAAGCCGCTCAGGCGGCGTGTGGTAGTCTCGTCCCCACGGACCGATATTGATGGTGGGAATGTTGGCTAGCCCACCTGACTTCGGCCAGCGAATGCCGTCCCGCCACATCGGCGTGTTGCGGGCGACGACCTTGAGACCGGACTCGGCCGCCTCGCCAAAGAAGCTCATATCCGAGATGCCGGCGAAATAAATCCGCACAGCCGATTGCCGAGCCATAGCGGGCGCTTGCGTCGGCCGCGACGTCCGAAGCGATCGCCCGCAGCCGCGCCGCTGCCGGCCGGTCCGAAAGGTTCGTGGGCAAGTAAGGTATCGAGCCGAAGCCGGTGACGATTGCCGGTCCCGGCAAGCGGCTCAATCGCCATGCCTAGTCGGTGACCAGCCGGCATTGCTCCGGCAGTGGAAGATCGCGGGCGGCAAGCGAAGCCCCAACGGCGCCAAGCCTCGATCTTGCCTCCGCGTCGAGACGGTCCAGCACTGCCTCGTAACGATGCAGGGGGATTGTTTCGAGGAGATCGATCGCGGCGCTGCCGTGCTGGAAGTGCCGCCGCCGCTTCAACTCCGCCAGGCAGGCCGAAGCAGCATCGGCGCAAAGCCGGTCGAAGCGTTCGAGCACCTCATCCGGCGTCCGGCGATAGCTCAGCACGTTGAAGGTGGCGAACGCCGCAGCCGGCGTGGTCACGTCATAGCCGGACTTGCCGTCGCGAATGCTGAGCAGACTCGGCGGTGTACCCGGAAGCGACCGGGAGTCGTCGGTCAGCTCCGATGCCCATTCCACCCGGGCGGCTATGGCCGCGGCAATGGTCGCCGCATTCAGGCCACTCAACGGAAAGCCGCTATGCGCGGGAACGCCGACGACATGGGCCGTCGGAAGCAGCTTGCCGACCGTTCCAAGCGCGATGACGCGACCCTTGCTGCCGTCCCCGTCGTCGGCGATCGCATCGAGATTGATCGCCGCGAAAATGTCCAACTCGTGCTCGCCGGCTATCTCGGTGAGAACCTGTGCCGCTTTGCGCGCACCGGCAGAATTGTTCTCTTCGTCGGGAACCGCGATAAACAGAAAGTTTCCCGCCGCGTTGGTGCTTTCGGCGAATGCGGCGCAAACCGCCAGCCCGGCGGCCAAACCGGCCTTCATGTCGAGCAGCCCGCGGCCGGCGAGAAACTCCCCCGAGGCGAAGTCGTCCCGCGCCCGCCTCACGGCAGGCGCCTCGGCCATGGCCAAAGTTTTTCTTAGCGCTTGGGTGAGTTGTTGCGGCTGGGTGGCCAGATCCTCCAGATCGCCATAGTCGCGCGTCGTGACGGTGTCGTAGTGACCGGTCAGCACGATGGTGGCGCGGCCAGTACCGCGGACCAGCATCGCCACGCAATGGCGGCCATCTTCCGGCTCGACCTCTATGGTCCAGGTTCCGCGTGGCGAAACGCGGCTTCGCGGCGTAACTCGTCTGCCAGCCACGGGCCGAACGAGGCTTCGCCGCCGGTCCCGGTGACGCTCTTCTGCTCGGTCAATGCGATGGCCCAGCGCATGGCGCGCCCGGACAGGCTGCTTTTCGCCTCACCGTTCATCATTGTGCCCGATACAAGATGCAGGAGAACGAGCTTAGCGCCAGCAGGGCGATTTCCTCAAGAGTTGCGTTGCGCCGGCTTACATCCTCCTGGCTTCGTCAGAAGCCGGTTGTTTCACCGGGGCTTGCTTCTGGTCACAGGTGGCCGGCCGATGCTGTAAGCTTCGCGCGAACATCCGCCACCCCGGTTCCGCTTTCGGTTGATCTGTCTTTTCTTTGACGCGAGCGTCCGACGCCCAATCCGAAAGAGCACCCCTCGCATACCCTGTCGGGAACAAAGCTTGGGCTGCGTGCTTATGGGATTGGCTGCGGTATTTCCAAGGCAGCCAGATCGGAGAAAGACATGAAGAAGAAGACTTGGAAGAAGCCCGTCATGTGCGAAGTCGCGGCGGGAATGGAGATATCGCGCTATTTGCCTGCCGAAATCACCACAAAGAAATGACATTACGCAACCGGCGGGTACGGCATCGGCTGTGCTCGACCGGTTCGCGACATTGCTGGAATAGAGAAACGCGGAGTTTGTCACGGCGTGTGGATTAGGATCATCGGGTCCGCCGCGGGTGGCGGTTTTCCTCAGTGGAACGCCAACGACAGGCTGAACAGGGCCGCGCGGGCGGGTAATCCTGGGGTCCGCCCGCGTCTTCAGACGAGTGTTGCGGCATCTCCAGACGGGCGACACTGGGTGCTTTTCAATGCCTCTCCCGATATCCGCCAGCAGATTGCTGAAAACCCTGAACTCCAACCGCATCCGGAGATGTCGGCACGCGCCACACCGCTGGCAGCCGTCGTCCTGACCGGCGCCGAGATCGACCAGATTTCGGGGCTCCTCAGCTTGCGTGAGCGGCAACCCTTCGCTCTTTATGCAACGGAGCAGGTTCTGGCGGTTATCGCCTCCAATTCGATCTTCGATGTCCTCGATGCTCAGATTGTTTCGCGCCGCTGCCTTCCTCCTGAAGGCTTCATCGATCTTTGCGATGCCGAGGGCGCGGAAATCGGCATCCGCATCGAGGTGTTTTCCGTTCCTGGCAAGGTGGCGCTCTTTCTTGAAGATGGCGGCCGACAGGATCCGGAGCTCCGTTCCGCCGATGGCGGCACGATCGGGGTTCGTCTGATGGAGGGGAGCCGCTCGCTGCTCTTCATTCCCGCTTGTACAGCCGTCGATGAATCGCTGCGGCAACGGATTGCCGGCGCCGACATGGTTCTCCTCGACGGCACAGTGTTCACGGACGACGAGCTGATCACGGCCGGCGTGGGCGTGAAGACCGGCGCGCGCATGGGACACATCGCCATGTCCGGACCGAACGGTGCGATCGCATGTCTGAACCACCTGCCGGTCGACCGCCGGATTTTCATCCATATCAACAACACAAATCCGGTTCTGGACGAGGAATCGCCCGAACACGCGGCGGTGCGCGCAGCTGGATGGGAGATTGCGCAAGACCGGATGGAGCTCATGCTGTGAACGATTTTTCCGACGTGGTCGGCCGCGGCCTCAATGAACAAGATTTGCGCACAGTCCTTCTGCAGGTCGGCCGCGAGCGTTATCACAACCGACACCCCTACCATCGCAGAATGGTGGAGGGAGCGATGTCGAAGACCGAGCTGCAGGCCTGGGCGCTCAACCGCTACTGCTATCAGGCGGCCATCCCGCGCAAGGACGCCACCATCCTGTCCTACGCCGAGGATCCGGCATTCAGGGCCGCATGGCGCAAGCGCATCGAGGACCATGACGGCGAGGACGGCCGGAGTGGCGGAATTGCGCGCTGGCTGCATCTCGCGACGTCGCTCGGCCTTGAGTCGGAAGAGGTGAAAAGCCAAAGGCTGGCGCTGCCGGCAACACGCTTCGCGGTGCAGGCGTATGTCAATTTCTGCGCGTCCCATACGCTGCTCGAAGCAGTTGCTTCCTCCCTCACCGAACTCTTCTCGCCCGATATTATCGCAGAACGCGTGCCAGCGATGCTGGCGCGATACGACTTCGTCAGGGCCGACACGCTCGCCTATTTCGATCGGCGGCCCGATCAGGCCGCACGCGATTCCGATTTCGCGCTGGGCTACGTGCTTCGCTACGCCGATACGCCGGAACGTCAGCAGAAGGTTGTCGACGCCTTGGTCTTCAAGTGCGATGTGCTCTGGGCGATGCTCGACGCGCTCGACTACGCATATGGGCGTGACGGCGTCATACCCCCTGGCTGCTTCCGGCCGGAGACCAACGGATGACAGCGGACCGCCGGAGAGGGATTGTATCGGCGCAATCTCGCCCGCGCCTCGCGCCCTATGTACGCCTGCGTTTCGATCCCGTCCGGAATGCCTGGGCGGTGCTGGCACCCGAGCGCGTTCTGTGGCCCGATGCAATCGGACTGGACATCCTCCGGCGCTGTGACGGCAAGACGTCAATCAGTGCCATTGTGAGGGAGCTTGCTTGCGAATATGACGGTCAGGGCCAGGAAATCGACGCCGACGTCGGCGCCTTCCTGCAGGAATGGGCAGACCGGCTGTTGGTGCGGCTGTGACGCAGGCGCCGTTCCCTCCGATCGCGATGCTGGCTGAGCTGACGCATCGCTGCCCTCTGCAGTGCCCCTACTGCTCCAATCCCATTGATTTGCTGAAAGCCGACCGTGAAATGGAGACGGAACGCTGGCTCGACGTGTTCGAGCAAGTGGCGGCTATGGGCGTTCTTCAAGTGCATCTTTCGGGCGGCGAGCCGACGCTGCGCCGGGACCTCGAACAATTCGTGTCAACGCTGTCGCAAACCGGTGTCTACACCAACCTCATCACGGCCGGCGTCGGCCTTGCCGGCATCCGTCTGGAAGCACTTGCCAGCGCGGGGCTAGACCATGTTCAGGTGAGCTTCCAGGGTGCCAATGCCGAAACCACCGCGCGGATCGGACGCCATTCCGGCGCCCACGCGCAAAAGCTCGCTGCCGCCAGACATGCGCGGGCCCTCGGACTGGCGCTGACGATCAATGCGCCGATCCATCGGCACAACATCGCGGAAATTCCCGATTACATCGACCTGGCGCTCTCGCTCGGCGCCGAGCGGCTGGAGATTGCCAACGTGCAATATGCCGGCTGGGCGTTGCTCAATCGTCGCTACCTGCTGCCCGACGGCGCCTCGATAGA
Organism: Mesorhizobium sp. M0189; assembly: GCF_040322135.1. Taxonomy (NCBI): domain Bacteria; kingdom Pseudomonadati; phylum Pseudomonadota; class Alphaproteobacteria; order Hyphomicrobiales; family Phyllobacteriaceae; genus Mesorhizobium; species Mesorhizobium sp. M0189. The sequence goes on from NZ_JAMYSW010000002.1 coordinate 294,820, forward strand.
GCATCAGGTCGCGACCGTGGAGGCCGCACGGGCACGTCTTGTCGGCGTGCTGGAGATCGATTTCGTGGTGGCGGATCATTTTGCGACCTATCCCAAGCCCTGCATGGGCGGCTGGGGGCGCGATGCTTTCGTCATCGCACCGGACGGCTTGGTGCTGCCCTGTCATGCTGCGATGACCATTCCATCGCTGCGATTCGAGCGCTTCGGCTCTCGGCCGCTGGCCGACATTTGGCGGGACTCGCCGGCATTCAACGCCTTCCGTGGGACGGACTGGATGCTGGAACCCTGCCGCAGCTGCGAGCGCCGTGATGTCGACTGGGGCGGCTGCCGTTGCCAGGCGCTGGCGCTGGCCGGCGATGCTGCGGCGGCCGATCCCGTATGCGTCAGGTCGCCCCTCCATGCCCGGATGGCGATGCTGCTCGAGGAGACGCTTCCGCCGTCCGATGCGAGGACCGGCGGAGACCTCATCCCGCCCTTTGCCTTTCGCCGTATCGGCCGCACATGATCTCGATCAAGAGTCCGGGGCCACCCTCGTTCTCACTCGGCGGCTGGAAGGAACAGTCGAGGTGAGGCCGATCCAGATCTGACCAGCCGTCACCACAAGGCCGTGAATATCCAGAGTGGAACCTTTTCAATGGCGGGGAATTAATCCAACTCCGCCTCGGTCAGTCACTGCGGGAGAGGGAGCTGCAGCGGAATGAGGCTGGCGCTTGCTGTTCTTGCCCTGTTGCTTTTCGTCGCTGCTCCCGGTCTTGCCGAGCCTCAGACGGTGGTAATCGGCTATCTCGGCCAGTCGCGCAAGCCGCCCTTACAGTTGGGTCCGCTGGACCAGTTCGCGACAGATGACGGGCTGCAAGGCGCACGTCTTGGCATCGCCGACGACAATACGACCGGGCGCTTTCTCGGCCAGCATTTCCGGCTGGAGGAGCGAGTGCTGAAGCCCGCCGAGGCGGCATCGGACGCGATAGGCCAGTTCGCTGGCGCCGGCCTTGCGTTTGTCGTCGCCGATCTTGACGCTGTGCCGCTCACGCAGGCGCTTGCGGCGCCTGGCGCCGAGAAGATGCTGCTGTTCAACAGCCGCGCTACCGACGATGCGCTGCGCCAGCAGGACTGCAGGAAGAACCTGCTACACACCATTCCAAGCCGCGCCATGCTCGCCGACGGCCTGGCGCAGTACCTGGTGTGGAAGCGCTGGCAGCGCTGGTTCCTGCTTGTCGGCACGCATTCTGCCGACCAGGCGATGGCCGCCGCTTTTCGCCGCGCGGCGCAACGTTTCGGGGCCGAAATCACCGTCGACCAGCCATGGACGTTCCGTCCGGCGAACGGACGCGCTGATACTGGCCATGTCACGCTGCAGTCAGAAATACAGGCCGCCACGCAGGTCGCCGATTATGATGTATTGGTCGTCGCCGACGAGGCTGACGAATTCGGCGCCTATCTCGATGACCGCACGGCACTGCCGCGACCGGTCGCCGGCACGCAAGGGCTGGTTGCGGCCGGTTGGAGCGCCGTCACCGAGGAATGGGGAGCGACGCAGTTGCAGGACCGCTTCCGGAAGCAGGCGGGGCGATGGATGACGCCGAGCGACTATGCCGCCTGGCTCGCCGTGCGCAGCGTCGGCGAGGCCGCGACGCGGCTGCGCAGCGTCGATCCGTCAGCCATCGCCGGCTACGTGCGCGGCGACGATTTTCTTCTCCCCGGTTTCAAAGGCCAAGGGCTCAATTTTCGTCCATGGGACGGGCAACTGCGGCAGCCGATCCTGATTGCTGGGCCTCGCCTGCTGGTCTCCGCCTCGCCGCAGCCCGGCTTCCTGCATCAGCGGACGCCGCTCGACACGCTTGGCATCGATCTCGAGGAGAGCGCATGCCGCTTTTGACCGCAATCCTCCTGGTGGTGTCCGTGCTTATCTCGGTCGGTCCTGTTGCTGCCGAAACCGTCTACGTGTCGAACGAACAGGACAATGCGGTTGCCGTCGTCGACGGGGCAAGTATGAGCCTCTCGGCAACGATCGACGTCGGACGGCGGCCGCGCGGACTGGCGCTTTCCATTGACAAGAAGACCCTCTTTGTCGCTGTCGGCGACGACAATCGCATCGATGTCGTCGACCTTGCCAAGAGACGAGTGGTCGGCCAACTGCCTTCGGGGGCCGATCCGGAATTCTTCGTCGTGCATCCCGACGGCAAGCGGCTGTTTGTGGCCAATGAGAACGACAATCTGGTCTCGGTAGTGGAAATCGCCTCGGCCAAGGTCATCGGCAACGTCGATGTCGGTGTCGAGCCCGAGGGAATGGCGGTCAGCGCGGACGGCCGTTACGTCGCCTGCACCTCGGAGACGACGAGCATGCTGCATCTCATCGACGCCGGCACGCTCGATCTCGTGGATAATTTGCTGGTCGACACGCGACCGCGCGCCGCGGCGTTCTCCCCGGACGCAAAGCGGCTTTGGGTCTCTTCCGAGATCCGCGGCACGGTGACGGTCTTCGACACCTTAACACGGGCTGAAACCGGCAAGGTCCAGTTTGAGGTGCCGGGTATTCGCCGCGAAGGCGTCCAGGCCGTCGGCATCGAGATGTCGCGTGACGGCGGCACTGCGTATGTCGCGCTGGGTCCCGCAAACCGGATCGCCGAGATTGACACGGCCACGCTGGCGGTGCGCCGCCTTTATCTTGTCGGCCAGCGGCCATGGCACGTCGCGCTGGCAGACGATCAGAGACGCCTATTCAGCGCCAACGGCAATTCCGGCGATATCTCGGTCATCGACCTTGAGAATGAAGAGGTGGTCAAATCGCTGCCGGTCGGGCGCGGTCCGTGGGGCGTCGTGGTTGGGCCATGAAAGCGCTGTCGCTCGACAATCTGGGGCACAGTTTCAAGGACCGGCGGGTGCTCGACGCTATCTCCTTCTCGGTCGAGCAGGGCAGGATGTGCATCCTGCTTGGTCGCAACGGCGCCGGCAAGACCACCTTGTTCTCGCTGATTACCGGTCTCTATCACGCTCGTTCTGGCTCGGTGCAAGTGTTCGGACACGCCATGCGCACCGACCCTGCGACCGCGCTCGCCCAGATGGGCGTCGTCTTCCAGCAGCAGACGCTCGATCTCGATCTCACGGCGGGCGAGAACCTACGCTATCACGCCGCCCTGCATGGTCTTGCCGCCGACGTTACCAAGGTCCGAACACGCGAGGAACTCGGCCGCCTCGAAGTCCTCGACAGGCTCGGCGATCCCATCCGCTCATTGTCGGGCGGCCAGCGGCGGCGTGTCGAGATCGCCCGTGCGCTCATGCACCAGCCGCGCCTTCTCCTGCTCGACGAGCCGACCACCGGACTGGACGTGCCCGGGCGCCGGGCACTGGCGCAGCATGTTCGCGGCTTATGCCGCGAACGCGGCATTGCGGTATTGTGGGCGACGCATTTCCTTGAGGAGGTGACTGCCGAAGATGATGTTGTCGTGCTTCACGGCGGCCGTGTGCGATGGGCAGGCCGCGCCGATCGCATTACCGCCGAACTCGGCGTCGGCAGCATGGCAGACGCGTTCGCTCGCTTGACGGAGTCGGCATGATAACCCGTCATGCGCTGCGGGCGCTCATCGGCATCTTGCAGCGAGAACTGCTTCGCACGCTGCGCCAGCGCGGCCGCCTGATCTCGGCGATTGCCCGGCCATTGGTATGGCTGGCCATCTTCGCCGCCGGCTTCCGCTCCGTGCTCGGCCTGTCGATCACGCCGCCTTACCAGACTTATGTGCTGTATGAAGTCTATGTGGTGCCCGGGCTGGCCGCGATGATGCTGCTGTTCCACGCCATGGCCAGTTCGCTGGCAATGGTCTATGACCGCGAAATGGGCAGCATGCGTCTGTTGCTGACCGCGCCGCTGCCGCGCTGGTATCTGCTCGGCGCTCGCCTGCTCGCCAGTGTGGTCGTCGGCCTGCCGCTCGTGTACCTGTTCTTGCTGATCGCGCGCTACTGGGACGTGCGGCCACCGATGCTCGGCTATCTCGCGGTTCTGCCGGCGCTGGTGCTGTCCGGGCTGATGCTTGGCGCCTTCGGCCTGCTCGTCTCGTCAGTATCGGCCCAGATGGAGAATTTCGCCGGGGTGATGAACTTCGTCATCTTTCCGATGTTCTTCGCCTCGACCGCGCTCTATCCACTGTGGCGACTTGCCGAGGCTGGTCCGGTGCTTGCGACGGTCGCAGCGCTGAACCCGTTCAGCCATGCAGTCGAGCTGATCCGCTTCGCGCTCTATCTGCGCTTCGAGCCGGTCTCATGCCAAGTAGTTCTGGCCTGCCTCGTCGTGTTCTTCCTCGCCGCGGCGGCCGCTTATGATCCCGGTCGTGGCCTGTGGTCGCGACGCGGCGAGCAATGACTTTCATTTGAGCGAATAGAGGTAGGCAGCCACGTCCCGCGCCTCCTGCTCGGAAATTCTGGTCGAAGGCATTGCCGTATGCGGGCTGATCTCCCTTGCCGCACGGATCCAGCGGATCAAGTTTTCCGGCTTGTTGTACAAGACGCCGCCGACGTAAACCCGGTTGGCCAAGCTGGCGTCGAGGCGCGGGCCGACCAGCCCTTGCGCTCCGGGAACGCCGGTGATGGTGTGGCAACCGGCGCAGCCATTGGCCATCATGATCGGTATGGCGCGGGCGCCGACACCGCCGGTCGCATCGTCGGCCTTCTGCTCGACCCGACGGCTTTGCTCGAAGTACAACGCAATCCCGGCCAGGGCTGCAACGAGCACGACAATTACCGCAGCGCCGATTATGGCTTTAGACAGCGTGAAGCGCATGCGGCGCCTCCTTTCGGCTGCTCGAGCGGATCCACAGGCCGGCCAGCAGCAACGCCGCGCCGCCATAGATCAGGCCGGCCGGAACCCACATCACCAAACCGGCGAGTTGCTGGTCCTCGAGCGGACTAAGGCTCCACAATTCTGCGCCGGCGGCGTTTTCCGGGTACCACAGCCTTGGCGAGACCAGCAGCAGCACTCCGAGCAGGCCGGTGTGCAGCGAGGTGAAGAAAAGGTGCATGACCGCGCTGCCATAGGCTTGTTCGCGGCCGGGGCGCGGCAGCAGCACCCACCAGAACAGCAGGCCGCTACCGAGGAAGCTGGCATGTTGCGCATAGTGCAGGGCACCCTGTCCAAGCGCTGCCTCGAACAGGGCCGGAACGTGCCACGCCCATATCGCGACGCCGTGCAGGACGGTGGCGGCTGCAGGGCGGCTGATGGCGACCCAAACCGCTCGCAGCATCTTGGCGTGCCCGGCTGTGCCCAGCGCCTGCCGCAGCTTGATCGGCAATGCCCACATCATCGCCGCGGCCGGACAGGAGGCGACCAGCAAGGGCGCCGCCACCGCCATCAGCAGCTCATGTTCGATCATATGGGCGGTGAAAACGCGCTCACCCAATGCATGGAGCGGATTGACCAGCGCTGCTGCCAGAATGACCCAGCCGGCCGCGAACAGCAGGGCTTGCCACAGCCGCAACGGGCGGCTGCGAGCACTCCGCCGCCACAACCGAGCGGCTCCAGCGGTGTAAAGCAGTGCGATCGCTGCCAACGGCAGCGTAATTGGCAGCGCCAGCGTCCAACCGGCCTGAGGGGCGCCGGCACCGTAGCAGATGGAGGTCGAGAAGAGCGCCTCGAAGCTCATCGTATGCAGCCGTCAAGAATGAGCGAGGCAGCGCCCTGCATGACGATTACCAGCGTAAACAGCACCGCGCTTAGAATACTGACATTGGCGACGAAATCTTCGGTGCCGCGCGTACGCTCCGGTTTGAAGGCGGCGCCGCCTTGCTGTCGCGCCCGCCACGAAAGCGCGCCGCCGAGCAAGGCCAGCACCGCCAACACCAACGCAATGACGGGGATGATCGCAATCCTGTGAGCGCACTGCCACTCGACAACCGCGTAGTTCAGTTGCGTCGATACCGCCCAGGCCAATGGCCCCGACAACAGCCCACCCCAGGAAGTTCCGTACCGAACCGCACGCATCTCAACCCAGCCTCGGCGTCCAGTAAATAAACAGATAGATCGGGATCCAGGTCGCGACCACGAAATCCCAGTAGAAGACGTTGTCGCCCACATCCCCGAAACGCCGGCCGCTATAGCCATGGCGCGTGAACATCAGAACCGTCAGCACCAGCGTGTCGCCGACATCGGTGATCAGATGTGTGGTGTGGAGGCCGAGCAGCACCCACAGCATCGAGCCATACGCATTGGTATCCCAATAAATGTTGAGGGCCGGAAATTCGAACCAGCGCACGACAAGCGGTGCGATGCCGAGCAGCGACATCACCAGCAGGCCGATGCGCACCGGCACCATGGCACAGGCTTCGGCGTAGCGGTTCAGTATGTGGTTGGGCACCACGCTGGCGAGCAGCAACAGCATGACGATGGTGCCCGGCCAATGGTTGGGCGGCGGCACGCCGAGCGGCCATTCGGGGGACAGGTAGGCAAGGTAGAGATAGGCGCCTGCGGCGAGCGCGAAACCAGTGCCCTCAAGCGCCATGAAGGCGAGGGTGCCCCACCAGGTCGGGCTGCGCGGTCCGAGCCCGAAGGTCGGGAGTTCGGAAAGATCCGCGGCCGGGCGCTGTTTCATTCCTCGTCCTCCGGATCGCCTTTCGGCCAGAACCAGCCGATCAAGGTGATGGCGATCGGCCCGGCTCCCCAGACCACCGCCCACGGGCTGAAGATCGAATAGAGAAAGGTGGCGCCCACGGCGAGGGCGGCGAATAACGGCCAGATCGATGGCGTCGCCGACTTCTCGCGCACATCGGGATGCGCCTCTGCCACGGTCGAAATAACAAGTTCGCGCACGTCGACACGAAGCCCAGTCGCCACCGGCAGCGTATCGCGTTCGGCCCACAGCGGCTCGGCATGTGTAACCACCGGAATATGGGCGAAATTGTAGTTAGGCGGCGGAGACATTGTCGCCCATTCCAGAGTGCCCGCATTCCAGGGATTGTCCCCGGCCGGCGCGCCCCTCAAGGCGCTGTGAACCAGGTTTATGGTAAACAGCACGAAGCTCAGGAACAGGACGACCGCGCCGGCTGTGATGCACAGGTTGATGTTGCCCCAGCCGAGCTCCGCCGGATAGGTGTAGACCCGGCGCGGCATGCCCCACAGCCCGACAATGTGCATCGGAAAGAACGCCGCATTGAAGCCTATGAAGGCAAGCCAGAAGTGCCAGCGTCCGAGACGCTCGTTCATCATCCGGCCGGTGATCTTGGGGAACCAGAAATAGGTCGCGCCGAGCAGCGGGAACACCGACCCGCCGATCAGCACGTAATGGAAATGCGCGACCACGAAATAGGTGTCGTGCACTTGCAGGTCCAATGGGACCGAGGCCAGCATCACGCCGGTCAGGCCGCCTGCGACGAAGGTGAAGAAGAAGCCGAACACGAACAGCAGCGGCGTCCTGACTATCGGCTTTCCGTCCCACAATGTCGCCAGCCAGCAGAAGATCTGCAGCCCATTCGGGATGGCGATCAGCATGCTCGACGCGGTGAAGAAGCTCGCGCCGAGCTTCGGCAAGCCGGTTGCGAACATGTGGTGGACCCATAGGCCGAACGACAGAAAGCCGACCGAAATCAGCGACAGAACCATGCCCAGATAGCCGAATACCGGACGCCGGGCGAAAGCGGCGATGATCGAGGACACCATGCCGGTGGCCGGCAGGAAAATGATGTAGACTTCGGGGTGGCCGAAGAACCAGAACAGGTGCTGGAAGAGCAGTACGTCGCCACCCTCGGCGGGATTGAAGATATGGGTGCCGACCAGCCGGTCGAGGATCAGGAACGTCGACGTGATCATGACCGCCGGCATGGCGAACACGATCACGAAGGAGGTGACCAGCAGCGCCCAGACGTAGAGCGGAATCTTGTCCAGCGACATGCCCGGCGCGCGTTGCTTCAGCACGGTGACGATGGTGGCAACCGCGACCGCCAACGACGACACTTCGGTATAGGTGATCATCTGCGCCCACACGTCGGAACGCTTGCCTGGCCCGAATTCAGGGCCGGACAGCGGCACATAGGAGAACCAGCCGACGTCGGGCGCCATGTCGAGTGCAAACGACACCCAGGCGAAGAGGCCACCGGAGAGATAAATCCAGAAGCTGAATGCATTGAGGCGCGGAAAGGCGATGTTGCGGGTGCCGACCATCAGCGGCACGAGGTAGATGCCAGTCGCCTGAACGATCGGCACTGCAAACAAGAACATCATGGTTACGCCATGCATGGTGAACAGCTGGTTGTAGCGGTCGGGCCCGATCAGCCCGCGCTCCGGCCCCGACAGTTGGATGCGCATGGCAACGGCGCTGAGGCCACCGAGGCACAGGAAGAAGAAGGCGGTGATCAGGTAGCGCCGCGCGACAATTTTGTGGTCGACGCTCGAGAGCGCACCGATGATGCCCGGTGCCGTCTGCCATGTCCGCGCCAGCCAGCGGTCAAGGCTGGCGTCGTCGAGGCCGGTATCGCGAGGACCGTCGTGCTCGGGAGCTAGGTCACCCTTTTGTGCTGCGGCGCGTTGCTGGGCGAGGTCACGCTCATGGGCTAGGTCGGCGCTGCTCATTTCAGGCCTTCGAGATAGGCTACGATCGCATTCAGCTCGTCCCCGTTTAGTCCCACCACGGGCATGTGGGCACCTGGCTTGATCCCTTGCGGATCGGCTATCCAGGCTGCGAGATTGCCGCGGCTCATCGCCAGCGTTCCGGCAGCGAGCGTCTGCCGGCTTGCGATATGTGTAAGGTCGGGAGCGACCGTACCGCCGGCGATGGTGCCGCCGATCTTGTGGCACATCACGCAAGGCCGTTTGAGGAATAGGTCATGGCCGGCTTTTGCCTCGCCAGAGGCAGGAGCGACCGCCGGCCGCAGCTGATCGTTCAGCCACGCGTCGAAGACGGGCCGGGGTTCGGCGACGATGAAGGTGCTCATATTGGCATGCTGCGCGCCGCAGAACTCGGCGCACTGGCCGCGATAGACGCCGGGCTTGTCCGCCTTCAGATCGAGAACGTTCTCGTGGCCTGGAATGAGGTCCAGCTTGCCCGAGAGGTTCGGCACCCAGAAGGAATGGATGACGTCGGTCGAGGTCACGACAAGCCGCACCGGCTCCCCCGCCGGGATGTGGATTTCATTGGCGGTCGTCAGGATGCGGTTCGGCTGATCGTTTTCGTAGCGCACCTCCCACCACCATTGATGCCCGGTCACCCGGATCGTCAGCGCCGCATCCGAGCCGATGGCGGCGAGCGTCCGGTTAGCGAAGTAGCTCAGCAGCGTCAGGCCGACCAGGATCAGGGCGGTAGCGGCGAGTGCGGCGACGACAATTCGCATCTTGCTGCGCTCGGCGGCAGCGTCGAGGACAAGCGGATCGCCGAGCGGCGCCGGGCGCCGGGCCAATGGCGTAATCAGCACGGCCATCACCAGAAGCCAGACCGCCGTGCACAGCGCGGTGAAGAACCAGATCAGCCATGCAAGCTCGCCCGCGGCCGGGCCTTTCGGGTCGAGCGCGGATTGCCAGCCGCTGCATCCTGCAAGGAGCAGCATGCAGGCTGTGCTGCAGCACACCCTGCAAAGAAGGCGGTTCACGGCGACTTCCCCAGCGTCGCGGCGTCCGGCAGGCGATTTTCGGATGGATGGGGCATCATGTCGTCGTCGCGGCTCGGCGCAGCGGACTTTGGCGCGTTGCCGCTCAGCGCGCGGACGAAGGCGGCAAGCTCCCAGATCTGGTCGTCAGGGATCTTGTCGCGGAAGCTCGGCATGCCGTTCGGCCGGCCGTCCCTGATCGTGGCGTGGATGCTTTCGATCGAGCTGCCATAGAGCCACTTCTGGTCCATGAGGGCCGGGCCCATGCCGCCGCCGCCATTGGCATGGCAGCCGGAACAGTTGAACCAGTTGAACAGACGCTTGCCCTCGCTGAGGTGGAAGGCGTTGGCCTCGAACACGCCGGCCTTGTTGTCGGACGAGGCCGGCCGTTGGCCGCCCGGCTCGAGGGCCGTCACGGCCGCCGGTTGGTCGCCCGAGCCGAGCACCGACTGTGGACGCGTGTCGCGTTCCTCGCGCTGGCAAGCGGCAAGGACGAGCATCGCCGACAGCAAGCATGGAAGGCCGCGGTTCATCGCACTGCCGCCCCGGCGCCGTCGAGGCGAGGCACGCCATATTCCGCCAGGATCGTATCGATCTCGGCGCGGTGTTTGGCAATAGCTGCGTCTACCTCACCGCGCAGTGCATCGTCGTCGCGGCGCACGGCCATCGAGATGTCGTAGATCATCGGCAGCAGCGGACCGTCGATACGCGGCGCAACCGGCGTAATTCGTAACGGAGCTTTTTGCCTGGCGGCGAAGTAGCCGGCCAACGGTCCCCAGACGACGGCAACATCGATGTCGCCATTCGCCACCGCCTCGATGATGCGCGCTGGCGGGTTTGGCGCGGAATAGTCGCCATAGACCGGGAAGCCGATGAGATGGCCGACGATGCCGCGGCGCCCGAGCGCCTGGACGGGTGGCGAGTTGGCGCCGTCGTCGCCGATCAGCTGGACGCCGATGTGCAGATCGCGCAGGCGAGGATCGTTGAAGGACGTGATTTCCGGCGCATCCTTTCGTGTCACGAAGACGTAGGAAGACCGGTAGTAGGGCGCGGTGGTGCGCAGCATTTCGAGATTGGCGGGTGTGCCGGGCACCAGATCGCACAGGCCGGCTTTCAGCGTGTTGCGCACAAAGCCGCGCCGCTGTGCCCACCATGTGTAGGAAACAGTCGCACCAAGCTCCTCGGCGACGAGTTCGGCAATCTTGTTTTCAAAGCCCTCCCTGGCGGCATTGGAGAACGGCATGTTGTTGGGATCGGCACAGATTCTCAATTCGCGCGCATCGGCAAGGGGGGCAACAAGCGAGAGCGCCAGTGCACCGACCGCGGCGGCAAGCCGCCGCGGTCGCGTTCTCCGTGGCCGCGCAACTCGGCCGATCGTCTCAAGGCAGCCGGAACACATACAGCGTACCTCCCGGCGTGGTTACATCCTTCAGATCCTTCATGACGTTGACGAAGCCCAGCGCGGCGGTGGCGTCGCGCGGGTCGAGATCGCCGGATACGATCGCCCCAGCCCAGCCACCAACGCCCGAAAGGACCGCGACATATTGGTGCCCGTCTGGGCCGCGATAGGTGATCGGCTGGCCGATGATGCCGGACGACGTCTTGAACTGCCAAAGCAGCGCGCCGGTCCTGGCGCTGACCGCCTTGAACCAGCCTTCCATCGTGCCATAGAACACGACATTGCCGGCGGTGGCGACGGCGCCGCTCCACACCGGAAAGTTCTCCTTCAGGCTCCACGCCGGCTTGGCGGCGGCGACATCCCAGGCGGTGAAAGCGCCGCGATTGCCGCCCGGCCCCGGAATCATGCGCACGTTCATGCCGACATAGGGCGTCCCGGCGATGTAATTCACCTCGACGCCTTCTTCGTCCATGCACATGTTATTGTGCGGAATGTAGAGCAGGCCGGTCTTTGGCGAGAACGCCGAAGGCTGCCAGTCCTTTAGCCCGGATGCGGTGGGGCAGATGTCGCGCACGACCTTACCGGTGCCGGTTTTTTTGTCGGGATTTACAATCAGCCGGCCGGTCTTGAGGTCGACGCCCTTGCTGGAATTGACAGGCCCGAACGGCACCGCCGACAATACCTCCCCCGTCGTGCGGTCCAGCAAATAGACATAGCCGTTGCGTTCCGGTCGGACCAGGACCTTGCGGAGCTTGCCCTGCCAAGTCATGTCGAGCAGCACCTGCTCGTTGATGCCGTCGTAATCATGGAGGTCGTGCGGGGTCCATTGATAGAACCATTTGGCTGCGCCGGTGTCGGGATCGCGGGCAAAGATGCCGGCGGTCCATTTGTTGTCGCCGGGCCTCAGATCCGGATTCCACGGGCCGGGATTTCCGGTGCCGTGGAAGATAAGGTTCAGATCCGGATCATAGGAGATCCAGCCCCACACATTGCCGCCGCCGATCTTCCACGCATCGGGCGGCCATGACGTCACGCCGAGATCCTTGCCCTTGTCCATGTCGTAATGCGGCTTGAAATCGGGGCCGATCAGCACCTCGGCGTCCGGGCCGGTGTTGTAGGCCGTCCAGACGACGTGCCCGTCGCCGGCGTCGAGCGCCTTGATCCAGCCGCGCACGCCCATTTCGCCGCCGGAATTGCCGACCAGCACCTTGTCCTTGACCACCAGCGGCGCCATGGTGATGGTCTCGCCGATATTGATGTTGCCGATATGGGTGTTCCAGACCGGTTTGCCGGTGGCTGCATCAACGGCGATGGTATGGCCGTCGAGCGTGTTGAAATAGATGCGCCCGTCGAAGAAGACCGCACCGCGGTTGACCACGTCGCAACAGGCAACGCCCTGCGCCGCAGGCTCGGGATTGGGCTCGAATTTCCACTTCATCGGCGCGCCGGGCTTGGTAAGGTCAAGCGCGTAGAGGATGTTGGGAAACGGCGTCACGATGTACATCGTGTTGCCGACGACCAGGGGCGCAGCCTCCTGGCCCTTGTTGACGCCAGTGGAGAATGTGAAGGCCACCTGCAGGTTCTTGACGTTGTCCTCGGTGATTTCCGCAAGTTCGCTGTAGCGGGTCGAGGCGTAGTTCTTTGCCGGCATCGCCCACTGGCCGTCGTCGGGCGGAGCAGCTGCGGACGGCGGATTTATCGCAAAGCTTGACGTTGACTGAGCAACCGCCGTGGTAACTAGCGCGAAGCATGCCAGCAGCGTCCATCCCAGCATCGCAGCCATTGGCCTTTCTCCCCTTTTGGCTGACACACTGGTTTTCGCTGCCACCTGTCGCACTTGCCTCATTAGCGTATCGACCCGCCGACACCGGCGCCAAGCTCTGCGGCTACGTCCGCCTCGGTTCCGGCACACAATGGATGGCCCCAGCCGGAAGCGCTCTTGCCGCCGGGATCGAGGTCGAAAATGATAGCGTCCTTGCGGTTTGGGTTGACGCCGGCCGGTACCTTGTCCAGCCCGAGTGCGGCCCGCACCCGCCAGGCGACATTGTGGTCGGCACAAGAGGAATCGCCGCTTATCCCGAGGGCCCCGACGATCCCCTTGCCGTCGTAGAGAGCCAGGCCACCGCCAAACACGACGACACCGCCGATGGGCTTTCCCAGCAATGGATCGCTGGAGCTTCCATACGTAGAAGGATCGCCCGCATAGGCTGCCGCCTGATTGACCGGATTGGTGGCCAGGAGGCCGAATAGAGGACCGCCGGGCTGCACCGGCGCGTAGAGGTTCGCGGTGGACAAAGCCATCTGCGCGAGGCTGAGCCCGTTGGCCGTATTGGCTTTTTCGGCGGCGATCAGTCGGCTGCCGGGCCACTGGGCGTCGGCGGTAGGCCCGCTGAAGGCGACGGCGCAGACAGTTCCGTCGCGAGCCACGATTGCCGCCCATTCATTGGTATCGAAGCCGCCATTGCCGGGGCCGCCGCTGGCTTTGACGTTGGCCTTGAGGGCGGCCAGCAATTTGTCATGGTCGGCCGGGCAAGGTGCTTGAGCCCAAGCCTTTTGCTGGACGGCGCCGATTGTAAGCAGGAACAGACATAATGCTACTGAGACAATCCGATGGCGATCCATTAGCTGCGCCGTCTTTGTTGAACACTCCCAACGCGCGAGAGGCGCAGAAGTGCCAAATGGAATGAAATAAATGTCGGATTCCGTCGGCCAAACTCGGCGGCCGGCGCTCGGGATAGTTGATCCGGGCGTTCTCATTCAACCGCAAATTGGAGTTATTCCCGCGGTGGTCCGGGCTCGGCCGGAACGGAGGGCGCTGTTCGCAGTTGTGTCGGATGCTGTCTGCAGTCGAGCAACTGGCTCAATCGGTGAAAGAGCGGCGAGCGGTCTTGTTCGTTGGCGCCGGAGTATCGATGAGCGTCGGCTTACCGTCCTGGCAAAAGCTCATCGAGCACATGCAAAACGAGCTCGGCCTCGACGAGGACATGATCGGCGCACCGGAGGCCAACTATCAGGCCCTTGCCGAATATTACCGGCTGAAGCAGGGGAGCCTCGGCCCTTTGCGCAGCTGGATGGATCGCGAATGGAGCGTATCGCGGGAAAAAGTGCGGGGCTCGGCGATCCACAAGCTTATCGTGTCGCTCGATTTTCCGATCATCTACACCACCAATTATGATCGCAACCTCGAGGTTGCCTTCGAGATCCATGGCCGGCCCTTTGTGAAAGTGGCCAATGCAAAGGACTTGCCCAAGACAACAGGCGAGGTCACCCAGATCATCAAATTCCACGGCGATTTCGACGACGACAAATCGCTGGTTCTGGCGGAGACCGATTATTTTGAACGGCTGTCGTTCGATTCGCCGCTCGATGTGAAATTTCGGGCCGACGCGCTGGGGCGCACCATCCTGTTCATCGGCTACAGCATGTCCGACATGAACATCCGTCTGCTGCTGCATAGGCTTTGGCAGACCTGGCAGCGGTCGGGCTACGAGAAGAGCCGTCCGAAATCCTTCATCTTCATGTCGCAGCCGAGCATCGTCCAGGAGGCTGTTCTCGGCCGCTGGGGCATCGATATGCTGACCGAAGAGGCCGACGATCCGGAGGACGCGCTGCTCGCATTCCTGAACGAACTCAAGGACAGGGTCGGCCGGCCAGACGGCGCCTGAAAAGCCTGCGCCGTGACGAAGCTGTGGGGAACCGGCCGGCCCGATGTGAGTTGGGGAGGCTAAGTCTCACGGGATCAAGCCTGTATGAACGAACGCAAACACAAGCGAAGAGTGCATATCAAACATGGCCTGTCGGCCGAGCAGGTCTATGAGATCAATTTCTTTGCCCGCAAATGCGGCCTGACCAGGGATGAAGCGCTCAAGATGATGCGAGATGCCGGTCGGTTGAAGGATAGCGCGAAGGCATCTTACCAAACCTGGGCGAAGTAGCGGCATGGATCACGCCTCTTGGGCGGCCTTTCTCGGGACGGTCATCTTGATGCAGATGCCGCCGGGGCCTGACAGTCTGCTGGTGATGGCGCGTGGCATCGGGCAGGGCCGGGAGGTTGCCCTGTTAACCGTTCTGGGCATGACCCTCGGCGCCGGCATGGTCCAGTTGCCGCTCCTTGCCCTCGGCATATCGTCGCTGCTCCAGGCGTCGCCCCTTGCCTTTGCCATGCTTCGCTGGATGGGCGCGGCCTATCTCGTTTGGCTTGGATCACGTTTGGTATTGTTGCCGTCGGACGGGGTCGAAGTCGAGAAGCCTGCGGCCGTCGGGCCGCTCGCGGCTGCGCGCGAAGGGATGATCGCCAATCTGGTAAATCCCTGGCCGATAACCTTCATGGTGGCTTTCCTTCCACAGTTCGTCGATCCGGCTCGCGGATCGGTTACACTGCAATTGCTGCTGCTCGGAGGCACCCAGAAGATGACCGGTGTGCTGGTGCTGGGCACATATGCGCTCGCATCCGGCACGCTCGGGGCCTGGATCATGAGGCGACCGAAGGTAAGGCTCTGGCAGCAGCGCGTGGCAGGCTGCTTCGTCGTCGGTCTCGGTATCCGCATGGCACTCGGTGGTGGCGCACACCGCTGAGGATCGAGCGATGCACCGGCGGTGCGTCATGGAACATCCGCCGACAATTTTCGTTGACATGCTCCACAAGGCGAAGAGGTCGAGCATGTCGAAGGTCCAAGCCGCCACCCCGGAGCGTTTGCAGCAGCTCAGGCTCGAGGCGACAGCGCACTTTGCGCCGCTCATATTGCGCGAGGCACTGGTGCGTCTCTGCCGGGCGTGTGGAAGCGAGAGCCTCGAACGGTTCGAAAAGACCATGGTCGACCAAATCGAGGCATCGCGTGACGAAAAGGCCGATTTCGACACAATGAAGGAATTTGCCATCGAACAGCTCTATGGCTGGATTCGAGAAGTCAGGTCTTCACCGGACATGACACAGCCGCTGGAGAATGTAGACACCCGAAGGACCCCTGGCCGCTCGGAGGAGCCGCAGACGCTAGAAGACCAGCTGCAGGCGGGTCTGGAGGATTCTTTCCCGGCAAGCGACCCGCCGGCTGTTGTTTCCACCGCGATCCCCGGCGGATCGAAGAAGCTGGTCGGAACCGACGAGGTCCTCAGGCAGCAGCGGAAGAAAAAGGCCGAGGAAGCCAGCCATTCGCGATAAACGGCACTGCGGGGAAGCAGCCTGCCAGCTCACCCGCCGTCCGGCATGAAGGCTGTCGGGGCATGCGTGTCATGCGGCTCGCCTTCGACAAGAATCTTCGCTTCCAAAGCCGCGTCGATAAATGCTTCGCGGGCTTCCGCTGCCGTAATCTGGCCGATCTGGGCGCCATCCAATGCATCTGCCGCCATCAGCGACAACGGGGCATTGCGGGCAGGCCATTTCTCGCTTTTGAGGCAGTAAGAAGCCTCGAAAACGGAGCTGACCATTCGCGATCGGCCCGGCTTGCCGAAGTAGATGCAAACCGGAGCATCGAACTTTATCTCCAGCATGGCGGTCCTCCCGATTTAACCACCCTTGATATAAATTAGCCTCAGCGAGTCACATGGCCTGCTGGGCATTTTAGCCGACATCGCGAACCTCAGTGGGATTGGTGCCTGCTGGTATTTCGGCGGCGACATCGTGCGCCAGAATGCCCGCTTTTTGGGCGAATGCTTCGAACGCCGCGCGCACCGTCTCGGCATCGACCTCGTCAGCCAGCCCGGCGCGACAGGCGTTGAACGCCGCCATGTGCGCCGGGCCGCGGCTCGGCCATTCGTTTAAGACGTCATAGGCCTGCCACATATTTTCGACATGGCGAGGGAAACCAAGGCCGACAAGAATTGGAACGGGGCGGCCAAACGAGCTTTTTGTCATCTGTGTCTCCGCGAAAGTGCCTGTCGCATCAACGCTCGATGCGGACACGAGGCCGATGCCCGTTAACGCGGGATTGGTGCACGGGTTGCAGCGGATTTGTTCGATCGTGCGCCGGCCGATGCTGGCGTCACTTGTTGGTCCGCATCTTTTGCCGGGGATTGATACCGCCTTGAGGCGTGGTGTCGTTCTCGACATCGCCTTCGAACGTGTTGTCGCCCTGATCGAGCCGGTCGCCCTCCTTGATCGTGCCCTTGGAACTGCCGATGCCGGGATCGTTGGCAAGGTCGCTATCGGCCGGCGTTTTGCCTTTGGCGTGCTTGTTTCCTGTCATGGATTCCTCCTGTTTTGAGGTGGCGGACTGTCCTTGAGGTGGCGGCCAAGGCTCGCTGCGAATCGCGTTTCGACGCGCCAATGGCGGTCCCCCGGATTTTCGGACGACCTCGATTCGAACTCCGCGATACCGGTGGTTGTTCCGTCAAAAATATCGCCGCCGGCTGGAGTGCCCAGCCAAGCCTCTCCGGTTTCTGGAGCCGGGTGATTTTCGCCAGCCGGAACGATCTTTCGCCCAATGCATTTAACTGGTCTGCGCTCACGAACTCATTCTGGACGGGAGCTGGACCATTGCCACCCACAGCCTACGCCTTCGCGACCCGCGAAACCGAAGAAGTTTCCATCGTCCACCTCATACCCGCCTTAAGGGCTTTCGCGCGTACTTTCTGCCGCACCCCCGATGATGCAGACGACCTGGTCCAGGAGACGCTGACCAAGGGACTGGCCAACATCGACAAGTTCGAGGCTGGAACGCGCATGAAGTCATGGCTCTTCACCATCATGCGCAACACCTACTACACGCGTGTCAGAGCCGCAGTGAGGGAAGCGCCTGGCCTGCTCGACTGCGCTTCGCTGCGGCCGATCTCGGAAGCGACGCAGGAATGGTCCGTACAGGGCAAGGAAGTCCACCAGGCCATCCAGAGCCTTCCCGAGCACCAGCGCGAGGTTCTGATGCTGATAGGCGTGCTGGGCGTCAGCTATGAGGAGACTGCCGAAATATGCGGTTGCGCGGTGGGAACCGTGAAAAGCCGGCTCAACCGCGCACGCGCCGGCGTGCTGGAATACCTTGGCGAAAGTTCCTCGCAAACGCTGATGGAAAGGCGCAGCTATCTATCCGAAGGACAATTGGACTTCGAAGCCGAGAGGCGCCGCTAATACATGTCACGCTAATTGCTGGTTTCGCGCAATCGTCTTTCCACAAGCGCGTTCTGCAATTCAATCGCAAGTTTGGTCAGCCGGTCAGGAACCCTTTCCTGTTCGATGGCCGCAAGCAAGGAAGCGATTTCCCGGTCTATCCTCAGATCGGCACGCGTGCTGACGGAATCTTCCCTTGAGCGAGACATCGCGTTCTCTTGGCAAATGTTAGTCCCTTCACCTCACTCTGGTGGCAACAGTGCGAGTTTGCAAGAATTTGCAAGCTATCCATGCGACCGGCTTCGGTCCTTGCACAGCTTCGTCAGCGGTTGGCTCTCGCTGCGTTTTCAATTGCTCACCGGCTGCAAGCCACATGCTGCCGCAACGATCAGTCTTCAGGCCGTCGATCCGCTGAATGATCCTGGTACTGCTCGGACTTGACCCGATTGCCGTCGAGCCCACGCTCCTTGCTGTGCTGCTTCTTGTCTCTGTTGGACAGAACAGCGTTCTCTCCGATCTTGTCCTTGGGAAGATCGGTCATTGCGCCAGCGCCAGCGCCTTTGCCATGACTGCCGCGACCGATGTGCTTCTTGCTGCCGGACGCCATCTTATCCTCCTTCATACTGTCGAATAGCGGCTTTTCCTGTTCGGCATCCGAACCAGCGTTGGGCCACAATGTTCCGCTGGAAATCGTAAGCAGGAAGGCATCGCCGTCCCAGTGCCGGAACGGCTTTTCGCCGTCGACGAGGATTTGCATGCCATTTGCATTGGCGAAGTTATGAACGTCGGCGCGATCCAGCGCCGGCGATCCGCGATATGAATAATTCAAAAGCACGGCCATGCCCGGCCTCTTCAGCACGCGCCCGATTTCCACGAAATGCCGTTCGGCGAGGCCGGCCAGCACCAGATAGGGAAAGCTGTCGACGGCCAGCACGCGGTCGAAGCTCGCATTGCCGAAATCGGCAAGATCGAAACCTTGGGTAGGGCGAAATTCCACATTGCCGAGCCCGGCGCATCGCCGGCGAGCGATCGAGATCATCGCCGCGGATATGTCGATGCCGACGATCCGGTGCGATAGAGCGGAGAGCGCCTGTTCGAAGCGACCGATACCACAGCCAATATCCAGGATGTCGTTATTTGCGCCGCTAAAACCTCGCCTCTCCAGCCATGCAACGATCTCAGCCGTAGCGGCCGAGAGCTTTTCCTCGTTGCCCAGCGACGACAGCTGGACGCTCGCCGCCGGGGAGATCGCCGCCGCCGCGTCAAACCCGGCTGCCAGCCGCTTGACGACCGCATCGCCGGTCTCTCCCTCACCGCGTTCGTGCCGAACGGCAGCACCCGTTTTGCGCAGCGTGGCGAAGATCTCGGGCCTGCGCTGAAGCAGGTCGGCAATCCGCTGTAGTTTTGCCGTCTTTCGCGGTTCGGCCGAGTGCATGTCTTGCGCAATCTTCGCCAGTTCTGCGGCTTCGATTCCTGTCTCGAAACGGAGAGCCAGCCTGGCGATGACGGCTTCGACGCCGGCACCATCTGCCATGCATTCCTCCAGCACCCGCCTTGCTGATGTCGACCACCGAGATCCCGGTTGGGTCGCGCTCATCGCCCTTTGCTCCGCGTCCAGATCTTGCGCATCGTCCACCGGTCGACGGCGCCCCAGCTGTATTTGTAGGCCTCTTGTCCGCGCAGAAAATCGAACTCTTCCGCGCCTTCGCAGATCGCCTGCCTTATCGCCTGGCCGATGAGCAGCGCGCCGGGACTTTCCTCCGCATAGGCCAGATCGAAGCCACCGAGGTAAGCGTAAGCGCGGCCCCGATGATGAAACCCGTAATAGGCGCCCACGATCGCGCCACCGATGGCGACAAGCCAGCATCGGGCAAGTGCCTGAGCAGCCAACAGCGGCAGCGCCTGACGGTGGAATTCTTCCACGCGGGTATCGGACAGGACGCCGTCGCCGTTTCCGGCCCAGCGCGCGCGGTGGAGGCGGATCAAATGATCGAGGAATGTCTGCGGATCGGACAAAACGGGTTCGATGGCGACCCGGCCACGTCTCGAAGCAGCTCTATGGGCGCGGCGCAATTGGCGCCGTCGCCGCGCCGGAACACAGCTGAGAAGCGTCTCATCGCCCGTGAGGGAAAGCACCGGGCAAGCAGCGTGGCTGACAGCCTGGCTTGTTTCGAGCGCGGCATGGCAGATGGCGAGGCCGGCACCGCCGGCCGGCAGATCCGGCAAGATCCACTGTGACCAGCCGATGGAAAGAACCGAGCCGGCGATGACGGCGCCGACCGGTTCGGCGATCTCGGGAAGACAAAGGAGGTCCAGATAGTCGCTCAACGAAATCCCGAGCGGAAGCAATCGCGCGCCGGCTTCCCGGTGTTCCAGATAGAGTGGCGCCAAGCCGACCAGGTCATCGCCACTCCAGACGGCGACCGTCGCAAGCTCACCAGGAGCGAATGTCCGCCACCACGGCACCAGCCATGCGGGAGACTGGAACGGCGTCGCCGAGGGACTGCGCGACCAGAGTTCCCACCAGTGTGGCGCGAGGGCTTCGAGGCCCGCCGCATCGTCGATGATCTCGCTGCGGAGCATGTCCCGCTCACTTCGCCGCCGCGAGCTGTCCGCTGTCTGTGCCGAGCCGTGCCAGCGCCCGATAGGCGTCCATGTAGGAGGAGACCATGCGGTCGAGTGAAAAGCGGCGCCGCGCCTCGGCCCGGCAGGTCTCAGGGTCCAGGCCGGGTGCGGCAACGATGGCTTCCGCCATTTCGTCGACATCTCTGACGAGATACCCCGTCTTGCCATGCTCGACCACATCCGGCAGTGCGCCATTCGGGAAGGCCACCACGGGGGTGCCGCAGGCGAGTGCCTCCATGGCGACGAGAGAACTGGTTTCCGCGGCAAGGCTCGGGACGACCAGGCAGCGGGCTGTGTTGAGCAGGCGCCGCTTGGCGACAAAGCCGAGCGGACCGAGGAAGCGGCGCCGACTGTCCAGCCGCGGCTCGACCTCGTCGCGAAAATACGCTGTGTGGGTTTCGTAGGGATAGACTTTGCCGCCGATGACCAGCGGTACGTTGGCCTTCTTGGCTGCGTCAAGCGCCAGATGAATGCCCTTTTCCGGGCAGATTCGGCTGAGCACGAGCGCAAACTCACGCTTGACCTGTGGCTCGCTCAGCGCGTCGATGTCCACTCCGTTGGGGATCGGCCCGATCAGCCTGGCGCCCGGTGGCGCGGTTCGTTGCTGAGCCGCCGATACCGCATGCAGCCACAGATCCTCTCGCGCCGGACTGAGAGCATCGGCCGGATACCAGTCGAGCGGCAGGTGCAAGGTCACCAATGTCGGCCCATCGCCCGGCAGATAGGCATCGAAATCGATGCCATGCAAATGAACCGCGTCGATTGGCCAGCGTGCGCGTGCGGTAGCTATTGCTGCGCGATGAGCACGCTGGGCCCGGCGCTTCGCCGCTTCATCGAGCACGCCCGGTTCGGCCGGCGTCTCGATGAGGACACCCGCAGCGCGCGAGCCCTGGCAGCCGATCACGATCGAACGGTGTCCGGCCTGTACGAGCGCCTGATCGAGCATCGACAGCACCTGCTCGGCGCCGCCGACCGCATCCGGCCCGACCGGGGCGAGGGGATAGGCGACGTTGAGGACGGTGAGCGTCATGGCTGGCGAGCCGAAGCTCCTCACGCTGCGGAGGCGCGCTGCCTGCCGGCGGAAGGGGCAGCGATGCTGCCGGCATAGCGGCGCGTCATTGCCGCGCAGAATTCGGCGAATTCCGCCGGCACCAGCGGCGGGCTGGCGTGGTGCGGCATCATTCCGCGGTGTTCCGGCGTGAAGCAGAAGGTGACCGTCACGTCGAAGTCGGCCAACGCCTCCATTTGCCGGTCGAACCAGTCAAGTGCGTTCGGCCTGAAACTGTCGGCCCAGGAAAGCCCGGTGCGCAGATTGGTGACGCCGAGCCGTTTCATCCAGGCGACGGCGTCATCCAGCCGGTGATCTTCGAAATGGAACCACTGCACCAGTCCCATTGCCGGCGCGTGGTGCAGGAATTCCTCGAGCGCGGGCTTTGGCGTGCCGTCCTGGCGCAGCAGGCCCATGTAGAAATGGCGGTAGTAGGAAGAGCCTTCCGCCTCGCGATGGCGCGTCGTCGCTTCCCATTCGCGCGGCAGGTCGTAGAGGCTATACCATTGGATGCGCGGTGCGTTGCCGATCAGCAGTTCCGCTGTCCGGCGCAGGCCCCAGGCCTGTACCTCCTCGGCACCGAAGGTCGACACGCCGACCTCGCTGACCCATACCGGAAGATCGGTGACAGCCGAAATTTCGCCAATCTTCTGCGGCCATTCGTGGATCTGCCAGAGGTTCCAGTCGAGCGGAAAGCCGTGCACGGCGACCGCGTCGACATGATCGAGCACGCCGAATTCCTGCATCCGTGTTATGAAGGCGGCGTCGATCGGCGAGATGCCGCCAAGGACCTTGGTCAAGGCCGGATTCTCCGACGCTATCGCGTCGGCGGCCAGGATTGCCATGTTGGCGAAGCGGCTCCAGTCGGGATCGAGCTCTGGATCCCAGTGGGATTTGTTGTTTGGCTCGTTCCAGATCATCGCGGCTTCAATCATTTATCTGTCCTTTCGACGGGTAGATGGCGCCGCCGCCGGCCGGTACGTCGGCGGTGCGGCAGAAATAGACCTCCTGCTCGGGTTGCAGCACGATCTCGAAGCCGGCGCTGCGCAGCATGGCTTCGGTGCAGGCGCGATTGGGAATCCACCAGTTGGTCGGGTCGTCGGCATAACGATGCTCGATGAAATGCAGCTTTGGGAACTCCGGCCGGTCGAACAGGTCGTGCGTCCAGAAATGATAATTCTGCTCGAGTGCCGGCACGTCGGTGCTGCCGCGCTGCATCGACTGGAAAATCATCAGGTCGTCGGCAACGTGCTCCCGGATCAGATCGAGAGCGAGCAAGGGATGGCGCAAATGGTAGAGCACTCCCATGAACAGCACGATGTCGAACCGCTCACGCAGCGCGCCAACGTCGTAGACCGAGAGCTGCTGGAATTCGATGTCGCAGTCCGCAACCTCAGCGGCAAAGCGCGCCTGCGCAAGGTATGCCTCGTCGAAGTCGATGCCGAGCACGCGACCGGCGCCGCGGCGTTTCATCTCGATAGAGTAGAAACCTGCATTGCAGCCTATGTCGAGCACCGCCTTGCCGGAAAGATCGGCGGGAATGGCGTCGGCGAA
Organism: Mesorhizobium sp. M0189; assembly: GCF_040322135.1. Lineage (NCBI taxonomy): Bacteria > Pseudomonadati > Pseudomonadota > Alphaproteobacteria > Hyphomicrobiales > Phyllobacteriaceae > Mesorhizobium > Mesorhizobium sp. M0189. The sequence continues at coordinate 318,040 of NZ_JAMYSW010000002.1, forward strand.
TTTGCGCCATTTGATCAGCGGGTAATTGCCGAGGAAATGATCGGGAGCCGTTTCCACGCCGGCCAGCTCCATATTGTGGAACCATGGGCCGAGCGCATCGATGCGGCGGCGGATTTCGGCATCGGAATGCAGCATGGCTAGCCTCCTTCGCCTGCGAGGATAGGGACGTGCTGGTGGCCGGGCAGCGTCATGGCGGCTTGGTCGTCCTTGGTACCGGCGGCGCTTTCGAGCAGCCGAAGTGCCGTGCGATAGCCGTTGAAGGTGCCGACGTCGACATAGGCGGTGCCAGCCTTGATGCCATGCGCTTCACCCCCGGCGGCCAGATAGGCATTGACCAGCGTGCCAATATATTCGTCGCACCGGTCCCGCTCCCGCCACAGCGCGGCAAGCCGGTGAAGGGTGTGGCCGGGCATCTTGAACGCACCCCAGATCCAGTTCGACGCGGCATTCTGCTGCTTGACCTGGATTTGCTTCACCCGGCTGTTCTGGTCGACAACGACGGCATCGAAGAATTCCGGCTGGTCCACCGGAAACAGCAGGAAGGACAGGCCGTCGTCCGGAAGCGCTAAGAAGCCGTCTTCGGGAAACCAGATCGTATCGGGCAACCCGACCAGAACGGTCTCGTCGGCTGCGACGAGTGGTGCGGCGCGGAAGATGGCGTCGCAAAGGCCGACTGGAGAGGGCTGCACCACGAACAGAGCGGCCGCATCGGCATAGCCGGCAGAATAATATTCGAGGATATCCGACTTACCCGAGCCGATGACGAAGCAGATCTTGTCAGCCCCCGCGCGCACCATGCGGCGCACCAGGTATTCGCTGACCGCGCAAGGCCGCTCGGTATTGCCGTCGATGCGGCTGCCGACCGGCAGAAGCTCCTTCGAAAAGCCGAGCGGCTGGATGCGGCTTCCCCGTCCGGCTGCGGGCACGATGCCCAACATCAAACTGCCTCCTTCAACGGCTCGCCATGCGTGGAGCCGTGCAGTGCATCGGACAGGATGCGGTCGAATTCCTTCGCCCGCCGCGCCGAGGTGTGTTCGTCCAGCACCCGCTCGCGCGCTCGGCGGCGGATCGCGTCAAGCTCGGCGTCGGGCAGGTCGAGCGCGGCGACCACGTCGTCGGTGCTGTTGGCCACGACGATCTCTTCGCCGGGCCGGAAGAAGGCCTCCAGTCCCGGCCACGTGTCGCTCACCATCGCAGCACCGCAAGCGGCGGCTTCGAATAGCCGGCCGGAAGGACACCAGCCCCTTTCGGCCATCGCCTCGCGGGTCACGTTCAGGGTCAGCCGTGATGATGAAAAGAAGGCGGGGTGTTCGGCGGGCGGCAGGTGACGGACGAAGAAAATATTGTCGCTCCACGGGAATTCTTGCGGATATTGTGCGCCGCCAATGATGAAACGGCGATCCGGCAGGCGCGCAGCCGGACTGACCAGCAGCCTTTCGACCCCGGTCTGGCGGTCTGCCGCATACGTCCCGAGATAGGAAAGGTCGCCGGCAAACTCCGGCTTGGGCGGGGCCGGCCGGTGTCGCTCTGGATCGACATGGCCGTAGAGTGGCATGACGCGGCGCGCGCCCAGCATCGTCTTCAGCGCATCGATCGCGGTTCCTCCCGTGTAGCTCAGCACGAGGTCGAAATCCCGAAGCCCTTCCGGCCCGAAATAGGCCGGAGGCTCACCTTGTTCGATTCGCGCCAGCGTCACCGGCGTGTCTAGGTCATAGAAGACCTTCAGCCCGCGACAGGCCTGGTGGGCAAAGCGCGACGCGCTCACCGCATCGGGGCAATAGGAGGTGACGATGACGACATCGGCCTCATTCACCGCCTGCTCGGCAGCGCTCTGGATGTCCTGCCAGTCCGGATAAAGGACAATGCTGCCGCCATCCAGCTGGTCGAGGTCGCGCGTCCCGGCATAATAGGGAGTGTTGCGTTCGAAGAAGGTGATGGACCAGCCCAGCCCGGCCATCGCCCGGATCAATCCGCGCCACAGCGTGGCGTGCCCGTTGCCCCACGACGATGTCACGGTAAGACCGAAAATGACCATGCGCATCCGGCAATTCCTCGTCAGGCAGCTTCGTTGAGTCTGATCAGCTTCGACCCCCAGTCTCCCCAAACAACCGTGGTGATCGACGCTGGGTCGATATCGAAACGAAAGCAGTTCCCCAGCGACAGGCCGAGCACTTTGCACACGGCGGCCTTGATGACGTCGGCATGGCTGACCAGTGCAACGCACTGGTTCTGGTATGTTCCGCGGACCTGCTCGATCAGCGAGACGACGCGTTGCTGCACGTCCAGCATGGTCTCGCCGCTCGGTGTTCTCGCCTGCTGGCGCTGGTCGTTCCACACCCGCCAGTCGGCATCCTGGTTCAGTTCCTCGAAGGTCTTTCCCGACCAGGTGCCGAAGTCGATCTCATCGAGTTCCTCGCGGATCACGATTTCACCGGCATTGCAGGCGAGTGCAATCGGATTGGCCGTCTCCTGCGTGCGTTCGCGCGGGCTACAAAAGATTGCCGCTATCGCCTCGCGTGCCATACGGTCAGCCAGATGCGAGGCCTGTGCCCTGCCGGCTTCGCCGAGGCAAACGCCCGCCATCCGTCCGGCAAGATAACAGCCGACATTGTCATGCGCGGCGTGGCGGACCAGAAAGAACGTCGTCGTCATTCCGCGGCATCGAGCATCGGCTCGTCCTTACCGGCGATGAAAGAGAGCGTGCGCTGGCGGGCTTCCGCGTCGGTGAACTGCTCGGGCGGCGATTTCATGAAATAGCTGCAGGGACCGGTCAGCGCGCCTGCGATGCCGCGGTCGAGCGCCAGCTTGGCGCAACGCACCGCATCGATCACGACCCCGGCCGAGTTGGGCGAATCCCACACTTCCAGCTTGAGCTCGGCATTCAGCGGCACACCGCCGAAGGTCGTGCCTTCGACCCGGATATAGGCCCACTTGCGGTCGGTCAGCCACGGCACGTGGTCGCTCGGCCCGACGTGAATGTTGCCGGGCTCCAAGGGAACATCGATCTGGCTGGTGACGGATTGCGTCTTTGAGATCTTCTTCGATTCCAGCCGCTCGCGCTCCAGCATGTTGAGGAAATCGGTGTTGCCGCCGAAATTGAGCTGGTAGGTGCGATCGATACGCACGCCGCGCTCACGAAACAGGTTGGCAAGCAGACGATGTACGATCGTCGCACCGACCTGGCTCTTGATGTCGTCGCCGATCAGCGGCAGGCCGTGTTGCTCGAAGCGGCGGCGCCACTCCGGCCGCGAGGCGATGAAGACTGGTATGCAGTTGACGAAGGCGCAGCCCGCATTGAGCGCGCACTCGGCATAAAAGCGCGTTGCCTCCTCCGAGCCGACTGGCAGATAGGACACCAGGATTTCGGCGCCGCTGTCGGCGAGGATCTTGCCGACATTGGCGACCGGCTCGTCGGCCTCCTCGATCTCGTCGCGCAGATATTTGCCGATGCCGTCCAGCGTCGGTCCGCGTTCGACGCGAGCGCCGGTAGGCGCCACATTGGCAAAGCGGAAAGTATTGTTCGGCGCGCTGTAGATCGCGTCTGCCACATCGCGTCCGACCTTGCCCTTGGCGACGTCGAATGCGCAGACCACTTCAATGTCCTTGACATGGTAGCCGCCAAGATCGGCGTGCATCAGCCCGGGTATGGGCTCATTGCTCCTTGCGTCGCGGTAATAGGTGATGCCCTGAACAAGGGAGGAAGCGCAGTTGCCGACGCCGACTATACCGATTCGAACTTTCTTCGATCCCACGAAACCGCTGCCTATGCTGTTGAAGGTAAGTTCTTCGTGCCAAACCGCCTTCCTCCCGGATTGTTCCTTGCCGGCTGCAAAAATCGTGCAACCGATAGTGGATCAAAGTAGCGCCCGCCGAGTTGTGCAGCGAAGGGTGAGGCCAACCGGGACGGGACAATGATCGTCTATGGCGACCACAAGCGAATGCAGAGCGCGCAACATGTTCGCGGCTCAGCGTGCAAAGCGGCCGAGCACATTGCCGACATGCCAAGTGGGATCGAACGCCACGCAGCCTTGGTCGGCCTGTTCATCACGGCCTCGGAACTGGTCCAGGGTCTTGCCGATGCTGAATTCGAGGCCAACGGCACGGACAGGAATTCCCGATACCGGATCGCGGGCGCAAATCTCCTGGTCGGCTTGGCCCGGCACGTGGGTAGATCGTGGGACGCCGGATTCACGATCGATGGCCCAGTCGATGCTGACGTGCCGCGAATGTTGGCCGAACTCGAATGCGATGGCGAAATCCTCACCGGCACGGCTGAGGGATATGCTCACTATGCGCTCTATCCGGAAAGCTATTTCGTCGCCGCGCGGCATTCCGGTCTCGATGCGAACACATGCGTAATCGGCATCCGCAGCATCGGCCTGGGGCTTGCAGCGATGGTGGCTGCAGCCATCGGCACGCCAGCACCCGTCAGCGTCCGTCCGACCGGCCACCCGTTTCGCAGGCGGCTTGCCGCCGATCCGGAGCTGATCGGTGGCTGGATGACGAAGCCATCGGCCCGCTTTGCCATCGTCGACGAAGGCCCGGGCCTGTCCGGCAGTTCGTTCCACGCCGTCGTCGCATGGCTGCAGGGGCTAGGCATCGGGGCCGGGCGCATCCATCTGTTCCCCAGCCATTCGGGTGGCGCGGGTCCCGAGGCTTCGGCGGACAGTCGTGAGGCATGGATGCACTGCAAGAAACATACCGCCAACTTTGAACGCACTTTCCCAGCTGGATCCGCTGTCCCGACGCTGCGGGACTGGGTAGCCCTGACGATCGGCAGCACAGCGGTCAGCCTGACCGAAATATCCGGCGGAGAGTGGCGTCGCTTTCGAGACAGGACGGAGGACCATTGGCCACCCGTTCACCGCGGCTTCGAGCGGCGAAAGTTCCTCGCTTCTGCAGGCCGGGAAAAATGGTCGGTCAAGTTCGTTGGCCTGGGCGAAATCGGAATGCACAAGGCCGAGACCGCCAGGAGGCTGCACGATGCAGGCTTTGGCCCGGAAGTCGCCGGGCTGTGCCATGGCTTTCTCGTCGAACGCTGGATCGACGGTACAACGCTGGACCGGGCAAGGCTTTCGAAAGAAAAAGTGGTCGCACATCTCGCGCGCTATCTAGCCTGGCGCGCAGCCAATCTGCCCGCCTCTGAGCCGGGCGCCTCGCTGGAGGCGCTTGCCGACATGGCGGTGCGGAATACAAGTGAGGCGCTGGGCGAAAGCCGCGCGGCGGAGCTGCAGAACTGGTTTTCGACACAGGCTCCACCCAAGAATATGCAGCGGGTCGAGATCGACGGGCGGCTTCATCGGTGGGAGTTCATCCTTTCGCGAGGCGGAACGCTGATCAAGACGGACGCCCTCGACCATTGCCGGTCGCACGATCTGGTCGGCTGTCAGGACATCGCCTGGGACATTGCCGGCGCCCGCGTCGAATACAGCCTCTCCGACGCGGCGACTGCGGCGCTTTGCAAGGCTGTGGAAGCGAGAGCCTCCCGTCCCGTCGATGCCAATCTGGCCCACTACTACGAGCCCTGCTATCTCGCCTTCCAGCTTGGCTTGTGGAGCATGGCTTTACGATCTGGCGATGATCGGGAACAGATCCGGCTGGCGGCCGCGGCAAGACGTTATACGGCGATGTTGCTTCGGTTCCTGGATACCCAAGGGCACCTGCGGCCCTTCGAGCAGGATCAGTCCAGCCGGCGAAGCATATCCGCTTCCTTTTCGAGGATGGCGGCTACCTCTTCCCGCTGAAGATGCGTCAGCATCAGGCTCACGCAACATTCCAGATAGGTGATGGAGGCGCGCCGCAGGAAGGCAGCCGTCTCTCTTGCGGCCATTTGCTCGATGTCTTTGGCGGATCGCTTCGGATGCACAAATCGTCTCCGTGCCGGTACCCTGGCCGAACCGGAAGCTGGACGGGTTGTTCCCGCGACGAGAAAAAGTGACCGACGATCGGCGCGAAACGACCGTGATCTCCGAGGGGAACGTGGCAAATACTGCCGTCAGGCCGGCAGATTTTGCAGCCGGCCTGATGCAGAATGCACGCTGGTGGCAATTCGCCGTGTTCTGTCGACCGTCTGCGTCGTCTCAAGCTCGGTAAAATAGCTGACTGTATGCATCAAACCTTGCCTGAGCGGCACTTTTGGCGACCAGCCGAGAAGCTTCTTTGCACGGGAAATGTCGGGTTGCCGACGACGAGGATCGTCTTGCGGCAGCGGCAGGAATTTCAAGGCCGATCCGGTTCTGGTCATGCGCCTCACCAGGCCCGCCAATTGCAGGATGGTGAACTCCCCCGGATTGCCCAGATTGACGGGCTGGCGCGGGCTGGGATTGACCTCCATCAACCGGATCAAGCCGTCGACCAGATCGGAAACGTAGCAGAACGACCTGGTCTGCAGCCCGTCGCCGAATATCGTCAGCGGCCGTCTCTCGAGTGCCTGCACGATCAAATTGGAAACAATCCGTCCGTCCGCAGGGTCCATCCTGGGACCATAGGTGTTGAAGATGCGCGCGACACGGATATCGGCTTTTCCCATTCTCAAATAATCGAAGCACAATGTTTCGGCGGTGCGCTTGCCTTCGTCATAGCAGGCGCGGGGGCCGATGCAGTTCACGTGGCCGACATAGTCCTCCTTTTGCGGATGCTGTTCTGGATCGCCATACACTTCGCTGGTGGACGCCTGCAGGAAACGGGCGCCGTTGCGGGCGGCGAGCTCCAGCAGATTGAGCGTCCCGATGACGCAAGTCCGCGTCGTGTGGACCGGGTCGGCCTGATAGCGTGGTGGCGAGGCCGCGCACGCCATGTTGAAAATGCGGTCCACAGGTTCGCCAAGCTCCAAGGGCCGGCAAATGTCTTGCTTGATCAGCCGAAAATCCGGACGATCGGCGATCGATGCAATGTTCTCCATGCGGCCGGTAAGGAAATTGTCGACGCAGATCACGCGCCAGCCGGCCTGGAGCAATGTCTCGCAAAGATGCGAACCGAGGAAGCCTGCGCCGCCGGCGACAAGCACGGTCCTGGTCCGTTCCGCCTTCCTTGATAGCTGCATCTCTATTTTCTCCCGTCTGCGGGTCATGCTGCACTCTCGACATCCAGATCGAGAGCAGAACGTGGCGATTTGGCCCGCGCCAGCAGCGAAACGAATTCGCGGGCTCTCGCGGTGCTTGTGTGGGCTGCCAGGACGAGCGCGCGCGCGTGCCTGGCCATGGCAAGCCGGGCACCGTCGGATTCCCCAGACAGGATGCCGATCACGTCCTCGGTCCTGCGCGCCGTGTGGATTGTCCGCTCCGGAAACAGGCTGTCCAATCCGGTCCAGCAGTCGCTGATGATCGCGGTGCCGCAGGCGGCTGCCTCGAAGAGGCGCACGCTGGGCGACCATCCGGCCGCGATCATGGAACTGCGCGTGACGTTCAACGTGTAGCGTTGGCGGCTATAGAAGACTGCGTGATCTGCCGGTGGCAGGTGTTCGATGCGATCGACATTGTCCGGCCAGGCAATTTCGCGCGGATATTGCGAGCCGGCCACGACGAAGCGGCGCTCCGGCATGCGACGCGCCGGTTCGAACAGCAGCGCCTCCAGCGTCGCCTGGCGGTCGGGGCTGTAGGTGCCGAGATAGCCGAGATCCCAGCGGATTGGATCACCGGTTCCGTGATGCCGTTCCGGGTCGACGGAACAGTAGAGCGGCTCGGCCCGCCTCGCGCCGAATTCCGCCGTCAGACGGGCAAGCGTCGGTCCGCCGGTGAACGAGAAATAGACGTCGAAATACGGGACCTGCCGCCTGGCAATGTACTCGCAATCATCGGTTGAAAGTTTCGCCAGCGTAACCGGCGTGTCGATATCATAGAAGCAGAACTGACCCGTGCACAGGGACGCCACGATGTCGATGATTTCAGGGCCTTCCGGAACGAAGGAGCCGACGACCACGATATCGGCCTCGCGCAGGCAGCGCGCAAAATTGCGGCGAAGATCATCGGTCGTTTCATAGTAGCGCAAGGCGCAGAAATCGGGATCGCGCAGATCCCGGTGACTTGCGTACCACGGCACGTCGCGTTCGAGAAAGGTGACGCGGTGGCCGAGCTCGTGGAGACCTCTAAGCAGCCCCCGAAAAGTCGTGGCGTGGCCGTTTCCCCACGATGAGGAGAGCGACAGGCCAAGAAAGACGATGTCGAGTGGCTTCGTCATTCGGCGGCCTCCACGGTCGGGCGCTCGAAATGGCGCCTGAAAATGGCATCGGCCAAAACGGCCCGTGTCGTATAGGTATGTTCGCCAAGCACCCGCCGAAGCGCAGATGCCCCGATCGCCTTGGCTCGTTCGGCGGTAAGGCTTTGCATCATCTCGGCGACATCCCTGCCGTCGCGCGCGACCAGGATTTCCTCGCCAGGTTTCAGGAACAGGTCCACACCGAGCCAGGCGTCGGTGATGAGGCATGCGCCGGCGCCCGCGGCCTCGAAAACCCGCGTCGCAGGCGAAAAACCGTTGGCCGCCATGCTGTCGCGGCTGATGTTCAGCACCGCCTTGGCCGTGACGTTCAGTGCATTGTGGTCACGCGTGCCGACATGGCCGAGCCACCGGACATTGGCGGGCATCTGCTTGTCGCCCCAGCCCGATCCGCCGAGCAGGAAGCGCTGATCGGCCAGGCGGCTGGCCGGGTCGAGGAAGAAGGCCTCGACGCGCGCCTCGCGGTCCGGCAGCCGGTTACCGAGAAAGGCGAGATCGCAGGCAAAGCGCATATCCTTGCCGACAGGATGATGCGTTTCCGGATCGAGCGCATTGTAGATCGGCACACATTCGGCGGCCCCCATGGCCCGATAGGCCCAGACCACGGGATCGCCGCCGCCATAGGTCAGCACCAGGTCGATTTCCTGCAGCGCGCGATGCAGCGGGTGGTCGGGCTCGTCGCGTAACTGGCCAAGTGTCGCCGGCGCATCGACATCCCAGAACACGGTCAGCGCATCGGCACGGGCGTGATCGAGCACCGCCCGCAGCAGCGCGTCGTCGGCGAAACCGACGCCACTCGCCTTGACGACGATGTCCGCGTCGGCCGCCCGCGCCGCCACCTGCATGAGCGCATTCGGGGTGGCCTCGTAGACGACGACGGCACACCAGTCCGGCGCCTCGATGTCGCGGTTCTTCTGGCGATCGTAGACGTCCGGCTCATAGAAGATGATGTCGTAGCCGAGCCTGGCCAGAGCCTTGAGCAGTCCGCGGTAATAAGTCGCCGCGCCATTCCAATAGGACGACAGCAGGCTCGACCCGTAAAATGCGATCTTCATTCGGCGGCCTCCTTTGCAAGGATCGTATCGGCGGCTTGGCGGTGCCCGCATTCGGCGAGCACGCCGAACAATTCATCCGCCCGATGCCGGCACGTGTGCCGTGAGCGAATAGTCTCGAGGCCCGATGTCGCCAGAGAAGCGGCGAGATCCGCGTCACGCAGCACGGCGCGAAGATGATGCCGCATCTCGAAGCCGGTGTTTGCAAACAGGAAATCGGTGCCCGGCCTGAACAGACGTTCGACATCGGACCACGGCGCCGAAACGAGTGGGATGCCGCAGGCGAGCGCCTCGAACATGCGGATGGTCGGGATGCCGGGCAGGCTTTCGCGATATGGACGCCGCGGGATGTGAACCGTGATGCGGTTCGCCGCGAATGCCTTCGGCACGTCGGCATTGGCGATCCAGCCTTCGTAGCGCAGGCCGGCGGTGGCGAGGTCGGCGAGCGCCTCGCGTGGATAGCGGACGCCGTGGACAGTGCCGCTCAGGCCAAGTTCATGCACCGGGTCGACCAGGAACTCCCTGATTTCGGTGCTGCGCTCGTCGTCGCCCCAATTGCCGATCCAGATCAGGTCGGCGCTACGCTCGATTTCAGGATGCGGCTGGAACAGGTGGTCATCGGCTGCCTCGTGCCAGGTGAAGACCCGCTTGCCCCATCCGGCGCGAAGATAGCTTTCCCGCAGCGCTTCGCCGAAGGCGAGCACGCCATCGTAATGTTCAAGCTGCAAGGCGGAAATCGCTTGCGTGGCCGAGATGGCGCGATGGTGCGTGTCGTGAAACAGCAGCGTGAAACGGCCGCCAATTGCTTTCGCCCTGCCCAGCCGCGCGACAAGGTCCGGCGCGGTCCACTCGTGCACGATCACCACATCGGCATCGGAGATCCAGGCTTCGTGGTCGAAGGCGGCGTCATAGGTGACCGTCATCAACTCCGGAAAATCTTTCCGGAATCGCTCGATCGCGAAGGACCCTTTCTCGGCCAGCAGGTTCGACCGGCTCCAGCCGTCGGCGGGCTCCAGCGCAATCGCCTGGTGCCCACGCGCGACCAGCTCGCGCATGATGCCGCGCAGGAAATGTGCGTTGCCGTGGTTCCAGTCGGAAACGATCGAATGGGTGTAGAATAAAAACCGCATAATCAACTATCCGCCATGGTGGCCAGGGCCGCCTTGTCGTAGACGCCGCGCATGGCGGTCGCCTGTCTTGCCAATGAAAATCTGCGGCTTCGGCGGGCGGCTGCCTCACCGAGTTCTCGCCGGCGCTGCGTGTCGCTGCAAAGACCATTGATGCATCTGGCGAGATCGCCCGGATCGCGCGCGTCGTAGAACATGGCCGCCCCGTCCCACAATTCGCGGTAGGTCGAGATATCGGCAAGCACCAAAGGCGTCGCCGACATTGCGGCTTCCAGCGTGGCCAGGCCGAACGGTTCGTAGAGCGACGGCGATACGAAAATGCCGGCCCGCGCCATCAGCGAGCGCACTTCCTCGTGTGGTACCGGCCCGACGGGAACGGCGTGGCTGAAGCCAACATGCTGGCCGTCCGGCCCTTGCAGCGAACCGGCGACGAAGACCGGCCATTGCGTTAGGGAGGCGGCCTGGTCAAGCACCGCCGCGTTCTTTCCTTCATCCCACCAGCGCGCGGCGGCGAAAACCACCGATTCCCGCCTTTCGCCCTTCGCGCCCGGCCGTGCGCCGTTGCCGACGACGCTCAGCCGCGCGATCGGCCCGTAGCAGGTTTCGAGCATGTCGGCATGGCTGCGGCTCGGTGCAACGACCATGCCTGCTTTGTCGAAACCGCGCCGGTTACGGTCCTTTTGCCAGGCCCACTCGCCGTCCGCCGCCTGTCCCTTGACGGCGTGGAACCATGTCACGACGCAGGAATGCGATACCGCAACGATGGGGCAGGGCACGTCGAGCGCCGCCGCCTGCGTCGGCGCATTGAGATGGACGACGTCGACAGCGTAGTCACGTATGAGTGGGCGCAGCTCCTGCTGCAATGTGTCGAGAACGTGCTCGCTGCGGGTCATCCAGTCCGGCGGCGTGTTGAGCCATGTCAGCGCCGCGAAAGACTGGGCCTCCTCGGCCTGCTGCCTGGACGGTTCCGGACCAAGCCCGGCAAGCACGACGCTGTCGCCGCCGGCGACCAGTTGCCCGGCCAGATCGAGCGTATAGCGCCAGACGCCACCGACGGCATCGACGGTCATCAGTATGCGACGCGGCGGGCTCAGTGTCCGCAACATGTGGCCTCCAATTCGGCCAGCGGACGCGGCCGCTTCTCCTGGATGTCGCTGAACGTTCGGAAGGATGCGAGGTAATGTTCATGCGCGCGCTCCCAGGCGAGGTCGTCGGGCTCGCCCCAAAGTTCGCGGTAGCTCGGCGAACTCGGATAAGGATAGAGCGGCACCGGTTCGTTGGCCCAAACGCCGTTGTCGATCAGGTGCTTTCGCCAATAATCGACGAGCGCGGGATCGTCCTCGACCACGCCGATCAGATTGGCCTGCACGAACGGCACGTGGCGCCTTGCGTCGACCAGCAGCGCGGCCAGCTCCTCGGTGCCCAGCCGGCAGCGTTTTGCCAGCATGGCGCGGCCTTCCACAGTCAGGCTTTCGAGGCCCGCCTCGATCGAGACGCAGCCGGCGGCACCGAGCAGCTTCAGCAATTCCGGCTTCCAGAGGTCGATACGGGTCTGCACGCCGAACTTCACATCGCGATCGACCAGCGCCTCCAGCAATGCCTTTTGCGGCAGGAAGATCTCGTCGATGAAGTAGATGTAGCCGACACCCTGTGCGATCAGCCGGTCGATCTCGGCGATCACTGCTTCGTGGTTCCGGCGGCGATAGGCATCGCGGAAATCGATCTTGGCGCAGAAACTGCAATTATACGGGCAGCCGCGCGACGCCTCGACCTCCGCGCCAAAACCGACCTGGTTGTCGTCGAAGCGGTGATGGTGGTGCGAATGCGCGGCAATCCAGTCCGATGGCCATTCGAGCGGCGGGTGATCGATGAACGAGCTCGCATGCACGCCGCCGTTCGAGACCAGTTCTCCATCCTCGAAATGGGCGGTGGACGGCACCGCGGTCCAGTCGTCGCGCCGGGCAAGTTCCGCGACCACTTCCTCGCATTCGCCGCGCACGACAATGTTGACGCCAAGCTTGCGCAAAGTCGGCGTCGGCGTCGCCGAGCCATGCGGCCCGACGGCGACGGTGCGACCGCCGCGCCCGGCAAGATGATTGAGGAAATCGGCCGGCACGCGCAACTCGGGCGGTGCGCAGCGCCAGAACAGGTAGGTCGGCGCGGTGCTGACGACGGTTATGTCAGGCTCGAATGCGGCGGCGCGATCGGCGAGCGCGGCGTTGTCGAGCTTCTGGATCTGCCCGTCCAGCATCAGCACCTCGTGGCCGGCAGCTTCGAGCAGCGCTTTCGAATAGCCGAGTTCGAGCGGCAGATGCGGCTGGCGGCAGCCGAAATAGATGCTGTCCTGGTAGGTCCAGGACGGATTGACCAGGGCGACCTTCATGCCACGTACCTCGCCGGTTCGGGATGCGGGTCGAGGCGATGACGCTGCAGCCAGTCGGCGAGGTCGCGGATGCCGTTTTGCCACGAGACATGCGCTTTCCACCCCAGCGCCGCCTCGATCGCGCGCGTGTCGGCGACGAAGAACGGTTGGTCACCGGTGCGTTCGCGGTCATAACGAATCGGAACGTCCCGTTTCGTTATGTCGCGGATCTCCTTCAGCAGCATGCGCAGGCTGACAGCGTTTTCCGGTCCGCCGCCGAGATTGAATGCCTGGCCCTTGACCGCCTCGATCCGGTCCAGCACAGCGCGATAAGCCGCGACCGCGTCGGCAACATGCAGGATGTCGCGCACCTGCTTGCCATCGCCATAGATGGTGATCGGCCGGTCGGAGAACGCGCTAAGCAGGAAATGGGCGACCCAGCCCTGATCCTCCGTCCCGAATTGGCGCGGTCCATAAATGCAGCTCATGCGCAGCACCGCGGTCGGCAGATCGTATGACTTGGCGTAGTCGAGGACATACTGGTCCGCCGCGCCCTTGGAGCAGCCATAGGGCGTGCAGAAATCGAGGCCGCGCGTCTCGTCGACGCCGTGCACACGGATGCCCGCATCGCAAGGCGCGTAGTTGCCGTCCTCTTCGCGCATGGCGAGGTCGGCGAGGCGGCCATAGACCTTGTTGGTGCTGGCGAAAACGACGGGGATGCGCTTGCCGCTGCAGCGAGCGGCTTCCAGGACGTTGAACGTGCCGCGCAGGTTGATGTCGAAATCCTCGTCCGGCCGAACCAGGCTCGTGGTGACGGCGGTCTGCGCGGCAAGGTGGAAAACTGCCTTCGAACCTGCGACCAGCGGCGTGAGCGCCTTTGCGTCACGGATATCGGCGATTTCGACGGCGAGGCGGTTGCCGTGCTTTTGCGTCAGCCATTCGAGGTTCTGCTCGACGCCGGGACGGCTCAGATTGTCGATGACCAGCACCGGCTCGCCGTCCGACAACAGGCTGTCGGCGAGGTTCGAGCCGATAAAGCCGCTGCCGCCGATAATGGCGATGGGCGCTTCGCGAAAATTGCGTGAATCCGGTCTCATGACACCAGCCCTCGCACTTCGAGTTCCCGCTTCATCTCGGCGCTGCGATCGATGGCGACCGTGTTACGCACCCATGCGACGAAATCGCCGAGCGAATGCTCCAGCCGGTACTGCGGCTGGAAGCCGAGCAGTTCGCGCGCCTTCGAGATATCGGCAAAGCAGTTGCGGATATCACCGGAGCGTGCCTTGCCGAGGATTTCCGGCTGGCGGCCGGGCACGCCCATCGCCTCGGCAAGCAGCCGGGCGACCTCGCTGACCGCGTAGGCGCGCCCGCTGCCGATGTTGATGACGTGGCCGCACGCCTTGGGCTGTTCCAGCGCCAGCCGGAAGGCGAGGGCAATATCGCGTACATGAACGAAATCGCGCTGCTGTTCGCCGTCTTCGAAAATCAGCGGCCGCTGGCCATTGGCGATGCGGGAGGCGAAGTTCGCCAACACGCCGGTATATGGGTTCGAGAGCGCTTGTCCTGCGCCGAAGACATTGAACAGGCGCAGCGCCACCGCGTCGACGCCATAGGCTTCGCCGAAGATCAGCACGGCACGTTCCTGGGCATATTTTGTCAGCGCGTAGATCGAGGCGAGGTCGACCGGTTTTTGCTCGTCGGTGGGCAACGGCGACAGGACTTCACCTTCCGGCGACAGGGGATTCCATTGGCCGCTGCGGATGTCGTCCGGCTGCCGTTTTGCATTGTCGATGCGCCGGCCGTCCGGCGTGGCATAGAGACCCTCGCCATAGACACTCATCGATGACGCAACGACGATCCGTTCGATCGGGCGTTTGATCAGCGCCTCCAGCAACGTGGCAGTGCCGAGGTCGTTGGCGCCGACATAACGGGCGATCTCGTACATGGACTGGCCGACGCCCACTTCAGCCGCCAGGTGAATGATCGAGTCGACATCTTCGACGGCTTCGGCGATGGCGTCGCGATCGCGAACGTCGCCTTTGATCAGCTTGGCACCTGGCGGCAGGCTGATTGCCTCGCCGCCATGCACCTGATCCAGCAGCGCATCGAGAATTGAAACCCCATAGCCATGTTCAACGAGTTCCTGGGCGACGTGGCGGCCGATGAAACCGCAGCCTCCCGTGACCAGTATACGTTTCACGACAGCTCCTCATACGAATGGCTTTGCCGCCCCAAACTTCCGGGCGAAAGGTTTGTTCCCTTGCTTCAACAAAGTTCAGGAGGCTCGCCGGGGTAGGTTTCAACCAGGCGTGGGAACATCGAAGGCTGCTTGGTGTTAGGAGCCATGTTCGACCAACCGCGCGCACATGCCGGGCAGCGATGCATCTGCTGGTTGTGCAACGCGGGGGATCTCGCGGTGGAATCGAAGGGAGATTGCGATGTCTGAATCGAAGACGACCACCGATCACGACGAAATCCGCCGCTGGGCCGAGGACCGCGACGGGCGGCCGGCGGTGGTGCGCACCAAGGGCGAGGGCGGCATATTGCGCATCGACTTCGGCGAGCCTGAAGAGACGTTTGAGCCCGTTGAATGGGACGAGTTCTTCAGGATCTTCGATGAGAACGAACTGGCCTTCCTCTACCAGGATGAGACCAGCGGCGGAAAGACCAGCCGCTTCAACAAATTCGTCGAGCGCAGCCGGAAAAGCTAACATCGTCTAGTTGCCGGCGGCGGCCGTGGTTAGTGCAGCAGGTTTGCTCCACGTGCCTTGACGATGTTTCGCATGATGCCGTTGAGCCAATCCTCTGTCGAGGAACCAGATCGTCTGTTGTCGATTTCGCCGATGGCCTGCTCGAGCGTTCGCTCGACCAGCCGGTCGGAAGCATCCATGTCTCCCAGCAGCAGACGTGCCGCGAGCCGGAGCTTAGGCAGAAGCGAAAATACGTCGTCTGAGGGCTCGGACGCTCGGCCTCCTTTCGATGCCGACGTCTCGGCCGGAAAAAGAGCGTCGAAAACAGCCTGGCCGTCCGAGGACTTTCTGAGGCTGCTGGCATATCGAAGGCGCTCAGGAATAACGATGTCTTCATCGCCGCTGAAAAACACGAACGGCACGCCACGGCGCATCAGTTCGTCCGCTATCGGGAATACCCGTCTTCCGTTGAGATTGACGTCCAGGATCGCAGCTTCCGCCTCCTCCGTGTGTTTCGACGCCTGTTCGACCGTCGCCACGGGGCCAAGTACGACGGCGCCCATCTTGCTGAAATAACGTGCAAGATCGCCCGCCAGCATCCATTCGTCCTCGACGATCAGGATATGCAAGCCTTGCAGGTCGCGCACCTCATTGATCCTTCTTCCTGCGGGTTTTACGGCTGTCGGCGCAGACTTGTTCAAAGTGACGGGCCAGAACCTCTTGCAACCGTTCCGCGAGCGCGAGCAGGCGAGGCGGAATGTTCTCAGACACCGGGAACTTGGTCAGGTCCGGCGAGGGCAACAGGATGCGCTTGGCCGGCTTTATTTCAGGTGGTCGTTTTGCCATTGGAACCGCCTCCAAAGTCAAATGTTAATGCCCACCGACGGTGCTTTGTTCCGTTGGTAGACTATTCGCTGGCCGGAGGCTCGGCGCGGTCTTAGTCTAAGGCCCGATTTGGCGGCTTTGTGTTCGCGGCAGTTGTCAGGGGCGTGGCGTGGCATCCCAGAATGGAAGATTTCCCATTGTCGGTGTCGGCGCATCGGCCGGCGGCATTCCCGCGATGGAGGGCCTGTTCAAAGGACTGACCGGCGGCACCGGCATGGCGTTCGTCGTCGTCACCCATCTCAGCCCGGAGCGGGAAAGCCTGCTGCACGAGGTCATCCGACGTTATACCGAAATGCCGGTCGTCGTGGCCGAGGAGGGCGCAGCGGTCCAACCCGACCAGGTCTATGTGATGCCGCAAAACGTCGTCCTCACCATCCGCAAGGGCGCGCTTTCGCTGCGCAGGCCGAACACGCTCAACCGCGAGCGCAAGCCGATCGACATCTTCTTCAGCGCATTGGCCGAGGACCAGGGCGAGTATGCCGTCGGCATTATCTTGTCGGGTGGTGATTCGGACGGCACGCTCGGCGCCAGGGCAATCAAGGAGCATGGCGGGCTGACCATTGCCCAGGCGTCCAACGGTTCCGCCCCACGCAATCCGGACATGCCGCTGAGCGCGATTTCGAGCGGCCTGATCGACATAGCGGCGCCCGCCGAGCAGATCGGTGCAAAGCTTCAGGCGTTTGCCCGCGGCTTCGATGTGCTGCACGGACTGACCGAGGCGGACGACGAACACAAGGCCGGGATGGATCGGGCCCGCGATGAAATCTACGCCATTTTGCGCAGCCATTCCGGTCACGACTTTTCCGGCTACAAGACCAAGACGTTCCTGCGTCGCGTAAAGCGGCGCATGCAGATCACGCAGCTGCAGTCGATCACCACCTACACAGAACGGCTGAAGAGGGATCCCGACGAGGTGGCGAAGCTGTTTCGCGACCTGCTCATCAACGTCACCAGCTTTTTCCGCGACGCCGAAGCGTTCAAATTGCTGGAGGACAAGATCCTACCGCAGATTTTCGAAGGCAAGAACGCCTCCGATGCGGTGCGTGTCTGGGTACCCGGCTGCGCCACCGGCGAGGAAGTGTTCTCGATCGGCATGCTGATGCGCGAACGTATGGAGAAGCTTTCCGCGCCGCCGCGCGTCCAGATATTCGCGACCGACATCGACGAGCCGGCGCTCGCGGTGGCGCGTGCGGCGCGTTATCCCGAAGCGCTGCTGCACGGGCTTTCGCCACAACGTAGGCAACGCTTTTTCAACAGCGACGGCGCGAGCTACGTGCTTGGCAACGAGGTGCGCGAACTGTGCATCTTTTCGCCGCACAGCATTATCCGCGATCCTCCCTTCTCGCGCATGGATATGATTTCCTGCCGCAACCTACTGATCTATTTCGGCCCGCAGATCCAGAACCGGGTGATTCCAATCTTCCATTACGCGCTGAGGCCGGGCGGCTATCTGTTCCTCGGCACCTCGGAAAGCGTCGGTCAGCACGGCGACCTTTTTGCCACGGTCGACAAGAAGCATCGGATTTTCCAGGCGCGGGAACATTCCACGCCGCGGCCGCTGGTTCTGATCGGCAATGGCCCCACGGGTGCCCTTCCGGTCGGACGCGGCGGCTCGACGAAGGATGCCGCCAGCCATTCACTACGCCAGGCGATCGAGGCTCAGGTGCTGGAGCGGTTCGCCCCGCCTCACGTTCTGGTCAATGGCGATGGCGACATCGTCTACTATTCGGCGAGGACGGGCAAATATCTGGAAGCACCGCAAGGCGCCCCGAGCCGGCAGTTGCTGACACTGGCCCGCCGCGGGCTGAGACTTGAGCTGCGCGCCGCGTTGCGGGAGGCAGCCACGACGCGCCGCACGGTCGTTCGGGAGAACATAGCGGTCGAAGAAGACGACGGACAGCTTCAGTTCATTACACTGATGGTCGAGCCGTACACGGAACGCGGCAATGGCGAGCCCCTCTACCTCGTCCTGTTCAATCCGGTGGGACAGGCCCAGATCCGCTCCGATCCGGCACGCGAAAGCCGCGGCGCCGAAGATACGACCGATCTCGAACGGGAGTTGCGCGACACGCGCGAGCGGCTGCAGTCGACCATCGAGGAATACGAGACCGCGCTGGAGGAAGTAAAGTCTTCGAACGAGGAACTCGTCTCCGTCAATGAAGAGGCGCAGTCGACCAATGAGGAGCTTGAGGCCTCGAAGGAGGAGATGCAGTCGCTCAACGAAGAGCTCAACACCATCAACGCAGAGCTGACTGGCAAGATAGAGGAACTCGACCGCGCCAACAGCGATCTCAGAAACCTGTTCGAAAGCACGGAAATCGCCACCATCTTCCTCGACCGCAATCTTGTGGTGCGGACCTTCACTCCCGCCGCGTCGTCGTTCTTCAACTTGCGTCCGTCCGATGTCGGCCGACCGCTGACCGATCTTTCGAGCCAGCTCGACTACCCCGAGTTGAAGCGGCACATCCAGGCGGTGTTCGAGACGGGAGAGACCCTGAACCAACACCTTGCGCGCGACGACAAGGGCCGCTTCTACTTGGTTCGCATCAACCCTTACCGGGACAAAGGCGGCAGCATCCAGGGCGTGGTCGTGACCCTGATCGACGTGACGACGCTGGCGCAGGCTGAAGAGCGTCAGCAGGTGCTCATCTCGGAGCTGAACCATCGTGTCAAGAACATGCTGGCGGTCGTCGCCAGCATCACCAACCGGACGCGTGAAAACTCGGCCTCGAAAGACGAGTTCGCCGAAGCCTTGATCGGCCGGCTGCAGGCGATGTCACGAGCCTACAGTCTGCTCTCGCGAGAAAGCTGGACGGAAGCCTCCGTCGAGGAACTGCTGCGCCATGAACTCGATCCCTTTGGGGCCGAACGGTTCGAGCTCGATGGCAAGCGGGTAAGCCTCAAGCCTGTGCAAGGGCTCTCCTTCGGCATGGCAATTCATGAGCTGGCGACGAATGCCGCCAAATATGGCGCACTGTCGAAACCTGCCGGGCGGATAGTTGTCAAATGGTCGGTGGCGGATGGCACCTTCAAGCTCGTCTGGCGCGAGAAGGGCGGCCCCCGCATCAAGGAGCCAACCGACAGCGGCTTCGGCCTTACCCTTCTGCGTGGAGAAATCGGTTACAGGCTGGGCGGAAAAGTTGAAACAAGTTTCCGCTCAAATGGTTTGGAGGTGGAAATTGCATTCCCTCTGACCCGCGAGGGCTCGTCGTGACCGGAAAGGTGCGTGTGCTGATCGTCGAGGATGAATGGCTGATCGCCGACGACGCGGCGGCTTACCTGCGCAAGGCCGGCCATCAGGTGGTTGGGCCGGTTTCGTCGGTGACGGCGGCCCTCCGGCTCGTTGGCGAAGGCGGGATCGACGCGGCGCTATTGGATATCCAGTTGAACGATGAAACCAGTTATCCGGTCGCGGAGGCATTGCGGGGGCGAGGCGTGCCGTTCGCTTTCCTCTCCGGGTATGGCGAACGCGAGATTCCGGCCGGGTTCCGCGCTTGCAGGATCGTGCAGAAGCCGGCGAGCCAGAGTGCGATCCTGAATGCCGTGGATGAACTCGCGCGAGCCGGCTGAGGTCATGATTTGAACCAAGCCACATCCGCATAGTGCGTGCCTGCCGCGAACAACGAACGCCTAGGCAACAATCCGCACCGGTACCGATTTGGCGGCCGGGACATGAGCCTTCTCGGCTCTGTGCCAGAGAGGAATCAGCGGGTTGAGCTCGGGATAATAACCGGCGCAATTTCCCTCCGGCACTGAGAAAGGCGTGATGCGCAGCCCGCGCACGCGGCGCTCCACGCCATCCTGCGCATTGGCTTCGAGATCGACCTCCTGTCCCGCGCTCAAGCCGAGGCGCTGGATATCCTTCTCGTTCATCAACAGCACCATGCGTGTGCCGCTGATGCCGCGCAGCCGGTCGTTGTAGCCGTAGACGGTCGTGTTGAACTGATCGTTGGAGCGGACCGTGATCAGTGTCAGCACATCGCGGCCGACGACATCGATGTCAGGATCGGTTTCAAGGCCAGTTGGCAGCTTGAAATTGGCCTTCTTGTTCGGCGTCTCCCACACCCGCTTGCTCGCCTTGATGTCGCGATGGAAGCCGCCGGGCGTCAGGAAGCGCTTGTTGAAGTCGCGGAAATGCTGGGGGTAGCAGCGCTCGATCTCGTCACGGATGCGGGAGTAGTCGCCAACCCATTCATCCCAAGGGATCGAACTCCTGCCCGGCACCGTCGCCTTGGCAAGTTCGGCGACGATCCTGGGCTCGGAAAGCAGATGCGGCGAAGCCGGAGGTCGCGATCCGAACGAACCATGGATACAGGCAGTGGAATCCTCTATCGACACCCTTTGATCGCCACTCGCCTGATGATCTCTTTCCAGCCGTGACAGGCAAGGCAGCAGATAGGTTGTCCGGCCGGCGATGAGGTGGCTGCGGTTGAGCTTG
The DNA here is from genome assembly GCF_040322135.1 of Mesorhizobium sp. M0189. Lineage (NCBI taxonomy): Bacteria > Pseudomonadati > Pseudomonadota > Alphaproteobacteria > Hyphomicrobiales > Phyllobacteriaceae > Mesorhizobium > Mesorhizobium sp. M0189. The sequence continues at coordinate 338,805 of NZ_JAMYSW010000002.1, forward strand.
GTCGCGATCTCGACATGCAGGTCGAGCCCACGCCAGGCTTTCTCGACCAGGCCGGTTTCCGGCACGGCCCGCACGAAATTGCCGCCGAGCCCGACGAAGCCCTTGACCGATCCGTCCATGACGCCTTCGCAGGTCTCGACCGTATCGAGACCTTTCTCACGCTTCGGTTCAAAGGCGTAGAATTCGGCGAACTTGTCGAGCGGGACGAGCTCGGGTTTTTCCGATATGCCGACGGTGCGCTGTCCCTGGACATTGGAATGGCCGCGCAGCGGCGAAATACCGGCGCCGGGTTTTCCGATATTGCCGCGCATCATCAAAAGGTTGCACAGCATCTGGACGTTCTCGGTGCCGTGCCGATGCTGGGTCAGGCCCATGCCGTAATTGCCGATCACCGCGTTGGCATGGCTGTAGACCTCGGCGACATGCTCCAGATCGGCCTGCGCAATGCCCGATCGGGCGACGATATCGCTCCACTGGGTGTTGCGCAGGAAGGCTTCGAACTCGGCGAAGCCATGCGTGTGCTCGGCGATGAAAGCCGTATCGAGGGCACGCGTCCTGCCGCTTTCGCGGGCGGCATCGTCGAGCGCCAGCAACGCTTTGGCGATACCCGTTATCGTGGCGATGTCGCCGCCCGAACGGACCTGGAAGAAGTCGCTGGACATTTTGGTGCCCGGTCCGGGCGATAGCATGTCGATGGGGTTTTGCGGATTCTTGAAGCGCTTCAGTCCCCGCTCGGGCAAGGGATTGAAAGTGAAGACGGGCACGTTGCGTTGACGTGCCTCTTGCAGCGGATGCAACAGGCGCGGCGCCGTCACCCCGGTGTTGTGCCCGAAGAAGAACATCATGTCGCATTTCGCAAAGTCTTCGAGCTGCACGGTCCCGACCGGCGAGCCGATCGATTCCGGCAAGCCGACCGAGGTCGATTCATGACACATGTTGGACGAATCGGGCAGGTTCGAAGACCCGTAGATCCGCGCAAAAAGCTGATACATGAACGAGGCCTCGAGCGAGGCGCGGCCGGACGTGTAAAATACCACCGATTTGGGATCGAGCCGTCGCAATTCGGCAGCTATGTCGCGGAATGCATCGTCCCAGGAAACCGGTTCGTAACGGTCGACGGCGGCATTGTAGCGCATGGGCTCCGTAAGCCTGCCCTGTTTCTCCAGATCGTGGTCCGGCCAATCGAGCAATTCCGCCACCGAATGCTCGGCGAAGAAAGCGGGTTCGCAGCGCAGCTTGGTCTGGTCCCACATCGTCGCCTTGGCGCCGTTTTCACAGAATTCGAAAGGCCTCGGCTGAGCTGGCTTCGCCCATGAGCAAGACACGCACATATAGCCGTCGGCCTTGTTCTGCTTGAGCAGCGTGCTCCATATCCCGGACAATAGCAGGCCTTCGCCACGCGCCTTGCGGACCAGCGATTTGAGCGATCCCCAGCCGCCTGTCGGGTGGTCGTATTTCTTGGTTTCAATGCGATCGGTTACCGCGGGTTTCATGCAAGCCACTCCCTGTAGAAGAGCACTCACTTACGAACCCGCCGTGAGGCTGAATGTTCCCGGCCGGCTCCGTCCCGTCACGCAGTCCGTCTAACCGGAACCATTTCCGCCATCGTTTGTTCGGCTCAAAGAAAGGAGCCGTGCGAAATGGAGCGACGTAACGCGTTAATTGCAATGGTGATTTCGGCCATCATCATCGTCGGCTTCCTCATAGGCTTTTTGTACGGCGATATGGGCTGGCAGACTTCGCCGCTCAAAAGAGCCGCTGAACAGAACCAGGGTGGCAATGCTCCGGCCGATACCTCGCCTGCCGCCGGCATCAAGAAGAACCCCAAGGAAAATACCGAAATGCCGGGCCAGCAGTGAAGGCGAGTCCAGCCATGAAGTTAGCCAATGCCACGAACTGAAACGGGTTCCTGTTTTTGCGGCGCCATAACGGCGCAAATGCGCGGCGAGCCGTTCTGGGTTTGCTCCGATCACGACGACGACTGTCGCAAGGCGATAGGAAGCCCGCTAACGGTGTGGGTCGGTTATCGGCCTTCTGAATTCACCTTGCTCACCGGCATACCGAAGACCTTTTCGAAAACCCCCGGTGTGCTCCGGTCCTTCTGCGCGGATTGCGGAACATCGATCGGCTATGTCGACCAGGGCCTGCCCGACGAACTCTATCTGGCGATCGGCTTTCTCGATCACCCCGAACGGTTTCCGCCACAGGCCCACGCATACTGGGACATGAGGTTACCCTGGGTCGACTTTCCAGACGAGCTGCCGCGGGTGGGGATGTATTCGAGGCGGCGAGATCCAGCCTTCGGAAATCCGGCGGAACGCTAGCTTTCGATCCCCTTGCTGGTTGGAAAACGCGCCATTCGGGCTTCGTACGAAAACAACAATTGGCGCGCGGCTGAAAACGCGCGATCATGTGTCAATGGGCCGCCGTTTGGATGACAAGCTCGATTGCAAGGCGTGCGGGACGATCCTGATGGAGATTCCCGACAACCCGAAGGATTCCACACCGATCTATTGCAGCAATTGCGGCGCCTATCTCGGCGAATGGGGCGATCTGCAGGAGGACTTCTTCAGGCAGGCGTTCGGTGCCCAGGCCTTCGATCTGAACAACGGAAACATCATCAAGAAATAATCCTGGATTGTGCGGGCACCCCGCCGGCCCCAAGCCACGGCCTGTGGACCCGGCTCGTTGCGGCAATCGCCGTTCGTATCGGACCCTCGGGAACCTTTCTCCCGAGCCGCTTGTTTGGGTGGCGGAAGGAGAAACGCCATGAGCACGAAACCTCCCCCTGTGCCGCCGAAGAATCTGAGCCCAAAGGGCGCCGGTGACAAAAAATCGGTAGCAGCCGACCAGGCACCGCAATCCACCGTCCCCGATCCCGACAAGCAGGGTCAGCAAGGCAATACGAAGGTCAACACCACTCATCAAGGCAACGTCCAGGATCGCTAGGCCATGTCCACGTCGAAGAAAACTCCTGCCAGCATCCGCCAGGGCGGTCCCGGCGCCGCGCACGAAAACGCCAAGAAGCCGCTGAGCGTCGAAAAGCCGCCGGCCGATTCAGACCTGCGCAGCCACAGCAAGGTCTCCGGCGGCGGCGGCGAACGCGACAGCCACCATACCCATGACCCCGAAAAGAAAGGCGACACTCGGCCGGCGCATCAGGACAAGTGAAGTCGGGCGGCGACGCGACTACCGATGGGGCTCGAGCGAAATGTCAGCGGGGACGGCGCGCCAAGGCAATCGGCACGACGTCGTCGACATTGATCACCGGCAAATCGAACAGCATCGGAAGCCCCCGCGTCGCGGCCATTTCCACGATCAGCTCCTCGATGGAGTGATCGGTCAGAAGGGTTTCGACGCCCAGCCGGATCATCGCCGCCAGCTTGTGCACCGGCACCGGCACGGACTTCGCCCGGTCGTCGAGCAACTTGCTGATTTCGATCACGACGTCGGCGTCGATATTCCTGGGCAAGTCTCGCATAAGCGCCTCCCCGCCAAACGAAACGAAAAGCCCGCCGCACCTTTCGATACGGCGGGCGATCCAGTAATGCGCACCGGCGAGGGGATCGGGGGTGGGCGTGCCGGCGCGCGCAGATCGCAAGTAATTTTAGTTAAATCCGCCAACTTCGATGTGTCACGGAAAAACGTCTGTACGTTTTTTACCGAACCGCGCGGATCGTTAGCTGTCCCCGCCGTCGCGCGGCGCGGCAGCACAGACGGCGCGATCCTCTGCCCTCCGGACAGCGAGCTCAAACAGTATACATTATAGACTTGAAATATCTTGCCAGGTGATCCAGCCTGTGCTCCACTTGAGCCGGGAACATGGCTGACAGGTCGATTTCTGCCGATATATGGCTGCATTTCAACGGCACGACTGCGAGATCACAGCCTCAAACGATATACGAAATCTTCGCATGGGAAGGCGTGGATGACGGAAACGATAGAGCTCAAACGGGTTGGCGATGGCAATCTGCGTGCCCAGGTCTATCAACAAGTCCGGCTGACGATACAGCATGGCGAATTGGCGCCTGGCCAGAAGCTGGTCGATGTCGATATTGCCGCCCGGCTCGGCATTTCCAGAATGCCTGTCCGGGACGCCTTGATGCAGTTGGTGCATGAGGGCTATCTCGTCGGCACCACACGCGGCTTCACGCTGCCCACGCTTACCGCAACGGATGTCGCCGACATCTTCGAGGTCCGCCGGTTGCTCGAGCCGCGGGCCGCCGCGCACGCCGCACGGACACTTGACGCCGCTGGCCTCAAGACCCTGGCAGCCGCGCTCCGGGAGGCAGAGGCTGCGGCCGCAGATGGCGATGCCGACCGCTTTTTCCAGGCCAATTCGGCATTCAGGAATTGTTGGCTTGGCGCGGTCGCGAACGAGCGTCTTTCACAAACGATTGCCCGCTTCGCCGACCATGTACTCGTCGTCCGTTTAAGGACGCTGTCGCACCAGCCGACGCAGGCCGTGATCGTGGCCGGCATGCGCGCCATCTACGAGGCATTCGTCAAACGCGACGCCGTCGCCGCTTACGACTGCATGACGCACTTCATTCAGAACGCCGAGGAGCGTTTCATGAAGCTGAGCCCACCGTTTCAAAACTCCGACGGCGAGGGCAAGAGCATGTCACGGCGGGGGAAATCATGATCAGGAAGCAGCACCCGCTGAAAGGGCCGAACAGGTTCAAGCTCGGCGTCTTTTCCATGAACGCCGATGGCGGCCTGGCAATGACCACCGTCCCCGAGCGCTGGCGTGCCCGCTGGGAAGACAACCTCAACTCCGCCTGCATCGCCGATCGCGCCGGCCTCGAGTTTCTGCTGCCGATCGCCCGCTGGCGCGGCTTCGGCGGTTTGACGCATGTGCGGGAATGGTCGTTCGAGACGTTCACCTGGGCGGCGGGTCTTGCTGTCGCCACCGAAAACATCGGCCTGTTCATGACGGTGCATGTGCCGCTGGTTCATCCGCTGCAGGCTGCAAAAGCGCTGGCGACGGTCGACCACATCTCCAACGGGCGTGCCGGCTTGAACATCGTCTGCGGCTGGAACCCGGACGAGTTCGCCATGTTCGGGCAGACGGTCGGCGAGCGGACCTACGATCAGGCCGAGGAATGGATCAACATCATCGTGCGTGCCTATCAATCGAGGGAGCCGTTCGACTTCAGCGGCGAGTTCTACGATCTGAAGGGGGTCGTCAGCCGCCCGCCAAGCCTGCAGGCGCCGCGACCGGTGACCATGAACGCCGCCTTCGGCGCGCCGGGGCGCAACTATGCGGCGCGCCACTGCGACTACCTGTTTTCGACTTTTTCCGAAATTGCCGACGGCCGTGTGCATGTGGTCGACATCACCAACCGAGCGGCCGAAGTCGGACGCGAAGTCGGCGTCTATACGGTTTGTCACGTCGTCTGCCGGGAAACCCAGCAGGAAGCCGAGGATTATTACCGGCATTACGCGCTGGAATGCGCGGACGAGGGCGCCGTCAACGAGCATATGCGCAAGAAGAAGGAATTCGCGAACTCGCATGATGCGAAGGCCTTCACCGAATATCGGCAAAGGTTCGCCGGCGGTGCTGGAACTTTCCCGCTCATCGGCACGCCGGAAAAGATCGTCGACGACCTCACTGCGATCATGGACCAGGGTTATTCCGGCGCCGCCCTCACATTCGTCAACTATACCTACGAATTGCCCTTCTTCTGCGACCGCGTGCTGCCGCTGATGCGCCAGGCCGGGCTTCGAGTAAATTGATGCCGGCGGCCGCCATTCCGACGCCATGGGTGGATGGACACGACGCCATCAATCCGCGCGCCTTCAAGCAGGCAATGCGGGCCGTGGCGGGCTCGGTCGCCATCCTCGCGTCGGAACATGACGAGATCGGCTTTTGCGGCATCACGGCGACGGCACTCTGCTCGTTCAGTGCCGAGCCGCCTTCGCTGCTGGCCTGCGTCAACCGCAGCAGCACCTTTGCCTCGGCCATTCGCGAAGGCTTGCCCTTTTCGGTCAATCTGCCAGCCGGCGACCAGGAGAACGTTGTGCGTGCCTTTGGCGGCATGACCAAAGCCAAGGGGGCCGCGCGGTTCTCGTCCGGATCATGGGTGCGTGGCGAAACCGGCGCGCCCTTGCTTGTCGGCGCGCGGGCAATGTTCGAATGCCGGGTGGCCGAAATCATTGTGCGGGCGTCGCACATGATCGTCATCGGCATCGTCTCAGGCGTCGCGCTGGACCGCGCTGACCGATCGCCGGTCTTCTACGCACATGGACGGTTCCTGACAGTAGGAGATGATGCCAGTTAACCGCCGTTCGCGTGGCGGCGCAGCGATTGTAATTTTCAGATCGGCCCGATCATGGGCGAACTATCAAAGGGAACACGGCAATGCGCATTTGGAAATCCCTTGTTCTGGCTGCACTCCTGTCGGGTGTGGTGGGTATCGCCGCGGCCGAGGAGGTCGTCCTCAACGCCGTGCATTTCACGCCGACGCAGAACGGCTACGCCCAGAGCTTCCTGAAGTTCGTTCAGAAGGTGAACGAAAAGGGAAAGGGCGTGGTCCAGATCAACGTGCGTGGCGGGCCGGAGGTCATTCCGCCGATCCAGCAGGGCGCGGCGCTCAGGAGCGGCCTGATCGACGTGATCGACACGCCGGCAGGGCAGTTCCTCGAACTCGTGCCCGAAGGCGAGGTGTTCTCCGCATCGACAAAGACGCCGTGGGAGGTTCGCGAGAATGGCGGCTGGGACTTCATCAGCGGAATTTTCGAGAAGAAGGCCAATGCCCATCTGCTGGCGCATGTCGACGCGGGCTCGGGCTTCAACGTCTTCACCATCGACGAACCCAAGCTCAACAGCGAAGGCAGCATCGACTGGAGCAGCCTGAAGATCCGCTCGTCGCCGCTCTATCGCGATTTCCTTGAATCCCTGGGCGCAACGGTGATCGTGCAAGCGCCAGGGGACGTCTACACCTCGCTCGAGCGCGGCGTCGTCAATGCCAACGCCTATACCGTGTTTGGCTATGCGTCGTTCGGCTGGGACAAGTTCACCAAATACCGTGTCGACCCGCAATTCTTCAAAACCGACGTGCTGATCTCGATCAACAAGGCCAAATGGGACACGCTGTCGCCCGAGGCGCAGAAGCTGCTTGCCGACACGGCCGTCGAATACGAGCGCGCGAGCTATGACGCCAATCTTGCCGAGTCGGAAAAGCAGGCACAGGCGATGATCGACGGCGGGCAGAAGGTGATCAGCTTGACCGGTGCCGGCCGCGACAAATTCCTGGCGGCTGCCACGCAGGCGAGCTGGGCGAGAATGGCCAAACGCGATCCCACCAACATCGATCAGTTGAAGAAATTCTTCCAGTAGCCGAGCGGAGGCTGCCTTGTAAGCCCTCCATCAAAGCTGGGCAAAAGCGGGGCAACGGTGGACATGAGGGTCGTCGGACATGGACAGATTGTTTGCAGCGATTGCGAAGCTGAGCCTTGCGTTGGCGGCGACGGCAAAAGTGGTGCTTGGCCTCATCATCGTCGCGGTGGTTGCTGATGTATGCGTCCGCAATCTGGGCCTGAGGCCGCTTGCCTGGGCAGTATCGGCGACGGAATACGGCCTGCTTTACGCGGCATTCCTGCCGATGCCCTGGCTGGTCCACAGCAAGGGCCATGTCTTCGTCGAGTTCCTGCGCAAGGCGCTGCCGATGCGGGCTCGGGCGGTGCTTGAAAAACTGGTCTATCTCGCCTGCATCGGCGTCAGCCTCTACCTTGGCAGCGTCGCCTTGTTTTCCCTGACAAGCGCCGTGGCGGGCGGCGAATATGAAACGCGCAGTTTCGACATGCCGAAATGGCTGGTCTTTCTGCCCATCATGCTCGCCTTCTACCTCTCTGCGCTGGAATGGCTCAGATATCTCCTCGGCCGTGACACGCTGTACACGCTCGATCCGCTGGAAATGGAAGGGCTCTGACCGGTGGCCTGGCTGTTTCCATTCGCCGTGCTTGTTGGCACCATCCTCGTGTTGATGGGGCTTGGGCTGCCGGTCGCCTTCGCTTTCTTCGTCACCAATGTGATCGGGCTGTACCTGTTCTTCGGCGGTTCGATCGGCGTGACGCAGATGGTCGCCAACTTCTCCGACGCCGTCTCGACCTATGCGCTCGCTCCGCTGCCGATGTTTCTTGTCATGGGCAGCCTGTTCTTCCGCTCCGGCCTCGGCGAGAAGGTCATCTACGCGCTCGACCTGTGCATCGGCAATCTGCGCGGACGCCTCGCTTATGTCGTTCTCGCCGCCGGCACCATCTTTTCCGCGCTGTCGGGCTCGAGCCTCGCCAATACCGGCATGATGGGTTCGCTGATGGTGCCGGAGATGCTGAAGCGGGGCTACAAGCCGCATATGGCCTACGGCCCGGTGCTTGGCGCCGGAAGCCTTGCCGTCATCATCCCGCCATCCTCGCTGGCCGTCTTGCTCGGCTCGCTGGCCCAGATCGACGTAGGCGCGCTGCTCATAGCGGGGGCTTTGCCCGGGCTGCTCCTCGTTGTCATGTACGCGGCGCTGATCTTCGCACAGACGAAGATCGATCCGGACGCCGCTCCGCACTATCCGGTGCCCGCCGTTCCTGCGGCCGAGAAGGTGAGGGCAGTTGCCGTCAACATCATTCCGATGAGCGTCATCGTGTTCATGGTGGTTGGCACGATCATCCTTGGAATAGCGACGCCGACGGAATCGGCGGGGCTCGGCTGTGCCGCCGTGTTCGCCTTGTTGTTTGTCTACCGGCGGTTCAGCTGGTCGGTTGTCTGGAAGTCGCTGGACGATGCGATGAAGGTCACCGGCATGACCTTCCTGATCATCTCGGCTTCGACGACGTTTTCGCAGATATTCGCCTTCTCCGGCGCCTCCAACGGCTTTATCCAGTTCATCGTCGGCTATGATCTTGGACCGTATCCCATGCTGCTCATGATGGTGCTCGTCATCCTGCTGCTCGGCATGTTCATGGATCAGGTCTCGATGATGCTGATCACGCTGCCGATCTTCCTGCCGATCGCCCACCAATTCGGCTACGAGCCGGTATGGTTCGGGCTGATCCTGCTGCTCGCCTACGAGGTCGGCTTCACCACGCCGCCGTTTGGTCTGCTGCTGTTCATCATGATCGGTGTTGCGCCGAAAGGCACATCGCTCAAGACGGTTGCCATGTCAGCGGCACCCTACATCGCGCTGACGCTTTTGCTGATCCTGCTGATTGTCCTCTTTCCGCAGATCGCTCTCTTTCTTCCGAATTTGATCTAGTCGAACTCGATCCAGCAGGTGTCCAAATGCGCTTTGCCTATCTTGCTTTCTTCCATGATGACCGCGAGGCAAATTTGGCCATCGCCGGTGAAGACGTTGATGCCGTGCGGCGGGTGATTGCATCGACGCCGGGCCTTGCGCTTGCAAACATCTATCTGCCCGAAGTGGCGACGGACATGTTCAACAAGGATGGCCCACCGCCGGTCTTTGGCTTCCAGCTCTATTTCGACGAATTGGCGGACATGGAGGCGGCGCTGGCGCCGTCCGGCCATCTGCAGGCGCTTGCCGCACCGGGTATGCTGTCGAGCGTCGCCGGTTCGAGGCCGACGCAACAGGCTATGTGCGTGCGTCCGTTTCCCGTCGACGACGCTGGCGTCCAGACGTCGGGGCTCCCCTGCAGCTATCTTGTCCACTATCCCGGGCCGGCCGAAGACATGAATGTCTGGCTCTACCACTATGTGACGCATCATCCGCAATTGATGCGGGGCTTCCCCGGCATTCGCCACATCGAGGTTCTGTCGCGACTGGATTGGTGCGGCTCGCTGCCCTGGCCGCGCATCGACCATATGCAGCGCAACCGGGTCATGTTCGACAGTCCCGCGGCATTGACGCACGCGCTGCAATCGCCGGCGCGGCTGGAGATGCGCGCCGACTACAAGACTTTCCCGCCGTTTTCAGGCGGCAGCCGGCATTTCCCGATGTCGACGGAAGCCGTGCATCCTTTGCCGCGGGCCACATAGCGCAAACAGGTTTTGCCGACGTCGAAAAATCTCTGGAGATTTCATGTACGACTTTCGCAAGAAATGTGTCTCTCTCGATCGCCTCATCGGCACGTTCTGCGCCATCCCGCACCCGGTGGCGGTCGAAGTGGCGGCCGCCAGCGGGGTCGATTTCCTGTGCATCGACTGGGAGCATTCGCAGATCGGCCGCGAACGGCTCGAGGATCTGGTTCGCGCCGCCGATGTCCACAAGGTTCCCGCGATGGTGCGCGTTCCCGGCCACACGCCGGAATGGATGGCGGCCGCGCTCGACGCCGGCGCGTCGGGCGTCCTGGTACCCCGCGTCTCGACGGCCGAGCAAGCCCGCATGGTGGTCATGGCCTGCCGTTACCCGCCGGTCGGCGCACGCGGTGTCGGCCCGGGCCGCGCCGCCGGCTATGGCTACAGGATTCCGGACTACCTCAAATCGGCCAACGAGGTCCTGACGGTCGCCATCCAGGTCGAGACGGCAGAGGGCCTCGCCAACATCGACGACATCGTCCAGGTCGACGGCGTCGACGTGGTCTTCATTGGCCCCGGCGACCTGTCGGTCTCGATCGACGCCATGGGGCCGGCCGGCCAGGACAAGCTCAATGCCGCTATCGTCAGGATTGCGGCCGTTGCGCGCGCGGCCCGCAAGGCCGTCGGCATCTTTCGCCCTTCGGCGGATGATGTCGGCAAATGGTCGCGGCACGGCATCAGCTTCTACATGCTCGCCAGCGACACGATGTTTCTCGGCGCCGGCCTTGCCGCCGGTGTCGTCTCGGCGCGCAACGCCTCATAGCAAGAGTCCGGCATGAAGATCATCAAGACCGACGGCGTATTGTCAGTCGAGGAAGAGCAGCTACGCTACCTCGACGGCTTGAACGCCGAGTTTGTCGAAAAGACGCTGCTCACGGAAGATGCCCTGATCGAACACTGCCGCGACGCCGATGCATTGATGGTATTGCGGGAGCCGATCACGGCTCGCGTTTTGGCCGAACTGAAGAACCTCAAGGTCATCGGGCGGTTCGGCGTAGGGCTCGACTCGATCGATGTCGAGGCCGCCAGCCGTGCCGGTGTTCAGGTAACCTACGTGCCGGATGCCAATCTGGTGGAAGTCAGCACCCACGCCATGGCCCTGATCCTGGCCTTGGCGCGCAGGCTGAAGCAGTTCGACAGCGCGGTGCGCGCCGGCCGCTGGGCGGCGATGACCGACGGTGCCGGCATCACGCGGCCGGACAGGCAGATTCTCGGGCTGATCGGCTTCGGCCAGATCGGGCGCCTGACTGCCGAGCGGGCGCGGGTCTTCGGCTATCATATCATCGCCTACGACCCGCATATGCCGGCAGAGCGCATCACGGCCGGCGGTGCCGAACCGGTCGGCTTCGACGAGCTGCTGGCCAGGGCCGACATCGTCTCGCTGCACGTTCCAGCGACACCGGAGACCAGAAACATCATGTCGGCGGATGCCCTGTCGCGGATGAAGGAAGGAGCGATATTCATTAACGTGTCCCGCGGTGGCCTCGTCGACGAGGTCGCGTTGGCGGATCTGATCCGGCGCGGCCATCTGGCAGGCGCGGGCATCGACACGTTCGAGCAGGAGCCGCCTTCGCCCGACAATCCGCTGCTGGCGCTGGACACCGTCCTGGTCAGTCCACACGCGGCGCACTACTCGACGCAGTCTTACGCGGAGGTTCGCAACAAGGTGTTTGCCGACGTCGCAGCGGTCCTGCGCGGCGGCAAGGCGGTATATCCGGTCAACCGGGTGTGACCAATTCCCGATGCCGGCACCATCCGCTGCCTGCCGACAGTTCCACCTTAACGTTCCGGGGCAGGCAGCCTTGAGCGCGACCTCGGCAAGCGGATAAAGACGGGAACGGGTGAAGTGAATTCGCATTTTTTTGCGGACAGCGCCACATTTTGTTCTTGCTTTGTGCCGGCAGCTATGCTACTAACTTGCGTATGGTGCCGATTCGCACCGAGGACCCGCCGCAAGGCGGTTTTTTTGTTTCAGGTTTCGGGGCCGTCCGTCGAGGCCCTGCTCGGCTTGTCGCGACGCTCGACGATGTAGATGTGGTCGGCGACCAGCACCACGTTGCCATGCTGGTTGATCACCTCGCAGCGCTCGACGACCCGGCCTGAATCGGGCCGCTTCGGGTCGTCTTCCTTGGCCGAGATGGTGGCGCGGGTCCTGATCGTATCGCCGATGAACACCGGCTTGATGAAGCGCAGCCGGTCGTAGCCATAGGAGAAGGCGACCGGGTTGACGACGCTCGCCGTCAGCCCGACGCCGACCGAAAAGACCAGCGTGCCGTGGGCGATGCGCTGGCCGAACGGCGTCGTCTTCATGAACTCGGCGTCCATGTGGTGGGGAAAGAAATCGCCGGTATGGCCGGCATGGACGACGAAGTCGGTCTCGGTGATGGTGCGCCCGCTGGTCATGCGCGACGAGCCGATCTGGTAGTCCTCGAAATAGACAGTCTGCTCCATGTCAGGGCCTCGCCGCTATCGGTGTTGCCGGCGCCGCGCTCGATTGGTAGGCGGCTTCGACCAGCGCCATAGTGTTCCAACCGTCCTCGACGGAACTGACAAACTCGGCGTCCTCGCCCGATGCGTAGCGCTGGACATTGGCCATGCGGCCGACAAAGGCGTCCGGAAACCATGCGCCGACGAGTGGAACCGCAATCCAGTCCTTGCCGCCTTTGGGGTAGATTTCGAGGATGTCCGGCTCGCCGCGCGGATAGTCGAGGTTGACGCCTAATTTGAGGTAAGCGGCGCCCTCGGTGCCGCAGATGCGGAATTCGCAGGCCTGGTGTTTTCGGCCGAATTTGTGATCGTGGTTGATTGACAGCGCACAGCGCACCGTGTCGCCATAGTCGAGGATCGCGCTGGTGCGCGTTTGCGCAACCTTGTGGCCGGGGTGGCCGAGCGTCTTGGCGTGAACCCCCTTGGGGTCGCCGAGTAATTGCCGGATCAGGTCGAGATAATGGATCGAATGCATGGCTATCTCGACGCGCGGCGCCTGCAACAGGAATTCCCAGAGCTGCCAGGGTGTCGCCAGCGCCAGCCATGCGTCGAAATCGACCACGTCGCCCAACCAGCCCTTGGCGATCGCATCCCTGAGCGCCAGCATCATCGGTGCAAAGCGGAGCTGGAAGTTCACCGCCGCTTTGAGGTCTTTGGAGCGGCAGATTTCGAGGATCTCTGTCGCCTCGCTGAGATTGCTGCCCATCGGCTTCTGGATCAGTGCCACCGCACCATCCGGCAGCGCCCTGAGCACGCCGGCATGATAGGCCGGCGGTGTCGCCAGATCGAAGACGGCGTCCTTGATTGACGCAGCTTCCTCGACCGACCGGTAAGCGGTGACGCCCCATTTCTGCGCCAGTTTTTCCGCCTTGGCCAGGTCGGGGTCGAACAGCCCGGCAACCGGGAAGCCGGCTTTCCTATAGGCCGGGAAATGCGCATCGCCGACGATCGAGCCGGCGCCGAAAATCACGATCGGCCGGGGCTTTGACGGCTGTGCCCAGGCCTGGGAAAGCGAGGCAGGATCGAAAATGTCATCAGTCATAATGGAAGACTTCGTCCATCGACGCCCACCACTCGCCCTCCTTGCGGGTCGGCAGCGGCTCCTGGCACGGCATGCAGAGCGCCCACCATTCCTGCGTCGTGGGATCGGCGGCCATCTTCGCCATGTCGGCGGCATAGTCGGTGCCGTGGTACTCGAAGGTGCTGAACAAAAGGTGCTCCGGCTCCCTCAGATAAATCGAATAATTCTTGATGTTGCAGGCGGAAATCCTCTTGAGGACGTCCGGCCAGACGGCGGCGTGAAGCCGCACATACTCGGCGACCTTCTCCGGCTTGAGGCCGAGCACCATTCCCATTCGCTGCATGTCCGCCTCCTATTTCACTATCGTCGTGGTGAATTCCGCGATGCTCTTCGCCTTGATCGCATCCCAGTCCCAGTCGATGCCGATGCCGGGCTCGTCCGGCGCCAATGCATGCCCGTCCTCGATACGCATTTTCTTGCCGGTCAGCTCGTCGAGCTGGGGAATATACTCGACATATCTGCCGTTCTGAACGGCGCATGTCAGGCTGACATGCAGTTCCATCAGGAAATGCGGGCAGACGGGGATGTCGAACGCCTCGGCCGCGTGCGCCACCTTCAGCCACGGCGTGATGCCGCCGATGCGGCCGACATCGACCTGCACGATCGAGCAAGCGCCCTTCTGCATATATTCGCGGAAATGCCGGATCGAATAGAGCGACTCGCCGACCGCGATCGGCGTCGACGTCGCACTCGACAGCCGCACGTGGCCGTCAATGTCGTCGGCCGGCAGCGGCTCCTCGATCCAGGCGAGGTCGAGGTCGCGAAAGCGTTCGGCCCGGCGGATTGCCTCGTCGACCGAAAAGCCCTGGTTGCAGTCGGTCATGATCTCGTAGGAGTCTCCGACCGCCCGGCGCACCGCCGTCAGCCGAGCAAGATCCTCGGAACCGTGCGGCTTGCCGATCTTGACTTTCGAGCCGCGAAAACCCTTGGCCTTGGCGGCCAGCGCATCCGCGACCAGCGCCTCGGTCTCGATATGCAGCCAGCCGCCTTCGGTCGTGTAAAGCGGGCAGCGGTCCTTGGCGCCGCCGGCCAGCTTCCACAGCGGCAGCCTCTGTTTCTTCGCCCGCAGATCCCAAAGGGCAGTGTCGATGGCCGCCAGCGCGATTGCCGTGATCGCGCCGATCGTCGTGGCATGGGTGGCGAACTCCAACTCGCGCCAGACCGCCTCGATCATGTCGGCGTCGCGGCCGATCAGCCGCGGCGCAAGGTGGTCGGCCAGCAGTCGCATCACCGACGAGCCGCCGGTGCCGATCGTGTAGCTGTAGCCGGAGCCGACCGCGCCGTCGGCATCGGTGATGGTGACGATCGGTGTTTCCTGGCTGACAAAACTCTGGATGGCATCGGTGCGCTTGACCTTAGGCACCAAGTCGACCATGCGCAGTTCGACTTTCTCGATCTTTGCCATGATTTTAACCTCGCAATGTCTTGCCCGTTTCAGCAGAAAACAGATGGGCCTGCGACAGGTCCAGGCTCATCTTGACCCGGTCGCCGGCTTTGAGCGGCTTTGGATTGAGCATCCGTGATACCCAGTCGCTGCCGTTGAATTCGGCGAACACCAGCGTCTCATTGCCGAGCGGCTCGGTGACGGTCACCGGCAACTCCACCTGATGGACGTCGACTTCTTCGCCGGAGCTGATGCCGTGTCCGGTCGGATAGATGTCGTCGGGCCTGAGGCCGAACACGACCTTGTCGCCGGCCTCGACGTTTGCCTTGAACTGGCTGGGCAGAGGCAATCTCTCGCCGCTGGCGAACAGCAGCTGTCCGTCGTCGACGACCGCCTCATGCAGGTTCATCGGCGGCGAGCCGATGAAGCCGGCCACGAAGCGTGTCTGCGGCCGGCGGAAGACCTCGTCGGGTGTGCCGACCTGCTCGATGAAGCCGTCGCGCATGATGACGATGCGGTCGGCCAATGTCATCGCTTCGACCTGGTCATGGGTGACGTAGATCACCGTCGACTTGACCTTGGCGTGCAGCTTCTTGATCTCGGTGCGCATCTGCGTCCGAAGCTTGGCGTCGAGATTGGAAAGTGGCTCGTCGAACAGGAAGACATCGGGATCGCGCACGATGGCGCGGCCCATGGCGACACGCTGGCGCTGACCGCCGGACAGCTGCGACGGCCGGCGGTCGAGCAATTGGTCGAGGCCGAGAATGCCGGACGCTTCGGCGACGCGACGGTCCATTTCTTCTTTCGCGGCGCCCGCGATCTTGAGCGAGAAGCCGAGGTTTTCGCGCACCGTCATATGCGGATAGAGCGCGTAGGACTGGAACACCATCGAGATGTTGCGCGAGCGCGGCGGCAGGTCGTTGACCATGCGGCCGCCGATCTCGATGACGCCGTCGCTGATCGCCTCGAGGCCGGCGATCATGCGCAGGGTTGTCGACTTGCCGCAACCGGACGGCCCGACCAGCGCGATGAACTCGCGGTCGGCGACCTCGAGATCGATGCCGTGCACCACCGCCACCGGGCCGTAGCTTTTGGTGAGATTCTTGAGCGATACGGTTGCCATGTCAGCCTTTCACCGCGCCGGAAGTGAGGCCGCCGACGAGGTGTTTCTGGACGATGAAGGTAAGCGTGAGCGCCGGTATGACCATGACCACGGCGAGCGCGCACATGCCGCGCCAGTCGATGGTGAATTCGGCCGTATAGTCGAGCAGGCCAACCGGCAGGGTCTTGGAGTTAATCGAGCGTGTCAGCTGCGAGGCCAGCGCGAACTCGTTCCACGAGGTGAGGAAGGCAAAGATTCCGGCCGAGGCGATGCCGGGCCCGGCGAGCGGAAACTCGACCTGCCAGAAGGCCTGCCAGCGCGTGCAGCCGTCGATCTGCGCCGCCTCGGCAAGGTCTTTCGGTACCTGGCGGAAAAAGCCGTCGATCAGCCAGATGGTGAAGGGCACATTGAGCGCGACATAGACCAGGATCAGCCCGAAATGCGTGTCGATGATGCCGAGCCGCGCAAAGACGAAGAACAGCGGCAGGGACAGTGCGATGCCGGGCACCGTGCGCGTCAGCATCAGGCCGAGAAACATCGCCGACTTGGCGTGGAAGCGATAGCGCGCAAAGGCATAGCCGCCCGCCATGCCGATGGCGATGGCGATCAGCGTCGAGGTCACCGAGATGATCAGCGAATTGCGGAAATAGTCGAGCACCGGAATGCCGCCCTTGCCGACGCCGCTGAACATGGCGACGTAGGCATCGAGCGAGAGTTGCTGCGGAATCCACACCGGCGGCTTGGCCATGATCTCGACAGTCGGCCGCAGCGACGACAGCACGATCCAGATGCCGGGCAGGCAGATGACCAGCATGGCCAGGAACAGCCCGATGCCATGGACGATCCGAAGCGCTTTGTTGCCGGCGCGATGCAGGCTGTTCTGGTCCATCCTCACCACTCCGCCGCGATCTGCGTGCGCGCCGCGGCGAGCTTGCGGTAGAAATAGACGGTGAACAGGATCGACAGCAGGATCGAGAAATAGGCCATGGCATTGGCCATGCCCATTCTGGCATCGCCATAGGCGGTGCGGGCGACCAGCGTCCAGACCAGCTCGGTGCGGCCGGCAGGGCCGCCGTCGGTCATGATCTTGACGATGTCGTAGGCGCGCGCGACGTCGAGCGAGCGGATGGTCATGGCGATGAAGGCAAACGGCATGATGAACGGCCAGGTGACATAGCGGAATGTCTGCCATGGCGTGCAGCCGTCGACGCGGGCCGCCTCGACCGGTTCGCGCGGCATCGCCAGCAGCCCGGCCAGGATGAGGATCGCGAACACCGAAGTCGACGACCAGATCTCGGCGGTCAGGATGGCGATGAAGGCGAGATTGCCGTCGATCAGCCACGGGATGGCGCGATCGGTCAGGCCGAGCGCCTGCAGGGCGTTGTTCACCAGGCCGATATTGTCGTTGAACATGAATTTGAACTGGAAGCCGACGAGGATCGGCGAAAACATCATCGGAAACATCATGATGGTGCGCAGGACCCGCTGGCCGCGCGAGGCTTTTTCCACCAGCAGGGCCAGCCCGAGCCCGATCAGCATTTCCAGGTTGAGCGCCACCGTCAGCAGCACCACAGTACGGGCAAAGGCGATCCAGAAATCGCGGCTGGTCAGGATGGTGACGTAGTTGCGGGCGCCGATGAAGACCCAGAACGTCTCAGGCCTGGTCAGCCGGAACGGCGTGAAGCTGGAGTAGAGCGACAGCAGCAACGGCACCACCACCACGGCCGCCAGCACGATCACCGCCGGCAGCAGGAGCAGCAATGGTGGCGAGGGTCTCCAGCCTTTCATGGCGATCCGGTTCTGGTTGGTGCCCGGACACCGAAGCCCGCCATCGGCGAGCTGGGATCAAGACAAAGCGGGTTGCGCATGGTTCGAAAAAAGTTCGGGGGCGCCGCTCTTCAATGAGCGCGGCGCCCCCTTGGGAGAATGGTCAAAGCTTGCCGGCGTCCTCGAGGATCTGGGTGGCCTTGGCGGCAGCGTCGTCCAGCGCCTGCTTGGAGGTCTTGTCGCCAAGGATGGCGGCCTGCAATTCGGGATAGACGGCGTTGGAGATTTCGATCCATTCAGGTGTCTGCGGCACGGCGAAAGCGTGCTTTGCCTCTTCCTGGAAAGCCGCCAGCACTTCCTTCTTGTAAGGATCGTTTGCCGCCTGCTGGATGTCCCAGTCCCACACCGCCGTGCGGGTCGGCAGAGGTCCGCTTGCCGCCTCGAGCTTCTGGCTGTCCTCATTGGTCAGGAACCAGACCAGCGAAGCGGCCGCTTCCTTGCTGGCGCAGTTTTCGGTGACCGAAAACCCGTGGTGCCCCGACCAGCCGGTGCGAATGCCGGCCGATCCCTTCGGCGCCACTTTCACGCCGACATTGCCGGCGACCTTCGACGACTTTGGATCGTTGAAGAAGCCTGCCCAGCCAGGCCAATCGAGGTTGATGGCGACGGTGCCCGAGGCAAAACCCTGGCCGAGATCGTCCCACAGATAGTTGGTGGTGCCGGCCGGCACCGCCTTGGCCTTGTAGAGATTGACGAACCAGTCGAGCGCGTGCACGCCGGCCTCCGAGTTGAAAGCGGGCCTGCCGTCCTTGTCGAGGTACTCGCCACCGTCGGCGATGAGCATCTCGTAAAAACGGCCGTTGATCGCCTCTTCCTTGCCGGCGAACTGGGTGCCATAGAAATCGGGCGGGCTGGCGAAGAATTCCGCCTGCTGGGCGACCTCGTCCCAGGTGTCGGGTGGTGTCAGCTCCTTGCCGTACTTGGCCTTGTAGGCGGCCTTCTTGGCTTCGTCCTGGTAGAGGCTCTTCTGGTAATAGAGCGCCGAGACGTCGAATTGCGCGCGCGGCAGCATGACCAGCTTGCCCTCGAGCGTCGAGGCCTTGATCGTCGACGGCACGAAGGCGTCGATCTCCTCCTTCGGCAGCAGCTTGTTGAGATCGGTGTAGATATCAGGATATTGCGGCGCGAAGGACGAGTGGTTCGAGCCGACGCACCAGTTGATGCTGCCGGAGGCGATGTCCGACTTGATCTCCTTGTCGAGCTCGAAGTGGTTCTTCTTCGAGATCACGTTGACCTTGGCGCCGGTCAGTTTTTCCCATTCGCCGATCCGCGCGTAGAGCCCTTCATATTGCTGGCCGCCGATCAGCTTGGCGTCGATGGTGACGCCGTCAAATTTGCCGGGCAGTTCGGCAGCAAGGGCAGCACTAGCACCAAATGCGAGTAGCGTTACGCCGGCCGACAGGCCGCAAAACAGTTTCGTCATTGGTATCCTCCCAAAGAGCCTGCATCGATCGCGTAGCGAGGTCGATCGGCAGCTTCATTCATATACAAACAAAACATTTATAGGATCGTCAAGCCGAAAGTTCTTTCGGAAGCAAGGCTGTTGCGTATATGAAAAGTGAAATTCACTGGAGAGGCGCAATGGCAGAGGACGAGGAAGACGACCGGTATCGAGCCCCGGCGCTGGACAAGGGGCTCGACATCCTCGAGCTGCTGGCCGGCGTCGACGGCGGCTTGACGCAGGCGGAAATCGCCAAGAAACTCGACCGCAGCCCGAATGAGTTCTATCGCATGCTGGATCGGCTGGTGCGGCGCGGCTACGTCACGCGGCCGGATGGCGACCGTTATTCGCTGACGCTCAAGCTGTTTGGCCTGGCGCAGCTGCACGCGCCGGTGCGCCGGCTGGTTTCCTATGCGACGCCGCTGATGCGCGATCTGGCCGAAACCTCACAGCAGGCAAACCAGCTCGTCGTTTTCGATCGCGGCTCCGCCGTGGTGATCGCACAGCAGGAAGCGCCGGATTACTGGGGCATCTCCATCCGCGTCGGCTCGCATATCAGCCTGTTCGACACCGGCTCCGGCCATGTGTTGCTGGCGTTCCGCCCGCCGGAAGAGCGGCAGATGATGATTTCCGAACATCTGCGCAGCACCGACAAGCCGCCGCAATCGCCGGAGTTTTTCGCCCGCCTCGACCAGATTCGTGAACGCGGCTACGAGATGATGGCGTCGATGCAGACGGCCGGCGTGTTCAACCTGTCGACGCCCGTTCTCGGCTCGGACGGCAAGGCAATCGCCGCACTGTCGATCCCGTACATAACCCTGGTCAACGCACCCAAGGCGCCCGACATCACCAGGACGATAGAGCTGTTGCTGGCAGCGACCGAAAAGCTGTCGCAACTGGCGGGATCGACTGTCAAGCAATCGAGATGAATTCTTATTTGAATGAAGAATTTCTCCGTGAGATGATCTCGAGTCGCCAAGGAGGAGCGCGCCACCATGATCTTTGACACCCATCTGCACCTGATCGACCAGTCCGCCCTGCGCTACCCCTGGCTGGCCGGCGTGCCGGCGCTCAACCGCGATTTCTCCTACGACGAATATGCAGTCCAGGCCCGTCGCGCTGGCATCGAGGCGGCGCTGCACATGGAAGTCGATGTCGATCCAGCCGACATCGAGGCCGAAACCGGCCATGTCAAAGCGCTGTCGCGGCAAAAGGGCAGTTTGTTGAGGGGAGCGATTGCCTCCTGCCGTCCGGAAGAGCCCGGCTTTGCCGCTTATCTGGAAACGCAGCGCGCAGATCCTTTCGTCAAAGGCTTTCGCCGCGTGCTGCACGTCATGCCGGATGAGCTGTCGGAGGGCGCGCTGTTTCGTGAAAACATCAAGCGGCTAGCCGGCACCGGCCTGACCTTCGATCTTGTCGTTCTGCCCCACCAGATCCCCAAGGCGATCGCACTCGCCGATCTCGCGCCGGATGTGCAGTTCGTGCTCGACCATTGCGGCGTGCCCGACATCAAGGGCGGTGCCGAGCACCCCTGGCGCGAGCACATGGCGGAGATCGCGCGGCGCCCGAACGTCGTCGGCAAAATTTCCGGTGTGGTCGCGTATGCGGATGCCGGATCCTGGACTGTCGAAACGCTGCGTTCCTACGTCGAGCACACCATCGAATGCTTCGGCTGGGACCGCGTCGTGTGGGGCAGCGACTGGCCGGTCTGCACGCTCGGCGGCGGGCTTGCGACCTGGATTGCGGCAACGCACGCGCTGCTCAGCGGTGCCAGCGCCGATGAGCGGCAAAAACTGCTGTTAGGCAACGCCAAGCGGCTGTGGAGGTTGTAAGCGGCTCAGATCGTCGCCGACACGTGCCGCTCGCGGCCGTAGAGCGAAACCAGGAGCACGATGACCAGGCCAAGTGCCGCCTGCACGGTCGAAGGCCGGAAGCCGAGCCCGATCAGCAGCGTGTTGATCTCCGTCAGCACCAGCACGCCGGCAATGGTGCCGAAATAGCTGCCGCGGCCGCCGACAAGGGCGGCGCCGCCGACCACCACTGCCGCGATCGTCTGGAACAGATAGGGCTGGCCGACATCGCCATAGGCAGAGCCGGTGAAGCCGAGCAGCAGCACGCCGGCCGCGGCGGCGAAGAAGGCGCTCGCGGCATAGGTCGCGGTCCACATTCGGACCGGATCGATCAACGCCAGCGGCGCAGCACCTGGATTGCTGCCGAGCGCGTAGAGACGGCGGCCGTATGGCGTGCGCGCCAGCACCAGCGCCACCAGCAAGGTCAGCACCGCGACGCATGGCACCAGCCCCGGCACCGGCAGCGGTCCGACCGAACCGCCGATCGAAACGAAGGCGGAAACCGCTTGCGGCGCCGATCCGGACGGAAAGCCACCGGTCCACAACAGGACGGCACCTTGCACGATCATGCCGGTGCCGAGCGTGACGATCAGCGGGTGGATGTCGAGCCCGCGCGAGATCAGGCCGTTCAGCGCCCCGATCAGTATGGCGAGCGCGCCGACGACCGCGCAGACAAGAGCAAAATTCCAGCCGCCGCCGTAGAGCTGTGCGGCAACGACATTGGCAAAGCCGATGATGAACGGGATCGACAGATCGATACCGCCGAGGATGACGACGAGGGTCTGGCCGATCGATGCCACCGCCAGCAGCGAGGCGATCACCAGCAGCGCCCGGATGGCGAACGGCTGGGAGTAACCCGGGATGAGCAAGGTGCCAAGGAGATGCAAGGCGGCAGCGACGGCAAAGGCACCGGCGACACGGGCATTGGTGGATTGGAACCAGGTCTGGCGCATGCTTCTCAGCCTTTCCGTCCCGAGAGCCGCTCCTGCAGCGCCGTCATGATGACGGCCACAACCAGGATCGCGCCATAGGCGATCTGCAGCACATAGGTGGAGACGTTGAAGGCGGTCAGCACGCTCTGCAGCAGGAAGATGTCGACAGCGCCGATGGCGGCACCGGCGAGCCCGCCGCGTCCGCCGGCAAGGCTGACGCCGCCGAGCGCCACCGCGGCAATCGCGATCAGCGTGTAGGTTGGCCCGATATTAGGGTCGGCCGAACCGATCAGCGCGGTCAGCATGAGGCCGGCACAGGCGGCAAGTATGCCGGTCATGACATAGGCTATGAAACGTACTTTCGTCACCGGAATGCCGGCCGTGTAGGCGGCGCGGTCGTCGCTGCCCACCGCCATCAGCTGGTCGTAATAAGGCGTCTGCCGCACCAGCCACCAGAACAGCAAGATCAGCGCCAGCGGCAGCGCCGACCAAGGTCCGGCCATTGCCTTCAGCCAGCCAGGCGCCGGGCCGATCGGCGCCGGCAGGACGGTCAGCGTCATGCCGGTGAGGATCAGATAGGTGCCGAGCGTTGCGACGATCGGCTGGATGCGGACGATGGTCGCCAGAAAGCCGTTGGCGGCGCCGACGATCGCGCCGATCAGAAGTGCCGCCGGCACGATGACCAGCGGCGAAGATATGCCGAGCTTGAGAAACAGCAGCTGGATCATCATCGCATTGACGAAGCCCATCAATGGCCCGACGGAAATGTCGATGCCGCCGCGCCCGGCGAGGATCACCGGAGCCGAGGCGACCGCTGCGCCGATCAGCGGCGCGGCGAGCCCGATCAGCGCGCCCCAGGCGGCAGGATGGAAGCGCGCCGGATTGAGCAGCAGATTGACCGCGATCAGGATGGCCAGCAGCACTGCCGCAAAGCCCGCGCCGCGCCATCGCGCCGCCATGCGCCGAAACCCGCTCATGCCGCGCGCCCGAACATGGCGGCGATCACCGTATCGCTTTTCATTTCGTCTCCGGTGATTTCGGCCGCGACCTGCTGTTCGCGAAATACCAGCACGCGATGGCAAAGCAGGAGGATCTCCTCGATCTCGCTCGACAGGATGACCAGAGCCATGCCGTCCGCCGCCAGTCCACGAAACACATCGTAGAGGACATGGCGCGTCGCCACGTCGACACCGCGCGTCGGATCGTTGAGGAGCAGGATTGCCGGTTCCAGCGCCAATGCGCGGGCCAGCAGCACCTTCTGCTGATTGCCGCCGGAAAGCGTGGTGATCGGCGCGTCCGGTCGCGGCGCGATGATGGACAACTTGTCTCGGTAGCTCTCATAGCGCTGCCGCCGCCCGGCGAAGCTGAGCAGGCCGTACCGCATGTCGCGCGACAATGTCGAAACGGCAAAATTGTCGAGGACGGATTGGGTCGGAAAAATGCCGGTAGTGCGCCGGTCGCGCGGCAAATAGGCGATGCCGCCGGCGACCGCCTTGCGGAAATTGGTGATCGCGCGCGCGCCGGTTGGCGCCTCGACGGTCACCTCGCCGCCAGCCGGGCTTTCCAGACCGGCCAGCACTTTCAGGAACCGCTCCTGTCCATGGCCGTCGAGACCGGCAAGGCCGACGATCTCGCCTGGCGCAATGGTTTGCGTCATGGGGCTTGCGCCCGGCGCGATCACCAGGCCCCGCACCAAAAGGCTGGCGCGCTCAGCCATGCGCCAGCTCCGCCGCCGTACGAGGCGCCATCGCCCTGAGAAGTTCGGATGCGGTGGACGTGCCGCGCTCCTCAGTCGTCACCACGCTGCCACCGCGCAGCACGGAAATCCGATCGGACAGCGCCATCACCTCGTCCATGCGATGCGTGATGAACAGGATCAGGCAGCCTTCCGAAGCAAGCTTGCGCATCATGGCGAAAACCGCCTCGCGATCGGCAAAGTCGAGCGCCGCCGTCACCTCGTCGAGAATGAGAATGAGCGGGTTGCGGACCACGGCGCGGGCGAGCACTATCAATTGCTGAACCGCCAGCGGCAATTGCCCGGCCAACTGGTCGAGCGGGATCTCGGTCACCGCGAATTGTTTCAGCACCGCTTGGGCGCGTTGCCGCCGCTCGGCGCGCGGCACGGTGCGCGTCAGCAAGCCGTCGAGGCCGAGCAGGATGTTGTCCGTCACCGAACGGTCAGGCGCGATCAGCACTTCCTGGAATACGGTGGCCAACCCGGCGGCCTGGAACGCCGCCGGCGAGAGGCCGGCAAAGGGCGCTCCGTCGAGCAGGATCGCGCCGCTGTCCGGCTGGACGATCCCGGACAGCAGCTTGACCAGGGTACTCTTGCCCGAGCCGTTCTCGCCCAGGATGGTGTGGATCGTGCCGGCGCGGAACGCGATGGAGGCATTGGCCAGCGCAATCGTTTCGCCGTAGCGTTTCGAGATGGCCTGGACTTCCAGCATGAGCAATCCTGATGGAGAAAGCCGGCACCGCTGGTGCGGAGCCGGCCCTCATAAATGCTACTTGGCGCAGGCGTCCGGCACCTTCGAATAGTCCCAGCCCTTGGTCGGTGCCGGATTGGCGAAGTAGGCATCGAGCCATTCCTCCGGCATCGGATCCTTCGGCGGGACCGGGAAGATCGAGACGGCGTCCGGCGTCATGCAGTCCTTGTACCAGGCCCCGAGGTCGGCATTGTGCACCGGCGGAATCGGGATCAGCAGCGTGTTGAGCTTCGGCTTCTGCCCATCGAGCATGCGCACGCCGACACGAAACAGCGTCTCGGCCGTCCAGTGCGGCAGAACCGCATGGCCTTCGAAGCGGTATTTGTCGGGATTGGCCTTCCAGTAGCCGAGCGCATCGCCGGTGATCGAGCCGGTGATCAGCGGGGCAGGGCGGCCGGCTTCGGCAAAGGCCTCGGCGACGACTCGGCTTTCGCTGCCGGTCGTCCACACCGCATCGATCGGCGCCGGATTGGTGGCGATCGCCTGCAGCACCGCGGTCTTGGTGACATTGGCCGTCCAGTTGCCGTTGACGCTGCGCGAGACCTTGAGCTTTGAATTTTCGGCCAGCGCCTTGTCGCCGCCCTGGCGCTCCTGCACGACGATCGGATGGCCGGCGATGCCTTCGACCATAAGCACGCTGCCGCCGTCCGGCATCGCCTTGCCGATCGCGGTCATCATGTCGTAGCCCCAGCGGGCATAGTTGGAATCGACATTGATGGCATTCGGGCTGGTCACCGAGCCAGCCGCCGTGATGAACGGGATGCCGGCTTTGGCTGCGGCATCGATGGCATCGTCCAACGCCGTCGCCGAGCCGGGGATCGAGGTGATGATCGAGCATTTCTTATCGATGAAGGCGCGGATCTGGTTGATCTGCTGACTGGCGTCGTTGTTGGAATCCGACACTTCGAAACTCGCCACCGTGCCGTCGGCGATCAGCCCGTCGACCAGCCGCTTCAACTCCTTGGTGACGGTGACGCGCCACGGATTGCCCTGGTAGGACTCGGAGTGGCACCATTTCCACGGCTTTGGCGGCGGCGTGAAATTGTCCCAGGCCGACGGCAGCATCTTCTGCGGCGCGCCGTCATATTGCGCCTTCAGTTCGGTCGGCAATCCAGCAATCACGCCCGAAACGTCTTGAGCGCAGGCTATGGTCGTGAGCGATGCAAGTGCGGTTGCGGCCATAAGGCCGCGGATCAGGCTGTTCATGTTCTCCTCCGTTCGGTTGTTTTCAGGCTCCTCCGCCGGCAACGCCGGACACCTGCGTCGAAAGGCTTTCCCGAAACAGGCGATTGAGATCGGCAACGACGCGAGCGGCATTGTGCCTTTCGCTCAGGCCGAGATTGATGCGATCTGACGCCGCCTGCTGGAAGGACATGTAGCCGTCGTGCCGCGGCCTGACCCAGGCACCTTCGAGCGTGGCTCGGGTGTCCTTGTAGAAATTGCCGGTGGCAGCGTTGACAGCGGCATCCTCCCAGGCTGCCGCATGGCCGGGCTGGCCGCCGGCCGAGGCGTAAGGGCCGCGCTGCACGTCACCGCTGGCGATCCAGTAGGCGAAGTCGATGGCCGCCTGCCTGGCCTTCGAAAAAGCTGACACCGCAATGCCGGTCCCGCCGAGCGCCGAGCCTTTGGGGCCGGCATTGCCCGCGGCCGGGATATCCGCGAAAGCCAGGCGGTTGGGTCGAAACCCGGCGATGGCATAGGAGACATAGCCATAGATCAGCGGTGCACAGGCGATCCGTGATCCCGATCCGGCCATTTGCTCCAGAACCGCAATCGGATCCATGCCAAGGCATGCCGGATCGACGAGGGCCGCGATC
Organism: Mesorhizobium sp. M0189; assembly: GCF_040322135.1. Lineage (NCBI taxonomy): Bacteria > Pseudomonadati > Pseudomonadota > Alphaproteobacteria > Hyphomicrobiales > Phyllobacteriaceae > Mesorhizobium > Mesorhizobium sp. M0189. Next base: position 365,239 of record NZ_JAMYSW010000002.1, read on the forward strand.
TCGCGCATCATCTCGAAAACCTGCTTGCCCGTTGCCGGATCCACATGGTCGCCGGGGCCTTCGCCGGCGGGCCGGCCGAGATTGCCGGCAAGCGTGTAGAACACCATCAGCGCATGCGGCGGCCTGAGCGGCAACAGCACGTGGCCTTGCCGGGCCAGATCGAGCGCATCGGCCCAGTTCGCCGGTGCAGCCGAAAGCATGTCCGGCCGCCAGGCCTCCACCTGGCTGGCCGCGTCGATCGGAAACGCCCACTGCCTGCCTTGCCAGTTGTAGCTCGGATAGGACCGGCCGACGCTGCCCGTCGCAAGTGCTGCACGTTCGGCGTCCCGGCCGGCCGCATCGAGCGGCGTCAAACAATTCTCGGCGGTGATCTGGCCGACATGCGGATGGTCGATGACGATCAGATCATAGGCACGGGCCAATTCCTCGACCGGGAAGGATTCGAAATCCTGCAGCGAGCGCTTGTCCCATTCGATGGCGACGCCGGTGCGTTCCGTCCACAGCGCCGAACAGGCGACCATCGGATCATAGCCGCGCGGATGGCTCCAGGTCATGCCTTTGAGCGTCACGTCGCTCACAGCCCGAACTCCTCGCGGATTTTTGCGCTGTGCTCGCCGATGCGTGGCGCGGCCCGCTCGACCTTGGCGCGGATGCCGTCGACCCTGAGCGGCGAGCGCGTGGTGAGGATCGAAACGTCATCCTCGCGCGTCACCGTCTGCAGCATGTCGAGAACTTGGAAGCCTTCGCTGGCCATCATCTCCGGCCAGGTCAAAACCTTGGCGCACCAGATATCGGCGGGCTCGAGGATCGTAAGCCACTCATCGACCGTTTTCGTCGCGATCTTTTGCGCGATGATCGCCTTGATCTCGTCGCGGGCGGTGAACCAGGTCGACGGCTGGTCGCGATAGGGCGCAAGCTCCTCGAGCCCGAGGAGATCGGCGAGTTTCGAGATCGGCGTCATGGCGATCGCCAGATAGCCGTCCTTGGCCGGATAGACGCCGTAGGGCGCCGAGAGATAGGCGTGCGCGCTGCGGAAGCTCGACCGCCGCGGCAGCCGGCGCCCGTCATTGAGATGCGTCGTCAGCACCTCGAACTGGAAGTCGACCAGCGCTTCGAGCAGGCTGGTCTCGACATGGCTGCCCTTGCCGGTCACGCCGCGCCGCACCAGTGCGGCGAGGATGCCTTGCGCGGCGGCGGAACCCGCCAGCATGTCGGCGATCGCCAGGCCGAAGGGCACCGGCCCTTGGTCCTCGTCGCCGTTCAGCCACATCACGCCGGAGCGGGCCTGCGCCAGCAGATCCTGCCCGGGCCGCTTGACCCACGGGCCTTCCTCGCCATAGCCGCTGATCGAGGCATAGACCAGGCGCGGATTGATCTTGCGCACCGCCTCGTAATCGAAGCCCAGGCGTTCGATGACGCCGGGCCTGAAATTCTGGATCAGCACGTCGGCCTTGGCCAGCAGGCCGCGCAGCGCCGCAAGATCGGCCTCGTCCTTCAGGTCGATGGCAAGGCTTTCCTTAGCGCGGTTGATCGCGTGGAAAATTGTGGAATCGCCGCCGATCTCGGTGTCGCTGAGATAAAGCCGGCGCGACAGGTCGCCGCCATCCGGCCGTTCTATCTTGATGACGCGGGCGCCGAGGTCGAGCAGTCTGAGCGAGCAGTAAGGCCCGGACAGGAACTGGCTCATATCGACGACGATGAGCCCGATCAGCGGCAGTTCGGCAATGGCAGCCATTGCCTATTTCTCCGTCTTGCCGGCGAAGTCGGCCGGATTGCGGTACTTCACCGTCTGCAGGTGCTCGCAATAAAGCACGAGTTCGCCTTCGCCCTTGAAGACTTCATAGCTGGCGCGGATCAGCCCCATTTCCTTGTATTTCGGCTTCTTGTCGAGGTTGGAGCGGATCGAATAAATCGTGTCGCCGATGAACACCGGCTTGATGAAGCGCAATTTGTCGTAGCCATACGAAAAGGCGTTGATGCAATTGGTGGCGACGAGCCCGAGCCCGGCCGAGAACACGAAAGCGCCGGCGACCAGCCGCTTGCCGAAGATGCCTTCCGTTTCGGCGAACATCTGGTCCTGCACGTATGGATGGATGTCGAGCACCAGCGTGTTGAAGAGATGGCTGTCGCCCTCGGCAATGGTCCGGCGCAGCGTACGGATCTTCTGGCCGACCGGCCAGTCTTCGTAGAACCAGTTCTCCGCGTTCCAGACGGGAAGGTCGGCGTGTTCCCTCGGCATGTTGGCGGGGTGTGTCGATGCCACGCCAACGGTTGGCGCGAAGCCGCTCATGACGACTTCCCCGGGCAGCGGGAATCGTCCATCAGGGCGCGCCGCAGACCAGCGAAATGCATGATCGATCCTCCCGTCAATCTTCTTTTGTGAATAGTATTTTCACATATGGGGTTGTGTTGCAAGCGAGTCTCGGCGAAATTTTGCTGCGATCCGCGGCGGCCAACGCCGGCGGAACAGGAGGAAATGATGCAGAATGCCTGTCTGGTTTTCGTCGGCAGCCTCAACCGCGACGCCCCATATTTTCAGGGCGCGCGCGGTGTCGGGCTGGGCGTCTATAGTTTCGACGAGGGGACGCTGGAGACGAAGAAACTGGCCGAGACGGGAGGCATCGACAATCCGACCTTCCTGTCGGTGACGCCGGATGGCTCCTACATCTACGCCAATTCCGAAGTGTTCACCTGGCGCGAAGGCGTGGTCTCGGCCTACCGTTTCGACAGGCAGGCCGCCACGCTGTCCTACATCAACAAGCAGCCGACGCTGGGCAGCATCACGGCGCACAACACCATCACGCGCGACCGGACGAAGCTGCTGGTTGCCAATTACGGCATGGGCGATGGCGGCCCCGACCGCTCGGTCGTGGTCTTCGGGCTGCGCGACGATGGCGGCCTGACCGCGCCATTGTCGAGCGTCGCCCATAGCGGGACCGGACCAGACCTCGCACGCCAGGAGCGGCCGCATGCCCATAGCGTAACCGAGACGGTTGCCGGCGGTGTTGCGATCGTCGCCGACCTCGGCATCGACCGGCTGGTGTCCTATCGCATCGGCTCAGACGGCAGCCTGACCAAACTGGCCGAGTCGGCGCTTGCGCCGGGTGCTGGTCCGCGCCATCTCGCGCTGCATCCGGGCGGCCGCTTCGTGTTCGTCATGAACGAGCTGGATTCGACGGTCGTCTCGCTGGCGCTGGACGAAGCATCAGGCAAGCTTACAGTGGTCGACAGCAAGCCGGCCGTGCCGCCCGAGGCACGCGACGGCAATCACTGCGCCGATATCCAGATCTCGCCCGACGGCCGCTTCCTCTACGGCTCCAACCGCGGCCATGACAGCATCGTGGTGTTTTCGATCGACCAGCAAACCGGCAGGCTTGCCCTTGTCGACTATACGCCTTGCGGCGGCGCCACGCCGCGCAATCTGGCACTGACGCCCTCGGGCGGCCATCTGTTCTCGGCCAACCAGAATGCCGACCGCATCTCGATTTTCGCCCGTGATGCCGCAACCGGCCGGCTGACCGACACCGGCCGATCCATCGGCATTGGCACGCCGATGTGCGTGAGGATCGTGCGTTGACGTGATCTCAGAACTCGAGCGCCTGCCTGAGTGCCGGGCCGCTCCTGACGCGCAGATCGAGGTCGGCCTCGATATGGTCGATGTGGTGCAGCATCAGCGCGCTGGCGCGTTCGGCATTGCCATTTTCCAGCGCATCGAGGATCTGCGTGTGCTCGTTGTGGCCGCAGCTCGAGATACCCGAGCGGCCATAGAGCGCGATCACCAGAGATGAACGAGCGACCAATTCCTCCATGAAGCGCTGCAGGATGACGTTTCCCGCGACCGACGCCAGAAGCAGGTGAAAATCCCCCGACGCCTTGATCTCCGATCGCCTTGCGTTCGGTCCGCGTTCGGCGATGAAACGGCCTTCTTCGTCGAGCTGGGCTTTGAACGCGGCGACATGCGCCGGCGTCATCCGCCCGGCGGCGGCAATCGCGATGCCGGGTTCGATCAGCCGGCGCGAAGCAAAGACCTGCCGCGCTTCCTCCGGCGACGGATTGGCGACGAAGGCGCCGCGATTGCGCTCGGTGCGCACCAATCCCTCGAAGGAGAGCATCTGCAGTGCGGCGCGCGCCACGGTGCGGCTGACATCGAACAGCGTGCCGACTTCGCCTTCGGAAAGCTTGGTTCCGGGCGCCAGCCGGCGATCGACGATCGCGTCGCGCAACTGGTCGCGGATCGCCTGCGCGCGATCCTCGTTGGCGGCCTCGATAGCAGGGAAAGTCTGGTCGGCAATGTTCATGGCGGTGATCCTGCGTCCTTCTACCCTGAATCGCATCGCTTGGACGAGAGACAAAGTGAATACAGGGATGAAAAAGATTGCATGCGATTTTTGCGAGGATCGGCGGCAATCGCCTATAATTTGTGCATTGCACAAGGATGCCATATCGGCAGCCATGTCGATGCAGCCCTGATTTCTTCGAGGATTCAGTCGGTTGGTGCGGCGGCGCGCAACTGGCACGCATGATGCTTTGGCTAATCCGACCAAAGGGGAAGCTGGATGTCCAAAGCCGCCGAAATCGACATTGTGTCCGTTTCGAAAGTCTATGGCGCGACGACTGCCGTCGAAGGCATCAGCCTGAAAATCCCTGCGGGAACCTATTGCTGCCTGCTCGGTCCGTCCGGCTGTGGCAAGACCTCGACGCTGCGCATGATCGCCGGGCACGAGAGCATATCGAGCGGCGATGTGCGGCTCGGCAACACAGTGGTCACCGACCTGCCGCCGGCCAGGCGCGGCACTGCCATGATGTTCCAATCCTACGCGCTGTTTCCGCATCTCGACCTGATCGACAATGTCGCGTTCAGCCTGAAGATGAAAGGCGTCGGCAAGGAGGAGCGCCGCGCCAAGGCACTCGACATGCTGAAGCTGATGCAGATGGAGGCATATGCCAGCCGCCGTCCGGCGCAGCTTTCGGGCGGCCAGCAGCAGCGCGTTGCTCTTGCGCGCGCACTGATCACCGATCCCGAGGCGCTGTTGCTCGACGAACCGCTTTCGGCGCTCGATCCGTTCCTGAAGATCCGTATGCGGGCCGAACTGAAGAAGCTGCAGACGTCGCTCGGCATCACGTTCGTCCACGTCACCCACAGCCAGGAAGAGGCGATGGCGCTGGCCGACCTGATCGTGGTCATGAACGACGGCCGTATCGAGCAGGCGGCGCACCCTCGCACGGTGTTCGAGCGGCCGGCCACGGCCTTCGTCGCTCGTTTCATGGGCGACCACAATGTCATCTCCGGCCGCGTCACCGGTAGTCGTGACGGCATGGTTGTTTTCGATGTGCCCGGCGGTGTCACGCTCGCCGCCAGCGGGCAGGGCAGGGAGATCGGCCAGCCGATCGATATCGCCATTCGCACCGACCATGTGCGGATCGGCGACCCGCCGGCCGCAGGGCTCGGGTTCACCGGCATCATCGCAAATGTCGAATACCGCGGTTCGACCGTGAAACTCTCGGTCAACGGCGCCGGCATCGAGGATTTCACGGTGATCGTCAACGACACCAGCTTCTTCGCCAAACCGGTTGCCGTCGGCGACGCAGTGCCGATCGCCTGGGACGCCGAGGACGCGATCGTCCTTGGCCGTCTCGATTCCTGAAATCCAGCATAACCAACCAAAACAGGGGAACTGAACATGACCAACACCACAGACAAGAAGACTGGAATATCGCGCCGCTCGCTGCTCAAGACAGGCGCCGCCGCCGTCGGTTTTGCCGCCGGTTCCGGCGCCATATCAGGCTTTCCGACCATCTGGGCGCAATCGAACATCACGTTGCGCCAGTTCGGCACCGGCGTGTCCAACCTCAATGCCATCGCCGACAAGTGCAAGGCGGATCTCGGCATCACGCTGGAGATGACGGCAACCGATTCCGATGCCGCCGCCCAGCGCGCGGTAACGCAACCCGACAGCTACGACATCGCCGATATCGAATACTGGATCTGCAAGAAGGTGTTTCCGACAGGCGTCCTGCAGCCGATGGATGTCACCAAGCTGAAATACTACGACGAGCTCGTGCCGCTGTTCAAAACCGGCAAGCTGACGCCGGACAGCGTCATCGCCCAGGGCACCGCGCCGCACACGGTCGGTTACGTCGAGGCGCAGGACAGCAAGGTATTCGCCAAGGCGCCGACCAATTGGTTCACCATGGTGCCGACGATCTACAATGCCGATACGCTCGGCATCCGCCCCGACCTCGTCGGCCGTGACATCACCACCTGGGCCGACATCATGGATCCGGCCTTCAAGGGCAAGACAGCCATCCTCAACATCCCGTCGATCGGCATCATGGATGCGGCGATGATCATGGAAGCCACTGGCAATATCAAATATGCCGACAAGGGCAACATGACCAAGGAGGAGATCGACAAGACGATCGATTTCCTCATCAAGGCCAAGCAGGACGGCCAGTTCCGTGCCTTCTGGAAGTCCTTCGACGAAAGCGTCAACCTGATGGCTTCAGGCGAAGTGGTGATCCAGTCGATGTGGTCGCCGGCCGTGGCCGCGGTCCGCTCCAAGGGCATCGCGTGCCGGTTCCAGCCGCTCAAGGAAGGCTACCGGTCCTGGGGTGGCGGGCTTGGCCTGGCAGCCCATCTCTCCGGCGCCGAACTCGATGCCGCCTATGAATACATCAACTGGTACACGTCCGGTTGGGTGGGCGGCTACCTCAATCGCCAGGGCTACTACTCGGCCAACATGGTGTCGGCCAAGAAGTTCATGTCCGAGGACGAATGGGGCTACTGGATCGAAGGTAAGCCAGCAAAGGGCGATATCCTGTCGCCGGACGGCAAGGTCATGGAAAAGGCAGGCGCCGTGCGTGACGGCGGCTCGTTCGAAGAGCGCATGGGCAAGGTCGCCTGCTGGAACTCGGTCATGGACGAGGACCGCTATATGGTAAAGCGCTGGAACGAGTTCATCGCTGCTTGATGCCCTCTGCCTTCTCCCCTTGTGGGAGAAGGTGGATTGGCGCGCAGCGCCAAGACGGTTGAGGGGTGCTGGACGGAGCACTGTTGGTGCCAAGCTGGAACACCCCTCATCCGACCGAGCTTCGCTCGGCCACCTTCTCCCACACGGGGAGAAGGGAACACCCCTCAGTCGCATCGCCGACTTGGACCGAGAGATAGATGGCAGTAGCGCTCGAACAATCCACGCACGTTACGTCTGCGAAGCCGGCCAGACCTAGGCGCTCCTTTGCCGGCGTCGCACCCTATCTCCAGGCGGCACCGCTGGCGCTGATCCTCGGCGCGTTCCTCCTGTTGCCGATCCTGATGATCGCCGTGGTCTCATTCTGGGACTACGATTTCGCGGCGATGTATCCGGATTTCCTGACCACCAACTATGCCGACACGCTCGGCTCCTGGGTCACCTGGAAAACCTATCTGAACACGCTGAAATACGCCGCCATCGTTTGGGCGCTGACGCTGTTCATCGGTTTCTGGGTCGCCTATTTCCTCGCCTTCCACATCAGAACCACAGCCATGCAGATGGTGCTGTTCCTCGTCTGCACCGTGCCGTTCCTGACCTCCAACATCATCCGCATGATCTCGTGGATTCCAGTGCTTGGCCGCAATGGCCTGGTCAACTCGACGCTGGTGCAGATGGGGCTGATCCCGAAGCCGATCGAATGGTTGCTCTATTCCGAATTCGCCGTGGTGCTGGCCATGGTGCATCTCTATACGCTGTTCATGGTGACGCCGATCTTCAACACGCTGATGCGCATCGACAAATCGCTGATCGAGGCCGCGCGCGACGCCGGCGCTTCCGGCTGGCAGGTTCTGTGGAACGTCGTCATCCCGCTTGCCAAGCCCGGCATGGCGATCGGCACCATCTTCGTCGTCACCCTGGTGATGGCCGACTTTTCGACGGTGCAGGTGATGTCCGGCGGCCAGAGCGCCTCTGTCGCGCTGATGATGAAAAACCAGATGTCGCTGCTGCAATATCCGGCAGCCGCCGCCAACGCCGTCGTGCTGCTGGTGCTGGTGCTGTTGATGGTCGCGGGCATCCTGCGCATCGTCGATATTCGCAAGGAGCTGTGAGGCGATGAGCCACGACAAGCGCACCTTCGAATTCTACGTGCTGGCGGCCTTCTTCGCGCTTTTCGTGCTATTCCTATACGGCCCGCTTTCGGCGATCCTTATCCTGTCCTTCCAGGGCGAGAATGGCGGTCTGACGTTTCCGTTGAACGGCGTTTCGCTGCACTGGTTCGCCAATCTGTTCGAGCGCCAGGCGGTCGGCGATTTCGGCGGCAGTTTCAAACGCTCGCTCGTCCTTGGCCTGATGGTGATGATCGTCACGGTCGTCGTGTCGCTGCTTGCCGGCCTTGCCTTCCGGCAGAAATTTCGCGGCGCAACTGCCTTGTTCTATCTGGCCGTCGCCAGCCTCGTCGTGCCGTCGATCATTATCAGCCTCGGCATCGGCGTCGTCTTTCAGCAGGTCGGCTTCCGCCCCGCCTGGTACACGTCTGCTTTCGGCGCCCATCTGACCTGGACCTTGCCTTTCGGCGTGCTGATCATGTTCGCGGTCTTCAACCGGTTCTCGCCGGCCTATGAGGAAGCCGCGCGGGATCTCGGAGCATCGTCGTGGCAGACCTTCGCCCATGTCGTTCTGCCGATGATCGCGCCCAGCCTGATCGGTGTCGGCCTGTTCGGCTTCACTCTGTCATATGACGAGTTCGCCCGCACGCTGATGACCTCGGGGACCTTCAACACGCTGCCGCTCGAAATCTACGGCATGACGACGAATGTGACGACGCCGGTGCTCTATGCGCTCGGTACAGTGACGACCGTGTTTTCCTTTCTGGTGATCCTGCTGACGCTCGGCGCAATCGTCTATGTCGGCCGCCGCCGGGAGCGTGCCTGACAGTGCAGATCCTCGTCGTCAATCCAAACACCACCGCCAGCATGACCGAGACTATTGCGGCGGCGGCCCGATCGGTCGCTGGTCAATCGACGAAGATCGTTGCCGTCACCTCGACGATGGGCCCGGTTTCGATCGAAGGCTATTACGATGAAGCGCTTGCCGTACCCGGCCTGCTGGTCGAGATCGCTGCCGGCGAGCGCTCAGGCGCGCAGGCTGCGATCATCGCCTGTTTCGACGACACCGGCCTCGACGCCGCACGCGCCATGGCCAACATTCCGGTCATCGGCATTTGCGAGGCAGCGCTCAGCACGGCCTCGTTCATCGCCCAGCGCTTCACCGTCGTCACCACCACCGGACGCTCGCACGTGCCGGTCGAAGGGTTGGTGCAGCGCTATGGCATGGCGGGGCGCGCGCGCGTGCGCGCTGCCGATATCCCGGTTCTTGCCCTCGAAGATCCGGCATCCGATGCGCTCCTGAAGCTGCGCAACGAGATTGCGCGCGCCATCGACGAGGATCGCGCCGAAGCGATCGTGCTCGGCTGTGCCGGCATGGCCGACTTGGCGGCCGCGCTGCAGCGGGAATTCGGGCTTCCGGTCATCGACGGCGTCGGCGCCGCAGTCAAGCAGGCCGAGGCCTTGATAACGCTTGGCCTGACGACATCCAAGCGCGGCGCCTATGCAAGCCCATTGGCAAAGCCCTATCATGGTGCGTTGAAGTCCTTCGCGCCTGATGCCGCCGAGTGATCGCAATGCCCCGAACGATCCGAACGCTCGCACGTGAAGAAATGCAAACCCTTGTCGATTGGGCGGCGGCGGAAGGCTGGAACCCCGGCCTCAGCGACGCAGCGCTGTTCCAGACAGCCGACCCGCAGGGCTTCATCGGCGCCTTTATCGACGGCGAGATGGCGGCCGGCATTTCAGCCGTTGCCTATGGCGAGGAATTCGGCTTCATCGGCCTGTATATCTGCCGGCCGGACAGGCGTGGCCAAGGCCATGGTAAGGCCGTTTGGGATGCCGGCATGGCGCGGCTCGACAACCGCACGATCGGCCTCGACGGCGTCGTCGAACAACAGGCCAACTACCGCAGCATGGGTTTTGCGCCGGCCTACCGGACGATACGGCTCATGGGGTCGTCGAATGCCCCGGCAGCCGCCGGCAGCGACATTCGCGCCGTAGGGCCGGAACTCGTGCCGGACATACTGGACTATGACCGCCGCTTCTTTCCCGGCCCGAGGCGATCCTTCCTGGAGCACTGGCTGCGCCCGCCGCATATGGCCCAGGCGATCGTCAAGCACGGCGCCATTGCAGGATATGGCGTCGCGCGCCAATGCCGGGACGGCTGCAAGATCGGCCCGCTCTTTGCCGACAGCCTGGATGCAGCGAGCCGTCTCTTCGCCGCACTCGCGCACATGTCCGGTCCCGGAAACGTCCATCTCGACGTGCCCGAGACCAGCGGGCAATTTGCAGATTTGCTGTCGTCCGCCGGCCTTCAACCCGGCTTCGAGACAGCTCGGATGTACAAGGGAAGGGCGCCGCAGCTCATGCAGTCCGGGGTTTTTGCGATAACGACGTTGGAGCTTGGCTGAAACGGTGCAAGCCGACGTCTAGCGTAAAGTCGGGCAACACGAATATCTGGTCTATTTTTCCTGAACCGAAATGCCGGAATCGTCGATACGAAGTTCCACGCCTTTCGGCTTAGTCTCCTCGCGATAAACATAGATGCCCAAGGCAATGACGGCGACGGCCAAAGCGCCGATGATGAGATAAAGATAGTTCTGCTTCATCCGCTGTCGTTAACAACATGATGTGAGCGAGTCTAGCAGTTCGGGTATCAGGACGACGGACGGACACGCGCGTCGATCAGCCATCCAGCCGGTCGCGCAGCATGCTCCAGGGGAGCACCATGTTTGGTGCATGCCGCATCAGGCTGTGGAACGGGATCGGCGACGACGGTCCAAACGGCAGCGGCAAATCCTGAGGCTTTGTTCCATCAGCCCAGTCGGCAAGCACCTTGCCCATGGCAGTCGTCATGGCGATGCCGCGCCCATTGCAGGCAAAGCCCGCAACCAGGTCGGGGCCGAGATCGACGAGGCGCGGCAGGAAGTCGGGCTCGACTGCAGCCATGCCCGACCAGCTGTAGTCGATCGGCGGCATTCCCGGGAGATCGAGATGCCTGGCAAGCCGTCGCCAGATCGCCCGCGGCACCCGCGTGTCGGCACCGGGGCCAAAAACATGCATGCCGCCGGTTATCAGCCTGTTTTCGCCATCGAAGCGGAAGGTGAAAAGATTGCGCCTGGTGTCGCCGACGCCTTGCCCGCCCGGAAGCAACCGGGTGCGGTATTCGCGCGGCAGCGGCGCCGTCGCGATCTGGAAGATCTTCAGTGGGAAGTAGGTTCGCTGGAGCGTACGCTCGAGCTGTCCGCCATAGGCGTTGGTGGCGACCAGCACTTTTTCGGCACGGACCGAACCGGAGGCCGTCTTCAGAGTCCAGCCACCCCCTGTCCGCTCGATCGATTTAACCCGCGTATGTTCGAAGATGCGCGCACCGGCCTTTTCCGCCGCGTCGGCCAATCCGCGCGCATATTCGACCGGATTGAGGACGCCACCCGATCTGTCGATCCAGCCACCGAGATAACCGCGAACCCCGGTCAGCTCTTCGACCGCCTGTCTGTCCAGCGCGACAGTCTGTCTTCCGCGTTGTGCCCATTGTTCGGCGCGCGATCTGGTCTTTTGCAAAGCGGCCGGTGAATGGGCTGGTTGTATCCAGCCGCTCTGGACGGCATCGCATTCGATGGCATGCCGCTTGATCAGGGCAAAGACGAGGTCGGCGCTGCCGGCGGCGAAATCGACAAGGCGTTCGCCGCGTTCGGGCCCAAGCTGGGCAATGATATCGTCGGGGTCTCTTTTCGCGAAATTCGGCACGACGAAGCCGGCGTTCCTGCCGGTTGCCCCCCAGGCGATGATTTCCGCCTCGAGGACGGCCACCGAGATGCCTCTTTCGGCGGTGTGCAGCGCGGTTGAAAGGCCCGAAAATCCGCCGCCGACTATCGCCAGATCGACATCGAGTGCACCTTCGAGCGCCGGCCGGTCGCGGCGGTTGCGGCCGACGGCGTGCCATAGCGAAAGGCCGCGTGGCACGGCAACGTTGCTCATGACCGTGCAGCGCTCTCGTCCGGAGCCGCTTTCGCGCCCTTGCCGAACCTTGCGCGTCGCGGCCTGTCGCCGAACAGGCCGTTCGGCCTGACCAGAAGGATGACGCACAGCATCACGCCGATGGCGACGATCTGCAGTGAGGCGGCGCGGGCCTGCTGTTCGGGCGAGAACAACACACTCGTCAAGGCTCCTGATCCGGCCCAGATCGCCCAGACCAGGATACTGCCGATGACGGCGCCGATATTGCTGCCCGAGCCGCCGACGATCAGCATCACCCAGACCTGGAAAGTCAGCGCCGGCAAATAATTGTCCGGGGCGATGAAGCCGGTGAAATGCGCCTGCAGCGCACCGGCCAGCCCCATGATGGCGCCGCCGACGGCAAAGGCCTGGACCCGGTAGAACCGCGCGCTTTTTCCCAGGGATATCGCGGCCCGCTCATCCTCGCGAAGCGCCTTCAACACGCGCCCCCACGGGCTGCGCGACAGATGCTCCAGCGCGAGATAGACGATCAGCGTCACCACCGAGACGACGGCAAGATTCGACAGGTTGAACAGTAATGGGGTTTCGGCAAGACCGCCGAACGGACGCGGAATGAAGCCGATGCCGAACGGGCCGCCGGTCAGCGTCTGGGCATTGAGAGCCACCAATTGCACGACGACGGCGACGCCAAAGGTGGTGATCGCCAGATAGTCCGATCTCAGGCGCAGCGTGGCGATGCCGGTGATGGCGGCGGCGACACCGCCCACCAGCATGGCGCCGAGCCAGCCGACAAGGATCGGCAGATCGAAGCCGCCGAGTCGCGCGGCATCGTCGGGCGTGGTCAGCAGTGCCGAGGTGTAGGCGCCGATGGCAACGAAGCCGGCGACCCCGACATTGAAAAGCCCGGTCAGCCCCCATTGCAAATTGAGCCCGAGCGTGACGAGCGAAAAAATCAGCGCGGTGGTCAGGAAGAAAGCGCCGTAGCCGAGCAGATCCATCAGCGTTCCCCCACTCCGAAAAGGCCGATAGGCCGCACGAACAGCACCGCCATCAGGATGATGAAGGAGATGGCCGCCCGCCATTCGGCGCCGATCAATTGCACCGCGCCGGCTTCGGCCAAACCGATGATCAAGCCGCCGAGAACGGCGCCGGGCACACTGCCGATGCCGCCGAGGATGGCGGCCGCGAACATCGGCAGCAGCATCTCGAAACCCATGAACGGGCGGATCTGAATGAGAATGCCGATCATGACGCCGGCGACACAGGCCAGCCCCCCGCCGATGATCCAGGTGACGCGCACGACTTTGGCGACGTCGATACCGACAATGCGGGCAAGTGCCGCGTTCTGGCTCAACGCCTGCATCGAGCGGCCGGTCTGGGTACGCGTCATCAAAAGATGTACGCCGAGCACCAGAACGGCGGTCAGCAGCAGCAGCGCGATTTGGTCCGGGGTGATGCGAATGCCGAAGCCTATCGGCATGGCGATCTGGATCGCCCGGCTGAAATAGGTCGGACGCGAGGTGAAGATGAATTCGAGCAGGCTTCTCAGCGCCATCGAGGCGCCGAAGCTCGCCATCACCACGATGATCGCCTGGCCCTTGGCGCGCAGCCGCGCGAACAGCACCATTTCGAGCGCCAGCGCCAGCAGGCCGGTGGCCGCCATGCCGATGATGAGCGCGACGATCAGCGGCCAGCCGAAGGAGAGGGGTGCGATCGGCGCGATCTTGCCGAACATCGCGCCGATAGCGCCAACCACGGCGAGCGTCGCATAGGCGCCCCAGGCCATGAAGTCGCCATGGGCGAAGTTCGAGAAGCGCAGGATTGAATAGGTGAGCGTCACGCCGATGGCGCCGAGGCCGATCATCGAGCCTGCCAGCAGCCCGTCGGCGACGAATTGCAGGTTCATGCCGCGCCTCCTTTTCCAAGGTCGGGGCGGCGCTGGCCAAGATAGAGCTCGGCGACGACAGGATCGTTCCAGAGCTCGGAGGCGATGCCCTGGTGCCGGTCCTTGCCCTCGACCAGCACGTAGGCGCGATCGCCGATCGCAAGCGCTGCCTTGGCGTTCTGTTCGACCAGCAGAATGGTGACGCCGGATTTGCGGATACCGGCCAGCATCTCGAACACCATCGCCACGAATTTCGGTGACAGGCCGGCCGACGGTTCGTCGAGCACCAGCACCGTGGGATGGACGATCAACGCCCGGGCGACGGCCAGCATCTGCCGCTGTCCGCCCGAGAGATTGCCCGCGGCCGTTCTGCGCTGACGGGCGAGATCGGGAAAGGCCGCATACATTTCCTCGATGCGGGCAGGGATCTCGCGCGGCCTCAGGATGCCGCAGGCGACCTTCAAATTGTCCTCGACCGACATCAGCGGGAAGATGTTTTCGGTCTGCGGCACGAACGCAAGGCCAAGGCGGACCATGGTGTGGGCGGGCGCCGCCGTGATGTCCTTGCCGTCCAGCAGCACGGTGCCGCCGGTGATCGGGACAAGGCCGGCGATGGCCTTGATAAGGCTCGACTTGCCGGCGCCGTTGGGACCGAGGACGACGACGATCTCGCCCTGGTCGACGGTGATCGAAGCGCCGCGCACGATCGGCACGCCGGGCTCATAGCCGGCTTCGAGACCGCGGACGTCGAGTACCGTTTGGCTCATGCAGCGCCTCCGAGATAGGCCTCGATGACGCGCGGGTCGCGCGCAACCTCGTCCGGAGTGCCCTCGCACAGCAGCTGGCCGCTTGCCATGACCAGCACCCGGTGGCAGAGCCGCGTCACCATGTCGATATTGTGCTCGATCAGCAGGAAGGTGATGCCGCTTCTGTTGATATCGCGGATGCGGTCGATGATGACTTCAAGAAGCGTCGCATTGACGCCGGCCGCAGGTTCGTCGAGCAGGATGATTGCCGGATCGGCCATCATGACGCGGGCCAGCTCGAGCAGCTTGCGCTGGCCGCCCGAAAGCACGCGCGCCGGCTCGTGCGCCAGGCGGGCGAGCGTGACGAGCTCAAGCAATTCGATGGCTCTCGTCTCGGCCGCCCGCTCTTCGGTGGCGACCCGCCGCGGCGTCAGGAAATTGGCGAGCAGTCTTTCTCCGGCCTGCCCCTGCGCGGCCAGCATGACGTTTTCGATCAGTGTCAGATTGGGCAAGGGCCGGGGGATCTGGAACGTGCGGCCAAGGCCGCGGCCGATGCGGCGATGGGCAGCTTCCCCCGACACCGATACGCCGTTGAGAAGGATTTCGCCGCTGGTCGGCAGGATGCTGCCGGCCAGCAGGTCGAACATCGTGGTCTTGCCGGCGCCGTTCGGACCGATAAGGCCAAGTATTTCGCCTGGCTGGACGTCGAACGAGACATTGTTGACCGCGACAAGGCCGCCGAAGCGTCTGACGACGTTCCTGGCCGTCAGAACCGGCGTGCGGATCTCCTCCTGCCGTTCCGTCGTGTCGCTCATCAATCCCTCTGGCCGAAAGCGATCTTCGGTTGCCTATGATTTGATTTGTGATCACACTTGCTTTGATCACGCTATTCGGCTTTAATTTCTTCCGCAAGCCGAAAACGGGCCAAGACCGGGACTGCCCATGCAGAAGGCCGCCATCGAACGGAATAACGAAACGATCGCAGCCCAGCTTACGCCGGTCGGCCGCGAAACCGTGCAGGATCGCGTCTATTCGGAGTTGCGCCGTGCCTTAATCGGCGGCCTTTTTGAGCCGAGTCAGGTGCTGACCATCCGTGGCCTCGCCGACGCGCTGATCACCAGTACCATGCCGGTGCGTGAGGCGCTCGGGCGGTTGATCACCGAGAAGGCGCTGGAGGCGCTTCCCAACCGCTCGGTGCGCGTGCCGCCTATCACGCTGGAGCGTATCGACGACCTCTTGCGCGCCCGCTCCCTCATAGAGGGCGAAGCGATAGCACTTGCCGCTACACGCATGAATTCGCGCCAGATAGCCACGGTCGAAGCCATGCTGGGCCAATGGGACGAGATGCGGGCGCTGAAGCACAAGAAGGATATCGACCGCGAGGCGACGCTCAACCAGAGCTTCCACTTCGAGATCTACCGATGCTGTGGCTCCGCCGTGCTGATCCCGATGATCGAGAGCCTGTGGCTGCAATCCGGGCCGTGCATTCGCGTGGCCATTTACGCATTTTCCGATGCCGGTGAAGTCGATACCGCCCACTACCATCGTAGTATCGTCGCAGCGCTTTCCAGGCAGGATGCCCAGGCAGCGCGCGAGGCGCTGGTGGCGGACATCAGCCGGCCCTTCGCCTTCCTGCGCGACAAGCTCCAATCCGCAAGCAAAGAAGGATTGAGGGCATGACGACGCCTGGCATCAGGATCACCGAGCCACGCTCGAAGCTTTCCGTGACCGCGCTGCTGTTGCCTGAAAAGGCGCCCGACAACGCCGCCTTCCTGCTGGCCTATCTCGAGCAGCCGCGCGTCGTTGCCGGCATCCATGCGATGTGGACCGGGCCGGAAATCTCCTGCCCGGTTCCATCAGCCGAACTTGAGGGCCAAACCTATGCCAGGCCCTTGCCGGCGGAGAACGCAACGCTAACGCCGCAGCCGGGTGACATCGTGTTGTCCTACGTGCCGCCGCGCATGTGGGGCGGCAACCCGAATGCCATCTTCGACATCGGCTTGTTTTATGGACCGGGCGCGCGCTTGCTGTTCCCGATCGGCTGGCTTGCCGGAAGCGTCGTCGCGCAGGTGCGTCCCGAAGAGCGCGATCAATTCGCTGCCGCCTGTGGCGCGATCCGCCGCAACGGCGCCTGTGACATCACCTTCACCCGGGTGGAGATCTGAATGGCCGACGACAGTTTCGAACTCTTCGACCTTCGCGTCGAGGCGGTCGTCCCCGAGGGCAAGCCGATCTATTGCGGTGCCAAGGCCGGCGACTATTTCGAGTTGAAGGGCGAGATGCTGTCGATGCCGACGGGGCAGGGCTTCTCGATCTATTCCATTGCGGCAGTGTTGCCGCTTCTGGCCGCAAAGCAACGCCCGACCCACAGGAACGACTGGATGACTTCGGATGCCGAGATCGCCTGTCCAGATCCCAATTGCGCCAGCCGGCTCAGGATCGTCAGGACCGGCAAGCGGTGGTTCAGTCATTCAGAAACCACGGCTGTGCCGCTGCCCAAGGAGACTGACCAGAGATGACCGCCAAGGCGTTCGAGCTCAGCCCCGGCTACACGATCTCGCGCGTCATTCGTGGCGGCTGGCAGCTTGCCGGCGGGCACGGCGCGATCGACCGCCAACAGGCGGTAACCGACCTGATCGCCACGTTCGACGCCGGCATCGGGACCTATGACTGTGCCGACATCTATACCGGCGTCGAGGAACTGATCGGTGCCGCGCGCCTGCGGCTTGCCAATGAGCGCGGCCTCGACGCCGCCGCCAAGATGAAGGTGCACACCAAGCTGGTGCCTGACCTCGAAAGGCTTTCCAGCATCAGCCGCGACTACATCAGCAGCATCGTCGACCAGTCGCTGCGGCGGCTGAAGACCGAGCGGCTCGATCTCGTTCAGTTCCATTGGTGGGACTATGCGCTGCCGGGCTACGTCGATGCGATGGGCTGGCTCAACGACCTGCGTCTCCGAGGCAAGGTGCGCAACATCGGCACCACCAATTTCGACACGCCGCGGCTGGCCGAGATCCTGGCCGCCGGCGTGCCGCTGGTCAGCCAACAGCTGCAATACTCGGTACTCGACCAGCGGCCGGCCAACAGCCTTGCGGCGCTCGCCAGCCAGCACGGCGTCAGTTTCCTCTGCTACGGTTCGGTGGCGGGCGGCTTCCTCAGCGAAAAATGGCTAGGCGTTGCCGAGCCTCAAACGCCACTCGAAAACCGGTCGCTGGTCAAATACAAGCTGATCATCGACGACTTTGGCGGTTGGGAGCTTTTCCAGGAGTTGCTTCGCACACTGAAGGCCGTCGCCGACCACCACGGCGTCGACATCGCCACCATCGCCAGCGCCTGGGTGCTGGAGCAGCCGCAAGTGGCGGCCGTCATCGTCGGCGCCCGCAACCAGGCGCACGCCCTTGCCAATGCCAGAATCATGGACATCGCGCTCGATGCCGACGACCGGGCGAGGATCGCTGCCGTGATCGCGCAAAGCCGTGGGCCGCTGGGCGACGTCTACACATTGGAACGCGACCGTCACGGCCGCCACGGCTCGATCATGCATTACAATTTGAATGCAGGCAGGAAATGAGCGCGGCCATGGACGAGAAGCCCTCCTTGCTTTCCCGCGCCAGTGCCGAAGTGGTCGATCTCCACCGCTTCTTCGTCGACTGGTTCAATGCGGCGAGTGCGGACAATGCAGATTTCAGCCGCTTCGAACGCGTCATGGGCGAAGGCTTCTGCATGGTTGCGCCGGACGGTCAGGTCCTCGATCGTGACGCGGTGCTCGACCATGTCAGGGCAAGCCGCGCCACCTCTGATGGCGATTTCAGTATCTCGATCGAGGATATCCGGGCCGGCTGGCAGTCAGACGACACGATCGTCGTCTGTTACATCGAAGCACAGCAGCGCGGGGGCAAGCACAGCCGCCGCCGCTCGAGTGCGGTCTTCACCACCAGCTCATCGGCGCCCAACGGCGTCGAATGGCGACATCTGCATGAAACCTGGCTGCAGATGCCGGAAGACTGAACAGGCTCAAGGCGTCAATGAGAGTCGTGTAACGAAAGGGGAACAACAATGAAAAAGACCATACTTCAGATCACCACTGCGCTGGCTCTGGTGACAGCGGCCGGTGCAGCGCAGGCCGCGGATTGCAAGATCACGGTCGGCCTCGTCATGGAACTGACCGGTCCCGCCGGCGAATACGGCCAGGCCGGCGCAAAATCGGTCGAAATGGCCTTCCGCGATATCAACGAGGCGGGCGGCGTGCGCGGCTGCGACCTAGCAACCGACACCCGCGACAGCCAGAGCCAAGGCAACATCGCGGTCGATGCCGCGACACAACTCGTGCAGGTCAAGAAGGTGCCGGTGATCATCGGCGGCATCATTTCCTCGGTGTCGATCCCGATCCTGACCTCGGTCACCGCTCCGGCCAAGATCGTCCAGGTGTCGCCTGCTTCCTCGTCGCCGACGCTGACGGCGCTTGGGCGCGACGGCAAGACCAACGGCATCTTCTTCCGCACCATCACATCTGATGCGCTGCAGGGTGTCGCTGCCGCCAAATACGCCATCGACAAGGGTTTCAAGAAGCTGTCGGTCATCCACGTCAACAACGACTTCGGCGTTAACATGGTGGCGGAATTCTCACGCGCCTATAAGGCGCTCGGCGGCACCATCGTCTCCGACACGCCCTACAATGAAAAGCAGTCGAGCTATGCCTCGGAAGTGACCGCGGCGATGGCCGGCGAACCGGACGGGCTTTATCTCGTCAGCACGCCTGTCGACGGCGCGACCATCGCCCGCACCTGGATTTCGCAGGGCGGTGTCCAGAAGTTCCTGCTCAATGACGGCATGAACAGCCCGGACTTCATCGAATCCGTTGGCGCGGATTACCTGAAGGATGCGTACGGCACTTCCTCCGGCACCAGCCCGACCGCATCGACCGAGTATTTCACCAAAAACTACAAGGAATTTTCGGGCATCGAACCCTCGAACCCGGCGGCCGATCGATCCTATGATGCCGGCGCCATCGTCGGCTTGGCCATCGCCATTGCCGGCTCTGAGGATCCGGCCAAGATCAAGGACGCGATGTACAAGGCGGTCGACCCGGCCGGCACGCCGATCTATGCCGGCAAGGACGAGTTCGCCAAGGCGCTCGGCCTGATCAAGGAGGGCAAGCCGATCCGCTACGAAGGCGTCATCGGTCCGGTCGCCTTCGATAAGTATGGCGACATCACCGGCCCGTTCCGGCTCTGGAAGATCATCGACGGCAAGGTGACGACCGACGGCGAAATGACGACGGATGACGTCAACGCCTTGCAGGCGAAACTTCAGTAAGCGCCTATGCCCCGTCCGGCATCGATCCCATTTCATTGAGGTCGATGCCGGACACTTGCAGGTCCTGCTGCCGGTTAGGCCGGCCCGGAAACGACCACCGCACCAGCGGCCGGCATGATCCAGGGGCAGGCATAGTAATCGGTGACGCGATTTATGATCCCGCCAGCGGCTTCGATCCGAACCGGATGGGCCGGCTTCCAACCGTCTTCGCCATGGTGAAGCACGAGCAGCACCGCCTCGCTATCGATTATGCCAATCGCCATTTTCCAGGTCGTCGAGGCTCTTTCGTATTCAACGAAGTAAGGTGATTCCGATAGCCTTCCCTTGAAGCAATCCGCGACTTGCAATTGGGCATCCGCGCTGGTCAGCGCCCGTACCCCGTCCCAGTCGCGGCGATTGAACAGTTCGACATAGCGGCTGAGCAATTCCAGAAGTTCCGGATCGCGCTGGGGCTCCGAACGGACGATTGGCTCGCCTGACAAGGCGGCCAATTTGGAGCGGCCACGGCTCAACGCGGCCTTGACGCCACCCACGGTCGAGCCGACGAGATCGGCGATCTCTTCCAGCGAATAGTCGAAGACATCCTTGAGCAGGACGCAGGCGCGTTCCTTGGGCGGCAGGTGGATAACCAGCCGTTCGATCGCGCGATCCGCGCCGTTGCCCACCGGCTCGACCGGCAGGATGATCTCGTCTTCGACGAAATTGGCCTCCGCATGCTGACGCACCTGCCGGCTTCGCAGGAAATCGATGCAGCGATTATGTGCAATGCGAAACAGCCAGGGGCGAAGAGCACTCGCATCGTCCAGCTTCTCGATCTTCCGATAGGCCTCGAACAGCGCCTCTTGCATCACGTCTTCGGCGTCGAGCGTCGAACCGGTCATGCGTGCACAGTAGCGGTGCAGCCGCCCACGCAAATGCGCGACTGTCTCCAGGAAGCCGGCGTAGCGGACGTCGAAAAGCCCGGTCGGGTCAAGTCTTGGCTGCATCTTCATGGGCATTCAATTCGGCGGCGGATCACAGCGGGACATAGGTCAGCGTAATGACGCCGTTCTTGAAACGGTGCGTATCTATAAGCTCCAGCTTGACCAGGGATGGGTCGACATCCTGGAAAGCGCGTTTGCCATGCCCGACGCGGGTCGGCACGATCGAGAGTTGATACTCGTCGACAAGCCTGTTGGCGAGCAGCGTCTGGTCGAGATTGCTCACTCCATACTTCAGTATGTTGCCGCCGGCCTGTTGCTTGATCCTGGCAATTTCGGCAGCGACGTCGCCTTCGATCAGCGATGCGTTCCAGCTCACCTCCTTGAGGCTGCGCGACGCAACGAGCTTCTTCAGTCCGTTCATGCGGTCCATGTACTTGCTGCCTTTGACCTGCGGCCAGCGCGCCGAAAACATTTCATAGGTGATGCGGCCGAGCAGGAAAAAATCGGCCTCGCCGGCCTTTTCATAGGAGTGCTCCTTCATCTCCTCGTCGAAGAAGGGCGAGGCCCATTCCATTGGCGCTTCGATGACGCCGTCCAGCGAAATGAAGCTGCCCACTATCAATTTTCTCATCGCATATCTCCGGTTGCGCACAGGCGTCCCGTGAGACCCAAGAACCGACGAAAACGAAACGGCCCGATGGATAACCACAGGATGCAGTCTCTAGGACGTTCCCGGTTCGACTTTGGATACGCGTGAGGATCGTTTGAGTTAATAGAGCGGCTTGGCCATGTGCCGGGGCGTCGGCCACTCCGTCGTAATCCCCGGCTGCACTGGCCGCTCCAGATAGGTCGATAGCACCACGTAACTTCGCGTCGAGGTGACGCCGGGTGTTTCGTAGAGGCGCGACAGCAGGCCTTCGAGCGCCCGCGTGTCCTCGGTGCGGACCTTGATCAGCATGCATGTGTCGCCGGCCACCGAATGGATCTCCTCGACTTCGGGATGTTCGGAAATCGCCATCAGCTCCGGCGTCTTTCCCCACCCCTTGGTATCGATATGGACGAAGGCGAGCAGCGGCTTGTGTACCGCCTTGGGATCGATGATGGCCGCGGTGTTGCGGATGGCGCCACTCCGCCGCAGGCGCTTGACGCGTTCATGGACTGCCGGCGGCGAAAGGCCGACGCGGTCGCCGAGCTCGGCATAGCTGATCGTCGCGTCGTCGACCAGGACGCCTAATATTTTTCGGTCGATTGCATCGATATCGCGGGCGGCAGGCCTGTTCTGCGGAATGCCATCTGTTTCTTCATCCATATTAAAATTCCCGATTGAAGCAGAATTTAATACGGCCATTATTGCCATATGTCGAACAGTGATCAAGTCGCCACATTCGCAGCGGCCCCCAAGCCGCCAATCCCGGCACTCGCTTACCTGCTGACCGGGTGCATTGCCGTGATCGGCTCGAACTCGCTTGTGCTCGGTCCGATTGCACCGGCGGTGGCCGCGTCGTTCGGCACAAGCGTGCCGGCGGTCATGATCGCGTCCGCCGCGTTCGGGCTCGGTACGTCGGCAAGCGCCTTGTTCCTGGCGCGCTACATCGACCGGCTCGGCGCCCGCCGCATGCTGCAGGGAGCGTTGCTGCTGCTGGCAATAGCGCTCGTCGCCAGCGCTGCGGCGCCGACGGTGACGGCGCTGGTCGCGGCCCAGCTTCTCGCCGGCATTGCTGCGGGTGTCGCCATGCCGGCAATCTATGCCAGCTCCGCCGCGATTGCGCCGCCCGGTCGTGAAAGCGGGACCATCGGCGTCGTGCTGACCGGCTGGACGCTGAGCATGGTCGCCGGCGTTTCGCTGTCGGCCGTACTTGCCGACCTGGTGCATTGGCGCGCCGTGTTCGCGGCGGTCGCGGTGCTCGCAACACTCGCATTGGCCAGCCTCACGTTGACGTTGCTCAGCGACGTCAGGAAGAGCGGTCCGGCACCGACGCCGCTGGGCGCCTTGGGTATTCCCGGCATAGTGCCGCTTCTGGTCGCCTGCGCCGCCTTCATGACGGCGTTTTATGGCGTCTATGGCTATCTCGGCGATCACCTTCACAACGGCCTGGGACGGCCGGTCAGTGCCAACGGGCTGGCCGCGCTCGCCTATGGCGCCGGCTTTGGCACGGCGGCACTTCTTGACGGCGTCATCGATCGTCTGGGCGCGCGGCGGGTCATGCCGTTTGCCTATCTGCTCGTCGCGCTCGTCTATGTCGCGATTGCTGCGGCAAGTGGCAGCTTCGGCCTGACCATAGCGATGATAGCCGTCTGGGGCCTTGCCAATCATTTCGGGCTGAACGTCCTGGTGATGCGCCTATCGGCGCTCGACCCTGCGCGCCGCGGCACGATCATGGGTTTGAACAGCGCGGTGACCTATCTCGCGGTGTTCGTCGGCACCACGGCGTTCGGGCCGCTTTATTCCACGTTCGGGTTTGCGGCATCGGCGGTGGTTGCAGCCTTGCTCATGCTGATCGCTGCTGCGGCAGTGGCGTGGCGTTCGCCGAAGCTATAGCGCAGCAAGGCTTGCGTCTCGGCCCGGTCCTTCGATAGATGCTCGTTGGATGGACAATACAACGCTTGAGACAACCGCCAATCCCTTGCCGCACGAGCTGGCTTTTCTTGGAGAGCGGCTTGCGGCGTTCAACGACAGCGATGTCGGCGCCTCCGGCAGGAAGACATTGGCCGTGTTCGTGCGCGATGAGCACGGCGCGATTGTCGCCGGCATCTCGGGATACACCGCCTGGGGCTGGCTCTATGTGCAATGGCTCTGGGTCGATGAAAAGCTGCGCGGCCAGCGCATGGCCGGCCGGATGCTCGAGGCAGCCGAGAGGGAGGCGATGGCGCGCGGCTGTCACGGCGCCTGGATCGACACGTTCAATCCCAAGGCCGCCAAGGCCTATGAGCGCCAAGGTTATCGACCGTTCGGTGCGCTCGCCGACTTTCCCATTGGCCGAAGCCGTATCTTCCTGCAGAAGAAATTGGTGGCTTAACTAGCCGGCAAGGCGTCCGCCGCACATCGGCTGTGGCACGCCGGTCGTGCTGGGGAAGCTGATCGGCAAGCCCCTAAGCACGCGCACAGCCAGGAAGGCAAAACACTCCGCCTCCACCGCGTCGCCCTTCCAGCCAAGCGCCTCCGCCGGCACGGCTTCGACGCCGGCGCGGCTGGCAAGCATGGCCATGATCGTTGGGTTGTGGCGACCGCCACCGCTGACCACCAGCCGCTTCGGCCGGCGCGGCAGAAGATCGAGCGCCTTGCCGACCGCGGCCGCGGTGAAGGCCGTCAGCAGGGCAGCGCCATCCTCGGCATTCATCCCTTCCGCCATCGAGGCGCCGAAATCGAAACGGTCCAGCGATTTCGGGTATGGCTTGGTCAAGTACGGGTGCTGCAGGAGCTTGGCCAACCGTGCCTCATCGACCGTCCCGACGCGAGCCAGCGCGCCGTCGCGGTCCATTTCGCCAAGCCCCTTCGACTTGATGAAGTCGTTCAGCGGCGCGTTGGCGGGTCCGGTATCGAAAGCGATGACATTGTCCTTGCCGTCCCACCAGGTGATGTTGGCGACGCCGCCGAGATTGAGCACCGCCGTGTCGCCGCTGGCGTCGGCTTCGCGCAGCAGCGCGGCGTGATAGGCCGCCGACAGCGGCGCGCCCTGGCCGCCGGCGCGCATGTCGGCCGAGCGGAAGTCATAGGCGACCTTGGTGCCCAGGATGGCATGCATCAGCTCGCCATCACCGAGCTGGCGACTCTGGCCCAGTCGGCCTACTTGCGGGGCACGGTGCAGCACGGTCTGGCCATGAAAGCCGACGACGCCGATGTCGGCCATGGTCAGGCCGTGGCTTTCGACAAGATCCTTGACCGCCGCAGACTGGGCGCGCGTCAGCGCCTCCTCTGCCTCGTGGAAGATTGCCGGTTCCGGCCCGGTGAAATTCCAGTTCCTTGCCTGCCTAAGCGTCTCTTCCAGCAAGGTCCGGATCGACTGCGGGTAGGGGGCCAGCGTGTAGGTGCCGAAATCCGCGATCCGCTCGCCGTCGGTCTTGATCAGCGCGACGTCGATATTGCCGTCCAGCACGGTGCCGGTCATCAAGCCGACGGCCCACATTGGTTCGCCATTTTTCATGATTGTCAGGCTCCGTTGACGAGATCGCCGACCGCTTGGCGAAGCGCTGCGATCCCGCTGTTGAAATGACGTGTCGGATGGATCCGGTTGGTGAGCAAGGTCCACGCTCTGCTTTTGTCGAAGTCGACCCAAAGCCCGGTGCCGGTGAAGCCGGTATGCC
The DNA here is from genome assembly GCF_040322135.1 of Mesorhizobium sp. M0189. Classification (NCBI taxonomy): domain Bacteria; kingdom Pseudomonadati; phylum Pseudomonadota; class Alphaproteobacteria; order Hyphomicrobiales; family Phyllobacteriaceae; genus Mesorhizobium; species Mesorhizobium sp. M0189. The sequence goes on from NZ_JAMYSW010000002.1 coordinate 390,445, forward strand.
CGATGGTTTCGGGGCTGCACAGCCGGCCGCCGGACCAGCCTTCGTAGGGTCGCTCCCAGCCATGGGTGCGGGTTGCCGACAAGGGCGTGCGCATCAGCGCTATCGAACGCTGCGACGCGCCGGTCCCGTCCAGCAGCCCTCGCGCAAAGTCGAGGACCGAAGCTGCCGTTCCGAACAGCCCGGCGTGACCGGCCCCTTGCAATGCCGAGCAATTGTCGTCGTGGACCTCGCCTGACAGCACGCGATGGCGCCATGTGCAATCTTCTGTGGCCGCCGCTTGACCCGGTTCGGCGGAGAACGCGAAGCCAGGACCGGGATCCATGTCGCGAATGGTCTTGCCGGACAGGCGCTCCAGGACGAAGCCGAGCAGAATGAAGTTGATATCGGAATAGACCGGCTCCCCGACCTGCCACTCGCGCTGCAAGACAAAGGCGCGCAACAGCTCGGGGTCACGCCCATAGGTGTAGATCGGCGCGACGGCGGGAAACGGTGTCTGATGGCCGAGGCACTGGCGAAACGTCACCGTCCGCTCCCAGGCCTTTTCGTCATATTGGCGAAGATCGGTCAGGACCGAAATCAGCGGCGCGTCGAGGTCGATGACCCCCTCTTCCGCCAGCGCCAAAATGCGCGGTGTGGTGAAGATGATTTTTGTCAGGGATGCCAGATCGAACCATGTCCCGACATGCATCGGCCTTATCTTCGGCACGACTTGGGCTGAGCCGATTGCCCGGACGATGCGTTCGCCGTCCCGGTCGACCATGCCGAGCACGCCGCCCGGAATGCGCGCCGCAGCCACTGCCGCTTCGAGAGGGGCGAATGCGCGGGAGAAGAGATCGGGATCGATCAATTGCGGCGTCCGTCTGAAAGGCAGCGAGGGAGCTGTCCGTCTGCCTCTGCATGCTTTCGGGCGACAATCATCACACTTCCACCCGTACTCTATGATCCGGCCCGAACTGCTGCCATTTTGCCGGGCCCGGCTCAAATCCCAGCGGACGCACGAGCGAGGGAACCTGGCGCGTGTCCAGCTCGAAACGTTCATGCCGCCGGTCTATGGTGGGAACGGCCGCGATAAGCTGTTTGGTATAGGAGTGCTTCGGCTCCGAGAGCACCAATCTGGCATCGCCGATCTCGACGATCTGGCCGGCATAGATGACCGCGATGCGATGGGCGATCCGCTCGACCACAGCCATGTCATGCGAGATGAACAGATAGGCCAGCCCGAATTCACTCTGCAGCTCGATCAAAAGCTCCAGCACTCTGGCCTGCACCGATACGTCGAGCGCCGAAACCGCTTCGTCGAGGACGACAACGGAGGGATTGAGCATCAGCGCACGGGCAATGCACAGCCGTTGGCGTTGGCCGCCGGAGAATTCGTGCGGATAACGCTGCAGGCTGTTTTCCGGCAGGCCGACGCGGTTCAGCAGCGCGGCCATTTTCGCTCGCGTCTCAGCAGTTATCCGCCCGCCCGTGGCGATCACCGGTTCCGCAAGAATGCTTTCGATGGCGAGCCTGGGATTAAGCGAGCCATAGGGATTCTGGAACACCATCTGCACGGGAAGGGCGCTCTGCCCGGCGGCGGCCTTGCGCGTGCTGGCCAAGATTGTGCCGCGCGTCGAGCGCACCAGCCCCAGAATCGCACGGGCGGCGGTGGATTTTCCGGAACCGCTCTCGCCGACGACGGCCAATGTTTCGCCCGGCATCAAGTCGAAATCCACACCGTCCACCGCATGCACGGCACCGCTGGCGCGGCTGAAAAAGCCACCCTTGACGGGAAATCGCACCACGAGGCCATCGACCTTCAGCGCCGGCTCGGTAGCTTTTTGCTTTTCGCGTTGCATGTCTTTGCGTGTCGCACTGCCGCCGGCGAAATGCGGCACCGCATGAAGCAGATGCCGCGTATAGGGATGCTGCGGATCGTCCAATATCTGGTTCAGCGCGCCTTGCTCGACAGCTTCTCCGCTTTGCATCACCATCACCTTGTCGGCGATACCTGCAACCAAGCCGATGTCGTGGGTGATGAAGATCATCGACATCCCGGTTTCCTGCTTCAACTCGGCGAGCAACGCCATGATCTGCGCCTGCACCGTAACATCCAGCGCCGTCGTTGGCTCGTCGGCAATGAGCAGGCGCGGGTTGCAGGCGAGCGCCATGGCGATCATCACCCGCTGCAGCATGCCGCCCGAAAGCTGGTTGGGCGTGTATTTCAGCCGCCGTGCTGCGTCGGGAATGCGCACACGGTCGAGCGCGTCCTTGGCCGCCGCCGTCGCTTGCCGGCCGGTCAGGCCGCGATGCAGGCGAAACGACTCCTCGATCTGCCTGCCGATGGTCAGCACCGGATTGAGCGAGGTCATCGGCTCCTGGAAGATCATGCCGATTTCGCCGCCGCGGATCTTCGTCAGCTGCGGCTCGGCCGCGGCGGTCAGGTCGAACATGCTGCCGTCGGCCCGCTTCAGCTTGATCGAGCCCGCGGTGATGCGGCCGCCGCCATAATCGACAAGGCGATTGATCGAGAGCGCCGTCACCGATTTGCCCGAGCCGCTTTCGCCGACGATGGCCAGCGTTTCGCCGTCAGCGAGATCGAAGCTGACGCCGCGCACGACCTCATTGGCTGACGGCTTTCGGCCGAAGCCGACGCGCAAACCGCTGACGGACAGCAGCGGGATCATGCGATCGATCTCCGCGTCTTCGGGTCGAGCACATCGCGCAACGCATCGCCGAGCAGGTTGAAACCGAGGATGCTGATCATGATCGCCACCCCCGGGAAGATCATCAACCAGGGAGCTGTCTCCATCAGGTTGCGGCTGTCGCTCAGCATCAGGCCGAGCGACGCGGCGGGCGGCTGCGTGCCGAGCCCGAGGAAGCTCAAGCCGGCTTCGGTGAGCAGTGCCCAGGCCAGCGCCAGCGTCACCTGAACGGTCAACGGCGCGACCAGATTGAGCAGCAGATGCCGTGTCACGATGTAGCTCGAGCTGCTGCCGAACGTGCGGGCCGCGTCGACGAACTCACGCGCCTTGAGCGACAGAGCCGGGCCGCGCACCACGCGCGTGAAGATCGGCGTGTAGACGATGGCAATGGCGACGACACTGGTCCAGGTTCCCGGTCCCGCAACCGCGACGATCAGCAGCGCCAGCAGGATCGCCGGGAATGCCAGCAGCACATCCATGATGCGCATCACCAGGCCGTCCCAGCGGCGCCCGAACCAGGCTGCCGCCAGCCCGAGCACGGTGCCGGCCAGTGTCGCGAAGGCGACCGAAAAGAAGGCCACGAGGAAGGACTGGCCGATCCCGGTCATCAGCCGGCTTGCGACATCGCGGCCGAACAGGTCCGTGCCCATCCAGTAAGTGCTGTCAGGCGCATGCAGCCGCTCGACCCGGTGCTGCGTCAGCGGATTGTCCGGCGTCAGCCCCAGCATGCCAAGTACGGCAAGCAGCAGATAAAGCGCAACGATGGCACCGCCGATGCGGCCGCTGGTGTGCGCAAGTATGGCCCGCAATGTCGCCATCAGTGCTCGCTTAGCCGAATACGCGGGTCGAGCGCGACATAGGCGAGGTCGACGAGGAGATTGACGATCATGAAGTTGAAGGCGATGAACAGCACGCTTCCCTGCACCAGCGCATAGTCGCGCTGCAGGATGGCGTCCAGCACCATGCGGCCGAGACCGGGCAGCGCATAGATCTGCTCGACGATGACTGCCCCGCCCAGGAGATAGCCGAACTCTATGCCGCTCAGCGTCACGACCGGGATGAGCGCATTGGGCAAAGCATGCCGCCAGATGACGCCGCGCGCCGAGACGCCCTTGCTGCGCGCGGTCCTGACGTAATCGTCGCTCAGCACGTCGAGCATCGCCGAACGCGATATACGGGTGACCGACGCCGCGAAGGCGAAACCGAGCGTGACGGCCGGCAGCAACAGCTGGCTGAGATTGCGCAGCGGATCCCGCCACAGCGGCGAAAACTCGCCCATCGCCGGCAAAACGCCAAACCCCGCCGACAGCGTGTAGATGATCAGCAGTGCAAGGACGAAGTTCGGCGTCGATTGTCCGATCATTGCGACAACGCGCACGCCGAGATCGGAAAGCTTCTCATTGTGGGTGGCGGCAAAGATCCCGGCCGGCATGCCGACGACAAGGGCGATGATCATCGACAGCAGCGCAAGCTCCAGCGTCAGCGGGAAGCGTTCGAGAATAACGCCGAGCACCGGCCTGCCATAGGTGGACGAAATGCCGAGATTGCCTTGGAAAAGACCAAGCAGCCAACGCCAGTACTGGATGAACCAGGGCTGGTCGATGCCGAAATAGGCCGCAAGCGCGTCGCGCTGAGGAGGCGTCAGCAGGCCGGCTTCGCTTCCCAGCATCGCCGTGATCGAATCGCCCGGAACCATCCGGATTGCCAGGAACACCACGATGGACACGCCAAGCAGGACGAGAGGGAAGGTCGCCAGTCGCCGCATCAGATAGTTCACGCGAAGAATATCCTCTCGTCCGGCATCGAAGCAGCTACTGGATCGTCACCTTGGCGAGGCTGAACAGCGAACCTGTCGGCACCGGTTCGAATCCCGCGATATTCTTCTGCTGGGCCGTGTAGCTGTAGGACGTGTAGAGCCATATCCAGGGCGACATCTCAGTGATGTGCTTCTCGAAGTCGGCGAAGATCGCTTTGCGCGCCGCCGGGTCGGTCTCGGTGCGGCCCTTCTGCATCAGGCCGTCCAGCGTATCGTCGATATAGTTCGCCACCTTCTGCAGATTGCCGGTCTTGGTCCAGTAGCGATTATACATAGTGTAGGGATCGGCCCTGCCGCCGTTCAGCGCGACGGCCATGTCGAAATCGCCCTTCAGCCATGCATCGACATAGACGTTGAGCTCCATCATTTTGATGTCGAGCTTGACGCCGATTTCGGCGAGCTGCGACTGGATGACCTGGGCTTCCGCCGCTGCTGTCGGCGGCTCGCCGGTGGCGCCGATCACGGTCGCCGAAAAGCCGTCGGCATAGCCGGCTTCAGTCATCAGTTGCTTGGCCTTCTCGACGTCGCGCTTGTAGCAGAACAACTGGCTCGGATCGGTCGCCAGCGCCGGGATGGTCAGCGGGCCGGTGACCTTGCCTTCGCCGAGCGAGGCGGTGTCCAGCACTTCCTGCCGGTCGATGGCGCAGGAGATCGCCTGACGCACCTTGAGTTCGGTCATCGGCTTGCGGGACGGATTGAGCTGCAGCACGTGGTAGGCAAGCACCGGCACGCGGTTCAACTGCAGGCTGGCCTCCTTGGGCACCAGCGTGGCGACAAGTGGATCGTTGAGCAGGGCGAAGTCGATCTGCTTGGTGCGCATCGCCGCCAGGATCGCCGTTTCGTCCGGCAGCACGCTGATCTCGATGCCGTCGACACCGGTCGCGCCGCCCGCCCAATCCTTGTTGGCGACAAGCACTTCCTTGGAATTAGGATCCCACTTTTCGAGCTTGAACGGACCCGAGCCGACCGTCGTCGTGCCGATCGAGCCGGCCGTGATTTCGCTTGCCGGGACGATCGCGGCATTGACGTCGCTCATCGCCGTCAGGATCGGCACATCCGGCTGCGAGAGGTGGAACACGACGGTGGCTGGATCGGGCGTGTCGATGCTGGCGATCGAGAGAAAGTTGGCGCGGGCGGCCGCACCGGTCTTCTCGTCGAGTATGCGCTCGAAAGATGCCTTGACGTCGGCCGAGGTCACGGCGGCGCCGTTCTGGAATTTTGCTTTCGGATTGAGCCTGAAGCTCAGCTCCTTGCCGTCCGCCGAGAACTGCCAGGAGTCGGCAATCGCGGGCGTGATCTGCAGATTGGCGTCGAGCCGTACCAGCGGTTCATAGATCAGCTCCAGCAACCGCAGCGAGGAGAATGCCGTCTGCTTGTGCGGATCAAGACCGGTGGCGTCCTGCGACCAGGCCATGTGCAGCGTCGCCGCACTCGCCTGCACCGGTGCCGCGGCAATGGCCAGCATTGCCGCAAGCGTCATCCCGGAAAGCAGTTTCTTGCCAATGTGCCGTACCATTGTCGTCTCCCATTATTGTTAAACCTGATGCCTTGCAGTTCCCCGGACCGCTTCAAAGGGACACACGCCCCGGAACATCGGCCCAGCATCCATGCGGTCTTACACCGTCTTTTCGCCTATCGCCTTGCGCAGGAAACCTCCCGCATTGGCAAGCGCCTTACGTGCTTCTTCGACGCCCATGCCGGTGATCGTCACCAGGATTGCCAGTTTTACGTCATTGCCGGTCTGGTCGAGTGCCTGTCGTGCCTGCTGCGCCGCGCAGCCGGTCGTCTGCATCACGATCCTGACCGCCCTGGCGATCAGCTTCTTGTTGCTTGGATTGAGGTCAACCATCAGGTTCTGATAGCTCTTGCCGATGCGGATCATGCTGGCGGTCGACAGCATGTTGAGCACCAGCTTTTGCGCGGTTCCCGATTTCAGCCGGGTCGAGCCGGTGAGGACCTCCGGTCCAACCACCGGAGAGATGGCAATATCGGCAATTCCGGCAATGGTCGATCGCGGATTGCAGGACAGCGCCACGGTGGTGGCTCCCACCTGCTTGGCATAGGTCAAGCCGCCGATGACATAGGGTGTGCGTCCGCTGACAGCGATGCCGACCACCACGTCGCCGGCGGTCAGCTTGATGTCCTGCAGCGCCTTTATTCCCTGCTTCGGATCGTCCTCCGCGCCTTCCGCGGAGTGCACCAGCGCGTCGACGCCGCCGGCGATCAGGCCCATCACCATGTCCTCGGGCACGCCGAAGGTCGGCGGACATTCCGAGGCGTCGAGGACGCCAAGCCGGCCGCTCGTGCCCGCGCCCATATAGACAAGGCGTGCACCTTTCTGGAACGCGCTCACGATCCGGTCCACGGCCGCAGCAATGTCGGGGATGACCTTCTCGACGGCTGCCGCAACGCCTTTGTCCTCGTCATTGATCTTGCGCAGCACCTCGAGGGTCGGCAACAGATCGATGTCCATCGTCTTCGGATTCCGGTCCTCGGAAACCAATCGCTCCAGCTCCGACATCAACCCGTGTTCGACCACTTGCTTGCTTTCAATCTGCTGTGAGCAGGAATGTGATGCGGTGCCAGCCGACGTCCAGTGCCCGCAGCCGGCGACCGGCAACTTGCTTCTGCTTGGTTAACTTTTTAGAATTCGATATTCCTCGTGTCAACGGATTCTAGGAATATAATATTCCTTAAGGCAGGAGCACTATCGCTGACACAGGGATTTCCTAGCCAGGATTATGGCTCCCGAAACCGCATCGCCATCGGCCGGCTTCAGACGTCGGCGGACGTCGGGAGCGAGCCATGGCTCTAGCGGGCTGGACAGACCGCCGAGCAGCGTAACCCGCGGCGCGCCCTTTTCGAACAGCACCCGCACGAACGTGTCGACCTGCTCGGCAGCACCTTGCACGATGCGCCGTCCGGCCGGATCGCCCTGGTCGGCGTGGCGGATCACCATCGGCGCCAAGGCGGCATAGTCGGTCGCGCTGGCGCGGTCCATCCAGGCCACCGCCTCGAACGGATCGTCCCTGAAGCGCTGCATCACCTCGGTCAGCAGCGCCGTCCGCTCATGCCGGCCGTCATGGGCACGCAAGGCAAGCTGCACTGCCTTTAGTCCGAGATCGGCGCCGCTGCCCTCGTCGGAAATCGGAAAACCGTAGCCGCCGACGCGCAGGTCGCGCCCTTCGACAAAGCCGAGCCCGATCGAACCGGTCCCGGCTATGACGATGGCGCCGTCTTGACCCGAATGAGCGCCAAGGCAAGCCGCGACGCCGTCGCTGACGAAGTCGATGCTCGCAAAGCGATGTTCGATGCCACGAAACGCCTCGAGCACACCCTTGCGGCCGATGCCGGCAAGACCGATGCCGGCGCGGATCCTGGCGATTTCCACCGCCGCGAACCCTGCCTCTTCGATCGCCGCGCCAAAGGCTTTGGCAATCGAGGCCCAGGCCGCCTCTATACCGAGCCGCGTTGTCGCCGGGCCCGACAGGCCTTGCCCGAGCACAGTTCCTGCCTCGTCTTCGATACGCGCCCGGCAGCCGGTTCCGCCGCCATCGACGCCCAGGAAATAATGCGGAGACACCGCGCCGGCACTCATCCACTTATCCGCTCGATCTGGGCGCCACACAGGCGGAGCTTGCGGTCCAGCTGCTCATAGCCACGGTCGAGGTGGTACACCCGGTTGATCGTTGTCTCGCCTTCGGACACCAGCGCCGCCAGCACCAGCGAGACGGAGGCGCGCAGGTCGGTCGCCATCACTTGCGCGCCCTTCAGCTTCTCGCCTCCGCGCACCAGCGCCATGGTGCCTTGCAGCTTGATATTGGCGCCGAGCCGCATCAGTTCGGGCACATGCATGAAACGGTTCTCGAAGATCGTCTCGCGCAACAGCGAAGCGCCCTCGGCACAGCACATCAACGCCATGAACTGCGCCTGAAGATCGGTCGGAAAGCCCGGATAGGGCTCCGTCGTCACGTCGACCGCCTCGAGTGGCCCGTCTCTCGACACGATCAGCCCGCGGTCGCCCGGCCATATTTTCACACCGGCTGCTTCGAGCAGCTGGACGACGGATGCCATGTGCTCGAGCCGCGCGTGGGTCAGCTCGAGCTGACCGCCGGTGATAGCCGCTGCGACGGCATAGGTGCCGGCCTCTATCCGGTCCGGGATGATGTCGTGCGTGGCGGCGCGCCAGTCTGTGCGGCCCGCGATCAGGATGCGGTGCGTGCCGGCGCCCTCGATCCGCGCGCCCATGGCGTTCAGGCAGGCGGCAAGATCGGCCACCTCCGGCTCGCGGGCCGCGTTGAGGATCTCGGTCTCGCCGTGTGCAGTCGTCGCCGCCATCATCGCAGTTTCGGTCGCGCCGACCGACGGCGAGCTCAAAACGATGCGCGCGCCTTTCAGTCCGCCCGGCGCAGACGCGACGATCAGCCCGTTTTCGATGGCAATGTCGGCGCCAAGTGCCGCAAGCGCGGCGACATGCATGTCGACCGGCCGTGCGCCGATCGCGCATCCGCCAGGCAGCGAGACCCGGGCATGGCCGAAGCGGGCAAGCAGCGGACCGAGAACCAGCACCGTCGCGCGCATGCGCCTGACTGTGTCGTAGCTTGTCTCCCTAGAGACGGCAGCACTGGCATCGATTGTGGCGGCATGCGCCGATCTGGTGACTTCAGCCCCATGAAGGCCGACGACGCCAAGCATGTTGTCGACATCGGTCACCTCAGGCAGGTTGGTCAGCTGCAGCGGGTGGGGGCTGAGCAAAGCTGCCGCTATTTGCGGCAAGGCCGCGTTCTTGGCGCCGGAGATCGTCACCGCGCCCTCAAGCCTGTGCCCGCCGACGATCCGCAATCTATCCATGGCTCTGCCCTAATCCAAGGTGTCGGCGAGTCTACGCGCTTGCAGGCGATCTTTCATGTCCGAATTCCCGTGCATGTCCGAATCGTTGGTGTGGGCGAAAGGCCAGGCCGAAACCGCACGGGTCGAGATTTGATAGATCATTCTTGGCTGTCAATCAGGAACGGAATAATTTATTCCTTGGCTTGGCATTGTCGATGACTGGCAACAGGGGAACGCATGTCCGTCCTGAAGAAGATCGAGGCCAAGCTCGAGATCATGGCGCCCGGCGATCGCGAGATCGGGCGGTACATCGTCGACAATCCCGACCAGATGCTGCGCCTGTCGACGGCGGCGCTCGCCGCCGAAATCGGCCGCAGTCAGTCGAGCGTCGTCAAGTTCAGCCAGAAGCTCGGCTATGCCAGCTATCAGGAGCTCAAGCTCGCCGTCAGCGAGGCCAAGTCGCAGGAATGGCACGTGCCGGCCGGCATGATCCACGGTTCGATCGAGGTCGGCGACAGCTATCTGGTCATCTTGCGCAAGCTGATCGGCAGCAAGCTCTTGTCGATGCAACAGACCGTCGCAGCCAACACCGAGCAGGAAATCGGCAAAGCCCTCGAAGCGTTGAACGGGGCGCGCCGCATTCATCTGGCCGGCGTCGGCGCATCCTCGCTCGTGGCGCGCGATTTCTCCTACAAGCTGATGAAGCTCGGCCGCAACGTGCTGCACGACAGCGACAGCCATGTGCAAATGGCCAATGTCTCGACGCTTGGACGAGGCGACGTGCTGTTCGCGCTCTCCTATTCCGGGGCGAGCATCGAAACCCTGCGGATAGCCGAACTGGCTCGCAAACGTGGCACCACCGTGATCGCCGTCACTGGACTTCGCGACAATCCGCTGAGCCGCGTTGCCGACATTCGCCTCCACACGATCGCCGATGAAGAGCGCGCGCGCTCTTCGTCGATAACCGCGCGCGACGCACAACTGACGCTCACCGACCTGCTGTTCATCCTGCTCGTGCAGAAGCAGCCTGACGCCAACGAATACGTCCACAACAGCGAACTGGCCGTCTCGGTACTGAAGGCTTAGTCGTTGGACGCATCTCACCCGCTCTCCTTGAGCCGCGCGTCTATTAGCGGCCCAGAAGGTTGCGCTCGACTGTCTTGAGATGGGCGAGCATCGCCTGGTTGGCGCTTTCCGGGTCGCGGCGCAGCAATGCGTCCAATATTGTCTGATGCTCGTCGCAATAAACGCGCCTGCGCTCCTCCGAGAATGAGCGCTTTTTCATTTCGAACCACGGCGATTGGTTGCGGATCGTGCGCATGAGATTGTGAATCTCTTTCAGGAAGTCATTGCGGCAGCAGGCGAAGACGCAGTGATGGAACTCGGCGTCCCAATGCTCGAAGTCCGGCATGTCCTCGGCAGCGCATGCGGTCTGATGCGCTTCGCGAACCGCGTTTAGTTCCGCCATGCTGGCATTTGTGGCGGCGAAGGCCGCCGCCGCTGGCTCCAGCAACTGCCTGATCTCCATCATGTCGGCGGGGCTGGTGCCTTCCATCCGCGTGACCGTCGCCGCGATGGAATCGGGATTGGTCGCAGTCAGAAAAGTGCCGCGCCCGACATGCCGGACAACCGTTCCGTCCTCCTCCAGGAAGCCGACGGCACGACGCACCGTATTGCGCGCCACGCCGAACTCGGCCGCAAGGTCGCGCTCGGGCGGCATCCGCCCGTCCTGAAGCCACTCGCCGGCCGAAATCCGTTTTTTCAGCACAGTGGCGATGTCGTTAGCGACGAGCTTGGGCATTTGTTGAGAGCTTTTAATCTGATCCAATGTTGAACCAATACTATCAGCCGGCGCCCTGCCGGTCCAGTACCTGATGAGGTCAAGGCCCGATTTACCGCGACAAGTGACGAAAACCCTCTTGCAGCCTAAACCAATCGGCGATAGCGTGTAACGAAAGAGCTTATATTGGCTCATAAAAGGTTCAGGGAGGAACGAATGAAGGTCGCGACGTTTTCGATTGCAGGCGAACGTCGCGTCGGCGTTGTCGATGTCGACAATCAGTCGGTCGCCCCCTTCGATATCCCTGTTGACCAGGCGCTGTCTGGCGTGCTGGCGCTGTTGCGGCGCAACGGCCCCGGGATGCCGCGCACGCTGTCGCCGGTTCCGCTGGCGCAGGTCGAGATCGAGGCGCCGATACCTTTGCCTGCCCGCAACATCTTTTGCGTCGGCAAGAATTATTATGAACACGCCCACGAGTTTGCCCGCAGCGGCTTCGATTCGAGCGCCGGTGCCGGCGCCATTCCGCAACATCCGATCATTTTCTCGAAGGTCCCCGAATCGGTCGTTGCAACACATTCGAACGTGCTGATCGACCCTTCCATATCGATTGCGATCGATTATGAGGCGGAACTGGCGGTCATTATCGGCAAGGGCGGACGCGGCATTTCGAAAGCCGAGGCTTACGATCACGTCTGGGGTTATACGATTGTCAACGACGTCACTGCCCGCGACCTGCAGGGAAAATATAGCCAATGGCTAATCGGTAAGTCGCAGGATACGTTTTGCCCGATGGGGCCATGGGCGATCACCAAGGATGAGCTCGACCTGGAAAACGCTTCGGTACGTTGTTTCGTCAATGACGACCTCCGCCAGAATTCCAAAATATCGCTGCTCATCTTCGATATTCCGACGATCATATCGACGCTTTCGCAAGGCATCACCTTGAAGCCGGGCGACATCATCGCCACCGGCACGCCGGTCGGTGTCGGCATCGGCTTTGATCCGCCGAAATATCTCAAAGCCGGCGACATTGTGCGGGTCGAGATCGACGGCATCGGGACGCTGGAGAACCGGATCGTGGAGCGGGTGCAATGACAACTGTCACCGTCGGTCCGATTGTCGCGGAAGTCGCCGGCGAGGGCGAGCCGGTGGTGATGATCCACGGTCTCGGCGGAACCTCGAACATGTTCCAGCCGCAGCTGGAGGCGCTCTCGGCCTACCGGGTCATCCGCCTCGACCTGCCTGGATCCGGCCGCTCGCCGCGGCCGCTCGATCCATTGACGATCGAGCTAATGAGCGACGCCGTCATCCGCGCCATGGCGGGCATGGGCGTCACCCGGGCGCATTTCGTCGGCCACTCCATGGGCACGATCGTCTGTCAGTTGGTCGCAGCGATGCAGCCGTCGCTGGTCAGGTCGCTGGTTTTGTTCGGTGCTCTCGCCGAGCCGGCCGAGGCGACGCGGCAAGGCCTTGCCAACCGGGCGCGATTGGCGCGATCGGGCGGTATCGCCGACATCGCCGACCAGATCGTCACCAATGCGCTGTCGGCACATACCAGGGAAACCTCGCTGGCCGCCGTCGCCTTCGTGCGCGAATCCATCACCAGGCAGGACCCGGAAGCCTATGCCCGCAGCTGCGAAGCCCTGGCCAAGGCGACGGCTGTGGATACGCGCCGGATTTCAGCGCCGACCCTTTTGGTTACCGGCGACGCCGATACGGTCAATCCGATGAGCGTCGGCCAGGCGCTTGCCGACAGGATAAAGGGAGCGATATTCTTGTCTCTCGATCGGTGCGGACATTGGGCCACGGTGGAGTGCCCCCGCGAAAGCAGCCAAAGGCTCGCCGATTTTTTGAGACGCGTTGATAGGTGAGGATCGGAATTCGGGCGTAAAAACAGTGCGCCCGACAGTTTGGGAGGTTTTCTGATGGCAGACGACGGCTGGAACGGAAACGGTCCGGGCAGCACGCTCTTTACCAATGTGCGCGTGCTCGATGCGACCGGCGAATACCCCTACACCGGCGAAGTGCTGGTTCAGGGCAACCGTATCAAGCAGATCACCAAGGGCTCGTCGCGTTTCGGCTCGCCGGCTGTGTCGTCCTCCTACAGCGGCTTGTCAGGCGGTGTCACAACGATCGACGGCATGGGCGCGACGCTGATGCCGGGCATGATCGACGCGCATCTGCATCTCTCCTGGAACAACGCGCCCGGCATCGACCCGATCCAGATGATGGAGGTGGAAGAGCACATGCTGGTCACCATGGAGATGGCCAAGCTGGTACTCGACGCCGGCTTCACTGCCGGCCGCGGCGCCGCAGCCGCCAAGCCGCGGCTCGACGTGGTGTGCAAGAAATTCATCAATCAGGGGCGTTTTCCCGGACCGCGTTACCTCGCCGCCGGTCCCGAGATCACGACGGTCGGCGGCCTCGGCGATTCCGCGCCTTCGCACATTCCGCATGAAGGCCTCAATCTCGGCATCGTCGTCTCAGGTCCCGAGGAAATCCGCCGCACGGTGCGCCAGCTGATCAAATACGGTGTCGATTCCATCAAGCTCAATCTGTCAGGCGAAAGCATCACCGGCATGGGCGCCGAAGAAACGCCAATGTCGGAGGAAGAGGTCGCCATGGCCGCCTCCGAGGCGCGGTGCCGCAACAAGGTGCTGTCGGCACATGCGCGCTCATCCGGCTCGGTCAAGCAGTGCGTCCGTCATGGCATCCAGAACATCTACCACGCTTCGTTTGCCGACGAGGAAGCTCTGGACATGCTCGAGGCGGCCAAGGACAAGCATTTCGTGGCCCCCGGCATCGCCTGGCTGATCAACACCGCGCGCCATGCCGAGCAATGGGGCATCAAGCCTGGTTCGCCGCTTTCGCTCGAATATGAGCGTGAGCTCGAAATGTGCATCGAGACGATGAAGAAGATGCATCGACGCGGCATCCGCGTCTGCATCGGTGGCGACTACGGTTTTGCCTGGACGCCGCAAGGCACCAACGCCAAGGACATCCAGACCTTCGTCGAGATGCTTGGCTTCTCGCCGATGGAGGCAATCCAGGCCGGGACCAAATATGGCGGACAGATCATGGGGATGGGCGACGAGCTCGGCATGATCAAGGAAGGTTATCTCGCCGATCTGCTGTTGATCGACGGCGACCCGATATCGGACGTGCGCATCCTGCAGGACAAGAACCGCATCCTCGCCATCATGAAGGACGGCAAGTTCCACAAGGCGCCGCGCTTGAATGAGCAGCGCCGCCGGCTGACCGCATGAGCATTCTGGACCGGCCATCTTCGCCCGACATTTCGCGGCCTAAGACTTCGGGGCTCGAGATTTCTGGCGGCGGCATGACGCGCAGACAGGCGTGGGGTCTTTTCTGGCTCCTCGCAGCTGCCGTCATTGCATGGCTGGTCTTTGCCGTCTGGCCGGACTGGCTGAACGCCATCCTGATTTCCAAGAAGGCATTCGTCAGCGCCATCCTCAACGGCATCACCCTGGCTGGCCTTTATTTCCTGGTCGCCAGCGGCTTTACCCTGATCTTCGGCCTGATGCGCAACGTCAACCTGGCGCATGGCTCGCTCTATCTGCTTGGCGCCTATATCGGCTATGAGGTGGCGAACCGCACCGGCTACTGGCTGCTGGGTGTCGCCGCGGGCTTTATCGTTCTGGCCCTTGTCGGCGTCGTCATGCAGATCTTCGTCTTCCGGCGACTGGAAGGCGACGACCTTCGCCAGACCCTGGTCAGCATCGGTATCTCGATCGTCGCCGCCGACCTGATGCTGGCGGTCTGGGCCGGCGGCACCTATCAGATCCCGGTGCCGGAATGGCTCGACGGTGCACTGACCTTACCGGTGGTCACGGCCGTGCGGTCTAACGGCGTCTCGGTGTTTCTCACCTACCCGCTTTATCGCGTCGTCGTGCTGGCGGCTGCGATCGTTATCGGCATCGGCCTTTGGCTGATGCTGCACAAGACGCGCGTCGGCATGATGGTCCGCGCCGGCGTCGACGACCGCGCCATGCTGTCGGCCTCGGGCGTCAACGTACACGCGGTCTTTGCTATCGTCTTTGCCGTCGGCGCCGGGCTTGCCGGCTTTGCCGGCGTCGTCGGCGGCTCGGCATTGTCGGTTGCGCCCGGCGAGGACGTCCGCTATCTCCTGGCCTCGCTCGTCGTCGTCATCGTCGGCGGCATGGGTTCGATTACCGGTGCTGCAATCGGCGCGCTGCTGATCGGCCTCGCCGAACAGATCGGCCTCGTCTATTTCCCGACCTACGGCATCGTGCTCACCTTCGTCATCATGGTGGTAGTGCTGTCGGTGCGGCCGCAAGGCATCATGGGGAAAGCGCGATGAGCCTGACCGTCGCCGTAGGCGCCGCGCCTCGACAGAACTGGCTGGAGAAGCTCGGCGCCGGTCACATCATCCTTGCCGTAGCATTGGTTCTCTACCCGCTGGTGGCATCCGATTTCTTCCTGACGCAGATCGGCGGTTATTCGCTGATCTTCGGCATGCTCGCACTGTCGCTGATGATGCTGGCCGGCTATGGCGGTATGGTCAGCCTTGCCCAGATCACTGTCGCCGGCATCGCCGCCTATGCCATCGCCATCCTCGGCGAGAACAATTCGAACGTGCTCGGCCTCGGCTGGCCGTGGTGGATCGCAGCACCCTTCGCCATTCTGGCAGCTGCGGTGGCATCGGCGCTGATCGGCTGGATCTCGGTGCGCACCGAAGGCATCTATACCATCATGATCACGTTGGCGATCGCCACCGCGACCTTCTATTTCGCCCAGCAAAACTACGCGATCTTCAACGGCCATTCCGGCTATGCCGGCATTCGCGCGCCGGTGTTCTGGGGCGTCAACTGGCGCGACCCGAAGGCCTTCTATTATCTCTGCCTGGGTTCGGCGGTGCTGTCCTACGCGGGGATACTCTACGGCGCCCGCTCGACCTTCGGCATGACCGTGCAGGCAATCCGCGACAATCCGCGTCGCATGCGCGCGCTCGGCTATCACGTCACCGCACACAAGGTCTTCGCATGGTTCCTGGCTGGAATCATTGCCGGTGTCGCAGGCGTGCTTTTGGTCTGGTTCAATGGGCGCGTTTCACCCGGCACGATCGGCGTCGATGCAGCCATCGACGTGCTGATCATCGCCGTCATCGGCGGTTTGCGCCACCCGATCGGGCCTTTTCTCGGCGCGCTCGTCGTTGTCCTGATGCAGACCTTTGCCATCGACCTTGTCGGAGCCGAGCGTTTCAACACGCTGATCGGGCTGATGTTCCTGGTGATCGTCTTCATCTCGCCGGATGGAATTCTTGGGTTGTGGGGGAGGATCAGACCGCAGCTAGCTCAGGAGTCCTTGCGTTCCGGTCCGTGACGCCGGAGCGGAATGAACTGCATCAATCAATCAAAGGGAGGAAAAAATGAGAATACATCGACGCACACTGCTTGCGCTGGCGCTTGCCACCGGGCTGACAGCTCCGTCTCTGGCGCTAGCCGCCGACGACACGATCAAGATCGGCCTGCTCGCCACTTTCGAGGGACCGTTCACGGTGCTCGGCGAAGACGGCGAGCGCGGCGCGAAGACGGCGCTCGATGAGGTCAGCGGCATGGTTGCCGGCAAGAAGATCGAAATCGTCAAAGGCTCGTCCGACGCTTCACCTGATAGCGCCGTGCGCGCTGCGCGCAAGCTGGTCGAGCAGGATGGTGTCAAGGTTTTGGTCGGCCCGCTTTCGGGCGATGAGGGCCTCGCCGTCAAGGACTATGCCAAGACCCAGCCGACCGTGACCTTCATCAATGGCACCTCGGCGGCGCAGGACACGACGCTGCGCAATCCGGCGGAAAACTTCTTCCGCTTCTCGACCGACGGCGCGCAGTGGATGGCGGGTCTCGGCACCTATGCCTTCAACGACAAAGGCTACAAGCGGGTCGCTACGGTCGCCGAGGACTATTCTTTCCCGTATACGCAGGTCTTCGGCTTCATGGCCGAGTTCTGCAAGGCAGGCGGCAAGGTGCCGTCCAAATCCTGGGTGCCGATCGGCAACAAGGATTTTTCGTCGGTTATCGCGGCCATTCCCGATGACGTCGATGCAATCTACGTCGCGCTTGGCGGCGCCGACGCCGTGAACTTCCTGACCCAGTATCAGCAGGGCGGCGGCGCGGCCCCCTTGATTGGTGGCTCGATCACCGTCGACCAGACGGTGCTGACCTCGAAGGGCAAGCTGCGCGACGTGCTGGTCGGCACGCCTTCCGCCGGACCAACCGCCGACACCAACGACGCGCCTAGTTGGAAAACTTTCGTCGAAGCCTACAAGAAGCAGCCAGGTGCCTTTCCCTCGCCGTCGCTCTTCGCCCACGGCTATTACGTCAACATGAAGGCGACATTGCTCGGTCTCGAACAGGTCGGCGGCGATGTCTCCGATGGCGGCGCCAAACTGCGTGACGCACTCTCGAAACTGTCTTTCGACACGCCGACCGGCAAGGTGTCACTGGACAAGAACCGCAACGCGATTGCCGACATCTACCTGACCGAGGTGACCGAGGGGCCGGACGGCAATCTTTTGAACAAGCTCGTCAAAGTCGTGTCGCAGGTCAACCAGACGCTGGGCATTCCCGAAGACGAGTTCACCAAGCTTGGGGCTGTCAGCCGCGACAATCCGAGCTGCCCGTAACCGCGTGGCTTGCGAGTATATCCGCCCGTGACCGAAACTCTTGCCGCGAACCGTCTCCAAAGCTCCGGCGCCTTTGCGCTGGAACTCGATGGCGTTGCGCGGCATTTCGGCGCTTTGGTGGCGCTCTCCGGCATTGATATGAGGATCGCGGCTGGCGAGCGGCGCGCGGTTCTCGGCTCTAACGGCGCCGGCAAGACCACGCTGTTCAATGCAGTGACCGGCGATTTCCTGCCGACGGCTGGCCGCATCCGCTTCTTCGGTGAGGACATCACCGACTTGCCGCCGCATGAACGCATCCGGCGGGGCTTGCGGCGGACCTACCAGATCTCGCAGCTGTTCAAAGGCTTGTCGGTTCTCGACTCGATCTTTCTCGCTTGCCGCGGCGTCTCACGCCGACGGTTCTCGCTGCTCCGCCCAAAGGCCACCGACGTCAACATGGTGCAGGCGGAATCGATCCTCAATGCCGTGCATCTCGAGGCCTATCGCGACCTGCTGGTGGCGACACTCAGCCATGGCCAGCAGCGGCAGTTGGAGATCGCGCTGGCGCTGGCCGGCGCGCCACGCTTCATCCTGTTCGACGAGCCGGCGGCCGGCCTGTCGCCGACCGAGCGCCGCGACTTGGTGGCGATCCTCAATGCGCTGCCCAAGCATATCGGCTATATTATCATCGAGCACGATCTGGATGTCGCGCTGCGCGTTTCGGAATATGTGTCGATGATGCACAACGGCCGTCTGTTCAAGGAAGGCACGCCGCAAGAGATCGAGGCCGACCCGGAGGTCCAGGAGATCTATCTCGGGGGCAAGCATGGCTGAGCGCCCCGTTCCCCTCGGCCGAACGCTCCCTTCTGGCCCAGCCTCTTCCGGCAAAATAGGCAAGGCGATCCTCAAAATAGAGGATCTGCAGGTCTATTACGGCGAAAGCCATGCCCTTCAGGGCGTCTCGCTGGCGCTGGAAAGCGGCGTGCTGTCGGTGGTCGGCCGCAACGGCATGGGCAAGTCGACGCTCTGCAACACCATCGTCGGCCTGAAGCGCGCGCGCTCCGGCTCGATCCGCGTCGACGGCCGCGAGATCACTGCGCTCGAACCGCACGAGATCCATCGCCTCGGCGTCGGTTATGTGCCGCAAGGGCGGCGCGTCTGGCCAAGCCTGAGCGTTGATGAGCATCTCCGTCTCGCTGCCGGCAATCGGCGCGATGCGAGTTGGACCGTCGAACGCATCTACCAGACATTTCCGCGCCTCGCCGAGCGCCGCACCAATGGCGGCTCGCAGCTCTCCGGCGGCGAACAGCAGATGCTGGCGATCTCGCGTGCCCTGCTCAGCGACCCGAAGCTGCTGGTCATGGACGAGCCGACCGAAGGCCTTGCGCCGATCATTGTCGACCAGGTTGAGCGGATGCTGGTCACCTTGGCCGAGGAAGGTGAGATGGCGATCCTCGTCATCGAGCAGAATATCGGCGTGGCGACCGCGGTTTCCAACCAGGTCGCCATCATGGTCAACGGCCGCATCAATCGGCTGATGGACGCGGCAGCGCTCGCGGCAGACCGGGAATTGCAGCAACGGCTGCTTGGTGTCGGACGCCATGCCGACGAGACGTCCGTCACGCCGGCAGCCGCGGCACAGGCGAAGGACCAGTTGGCTGAAGTCTACCGCATCGACCGGACGGCTACCGGTTCCGAACCGATGACCCAGAATGGAACCTACCTTCCGGTCACCGAACTGCCCAACCGCTGGAACGTGCCGGTCACGGCCATGCGGCAAGCGGCTATCGAGAGGGCCGCGCCACAGGACGATTTGAAGAAGGTCTTTGCAATTCCTTTCGCCGAACGCATTGGAAGAACAGTGCTCGTCGCCGGCACTTTCGATACCAAGGGCAAGGAATTGCGGTTCGTCGCCGACCGGCTGAAGTCCCTCGGCATTCCGGTTCGCACCGTCGACCTCTCCACCTCCGGAAAACCGTCGAGCGCCGACGTTCCTGCCATGCAGGTAGCCGGAATGCATATGCGGGGATCGGCGGCCGTTTTCACCAATGATCGCGGCGGCTCGGTGAGCGCTATGGCGGAAGCCTTCGCGCGCTGGATCGAGCGCGAGCCGCGCATTGGCGGCGTCATCTCGGCCGGCGGCTCCGGCGGCACCACGCTGGCAACAGCAGGCATGCGCGTGCTGCCCGTCGGCATCCCTAAACTGATGGTGTCGACCGTGGCAGCCGGCGACGTCGCCAAATATGTCGGCGGTGCCGATATCATGATGTTCCATTCGGTCGCCGACGTTCAGGGGTTGAATTCGATCACCGAACAGGTGCTGTCGAACGCCGCGCATGCGATGGCGGGCATGGTCGCGCAGCTGCCCAATGCCGAAGCCTGGGAGGCCAGGCGCAAGCTGGCGCGCCCCGCAGTCGGCATCACCATGTTCGGCGTAACAACGCCAGCAGTGCAGGCGGTGACCAGACTGCTCGAGGCCGACTACGACTGTCTCGTTTTCCACGCCACCGGCATCGGCGGGCGGGCAATGGAGAAGCTCGGCGATTCGCGGCTGCTCTCGGCCTTCCTCGACCTGACCACGACGGAAGTGGCCGACATGATCGTCGGCGGTGTTTTTCCGGCGACTGAAGACCGCTTTGGCGCCGCAATCCGCACCGGCTTGCCCTATGTCGGCTCGACCGGCGCGCTTGACATGGTCAATTTCGGCCCGCGCGACAGCGTGCCGGAGAAATTTCGAAGCCGCAAATTCGTCATCCATAATCCGAACGTCACGCTGATGCGGACAACCCGCGACGAGAACCGCGCCTTTGGCGAATGGATCGGTGCGCGGCTCAATGCCATGAATGGCCCGGTGCGGTTCCTGTTGCCGGAGGGCGGTGTCTCGACGCTCGATGCACCAGGCCAGCCGTTTCACGATCCGGAGGCCGACCACGCCCTGTTCGAGGCGATCGAGAAGACCGTTCGCCAGACGCCGCAGCGCCATCTCGAGCGTGTGGGTGCGAACATCAATGACGCGCTCTTCGTCGATGCGGCGGTCAATGCGTTCCGCGCGATCACGCCGAAACTGCAGAGGCGAGCATAATGGCTTCGAGCACGCGCAATTGTAAAATCGGTGCCGGTAGCCTGTGGCTGACCGCATTCTATTTGGGAGGGTAGAAAAGATGGCCGCGCAGACCTTGGGCGCTTTCCTTTTGTGGCTAATCATTGCCGCGATCGTCGTGGTGATCGCCGTCTACATACTGCGATGGCTTTATCGCCGGTCGACCAAGGAGACGGCATTCGTGCGCACCGGCTTCATGGGCGAGAAGGTGGTGGTGAACGGCGGCGCTTTCGTCATTCCGGTGCTGCACGAGATCACGCCGGTCAACATGAACGTCCTGCGCATCGAAGTGCGCCGCGAGGATGCCTTTGCGCTGATCACCAAGAACCGCATGCGCGTTGATCTGGTCGCAGAGTTCTTCGTCCGTGTCGGCGCCGGCCGCGATCTGGTCGCCGCCGCAGCCCAGACGCTCGGGCGCCGCACGCTGCAGCCCGACAGCCTGCGCGAATTGCTGGAGGGCAAGTTCGCCGGTGCCATGCGCACCGTTGCCGCCCAGATGACGCTGGAAGAGATGCACGAGCTGCGCGGCGACTATGCGGCCAGGGTCCGGCAGCTTGCCTCGGAATCGCTCGCCGCCAACGGGCTGGAGCTGGAAAGCGTCGCCATCGTCGACCTCGACCAGACCAGCCTCGAATATTTCGATCCGTCCAATGCCTTCGACGCCGAAGGCCTCACCCAACTGACGGAATCGATCGAGACGCGCCGCAGGATGCGCAACGAGATCGAGCAGCGCACGCTGGTCGACATCCGCAACCAGAACCTCGACACCCAGCGCAAGGTGCTGGAGATCGACCGCGACACCGAATACGCCCGCCTCGAGCAGGAGCGCGAGGTCGAGATACGTCGCGCCTCGCAGCGCTCCGAACTCGCCAGGGAGCGGGCGATCCGCGACCAGGAGGCCGAGCAGGCGCAACTGTCGGCGCGCGAGGCCGTCGAGAAATCGCGCCTCAACCAGGAGCGCAACATTACCGAGGAGCGCATCAAGAGCGAGGAAGACACGCAGCGCCGCGAGATTGCGCGCCGCCGCGCCCTCGATGAGACGGAAATGAAAATGCGCGAACTGACCGAGCGCGAGCAGATCGCGCTAGAGCTCGCCCTGGAAAAGGCCAGGATCGAACGCGAAGGCACGCAGAGCGAGCTCGAGATCGAGCGCAGGAAAGCCCTCGAAATCGCCGAGCTCGAACGCCAGATCGCGCTGGCGGAAAAGGCATTGGAGGTTACCAGGGCCGAGGCAGAAAAGCGCCGCGCCGAAATTGTCGAGAACCAGGCGACCGAAACAGCGCGGATCGGGCAGGAGCGTGCCATCGACGAGGTCAGGATTGCACGCGAGCGTCACCTCGAGGCGCTGCAAGTCGCCAAGCGCCAGGCTTTCGAGGAAGCCGAAATATCGGCCGGCGAAGAGGTCGAGCGCGCTCGCATCACCACCGAGCGCGGCATCGAGGAGGCGCGGCTGATCAAGGACCGCGACATCCGCCAGCTCGGCGTCGAGCGCGACCAGAAGATCGAGATAGCCGAAATCCAGAAGGCCATCGACATCGCCAAAAAGACGCAGGAGCGTTCCTCCGCTATCGCGGCATCCGAGGCGGTGCGCGCCAAGGCCATCCAGGCTGAGGAGCAGGCCTTCACAGCGCGCGAGCGCGAGATCGCCGAGCGCCGCAAGCTGACCGACTTGATCGGTGCGGCTCGTGAGGCCGAGCGCGAGGCCTTGCGCATAACCGCGGCCGCAGATGCCGAGATGAAGGCGGCCAAGAGCCTGGCCGAAGCGCAGAAGATCGCCGCTGTTGCCGCGGCCGAGGCGGAGAAGATCCACGCCCTTGCGGCGGCCCAGCGCTACGAGGTTGATGCCGCCGGCCATCGTCAGCTCAACGAGGCCGACAATCTGCTCTCCAACGAGGCTCGTGCCGGTCGCCTGCGCGGCAAGTTGCTCGACCACATGGAAGGCATCATCCGCGAAAGCGTCAAGCCGATGGAGAAAATCGACGGCATCAAGATCCTGCACGTCGACGGCATCAATGGCGGGCAGGGCGGCAACCGCAACGTCACCGACGAGGTGATCGATTCGGCGCTGCGCTACCGGGTCCAGGCGCCGATGATCGATAATCTGATGAAGGAGATCGGCATCGAGGGCGGCTCGCTCGGCCGCATGACCGACGTGCTGCGCGATGCCAAGGACATATCGAGCCTGACCCGCGACAAGAAAGGCAAAGGCAAGGTCAGCAAGGACGACGATGACGACCGCGACCGCTGACCAGGTCCGGTGGGCGGTGTGCTGTGCGAATGAGTGGCGATGCCTCGGCACCGGCCGCTCGTTCGATGCGGGCGGTGGGGCATGACCAAGGTCTATGTGTCCTCGGTCATCCCTGCGCCGGCTGCGGAAGTCTGGAAGCTCGTGCGCAACTTCAACGGCCTTCCCGCCTGGGCGCCATTCGTTGCGGAGAGCCGCGTCGAACAGAACGCACCGGCCGACCAGATCGGCTGCATCCGCAACTTTGTGCTCAGGGATGGCGGGCGGATTCGCGAAAAATTGCTGGCACTGTCCGACTACGATCTGTCGTGCAGTTACGCTATCCTGGAAAGCCCGATGGCGGTGGAGAATTATATCGCCACGCTGTCGCTGACGCCGATCACCGACGGCAATCTCACTCTGGCCGAATGGGAGGCGGAGTTCGACTGTGCGCCTGAGCGCGAAGCAGCACTTATGCATCAGATCGGCACCGGCGTCTTCCAGGCGGCGTTGAGCGCACTCAAGCAGCGCTTCGGGCGCTGACATTCCCGCGATGGTTCAAGTCCGCCAGAGCACCATCATCGATGCGCCGATCGATGATGTCTGGTCGATTCTGCGCGATTTCAACGGCCATGAACGCTGGCACCCGGCGATCTCGTTCAGCGAAATCGAAGGTGGCGACCCGGTCGACGCGGTCGGTTCGGTTCGTCGTTTCCGCCTGGCCGATGGCGGCGAGTTGCGCGAACAGCTGCTGGCGCTGTCCGACAAGGACTTTCGGCTCGCCTATTGCCTGCTCGAAGCGCCGCTGCCGCTGATGGGTTATGTCGCATCGATCCAGCTGAAGCCGGTGACCGACGGCAACGCGACCTTCTGGGAATGGCGTTCCGAATTCCATCCACCTACGCACCGCCGCGACGAACTGGTCAAGCTCGTCTCCGAAGGCATTTATCAGGCCGGCTTCGCGGCGATCCGTAGCCTTTTGCGAGGAAGGGTTCTGACTGCCAAGGCAAGAGCGCCAACGCCGGCACCTCCGTCAGCCCCGCCGCTGATCGCTTCGCCGGTCTCTTCCGCAACAACATCGTTCGGCCAGTCAGCAACAACCAGGGCTATTGTGGTCGAGCGCTATGGCGGTCCGGAGGTGCTGCAACTCAAGGAGATCGGCTTGCCGCCGCCGGCGCCGAACGAGGTGCGGATCCGCCATACTGTGATCGGCGTCAACTTCATCGACGTCTATTGCCGCACCGGCTATTTCGACCTTTTGCAACCACCGGGCGTGCCTGGCATGGAGGCAGCCGGCGTCGTCGAAGCGGTCGGTTTGGAGATTGCCGGTTTCTCGGTCGGCGACCGCATCGCCTATGCCTGCCCGCCGGTCGGCGCTTATACCGAGCGGCGCAACGTGGCGCCCGATCTGCTGGTTCGCCTGTCCGACGATATTCCCGACGAGATTGCGGCCGCGGGTCTGCTCAAGGGCGTCAGTGCGAGTTTTTTGCTGCATGATGTCCATGCGGTGCAGCCGGGCTCCGTCGTTCTCGTCCATGCCGGCGCCGGCGGCATCGGCCAGCTTCTGGTGCAATGGGCACGCCATCTCGGCGCAACGGTCATTGCAACGGTGTCGAGCGACGACAAGGCGCGCATCGTCGAACGCCTCGGTGCCCATCATGTCATCGTCTACTCGCGTGAGAATTTCACTGAGGCCGTCATGCGGCTGACGGGAGGCGTCGGCGCCGATGTGGTCTACGATGCGATCGGCCAGGATACGTTCGGCGGCTCGCTGGCGGCGCTCCGCATTCGCGGTCACCTCGTCAGTTTCGGTCAGGCGTCAGGGCCGATCGGCAATTGGGACATCGACCGCTTTGCATCGAAGTCGATCACCGTATCGCGTCCCAACTATGCGCATTACACCGACACGCCGGAAAAACTAGCCCCGCACGTCGAGCGTTTCTTTGCCGCGCTGCGACAGCGCGTCGTCAGGATCGAACCGCCCAAGCGCTATAACCTATCCGACGCCGGCGATGCTCACCGCGACCTTGAGGCCAGGCGGACAATAGGCGCATTGGTGCTGGTGCCATAGCCGACACTCGTCGAAACAGATGTTGACAATGTCATCTGTTGTTGCGAAAGCGTTCAGCCTCGAATTTGACGGCCGGGCGGGACAATGGACGACCTTGGAGCACAGGAACAAGCGGTTCTCGACCTCATTGCGGCGAACCCGTTCGCCGGCCAGCAGGACATAGCAACGGCGCTCGGCATCGCCCGCTCGACGGTCGCGGCCCACATCGTGCAACTCGTCAACAAGGGCTATATTCTCGGCCGTGGTTACGTCTTGCCGACGTCCAAGCGCATGGTCTGCGTCGGCGGCGCGGTGCTCGACCGCAAATACCACGCCAAGAAGGATCTGATTTTCGAGACGTCGAACCCGGTCGACGGTTATCGCAGCTTCGGAGGGGTCGCCCGCAACGTAGCCGAAAACCTTGCCCGCCTCGGCGTCGACATAAGCTTCGTCTCGATCGTCGGCGACGATGAAACCGGCCGCTCGCTGGTGCGGCACCTGCGCGATCTTGGCGCCGATGTCAGCCAGGTCATCACCACCACGGAACGGCCGACGGCGGAATATGCCGCCATCCTCGACCGCAACAATGATCTGGTGCTCGGCATTGCCGACATGGAGATCTTCGATCTGTTTTCGTCGTCCTATCTCGACCGCTTCTGGCCGCATCTGGCTTCGGCGACATGGGTGTTCATCGACTGCAATCTGCCGGCTTCGACCATCGCAGCACTGATCTCGCGCAAGCAGGGCGCGCGCTTCAAGCTCGCCGTCGACACAGTCTCGTCGCCGAAATCAGCGCGCCTGCCTAAGGATCTGACCGGCATCGACCTTCTGTTCACCAACCATGACGAGGCCAATACGATGCTCGGCATGACGGATGCCGACAAGCGGCTAACGCCGAAGGAAGCAGCAGCAGCGCTGCGCGCGGCCGGCGCCAGCACGGTGATCGTAACCGCAGGCGCGCATGGATTTGCCGTTGCGACCGAGAGCGGTGTTACGACGATGCGCTCCGTCCCGGCGCAGGCCGTCGACATCACCGGCGCCGGTGACGCGATGATCGCTGGCACTTTGTACAAGGTGCTTTCGGATGATCCGGTAGCTCATGCCGTCCGCACCGGCGCACTGCTCGCCACGCTGACCACGGAGAGCGAATCCAGCGTCCACCCCGATCTATCGCCGCGCTTCCTTGCCGCCGGCATGTACCGCATTCCTGCCTGAAAGCGAGATGATGAAACCTTCCCTTGTCCACCTGAACGATGAAGTCGCTGCTGCGCTTGATAAAGGCCGCGCGGTGGTGGCGCTGGAATCGACGATCATCACCCACGGCATGCCCTATCCGGCCAATCTGGAGACTGCTCGTGGTGTCGAGACCGTGGTGCGTGAAAACGGCGCTGTGCCCGCCACGATCGCGGTGGTCGCCGGCAAGATCAAGGTTGGCCTCGACGACCGTGAACTGGAAGAGCTGGCAGCGGCAAAGGGCGTGGTCAAGGCTTCCGGGCGCGATCTCGCCGCCATCATGGTGCACGGCGGCTCGGCCGGAACCACCGTCTCGGCGACGATGCGGATCGCGGCACTCGCCGGCATCGGCATTTTTGCGACCGGCGGCGTCGGCGGCGTGCATCGCGGCGCCGAAGCGACTTTCGACATCTCGGCCGACCTGACCGAACTCGGCCAAACCGGCACGACTGTCGTCTGCGCCGGAGTCAAGTCGATCCTCGATATTGCGAAGACGCTGGAATATCTGGAAACCCAGCGTGTGCCGGTGATCGCCTATGGGAGTGATGATTTTCCGGCTTTCTACACCCGCTCCAGCGGGCTCAAGGCCGATCATCGCCTCGATACCCCCGACGAGATCGCGCGAGCCATGCTGCTGCATGACGAGATGGAATCCGGCACCGGCATTCTCGTCGCCAACCCTATCCCCGAAGCGGACGCGCTCGATCCGGCATTCATCGACGGCACGATCGCAGCGGCGGTAGCCGAAGCGGAGCAGCGCGGCATCGGGCGCAAGGAACTGACGCCGTTTCTGCTCGCCCGCATCAACGAGCTTTCGCAAGGCCGCAGCCTGAAGGCCAACATCGCGCTGGTCCGCAACAACGCCGCGCTCGCCGCCCGCATCGCGGTGGTGCATGCGAAATTGAAAGGCGTGACCAGATAGAGGCAGCACCCGGCCAGCGCTACCGGCCTTCGATTTCAGCCCGTCGCAAGGTCGAAGATGCGCCCGGCATTGAGGATGTTGTTCGGGTCGAAGGCTGCTTTCAGGCGCCGCATGGCCGCAATCTCTGCATCGCTGCGCACCAGATGCAGCCACTCCTTCTTGTCAAGGCCGATGCCATGTTCGGCCGAAACGCCGCCGCCGGCGGCGGCCACACCGCGGTAGACGGTGCCGTATGCGGCTGCCGGATCCACCGTGCGGATCTGGTAATGCAGATTGCCATCGCCGAGATGGCCGAAGACGTAGATGTCGGCGCCGGGGTCGACGGCCTTGATGGCGGCTTCTGTTTCGTCCAGGAAAGTCGCCATTCTCGCCAGTGGGATGCTGATATCGACGCCAATCAGGCCTGCCATCGAAAACAGGAAACGGTTGGCCTCCTCCCGCACCGCCCAGAGCGCCCGGAATTCGCGCGGCGATTGCGAGACGACCACGTCGTCGATCACGCCCTCCTCGACCGCCTGCATCAGCGTCGCGGCAAAGCGTTCGCCGTCGCGGTCGGGCTCGCTGCCCTGTATCTCGGCAAGCACATAGACGGGCGAGCCCGCGGGCAGCGGCGCCGGCGCGTCCATGCCGGCGATCATGGCGCCATAGAGCGGGGCGAAATTCACCTCATAGGCCGAGAGCGAGGGCCCGAGTTTCTGCCTGAGCAGCGCCAGCAGCGCGATTGCAGCGTCGAGCGAAGCAAGCGCGCAGAAGGCGTTGATCTCGGTGGCCGGCTTCGGGTGCAGCCGCAGGCATGCGCGGGTGACCACGCCGAGCGTGCCCTCACTGCCGATGAACAATTGGCTGAGGTCATAGCCGGAATTGTCCTTCGCCAAACCCTTGAGCGAGGTCAGGATGCCGCCGTCGGCAAGCACCGCTTCCAGGCCAAGCACCTGCGCCCGGTACATGCCGTAGCGCAGCACGCGGATGCCGCCGGCATTGGTGGCGACATTACCGCCGACGGTCGCCGCGCCGCGCGCTCCGATGTCGACGCCGAACAGTAAGCCGGCCGCATCGGCGGCTTCCTGCACCGTTTGCAGCGGCGCGCCGGCCTCGGCGATGATGGTTGCCGCTTCACGGTCGAGGGCTTCAACGGAAGTCATACACTCCAGCGACAGCACCGCTTCGCCGGGTTGGACGCGAGCGCCGCCGGCGAGCCCGGTCCGGCCACCCTGGATGACAAGCCTCTGTCCGGCCTCGTTGCACAGGCGAAGTATGTCCGACACCTCGCCGGCCGTACGTGGACGCAGCACGAACTCCGGCGATACGCCGGCTTTGCCGTCGGGGTCTTCCCTGTAACGCGGCCCGGCCTCATCGGCCGAAACGATCGCCGACCGGTCCAGCCGCTTCTCCAGCCGCGACAGGAGTTCGCCGGTCAGTGGGGACAGAGCGCTCACGGATGGTGTCGTCATGCGCCGCTCCTGTAACAGGCAGGACGATAGACACGGACTGCTGTTTGTCAAACCCACGCGGGACTGCCAGTCGTGGCCGGCCTTCAGCCTCGACCCTTCAAAAACTCGATCACCATTGCCGCGGTCCAGGTGAAACGGTTACCGCCGAGCGGCTCGCCGCTGAGGGGATCGTAATATTCGGCAAAGCCGCTCTCGGCGATCAGGTCGAGACTGGACTGGGTGATCCGTTGTGCGATTTGGCTGTGGCCGGCGGCGGCAAGGCCATTAGCGATCATGTAGTTGACCACCAGCCAGACCGGGCCGCGCCAGTAGCGCTTGGCGTCGAAGCGCGCATCGCCAGGATCGTGCGAGGGGACGATGTAACGCGCTTTGCCGGCGATGCGCTCGATCGTTGCGGCGATGGCCGCTGCCCGGCTTTCCGGAATAGCCGAAAACACCGGCAGAATGCCGCCGACCGACGCGCTGTCAACGTGCTTTCCGGCCACTCGGTCGAAACAAATGTACTGGCTATGTGTGTCGCTCCACAGCCGTTCCATCGTCGAAAGCCCGTTTTCGGCACGGGCGCGGTTGGCTTTTGCGATTTCGGTTTCGCCAAGTGCCTCGGCGAGATCGGCAAGATCGGCGGCGGAACGGATCAGAATGGCATTGAAGCCGGGATCGACGACCTGGAACGGCGAGGCATCGTGCAGCCTGGCATTATCCCAGCCAAGCCCGCGGAAATGCTGCAGCAGCCAGATATAGCGGTCATACTGTGCCTTGGTTGGACGATGCGCCGGATCGGCGTGCAGGATGTCGCGGCGGGTGTAGGGCTCGACGCCTTCGGTCGGCACGTGCTCAAACGCCTCGTCCCAGTCGATCGAGTTGTCGCGACCGGACTCCCATGGGTGGATTATGGCGACCAGCCCTTCGCCGTTCGGGTCGCGGTTTTCGTAGAACCAGCGGTGCCAGGCATCGATTTTCGGCAGCAACACCCGGGCACGCTCGGCCGCCAGCGTCTTGTCCTTGGCCTGGTCAAACAAGCGGCGCACGGCAAAGCCGGCGACCGCCGGCTGGGTGATGCCCGAGGTGGCGGTCGGGCGGTCCGTCCGCCAGACCTCCGGTCCCGGGAAATAGCCGTCGCTCCAGACATGGAAGACGATGTGCGGTACCATGCCGTCCGGCCACTGGTGGGCGAACAGCGTGTCGATCTCGGTCCAGGCTCGAGCCTCATCGTAGTGGGCAAGACCGAGCGCGGTCAGGCAGGAATCCCAGTTCCACTGGAACGGGTAGAGGCCCTTGGTCGGTATGGTGTAGGTGCCTTGGTCGTTTTCCCTGAGCACCTCTACGGCGCGGGCGATGGTTTCGTCGACAGCAAGAGATATCATGGGGCGGTCGTACTTTCAGGATCGAAGGGCGTTTGGATCAAAGCGCGTTGGTGGTTTCGGGGTCGAACCAGCGGATGCGGTCGGGTTTGGGCAAGAGCCGCAGGTGATCGCCGACGGCGACCGTGGCATTCGATTCGAGGATGGCGCGGAACAGGCCGCCCTCGACATCGCAGGTGACCAGCGTGTGCGGTCCGAGCGGCTCGACAACGCGCACGGTGGCGTGCAGCCCTTCGGTGCCGGTGTCGACATCCTCGGGGCGAATGGCGAATTCTATCGTCTGCTTGTCCGATTTGGGGCCGGGCAGCGTCAGCCCGGCGACGGTCCAGCTGCCGTCTGCCGCCTTCGTCGCCAGGATGAAATTCATCGGCGGGTTGCCGATGAAGGAGCCGACGAAGCGTGCGGCCGGATTGCGATAGACCTCTACCGGCGAGGCGGCCTGGACGATATGGCCCTGATGCATGACGGCGATGCGGTCGGCGAGGCTCATCGCCTCGACCTGATCGTGAGTGACATAGATGGTGGTGGTCTTGGACGCGGCGAGCACGCCCTTGAGCTCGGCGCGCATTTCGAGCCGCAGCAGCGCATCGAGGTTCGACAGCGGCTCGTCCATCAGGATCACGTCCGGCTCCATCGCAAGTGCCCGAGCGACTGCCACGCGCTGGCGCTGGCCGCCGGAAAGCTGGCCCGAATAGCGCTTCAAAAGCTGCTCGATGTGCATGAGCTCCGCGGTGCGGTTGACGCGCCCCTCGACCTCCTGCTGCGGCAGCTTCTTCATGCGCAGGCCGAAGGCGATGTTCTCGAACACGGTCAGGTGCGGAAACACGGCGTAATTCTGGAACACCATGGCGATGCCGCGTTCGCGCGGCGGCAGATGGTCGACGCGACGGCCGCCGATCCAGACCTCGCCCTGGCTTGGCGTTTCCAGCCCGGCGACCATCCTCAGCAGCGTGGTCTTGCCGCAACCCGAGGCGCCAAGCAGCACCATGAATTCCTGGTCGGCGATGGTCAGGTCGATCGAATGCAGCGCGGTGAAGCCACCGAAACGTTTTGCGACCTGCTTGATGGCGATCTCAGCCATCGGCGTTCTCTTTTGTGCGCGTCATCGGTTGGCGATCCCCCACATGGCGAACAGATATTTGCGAACGGCGAAGATGAAGATCAGCGCCGGGATGACCAGTGCCGCGCCACCGGCGAATTTGAGGTAGAGCGGCGATTCGCCGAGGCTCTGCAGCAGGAAGGCGGTCAGCGTCCGGTTCTCGATGGTGAGCACGGCGGCGGCAAACACTTCGTTCCAGGAGATGGTGAAGGCAAATACCGCCGACGCCGCGATGCCCGGCAGCGCCAGCGGTAGAATGATTTTTCGGAATGCCTGCAATCTCGTGCAGCCGAGCGTCCAGGCCGCTTCCTCCAGCTCGACTGGAATGCCGGAGAAGAGCGAGAACGTGATCAGCACCGCGAATGGCAGCGCCAGCGTGGTGTGGACCAGCGCCAGCCCGATCGCGGTGTCGTCGAGGCCGGTGCGGATGAACATCACCGCCAGCGGTAGCGCCAGCAGCGGCAGTGGGAAGGCGCGGGTCATCAGCACGAGGAAACGGAACGTTTCCTTGCCCGGGAATTCGAAGCGCGACAGCGCGTAGCCCGCGGGTGCGCCGAAGCCGATCGAGAGGAGCATCGTCAGCGTGGCGACGAGAACGGAGTTCCACAGCGCCCTGGCGACGCCGGCGAAATTGATGAAGAAAGAAAGGCTGCCGAAATCGAATGACGGGAAGAAGCGCTTGGGAAAGGCGGTCACCTCTTCCGGCGACGACAGCGCGTTGACGATCAACAGATAGATCGGCAGCAGCACCCAGATGCAAAGCAGGATGACGGTGGCGACCAGCAACCAGTTGCCGGCTTTGCGGGCCTCAGGCGCGGCGATCGACAGCTCCACCGTGCTCATATCCGCGCCTCCTTCGGCACACGCAGCACCCGCAGGAAGAACAGCGTGAAACCGATCGATATGGCGAGGATGAACAGCGCCATGGCGGCGGCGACATTGCGGTCCTGCAGCGTGAACTGCCAATTGTAGGTCTCGCCCATCAGCACCGGCAGATTGGTGCCGCCGAGTGCTGCAACCACCGCAAAGACCTCAAAGGCAAGGATGACGCGCAGGATGATCGCCGTCTGCAGGCTGGGGCGCAGCAGAGGCAGCGTGATCTTGATGAAGCGCTTCCACGGACTAGCGCCAAAAACCTCCGCCGCCTCGTAATATTCCCGGGGGATGAGCCCCATGCCGGCGACCAGAATGACCATCATGATGGCGGTCGCACGCCAGATCTCGGCCAGCGCCACGGCGATGAAGATCGTCAGCTTGCTCTGGTAGCCGAGGAACATGACCGGCCTGTCGATGACGCCGAGATTGGAGAGCAAGGTGTTGAGGAAGCCGGACTGGTCGAAGATGGCGAGCCAGATCAGCCCAGCGGCGAGATCGGAGATGCCGAGCGGAATAGCGAAGATATAAAGCGCGGCGCTGCGCCCGGCCGCAAGTCGCGACACCATCGTTGCCATCAGCAGCGCCATGACCAGCTGGATGGGCACGACGACGGCGCTGAGAAGCAGCGTGTTGCGAACCGTGACCGGAAATTTCCAGCTGCTGGTCATGGTGCGGAAATTGTCGAGCGTAAAGCCGCCGTCGCGGGTGAACGCCTCGAAGGCGACCAGCGCAAACGGATAGAGGAAGAAGACGCAAAGGAACAGCGTCGCCGGCGTCAGCAGCAGATAGGGCAGGGCCTTGCCGTGCATGGAGCTCTCTCTATTCGAAGCTTCAAAAGGGGTGGGCGCCCGGCGCGCTGGAAATCCGGACGCCCGGGGAGGATTCTTAATCGACGGGACAGGCGCCTTGCGATGGTTTGTCGGGCGCCCAGCACGGCGCTTTCGCCTGGTCGATGATCGCCTTCAGCGCCGTCGCCTGTTCGTCGAGCACGCCGTGCACATCCTCGCCGCCGAGCACGATGCGCTCGAAGCTGTCGGTGTAGATCTGATTGAACTTGCCGCCGAGGCCGCCAAGTCCCATCGGCAGCAGCGCCGGCAGCGCATCCGGGGCTCCGGTCATGGTGGCGATCACTGGGCTGAAGGCCTTCACCGAGGCCGGCATGTCGTCGGGCAGCTTGACGTCGACGATGGGGAAGAAGTTTGTCGCCTTGAGCGTCGCGATCTGGGTTTCCGGTTTCAGCATATAGGCGACCAGTGCCTTGGCCTTGTCCATGTCGGGCGAGGTCTTCGGGATAGCGACGCCGGCGACCACCGGCATGTAGCCGCGGCCTGCCGGGCCGGCCGGCGCCGGGAAGGCGACGAAGTCATCGGGTTTCTGGTTGAAGGCGTCGGCGAGGCGCGCCACGTGATCGAATGCCACCCAGACTTCGCCGGTCAACAGCGGCTCCTGCATGAAGGCATAGTTGGTCGAATTCGGGTTGGTGTATTGCCACAATTCCTTGAACTTGTTCCACGCCGTCTCGGCCTCCGCCGAGCGGAACTTGGTCACCATCGAGCCGGTATACGATGGAAGGAGAAAACCCTCGAAGAAACGGTGCTTCAGCCCTTTCGGGCCGGCCGGAAAACCGAATTTGGGCGAACCGGTCTTTTCAGCGATGTTTTTCGCCCACTCGATCAGTTGGTCACAAGTGATGGTGTTGAGATCGGTGCCGGCCGGCAGATATTGCAGCGCCTGCTTGCTGGCCGCCATCAGAAAGGTGGCCTGCATCCATGGCAGGTACTTCTGCTCGCCGGTGCCGAGCATGCCGAGCTTCTTGTAGGTCTCGTTGACCTTGACGCCACCGAGATCGACGCCAGAGAGATCGACAAGGTCCGCGCCGACGGTGGAGAAGTCTCCGTGCAGGCCGCCGAGCACGCCTATGGTGCCGGAGCCGGCCTGCAGTTCGGCCTGAAGGCGGGTGAGCCAGGGCCCGTCCTCGGCGACCTGATAGTCGACCTGGCCGTCAAACCCCTTCAGCACTTCGCTGCGCATCTTCTGTGTCTCTTCCACTGGTCGCGCCTGTGTCGACCAGAACAACACCTGCTGGGCTTGCGCTGCGCCGGCAGCGAGCGACAGCGCCAGCACGGCGCCGGCCAATATCCGCAAAGCATTCATCGTCATCTTCCTCCCTGGGTTGCGCCGCGAAGCGGGCGTCAGTTCTGTCTTGTGGGTGCCGGGCCATGGCTTGCCCGCGAGACAAGTGTCGGCCGGACCAGCCGCGTCAGTGGCGCGTCCGGCCTGTTGCCGATGACGGTCAGCAGCATCTCGCCGATCTCGCGCGCGCACTGGCGGATCGAGGCGTCGAAAGTGGTTAGCCCCGGCGGCGCATAGGCTGAGGCGGCTATGTTGTCGAAGCCGATCACCGAAAGGTCGCGAGGAATGGCAAGGCCGGCTCGGGCAGCCTCTTCCATCACCGTCAGCGCCAGCTCGTCGAACAGCGCGACAATGGCCGTCGGCCGCTCGGTGGCGTGCAGTAGCCGGTTGATTGCATGGATGCGGGCACCGCGATCGAACCGCGGTGCCGTCGCCACATCGAGCCTGACCGTCGGATCGCCTCGGCGGGCGATCGCGGCAGCGAGCCCATCCTGCCTGAGATGGCGAAACGTCATCGGCTCGGAAATCGTCACCAGGCCGAAATGGCGGTGTCCGAGATCGTAGAGCATGTCGAAGGCCTCGCCGAATGCGTGCGCGCCATCGGTATCGAGCCAATGATAGGCAAAGTCACCGTCGAGCAGCCGGCCATGCGCGACGAACGGAAAATTGCGTTGACGCAGATAGGTAAGCCGCTCGTCGACCTCGGCGATGCGGGTGACGACGACCCCATCGGCGCGTCCGGATTCGACAACATGGCGAAGCACGGAAAGTTCCGACTGGCCCTGCGCCGCTGCGGCCAGGATCAGGTCGGAACCGTGCGAAACCAACCCTTCGCCGAGCCCGGTGACGAATTCGCCGAGGAAGGAATCGACCAGATTGGGGCCGCGGATCGGCAGCACCATGCCGACAAAACCGCTGCGGCCGGAGACTAGCGTGCGGGCTGCCGTGTTCGGCACATAGCCGGCCCGGCGCGCGGCCTCGGTGACACGTTGGCGCGTTTTCAATGCGATCTGCTCGTGGCCGGCAAGGGCGCGCGAAACGGTGGTGATCGACAGGCCGAGCTGTGCGGCTAGTTCCTTGAGGGTGGTAACGCGGCCCGGCATCGTTCCTCCCGAACGAAGTTTGAAACGTTTGTAATCAGTCCAAGCGAAATTGCAAACGTTTTAAATGCGCGCGATCGGTGTTGCTTCTTGCCCGTTGGTTCGCGCGGCCCTGTTCGGCCCCGGGCCGGCAAGCTCCCGGACGGAGATTTAAACGCAGCGGTTGCTTGACTCGGGCGACGCCTTGTGAAAAATTTTGCAGCAACTGATAAAAATATCAAGGGCGGATATGGTTGGTTTTGGCAACGGCCTGCTGCGCGACGACGAGACCGGGATGGCAGCCCGCGCTGCCTGGCTTCACTATGCCGGCGGCCTGACCCAGTCGGAAGTCGCCAAGCGGCTCGGCCTGACCAGCCTCAAGGCGCATCGCCTCATCACCAAGGCCAATCAGGAAGGCCTGGTCAAAGTCTATATCGACGGCGAAGTCTCAGAATGCGTGGAGCTCGAGGACGAGTTGTCCGGCCGTTACGGCCTCGACTATTGCGAGGTGGTCCCGGACTTCGATGCCGAGGACCTGCCGCTCAAGGCGCTCGGCATTGCCGGCGCGCAGTTTCTCAAGCGCGAGATCGAACGCGGCGAAGAGGCGCTGATCGGCGTCGGCCACGGCCGCACGCTTGCCGCCTGCGTGGAATATCTGCCGCGCATATCGGCCGGCAGGATCCGTTTCGTCTCGCTGCTTGGCGGCCTGACGCGCAAGTTCTCGGCCAATCCGCATGACGTCATCCACCGCGTCGCCGAGCGGACTGGTGCGGAAGCCTATGTGATGCCCGTACCGATGTTCGCCAACACGGTCGAGGATCGAACCGTGTTGCTCGGGCAGAAAGGCGTCAGCGATGTCTTCGACCTCGCCAAGTCCGCCGACTTGCTCATCGCCGGCATCGGCACCGCCGAACGTGAGGCCTCGCTTGTCGCTACCGGTATGATCGAGAAGGGCGAGATGGAGGAGATCCGCCGCAATGGCGGCGTCGGCGAACTGCTCGGCCATTTCTTCGACGATGCCGGAAAGGCCGTTGCGACGACGCTTTCCGACCGGGCGCTGGCACTGGCGCGCGAAGACATCAGCAACCGCAGGATTGTCGCCGTCGCCGGCGGCAAGGTGAAGGTTCGCGCCATCAAGTCAGTGCTGGAGGGCCGCTATCTCAAAGGCTTGATAACCGACGAGCGGACGGCGCGATCGCTCGTGGAACAGACGCCGGTCGGGTAGCCGGCAACCATTTCGTTGAAACTACCCTGTGGAGGAGAAGAGAAATGCATGAGAAAGAGAAAGACCTCATCGACGCATTCCTGCGTGGACAAGTCGACCGCCGTGGGCTGATCAAGGGCCTCGGTGCAATGGGCCTTGCCGCCAGCACCGCCGGTACACTGCTCAATTTCGGGCAGACCCGTGCCCTCGCAGCTGATTTCGACTGGCAGGCGCATAAGGGCAAGACCATCAAGCTGTTGCTCAACAAGCATCCTTACGCCGATGCGATGATTGCCAACCTCGACAATTTCAAGAAGCTGACCGGCATGGAAGTCGTCTATGACGTGTTCCCCGAAGACGTCTATTTCGACAAGGTTACCGCCGCGCTGTCGGCCAGCTCGCCCGAATACGATGCCTTCATGACCGGCGCCTACATGACTTGGACCTACGGCCCGGCCGGCTGGATCACCGATCTCAACGAATGGATCAAGGATCCGGCCAAGACCAACCCGAAATATGCCTGGGACGACTTCCTGCCCGGCGTCAAGAATTCTTGCGCCTGGAACGGCCAGCCGGGCGGCGCGCTCGGTTCGGAAGACGCCAAGCAATGGTGCATTCCGTGGGGCTTCGAGCAGAACAACATCACCTACAACAAGGGCATGTTCGACAAGGTCGGCGTCAGCGTTCCCGGCAATATGGATGAAATGGTCGCTACGGCGGCGAAGCTTACCAAGGATGTTGGTGGCGGCGTCTACGGCATCGGCGTGCGCGGCTCGCGCTCCTGGGCAACGATCCACCCGGGCTTCCTGTCGGCTTACGCTAATTTCGACCAGAAGGACCTGAACGTCTCGGCTGACGGCAAGCTGTCGGCCGCGATGAGCACCGCCGAATCCAAGGCTTTCCACAAGCAGTGGGTGCAGATGATCCAGGAGAGCGGCCCCAAGGACTGGTCGACCTACACCTGGTATCAGGTCGGCACCGATCTCGGTGCAGGTGCGTCGGCGACGATTTTCGACGCCGATATCCTCGGCTATTTCATGAATGGCGGCGACAACAAGATGGCCGGCAAGCTCGCCTTTTCGGCGTTCAAGGCCAACCCGGCCGCCAAGGCGCCGACGCCCAATATCTGGATCTGGTCGCTGTCGATGTCCAACTTCTCGAAGGACAAGGACGCCACCTGGTACTTCATGCAATGGGCATCCGGACCCGAGCATGCATTGTTCGGTGCGACCAAGATGGACTTCGTCAATCCGGTTCGTCAGTCGGTCTGGAACGACGAGATGTTCCGCGAGAAGCTGAACAAGAGCTATCCGGGCTACGTCGAGATGTTCGACGTCTCGGCGCCGGGCGCCAGCATCAAGTTCACACCGCAGCCGCTGTTCTTCGATCTCACCACCGAATGGGCGGCGACGCTGCAGAAGATGGTGGCCAAGGAAGTGCCGGTCGACGAAGGCCTCGACAAGTTGGCCGAGAGCATCAACAGCCAGCTCAAGGAAGCCGGGCTCGGCTAAAGCCGCGGCCAAGGCTGGCCCGTCCGCGGGTCAGCCTTTGAGATGTGATACGTTTGCGACGCGGTGCCGAGCGGTACCGCCTGCTCGCCCGACCGGCCGCCTTGCTCCCTTGGGCGGCCGGGACGGCGAAGCAACAGAATGACGGAGCAGCAGATGACTGCGGCGACAATACAAAGAAACAGGCCGTCGGGCTTCAGGATCAGCAAGCGGGTGCTGCCCTATCTCCTTAGCTTGCCGGCCTTGCTGGTCTGCATCGGCATCCTGATCCCGTTCTTCACATCGGTGGTCTATTCTTTCCAGCGCTACCGATTGAGCCAGCCTTGGGCGCGGCAATTCAACTGGGGCGACAACTATATCTCGTTCTTCACCGACCCGAAGTTCTGGAACACGCTGCAGGTGTCGCTGCTCTACGCCGGCATCACCGTCGTGCTCGAGTTGCTTCTCGGTCTCGGCATCGCCATGCTGCTGCAAAAGCGCTCGACGCTGAACAACTTCATCTCGATCATGCTGTTGATGCCGCTGATGACGGCGCCAGCGCTCGCCGCGCTGATGTGGAAGCTGATGACCAATCCCGGCTTTGGCGTGCTCAGCTATCTCGCCAGCCTGATCGGGCTGCAGGATTTCCGCTGGGCCTCGTCGCCCTCGACGGCACTGCTCACCGTCGTGCTTGTCGACATCTGGGTCTACACGCCCTTCATCATGATCCTGCTGCTTGCCGGTCTGCGCAGCCTGCCGACGCAGCCCTTCGAGGCGGCAGCACTCGACGGCGTGCCGCGCAGCTTCGTGTTCTTCCGCATCACCCTGCCGATGCTAACCCCCTATATCCTGACGGCGACATTGTTCCGCCTGCTCGATTCCATCCAGCAGTTCGACATCATCTACGCCATGACCCAGGGTGGTCCGGGCGACACGCTGACCGTGTTCCAGGTCGAGGCCTATCTCAACTTCTTCCAGTCGACCAATGTCGGCCGCTCGGCGGCGCTGATGATCATCCTGTGGGCGATCACCTATTTCCTCTCGAACATCTTCATCAAGAACTGGCTGCGGCTGCGCGAACGCGCCCGCGGCCAGGCATAGGAGGCTGGCATGGAACATACCTCCCTTCTCGAACGCATCCTGCGCGGCATAGCCCTGGCGCTGGTCGTGATCTTCTTCATGTTCCCGATCGTCTGGATCCTGATGATGTCATTCCAGACCAACGAGACAATCCTGCGGATTCCGCCACAGCTTGTCTTCGAGCCGACGCTCGCCAACTACACCGCCTTGATCACCGGCAAGCTGATGACGGCGGCCGGCACGCTCGACATCGCCTTCATGCGCAATCTCTGGAATTCCGTCTTCCTGTCGGTCACCTCGGTTGCCGTCGCGTTGCTGCTCGGCGTGCCGGCCGCCTATGCGTTTGCGCGGCATAAGTTTCGCGGCTCGGAGGACATTGCCTTCACGCTGCTGTCGTTCCGTTTCGCGCCGGCGCTGCTGGTGCTTTTGCCGCTCACCCTCTATTTCCAGAAGCTCGGGCTGGCCAATACCTATATCGGGCTGATCTGGGTCTACCAGCTGATCTGCCTGCCGCTGATCCTGTGGATCGTGCGCGGCTATTTCGAGGATATACCGGCCGACATCGAATACGCCTACCGCATTGCCGGACATTCCTGGTTTGCTACCTTCCGCAAGATCGCGCTGCCGCTCGCCGGCCCAGGCATTGCCGCTGCCGGCCTGCTCGCCTTTATCTTTGCCTGGAACAATTTCGTTTTTGCGCTGGTGCTCGCCTCGGCCGACAAGCAGCCGGTGACGGTCGGCGCGCTCGCCTTCATCACGTCCTCCGGCATCCAGTATGGCCAGATTTCGGCGGCGATCGTGCTGTCGATCACGCCGACCCTGGCGCTCGCTCTCTATGCGCAACGCTATCTGGTCGAAGGCCTGTCGCTTGGCGCGGTGAAAGGATAGTCCGATGGCAAGCCTCGAACTGCGAAACATCGTCAAGCGCTATAAAAGCCAGACCGTTCTCGACAATCTGTCGCTGACCGTCGCCGACGGCGAAACGCTGGTCCTGTTCGGACCGTCCGGCGCCGGCAAGACGGTGCTGTTGCGGCTGGTGGCCGGGGTCATCGACCCCGACGAGGGAAAGATCCTCATCGGCGGCGAGGACATGACCGATCTCGACGCCGAGTTCCGCGGCGTCGGCATGGCATTCCAGAACTTCGCGCTGTTCCCGCATATGACGGCGTTCGACAACATAGCCACGCCTCTGCAGGCGAAGCACTCATCGCAGGGCACGATAAAGACCGGCGTCGAGAGCGTCGCTAAGCTGTTGAAAATCGGCCATGTGCTCAGCCACAAGCCGCGGGCGCTGTCCAACGGCCAGAAGCAACGCACCGCGCTTGCCCGCGCGTTGGTCGGCTCGCCGCCGCTGCTGCTGCTCGATGATCCCTTGCGCAACGTCGATGCCAAATTGCGCTTCGAAATGCGCCTCGAGCTGCCAAGGCTGCTCGCCGATCGTGGCGCGACCGTCATCTACGTCACCCAAGACTACAAGGAAGCGATGGCGCTCGGCGACCGCATCGCGGTGATGTCGCAAGGCGTCGTCAAACAGCTCGGCACGCCCGAGCAGATCTATCGCGAGCCGGCCAATGTCGAGATTGCCCGGCTGTTCGGCGACCCGACCATCAACCTTCTGGACGTCAAGCCGTCGCGGGACGCCAAGGGCATCTATGTCGGCCTGTCCAACGTCCAGGTCCATCTTGCCGGCGCGCATGAGGCGGCGGTCGGCCGTGATTGCGTGATCGGCCTGCGGCCGGAGGCTCTGGCGTTTGTTGATGAAGGCACGCCCGGCGCCATCCCGGTGACGGTCGAGGCTGAGACGCCGCTCAACGAGAAGATCGTCACCCTGGCGCGAACCGTGCGCGGCCGTGAAATCTTGGTCTCGCGTCCGTCCGGGACACCTGGCCAATCCGAGGGCAGGGCGCATATAGCCGTCGACAGCAAAAGCGCCCTGCTGTTCGATCGCGCGAGCGGCGAGCGCATTGGCTCGAAAAACGTCGTCAATTTGCGCAGTGGAGAAGCGGCATGAGCCCAAGCGCAATCACCCTCTCAGGCGTCGACAAGTTCTACGGTCCGATCGACCGCGGTGTGCATGCGGTCAAGAACCTGACGATGGAAATCGCCAAGGGCGAGATCGTGGCGCTGCTCGGCTCGTCCGGTTGCGGCAAGACCTCGACATTGCGTATGATCGCAGGCTTCGAAGAGGTCTCGCGTGGCACCATCGCGGTTGCCGGCCGCAAGGTGCACACGTTGCCGCCGGTCAGGCGCAACGTCGCAATGGCCTTCGAGGGCTATTCGCTCTATCCGCCCCTGACCGTGCGCGAGAACATGGCCTTCGCCCTCAAGGCGGCCAGGCTGGCGAAGAGTGCGGTCGATGCAAAGGTTGCCAACATCGCCAAGCTGCTCGAGATCGAGGACATTCTCGAGCGCTATCCGAGCTCGATCTCCGGTGGCCAGCAGCAGCGCGCCAGCCTCGGCCGGGCGCTGATCCGCGAGGCCGACCTGCATCTGCTGGACGAGCCGATGGGCCAGCTCGAGCCGCAGCTTCGCGCCGTGCTGCGCGGCCGCATCAAGCATTTCATCAAGGAGCGTGGCCTGACCGCGATCCTGGTCACGCACGACCAGACCGAGGCCAATGCGCTGGCCGATCGCATCGCCGTCATGGAGGGCGGCGTGCTGCAGCAGTTCGATACGCCTGACAGGCTCAAGGAACGGCCGGCAAACCTGTTCACCGGCACCTTCGTCGGCGAGCCGCCGATGAATGTCTTCGAGGCCTATGTCGGCACGGCTGCCGACAAGATCAGTCTCAAGCTGCCCGACGGGCTTTCGCTCGACTACGACAAGGACGCGTTCAGCGGCCCAGTTCGCGATGAATTGCTCAACCGGCAACGCGTCGTCATCGGTGTCAGGCCCTATGCCGTCCGCCGCTCCAAGGACGGTGTGCCGGCCACGGTTTCGGCCAATCAATGGCTCGGCGACCAGACCCATATCGCCGCCGACTTCGCCGGCGGCTCGCTGGTTCTGGTCGAACATGACCGGACTCGCCTGGAACTCGGGGCGCCTATCAAGGTCAGCATCGATCCAAAAAACCTGCACGTCTTCGATCAGGCGAGCGGCGACGCCATTTCGCACGGCACGGAGCTTGCCTGATGCGGGATGTGCTGATCGGCATCGACGCCGGCACGTCTGTTATCAAATCCGTCGCCTTCGACACGGCGGGCAGGCAGATCGCGGCAGCCGCGCTGCCGAACAGATACGAGACACTGCCGGGTGGCGGCGCCGAGCAGGACCTAGTCCGCACCTGGGCCGATACCGCGACGACCTTGCGCCAACTGGCCGACAAGGTGCCGGATCTCGCCAGCCGGACCATTGCCATCGCCGTGACCGGGCAGGGCGACGGCACCTGGCTGATCGACAAGGATGGCGAGCCGGTGGCCAAGGGCTGGCTGTGGCTCGACGCGCGCGCTGCCGCCGTCGTCGAGGAGATCCGCGCGCGGCCCGAAGACCGGCTGCGCTTCGAAAAGACCGGCAGCGGGCTCGCTGCCTGCCAGCAGGGGTCGCAATTCGTCTTCATGAAGCGCCACATGCCCGCGATGCTTGCCAATGCAGCGACGGCGTTCCACTGCAAGGACTGGCTTTATTTCAAGTTGACCGGCCAACGCGCCACCGACCCGTCCGAAGGCACCTTCACCTTCGGCGACTTCCGCACGCGCAGCTATTGCGACGATGTTCTTGAGGTGCTCGGCGTCACCGATCTCAGGCATCTGCTGCCGCCCATCGTCGATGGCACCAGGCAAAGCACCGCACTGTCGGCGACAGCAGCCGATGCGACCGGCCTGCTTGCCGGCACGCCGGTCGTTCTGGCCTATGTCGATGTCGCCTGCACGGCGCTCGGCGCCGGCCTGTTCGATCGCGAGCGCAAGCCGGGATGCTCGATAATCGGCTCCACCGGAATGCATATGCGGCTTGCCGAGACGCCGGACGAGGTTCTGCTCAACGAAGCTGCAACCGGCTACACGATGACCATGCCGGCACCGGGCGTCTTTGCGCAGATGCAGTCGAACATGGCGGCAACGCTCAACATCGACTGGGTCCTCGGCCTCGCCTCCGGCATTCTCGCCTCGCAAGGTATCACGCGGACCAATGGCGAGATGATCGCGCTGGTCGACCAGTGGATATCGTCGTCCGAGCCAGGCTCGCTGCTCTACCAGCCCTATGTCTCCGAGGCGGGCGAGCGCGGCCCGTTCGTCGATGCCAATGCCAGGGCCGGTTTCGTCGGCATTTCGTCCAGGCACGGCTATGCCGACATGGTTCGTGCGGTGTTCGAAGGGCTGGCTTTCGCGGCACGCGATTGCTACGCCGCCATGGGGCCGCTGCCCGAGGAAATCCGCCTGACTGGTGGAGCGGCCAGGAGCCCGGCTCTGCGCAAGATCCTGGGTGCTGCGGTCGGCGCCGACATTCGCACCAGCGAGCGCGAGGAGGCCGGTGCTGCGGGCGCTGCGATGATTGCTGCGGTCTGCGTCGGCCAGTACGCATCAATGGACGATTGCGTCAGTGAATGGGTCACGCCTTTGCTCCGTGCGGCCGAACCTAGCGACCGAAAACTTGCCGCTGCCTACGAGGCGATTGTTCCGTCCTACACATTGGCGCATGAGGCGCTGCGGCCGGTCTGGCGTTCGCTGGCCGCATCCAGACAAACTGACGTGAATTGAGAAGAGCATGCCCAACAAAATTGCGATCATCGGCGACCGCTTCATGCTTCCGGAAGTGTTTCGCGAGAAAATCGAAGCGGCCTGCGGCGATAATCTCGACATCCGCACCATTGAGACCGCATGGCCCGACGAGCCGATGGAATTCGGCAATGCGGCGCTCGGCCTCGACAAGGTCAAGGAATATTTCGGTGATCCGGACGAGGTGGTCGATTTTATCGGCGATGCCGAAATCTTCGTCACCCAGCTTGCGCCGCTTTCCGAAACCATGATGCAGCGCTTGCCGGCGCTCAGGCTGGTTGCGGTGTCGCGCGGCGGGCCGATCAACATCGACATGGCTGCCGCCAACGCCCATGGCATCACCGTGGTCAATGTGCCCGGCCGCAACGCCAGCGCGGTGGCCGAGTTCACCATCGGCGCCATTCTCGCCGAGACGCGGCTGATCCGCGTCGGCCACGAAGCCTTGCGCAAGGGCGAGTGGCGCGGCGATCTCTACCGCGCCGACCGCACCGGCCGCGAGCTCAATGAAATGACCGTTGGCGTCATCGGCTATGGCAATATCGGCACCAGGCTGGTTCGGCTGCTGCGCGCATTCGGCTGCCGCATCCTGGTCTCCGATCCCTATGTGCAATTGAGCGTCGAGGACCGCAATGCCGGCGTCGAGCTGGTTGCGCTGGACGATCTCCTGTCGCGCTCCGACGTGGTCACGCTGCATTCCCGGGTCACCGAGGAGACGCGCGGCCTGATCGGCAAGGACGCCATCGCCCGGATGAAGCCCGGCGTGATCTTCGTCAATACCGCGCGCGGACCGCTGGTCGACTACGATGCGCTCTACGAGGCGCTCGTCTCGGGGCAGATCGGCAGTGCCATGCTGGAGACGTTCGCCGTCGAGCCGGTGCCCGTCGACTGGCCGCTGCTGCAGCTCCCGAATGTGACGCTGACGCCGCATATCGCCGGCGCGTCGGTACGCACCGTGACCTACGCAGCCGAGCAGGCGGCCGAGGAAGTGCGCCGCTTCATCGCCGGTC
The DNA here is from genome assembly GCF_040322135.1 of Mesorhizobium sp. M0189. Lineage (NCBI taxonomy): Bacteria > Pseudomonadati > Pseudomonadota > Alphaproteobacteria > Hyphomicrobiales > Phyllobacteriaceae > Mesorhizobium > Mesorhizobium sp. M0189. The sequence continues at coordinate 435,210 of NZ_JAMYSW010000002.1, forward strand.
TGCCGCCGGCCAATCCATGCTGACGACAGGGCATAGAGCGAGATGAGCGGTGACAGCGAAATCGTCGACCTCTTCGTCATCGGCGGCGGCGTCAATGGCGCCGGCATCGCGCGCGATGCGGCAGGCCGGGGGCTGTCGGTCATTCTTTGCGAAAAAGACGATCTCGCCGAAGGCACCAGTTCTAGATCAGGAAAGCTCGTCCATGGCGGTTTGCGCTATCTCGAATATTACGAGTTCCGCCTGGTGCGCGAGGCGCTGATCGAGCGCGAGGTACTGCTGGAATCCGCACCGCACATCATCTGGCCGATGCGCTTCGTGCTGCCGCACAGCCCGGATGATCGGCCGGCCTGGCTGGTCCGGCTCGGCCTGTTCCTCTACGACCATCTTGGCGGCCGCAAGCGGCTGCCGGCCACTCGCACGCTTGACCTGCGCACCGCACCCGAGGGCGCGCCGATCAAGGACAGCTTCAAACGCGGCTTCGAATATTCCGACTGCTGGGTCGACGACGCCCGCCTGGTCGTCATCAACGCGCTCGACGCCGCGGAGCGTGGGACCAGGATATTCACCCGCACTGCCTGCACCGCCGCCCGCCGCGAAAACGGCCTGTGGTCGGTGGAGATGCGCGACGGTCGAACCGGCGTCAGGACCACGGTTCGGGCACGGGCGCTGGTCAACGGCGCCGGCCCCTGGGTCAATGACATCATCAATCGCGTCGCTGGCCAGAATTCCAGGCGCAACGTGCGCCTGGTCAAGGGCAGCCACATCGTCGTGCCGAAATTCTGGGAAGGCCGGCAAGCCTATCTCGTCCAGAACAGCGACAAGCGCGTGATCTTCATCAATCCCTACCAGAACGATCTGGCGCTGATCGGCACCACCGACATTCCTTATGACGGGCGGCCGGAAGACGTGACCGCCGACGCCAGCGAGGTCGACTACCTGATTAAGGTGGTCAACCGCTACTTCAAGCGCCAGCTTGCGCGCAGCGACGTCGTCTACTCGTTTTCCGGCGTCAGGCCGCTTTATGACGACAATGCCGACAATCCGAGCGCGGTCACCCGCGACTATATTTTCGAGCTCGACGTGGCGGCGGGACAGGCGCCGCTGCTTTCCGTCTTCGGTGGCAAGATCACCACCTTCCGCAAGCTGGCCGAGCACGCGCTCGACCGCATCGCCCCGTTCTTCCCGAAGATGGGCAAGCCGTGGACCTCGAAAGGACATCTGCCAGGCGGCGATATCGCCAATGCCGATTTCGAGCAGTTCCTCGGTGACCTCGGCCACGAATATCCCTGGATGCCGGCCTCGCTGGTCAAGCATTATGGCCGGCTCTACGGCACAAGGACGCGTGATCTGGTCGGCGCGGCCGGTTCGCTCGCTGAACTGGGGCGGCGCTTCGGCAAGGATTTGTTCGAGCGCGAAGCCAATTACCTGTTCGAGCATGAATGGGCCGAGACGGCCGCCGATATTCTCGAACGGCGCACCAAACACGGACTGCATCTGTCCGCCGCAGAAAGAACCGCCTTCGAAGACTGGTGCTCGAGCCGGCTGGCGAAGGCAGGCTGATGGCCTTTACGCTGTCCCTCAACACCAACCCGCTGGTCAATCGTTTCGCCGAACCGGACGATCTGATCGATGCGATCGCCTACGACATCGGCATCCGCGACGTGCAGCTCACGCATGAATTCGTCAATCCCGGTTGGCCGGCGGCGACGATCGCCAAATTCATCCGCCTGTTCCGCTCCGCTCTCAACCGCACCGGCGTGCGTGTGACCTCCGCGATGACCGGCCCCTACGGCCGGCTCAATCATTTCGGCCATCCCGATGCCGACGTGCGGCGCTATTATGTCGACTGGTTCAAGACCTTTGCCGAAATTTCGGCCGAGCTCGGCGCCCGCGGCATGGGCACGCAATTCGCGATCTTCACTCATCGTGACTATGACGATCCCGAGCGTCGCGCGCGGCTTTTCGAGATCGCGCTGGAATGCTGGCGCGCGGTCGCCGAGCACGCCAAAGCGGCCGGCTTGACCTACCTGTTCTGGGAGCCGATGTCGGTCGGCCGCGAGTTCGGCCATACGATCGAAAGCTGCCGGACGCTGCAGAGCGAGATCGATGCGGCCGGCATGGCGATCCCGCTCAAGATGATGGTCGATATCGACCATGGCGACGTGACGTCGAGCAATCCGGACGACATCGACCCCTATGCCTGGGCCGAAGCCTTTCCAAAGGAATCGCCGATCATCCACGTCAAGCAATCCTCAATGAACAAGGGTGGCCATTGGCCGTTCATTGCCGCCTACAACAAGGACGGCCGCATCACGCCGGAAAAGCTGCTGGACACTGTTCGCCGTGGCGGCGGCGTCGACAATGAGATCTGCCTCGAATTGTCGTTCCGCGAACGCGAGCCCGTCGACCACCAGGTCGTCGCCATGATCCGCGAATCGGTCGACTATTGGGCGCCCTTCATCGAGGCCGGCAGGGCCGGTCTTTTGCCGAAAGCATGATGGATGAGCAGGTGCCGACGCGGCTCCTGCTCAGAACCGGAATATGTCAGCCGAATTTCGGATCGAGACTGCCCGACTTGTAGCGCTTGGCCATTTCCGAGACCGGCAGCGGCTTGATCCTCGGTGCGTTGCCGGCAGTGCCGAACTGCTCGAAACGCTCCTTGCACAGCTTCCGCATGGCGGCCATCGCCGGCGTCAGATATTTGCGCGGATCGAATTCGCTCGGGTTCTCGGTCAGCACCTTGCGGATCGCGCCGGTCAGCGCCATGCGGTTGTCGGTATCGATATTGATCTTGCGCACGCCATGCTTGATGCCGCGCTGGATTTCCTCGACCGGCACCCCCCATGTCGGCTTCATCTGGCCGCCATATTTGTTGATGATCTCCTGCAGCTCCTCCGGCACCGAGGACGAGCCGTGCATGACGAGGTGCATGTTCGGCAAGCGGCGGTGGATTTCCTCGATGACGTTCATGGCAAGCACCGCGCCGTCCGGCTTGCGGCTGAACTTGTAGGCGCCGTGGCTGGTGCCCATGGCGACGGCCAGCGCATCGACACGGGTGTCGCGCACGAACTGTTCGGCCTGAACCGGGTCGGTCAGCAGCTGATCGTGGCTGATGACGCCCTCGACGCCATGGCCGTCCTCCTGTTCGCCGCCGCCCATCTCCAGCGATCCGAGAACGCCGATCTCGCCCTCCACCGACACGCCGCCCCAATGCGCCATATCGACGACGCGGCGGGTGATATCGGAATTATAGCCGTAGTCGGCCGGCGTCTTGCCGTCTTCCTTCAGCGATCCGTCCATCATCACCGAGGTGAAGCCGTACTGGATTGCGGTAACGCAGGTCGCTTCGTTGTTGCCATGGTCGAGATGCATGCAGACCGGGATATCAGGATGGATTTCGACCAGCGCGTCGATCAGCTTGGCCAGCACGACATCGTTGGCGTAGGCCCGCGCGCCGCGGCTCGCCTGCAGGATGACCGGCGATTTGGTCTCCTCGGCTGCCTCCATGATGGCGAGGCCCTGTTCCATATTGTTCATGTTGAAGGCAGGCACGCCATAACCGTATTCGGCGGCATGATCGAGCAATTGTCTCAGTGTGATGCGAGCCACTCAGTAGTCTCCCGTATCCGGTTTCGAGCCAGTGTTTGCGGGCTGTTCGGCTATTGTCGAGCCCGCTAAAGCTTCTGGCCGGATTTCCGCTGCACCGCAACCGCTGGACGCCCGGCCGACAGCAATTCTTGTTACGGCACGCCGTCAGAAACGTCATGATATCCCAGGCAGATATAACATTATCACAAAAATACTGGTGGCTATGCGACGTTTCCTGTTATATCTCGGAACGTGGTTCGGATTGCACGAGGAAGCCGCGGAAATGAAGAGCGACGGCCGTCGGCAAGGCATCATGGATTTTCTGATGGACACCGGCACCGCCAGTGTCGACGATCTTGCCTCGCGCTTCGGCGTCTCCAAGATGACCGTCCACCGCGACCTCGACGAGCTCGAGGAGGGCGGCTTCCTGCGCAAGGTACGCGGCGGCGCCTCGATTCAGCCGAGCAGCCTTTTCGAGAGCGATTTCCGCTACCGCCAGAGACTGGCCGGCGACGAGAAAAAGCGCATCGCCGCCGCTGCCGTGACGATGATCGAACCGGGTCAGACGGTGATCATCGACGACGGCTCGACCGCGGGCGGCGTTGCTCGGCATCTCGTCGATCTGCGTCCGCTGACGGTGATCTCGAACAATCTGGCTGCCATCCAGGATTTGGCGGGCGTTGCCGGCATCAACCTGATTGCGCTCGGCGGCCAGTACAGCAAGAAGTTTCACGGCTTCTTCGGCCTGCTCGCCGAAGATACACTGAAATCATTGCGCGCCGATGTCGCCTTCCTGTCGTCATCGGCTATCCACGGCGCTTCCGCCTTTCACCAGGATCAGGAAGTGGTCCAGACCAAACGGCTGATGATGGCCGCTGCGGCGCGCAAATATCTGCTGGTCGATCACGGCAAGTTCGGCCGCACAGCCTTGCATTTCCTGACCGATCTCAAGGCTTTCGATACCGTCTTCACCGGCCGCGAGCCGCAGCCGCAGATGCGTGCGGCGCTGGATGGTGACGGCGTGTCGCTGACAGTGGTCGCAGAGTAGGAGGAGCACGCATGGTTTACTGGGTCGGCACCAGCTGGAAAATGAACAAGACGCTCGCCGAGGCGATGGCTTTCACGAGGGCATTGGCCGAGTTCGTCCCCGGTTTCGACGAGCGCATCCAGCCCTTCGTCATCCCACCCTTCACGGCGGTCCGCGAGGTCAAGAAAGCGCTGTCGCCGACGCGCATCAAGGTCGGCGCGCAGAACATGCATTGGGCTGACGCCGGCGCCTGGACCGGCGAGATCTCGCCGGTAATGCTGAAAGACTGCGAACTTGATATGGTAGAGTTGGGCCACAGCGAACGGCGCGAGTATTTCGGCGAGACCGACAAGGCTGTCGGGCTGAAGACCGCAGCGGCGGTGAAGCACGGTCTCGTGCCACTGATCTGCGTCGGCGAGACTTTGGCTCAACGCGACAGCGGGCAGGCGGATACGGTGCTGGCCTTGCAGGTGCACGGCGCGCTGCAGTTTCTCGAAGGCGCGGCCAGGGCGGCGACGATCCTGTTTGCCTATGAGCCGGTCTGGGCGATCGGCGACAAGGGCGTGCCGGCAAGCTCGGACTATGCCGGCAGACAGCAGGCGCTGATCAAGAAAATCGCGCGCGACCTGCTGCCGGCCGTGCCGCCGGTGCTTTATGGCGGCAGCGTCAATCCGCAAAATGCCGCCGAACTGATCGGACAGTCTCATATAGACGGCTTGTTCATCGGCCGTTCCGCCTGGCAGGCGGACGGCTATATAGACATCCTCAAACGCGCCTCAGCGGCGATCTGAACCATCGAACAGGAAGGAAACCGAACATGAAAATAGCCATTGGAGCCGACAGCGCCGGCAAACCGCTGCTCGATGTCATCGCCGCTCACCTCGCCACCAAGCCCGGCCTCACGGTCAGCGATCTCAGCCAGACGGGCTTCTACGCCGACCTGTCACAGAAGCTCGCCCAGACCATCCTGGACGGCGAGAACGATCGCGGCATCCTGTTTTGCGGCACCGGCATCGGCGTATCCATTTCCGCCAACAAGGTTCCCGGCATTCGCGCCGCACTCACCCACGACACCTATTCGGCCGAGCGCGCTGCAAAATCCAACAACGCCCAGATCATCACCATGGGCGCGCGCGTCATCGGCCCGGAATTGGCCAAGTCGATCGTCGATGCATGGCTTGCCTCGGAATTCGATGAGATGGGACCGTCGGCCGGCAATGTCCAGGCGATCGACAGGCTCGATGCAGCGAAGGTCCGTTAAGCCAGACTGTCCCGTATCGCTTTGATGATCGTGACGGCCGAGGCAGCGCCGGGATCCATATGCCCGAGCGATCGTTCGCCGAGCCGCGAGGAGCGGCCCTTCGCGGCGATCATATCCTTGGTTGCCTCGGCGCCCCGTTCGGCTGCGGCGAGTGCAGTTTCCAAGCTCTCCAACAGGGTCTTGCCGGCTTCCTGCGCGGCGCCCGCTGCCTGTGCTGCCGGCAGCCAGGCGTCGACCATGGTCTTTTCGCCGAGCTCGGCCTTGCCGCGATCCTGGATGCCTTGCGCCATCGCCCGGAGCATGGCGATGATGTCAGCATCCTCCAGAATTGCCTTGCCTTTGACGGCGGCGGCAGCGCGCATGAAGGCGGTCGCATAGAGTGGGCCTGACGACGCGCCGACGGCGTTGAGGAACGACTTTGCCGCGGTATTGAGCAGCGCCGTCGGTCCGGTCGCCGCGAGGTCGAGTTGCGCCAGCGCCTCGCGTACCGCGCCGAAGCCAAGCGCCATGGCGATGCCGTGGTCGGCGTCGCCGATGACGCCGTCGAGTTGGCAGAGCCTGTCCTTGTCGGCGTCGATCGCCGCCGCGATCTCATCGAACATTCTTTTCAAGCCGGCTGAGTCGATCGAGGTCATGATGCTTTCTCAGCCGGCGCGGAACATGGCGCAGTCGCAGGGATGGTCGAGCATCTCCTGCAATTCGCCGTCGAGATGCATCAGCGTCACTGAGGCGCCGGCCATTTCGAGCGAGGTGCAATAATTGCCGACCCAGGTCGCGTGGACGGAAACGCCGATGTCGTCGAGCCTCTGCTTGACCCGCCGGTTCATGATGTAGAGCTCCATCAGCGGCGTCGAACCGAGCGAATTGACCAGCACGGCGACCTTGTCGCTGCGCGTCGGCGCCATTTTTCGTCGAGGATCTTGTCCAGCATCTCGTCGGTGATCTCGTCGGCCGTCTTTAGTTTTCCGCGTGCGATGCCCGGCTCGCCATGGATGCCCATGCCGATCTCCATCTCGTCCGGTCCGATTTCGAAATTCGGCCGGCGGGTCTGCGGCAGCGAACAGGGCGAAAGCGCCACGCCCATAGTGAAGGTCTGATCGTTGGCCTTCCTGGCGATACGCTCGCATTCATCGAATGTCAGCATCCGGTCGCATGCGGCACCGACAGCCTTGAAGATGAAGAAATTGCCGGCGACGCCGCGCCGCTTCTGTCTCTGGTCGCGCGGCGCCGAGGCGACATCGTCGGTGGTCAGAACGGTGCGCACTTCGATGTTGTCCATTGCCGCTATTTCGGCGGCCATGTCGAAATTCATCACGTCGCCGGCATAGTTGCCGTACATGAATAGCACGCCAGCACCGCCGCTGGCCGCCTTGGCGCATTCAAGAATCGGGTCCGGCGGCGGCGAGGCAAAAACGTTGCCGATCGCGGCCGCGTCGGCAAGCCCCTTGCCGACGAAGCCGAGGAAGGTCGGCTCGTGGCCCGAGCCACCACCGATGACGAGGCCGACCTTGCCGGGGCGTGGCCCGTCGCGGGCGACGATGGAGCGGGGGCTGCCGTCCGCACGTCTGAGATGGCGCGGATGCGCGGCCAGAATGCCCTCCAGCATCTCGTCGACGGAGCGGTTGCCGTCATTGATGATCTTCTTGGTCTGCACCGGCATCCTCCCTGGTTTTCGTGAGATACTACAGCGCCTTACCGGGATTTCCACCCGGCGGCGGAGATTTCACGCCGCGATGCGTTCGCGTGTCGCCAGCAGTTGCACGCAGGCGCTGGCCGCCTCTTTGCCCTTGACCCTGAAATGCTCGAAGAAGAAGCGGTGATGGTCAGCGCTGTCATGGTAGTTGTGCGGCGTCAGCACCGCCGACAGCACCGGCACGCCAGTCGACAATTGCACGTTCATCATGCCGTCGATGACCGCGCTCGCCACGAACTCATGCCGGTAGATGCCGCCATTGACGACGAACGCGGCGCCGAGGATAGCGGCATAGCGGCCGGTCTCGGCAAGCGTTTTTGCATGCAGGGGAATCTCAAAGGCGCCCGGCACATCGAAGACATCGACGGCAAAGCGTTTCTCCCCGACAACCGCCAGTTCCGCCTCGAATGCTTCAACGCATTGGTCGACGATATCGGCGTGCCAGCGCGCCCGAATGACGGCAACGCGGATCGTTTCATAGTCGTTCTGGGAATGCTGATTCATGGGTCCATCCTTCCGTTTCGAACCAGAATCAGGACGCACGATACGGAGTCCGAACCGCGAAGGCGGACCGTCTTCCATTCGTTCTCTTTCATCCGGACTGTAACCGTCGGCTCCGGAATCACACCGAATCTGCTGACCTTTCCGGTAGTCCGGAAAGCGCTCGCGGGCTTGGCCGAGACCCTTACCGCCGGTGGGGACTTTCACCCCGCCCTGAGAACATTGACGGCGTTTGTATGGAAGGGCCGGATAACGCTGTCAACCACCGACGTCGTCGCGGATGGCGCAGAAATGGCCATCCGTTCCGACTTGGTCACCCTTGAGGGCGAGGGAGGCGCTGATACGTCGCAGCGTCAAATGGCGATCACGGGCAAGGCAGGCAGCACCTTGTCCAAGGTGATGGGAAATTCACGCACACGCACTCCGGTCGCGTTGTAAATGGCGTTGGCGACGGCAGCCCCCGCACCGCAGACGCCGAGCTCGCCGAGACCCTTCGCGCCAAGTGGATTGGCCTTGTCGTCATCTTCCTCGAGGAAGACGACTTCCATCTCGGGGACGTCGCCATTGACCGGGACGTGATATTCGGCAAGATCGTGATTGACGAAGTGGCCATAGCGCGGATCGAGCACCGTCTGCTCCATCAGCGCCGCACCGATCCCCCAGGTCATGCCGCCGATGATTTGCGAGCGTGCAGTCTTGGGGTTGAGGATACGGCCCGCGCCGACCACAGTCAGCATCCGGCGCATGCGGATTTCACCGGTGTCGCAATCGACAGCGACCTTGGCGAAATGCGCTCCGTACGAATGCTGCGAATAAGTCTTGTACGACTCGGTGGTGGCGCCTGCGGCTACGGAGCCTTCGGCCTCGAACCCGTCGGGAGCGATCCTCCCGATGAGATCGGCCAGGCTCGCCGATCGCTGGCCGATCCTGACCTCGCTGTCGGCAAAGTTTGCCTCGGTGGCGTTCGCGCCGCGCAACGGTGACGCTTCGCTCGACTGCGCCGCGTCCAGGATCCGTCCTTTGAGGGCGTTGCACGCATTATACAGGGCCGAACCCGCGCTCGCCGCGCCCCAGGACCCGCCGGAGCCGGCGGTACGCGGGAAGCGGCTGTCGCCGAGCTCCACCTTGACGGACGAGATCGGCACGCCGAGGCTCTCGGCAGCAATCTGGGTCAGGATCGTATAGGTGCCGGTCCCAATGTCGGTCATGTCGAGCCGCGCCGTCACCCGACCGTCCCGGTCGATCGCAACCCGCGCCGTCGCCGCGCCGATGTAGTTCGGACGGATCGCCGCCGCCATGCCGTAGCCGATGAGCTTCCGGCCCTCCCGGGTGCGGCCCGGTGTCGGGTTTCTCCGCTCCCAACCGAAACGGCGGGCGCCTTCCTCCATGCAGGCGACGAGATTGCGGGTGGAGAACGGCACTTCGCGCTCGGGATCCTGAGCCGGTTCGTTGCGGATCCTGAGTTCGATCGGGTCCAGGCCGACCCGCTCGGCGAGCTCATCCACTGCGCATTCGAAAGCCAGCATGCCGGGCGCTTCGCCCGGCGAGCGCATCCATTCGCCGCGGTTGATGTCCAGCGGAACCAGGCGATGGCGGGTGAGACGGTTCGGCGCCGCATAGAGCGAGCGCGCAAAAACTGCCGTTTGTTCGCAGTACTCCTCGAAGCTGGACGTCGCGGACCAGACATCGTGCGCGATCCCGGTGAGCCGCCCATCGGTATCCGCGCCGAGACGTACCTGTTGGATCATCTCTGCACGGTGACCGGCATTGGCGAACATCTGTTGCCGCGTCAGCGCGATTTTCACGGGGCGCTGCAGGGCCTGCGCTGCAAGCGCGGCCAGGATCGTATCGGCATGGACAATCAGCTTGGACCCGAAGCCTCCGCCGATGAAGGGGCCCACGATGCGCACCCGCTCGGGCGGGATGCGAAGCGTGCTGGCGACGCCGGCCCGGAAGTTCGCGAGGGTCTGCGCCGATGTATGGATCGTCAGCCCGTTGCCTGACCAGGCGGCGAGCGTCGCATGCGGCTCCATCGGATTGTGATGTTCGAAGGGGGTCCGGTAAGCGGCATCGATCTTGACCGGGGCGGCCGCAAAGGCGCTCTCGAAGTCGCCGACCACGCTGTCGGTCTCGAAGCCGGCATTTGTCCGCTTTGGTGCATAGGCGTCGGCCTTATGCCCCGTCAGATCGTAGAGGCCCGGCTCCTTGTCGTAGCGTATTCTGATGAGGCCCGCAGCAGCGCGTGCAGCCTCGAACGTCTCCGCAACGACCAGCGCGACGGGCTCGTCGTAATACCGCACCCGATCGCTGTTGAGCGCGGGCCGGGCGCGGGTGAAGACCTCCGGCACCGTCGGCGTGACCGCCGTGCCGAAATCCGGCTGGGCCGGCGCATTCCGGTGCGTCATGACGAGCAACACCGCCGGCGCCCGTTCGGCTTCGGCCGTGTCGATCTCGGCGATGCGCCCCTTGCCGACGGCGGCACCGAGAACATAGCCATAGGCTGTACCTTCCAGCACATTCTCGTAGGCGTAGGTGGCATTGCCCGTCACTTTGAGCGGACCGTCGATGCGGTCGATCGGCCGCCCGATGATGCCAGCATCGGGACGAGGTTTCACCCTTGAATGGGCGGCAGAGCCGGGCAGTCCGGGTATGGTCTCGTTCATAAGTCACCTAAAGATTTTCATTTGGAGTTCGGAAGCATCGAGGCCGCGACGACGCCTCTTCCTCGCACCTTCATGTTCGTCGCGCGGCGGCCGGAGCTCACGCGGCGATCTCGCCGAAATACTCGCGAAACTCGACCAGCCTCCCTGTCGGGCCGGCTCGCATGAAGATCGCATGCAGGCCAGTGTAGGGCGCGCCGCTGATTGTCCCGCTCCCGCGATCGCATACGATGACCCAGTCGGCGGCAAAGAGCTTGAGATCGACGGTCGATTTCGTGATCCTGTTTCCCTGCGCTTGATGCGCGGCGGTCCAGGCTGCGAGTGCCCGTTTGCCCTCTGGCGGTCCGTGTCGGCCTCGTTGCTCGCCGACAGGGAATTGGAAGGTCATCGTCTCATCGCAACAATCGAGGAATGCCGTCCAGTCGCCGGAGGCCCAGCCAGCAAAGAAGGCGTCGACGGCGGCCTCAAGCACGTGACGAGCTCCCGGATCGGATGGGGCGCCCCAAGCTGCGGCGGCAGAAACAAAAAGGCCGCCACCAGCGGCGGCAACGGCGCGTCGCGTGAGTTTCATATCGATCTCCTGCTCGTCGCCTGCATCTGGGAACCGCTGTTCGGGGTCGTCGTCTCTGTCATCGTGTCGCCTCACGCACTCTCGACGGCAGCAGCGAGTGTGTGCCGCACCGTTCGTTTCGCCAGCGGGATCTTGAAATCATTGCCGCCATGCCCGACGGCTACGGCGAGCGCGGCTTCGGCCGCGTCGGTAAAGGCACCGTCGGACGCTGGCGCTCCGATGAGCTCGCGCTCCGCCTCCGTCGCGCGCCAGGGCTTCGCGGCCACGCCGCCAATGGCGATCCGAGCGCTTCGAATACGGTCGCCGCTTTTTTCGACGATTGCTGCCACCGACACCAGTGCGAAGGCGTAGGAAGCACGGTCGCGCACCTTGCGGTAAAGCTGCCGGCCCGGTGGTGGCGGCGGCAGGGTAACCGCGACGACCATTTCGCCGTGGCCGAGCACCGTCTCCACGTCGGGCATCGCCTCGGGCAATCGATGGAAATCGCCGATCGGGATCGTGCGGCTCTCCCCGCCGGCCGATATAGTCTCGATCCTGGCGTCGAGCCCGGACATGGCGACCGCCATGTCGGAGGGATGGACCGCGATGCAGGCTTCGCTCGCGCCGAGTACGGCGTGCATGCGGTTGAACCCTTGAAGCGCCGCGCAGCCTGAACCCGGCTGGCGCTTGTTGCATGGCATGTTGCGGTCGTAGAAATAGGGGCAGCGCGTGCGCTGCAGCAGATTGCCGCTGGTCGAGGCCTTGTTGCGTATCTGGCCGGACGCTCCCGCCAGCAGCGCCTGCGTGAGCATCGGGTAGCGCGACCTTACCCGCGGGTCGGCGGCGAGATCGCTGTTGCGGACCTGGGCTCCGACCCGAAGCCCGCCTGCCGCCGTCTCCTCGATCCGATCAAGCGGCAGCCGGCTGATGTCGACGAGATGCGCTGGGCGCTCGATCTCGAGCTTCATCAGGTCGAGCAGGTTGGTGCCGCCGCTGATGAACTGGGCGTCCGGCCGGGCCGCGACCGCGGCGGCCGCCTGCTGGGCACTCGTTGCACGTTCATAAGTGAAGGACTGCATTGCTCATGCCTCCTCTGCCGCGTCGCGGATTGCAGCGACGATGTTCGGATAAGCGGCACAACGGCAGATGTTGCCGCTCATCCGCTCGCGGATCTCGGCATCGCTGAGAGCGACGGAAGCCGCTGCCACGTCGGCGCTCGCATGGCTCGGCCAGCCGGCCTTGGCTTCGCCCAGCATACCGACCGCCGAGCAGATCTGGCCTGGCGTACAGTAGCCGCACTGGAAACCGTCGCGGGCGATGAAGGCGGCCTGCACCGGATGCAGCCGGTCACCCTCGGCAAGGCCCTCGACCGTGGTGATCTCGTCGCCATCATGCATTGCGGCAAGCGTCAGGCAGGAATTGATCCGGCGTCCATCGACAAGCACCGTGCATGCGCCGCACTGGCCGTGATCGCAGCCCTTCTTCGAGCCGGTGAGGCCGAGATGGTTGCGCAGGGCATCGAGCAGCGTCGTCCGCGGGTCGAGTTCGACGGCAAGGTCCTTCGCGTTGATCCGCAACGATATCGGCATCGTCGGTACCGGCGTGCCAGATGCCGTCGCCGTGACGGTGTCGGCCGGCTCGGCGCCGACCGGTATCCCGGTAGCCAGGAGCACCCCGGTCGCCACCCCGCCCTCCAACACGGTTCGACGCGTTGGCCCCCTCCTGTTGTCTGTTTTGGCCATGCAAGATCTCCCAGTCGCAATGAAGGACGCAGACGGCAATTTGACCCCGACAGCGGACCCTCGGGTTCGGTCATCGACACTGGAGGTGGGGGCGCACGCAGCGGCTTTCTTTCAAGAAACCGGCGGCACTATCAGGATTCTGGAGAAGAATTCACCCGATAGGCACGAGGCGTCATGCCCCTGAGACGCCGGAACGTCGTGGTGAAGTGGCTCTGGCTTGAAAAGCCGAGCCGAAAGGCAATGGTACTGATCGACAAACCCGTTTCGCGCAACAGTGCCTCCGCTCGCCGCACCCGTTCCTCGATTACATAGGCATAGGGGGCAAGACCGGTCGTCGCCTTGAAGCGCCGCGCAAAACTGTCGACGGCCAAGTCGGCGACAGCTGCAAGCTCGCTTAGCGAAATGTCGGAATTCATACGTGCATCGATATAATCCCGAACTCGACCAAGTGCTCGGCGGCTGAGACAGCCGTGACGTACGAGCGGCTGTTGCTCGCGGCTCAGGTTGGCCACGCGGAGGCTGACGAGGGCCACCAGATGCTCGACATAGGCAGTGTCCGGCTTGTGACCGAGGGCCATCTCGTCGCGAAGCGAACTCAGCAGCGTGGCGACGACCGCGTCCTTCTTGTTTACCAGTATCGGCAGGTTCCTCAGGCGTTCGCATCCGGGAAGCCCGATATCGGGATCGATCCACAGGGCTGAAAATGAGAGGTTTACATCGCGATAGAAGCCCTGTCGCTCCGCGCCTGCCGGGACGAAGGTGAGGGCTCCGGGACGATCCATTCCGTCGTAGAGGGATCTTGCCTCGTGCCGGATAGACGTATGGGACGTGCCGCCTTCTTCCGTCAGCACGATCAGATGATGAGGGGCTGTCCAGCGGAGCTCCGCCTCCCGGCACGCCCACCGCCGGTTGTCGAAAACGATCGAGGAGCTGACCCATGACGCGGTTTGCAGGGGCTCCGACTTTTCCTCCTGGCTCCGAACCCGTCCGTCACCAAGCAGCGGTCTGAATGACATCGCGGCATCCCGCTGGTTCACTCGCCGAGCCGTGGTCAGCCCCGGCTTGAGCGTTGCGCCGCCCCGCCGCTACGCATACGACCGTCCATCTGGGACAGGCAACGGACGTTTTTAACCGCGCCGTGTTCAAGAAATCGTGAGATCAGGCAAAATCCAGGGCTCCTCCTGGCACTCCAAAGCGATCATCCGCGCTCGGGAAACATCGCCTTCAGGCCTTCGCGCGAGGCCGTGGCGACGCCGCGTTCGGTGATCAAGCCGGTGACCAGCCGCGCCGGCGTCACGTCGAAGGCAGGGTTGGCCGCCGGCGTGGCTTCCGGCGACACGCGGACCTGGGCAATCTCGCCGGAAGCGGTCTTGCCCCAGACCAGCGAGACCTCGTCGGGCGAACGCTGCTCGATCGGGATTTCGGCCAACCCGTCCCCCACCGTCCAGTCGATCGTCGGCGACGGCAGCGCGACATAGAACGGCACGTCGTTGTCGGCGGCGGCCAGTGCCTTGAGATAGGTACCGATCTTGTTGCAGACATCGCCGTCGGCGGTGGTCCTGTCGGTGCCGACGACGACCATGTCGACCTGGCCGCGCTGCATCAGATGGCCGCCGGCATTGTCGACGATCAGCGTGTGCGGCACGCCGTGGCCGGCCATCTCCCAGGCGGTCAATTGGGCGCCCTGGTTGCGCGGTCGCGTTTCGTCGACATAGACGTGGACTGGAATGCCGGCTTCCGTCGCCAGATAGATCGGCGCGGTGGCGGTGCCGTAGTCGACGGTGGCCAGCCAGCCGGCGTTGCAGTGGGTCAGGATATTGACCGGTTCGCCCGGCTGCTTGCGCGCCGCGATCGTCTTGATGATTTCGAGCCCATGGGCGCCGATGGCGCGGTTGAGGCCGACATCCTCGTCGGCGATCTCGCCGGCACGCCGATAGGCGGCTGCGGCACGTTCTGCCAGGGGAAGCGCCAGCAGGAAGCGCTGCATTTCATTCAGCGCCCACCGCAAATTGATCGCCGTCGGGCGCGTTTCGTGCAGGGTTGCCCAGACGGCGTCGAGCGCCGCATCCGACGGATCGTCGGCCATCTGCATGGCGACGCCATAGGCGGCGGTGACGCCGATCAGCGGCGCCCCGCGCACCCACATGTCGCGGATTGCCGTGGCGATGCCGGCGACGGTATCGATCTTTTCGATGCGGAAATCATGCGGCAGCCAGCGCTGGTCGATGATCTCCACCGAACGCCCGTCGTCACTCGGCCAGATCGTGCGGTAGTGGCGGTCACCGACGTTCAAATCCTGCTCTCCCGTTCGATCAGCGCGGCCAACTGGTTGACCTCGTCGATGCTGTGGATCTGGCGCCGGTTGACGGCGAGGTGACGGCCGAATTTCAGCGCCTTTGCCTCACATCTGGCGCGCAGATACTGATCGGCAATGGTCTCGAAATCGGCATTGTGGGCAAGGCCGAGAATTCGCCGGTGAACCTCGACGCCGGCAAAGCCGAGCAGATCGGTCCAGATCGAATGCAGCATGTGGTCGAGCGCCTGCTCGGCGCCAAGCCTGTCGCCCTGATCCTCGAACAGGCTCTTCTGGTAGAGTATGCCGGTGCGCTCGGTTCGCCACAGATGCGAGAACTCGGCGCGGAATGCCGACCATGTATCGACCGTGACGTCGAGCAGATAGGCGCGCATGGCGTCGCGCTTGCTATTCTGCTCATGGCCGCGCTGCGAGAAGAACGCCATCCAGAAATTGGCGAGCAGCATGCCGACATCGAAGGCGATCGGCCCGTAGAAGGCGAATTCGGGGTCGATCATCCGCGTTTCGGTGTCGGTGACCATGATCGAGCCGGAATGCAGGTCGCCATGCAGCAGCGTCTCGGCATTGGCGGCGAAGAGGTGCTTCATCCGCTGCGCCTCGACCTTGAGGTCGCGGTCGGCGCGCAGTTCGGCGACAATGCCATCGAGCTGCGGGCTGGTGTGCCGGTTCATCTTGGCATCGAAATACGGGTCCGAGAAAACCAGGTTCTCGGTGATGTCGCAGAGTTCGACATTGTCGGCGAACAGCGCCAGATCGGCCTTGCGGTCCTTGGTCGCCATATGCAGGTCGGAGCCGCGAAACAGCGTGCGGGCCATGAACAGGCCGATGTCTTTCGCGATGTTAGGCAGTTGCCGGCCCTCGATCAGCGCCCGCCGCAGGATAATGTGCGGCGACAGATATTCCATGATGATCAGCGCCTGGCCTTCGTCGAAGTGATAGATATCAGGCACGGAACCCGGCGCCCGCGCCTGTTGCCGCGTCAGCGCATGATATTCGAAAAAGGAGCGTTTCAACGGCAGCGGCCAGCTGTCGCCGACCAGCCGGACGTAGGGCAGGGCCTGCTTGACCACGGCCGCACCCTCAGCACCCTCGACAATGAACACCAGGTTCAGATTGCCGTCGCCGACTTCACGGACCTTCCAGCGGCTCGTATCCTTGCCGATCTGCGAACACAGAGCCCCGTTGGCACGGAGACGGCCCGCCAGTGTCTCGACCGACAGTGCTTCGAACGGCGATTTCCCAGTCATCCTCACCTCCCGCTTATGTGCTCCGATGATAGCGGAGCCATGGCGGTCGGGCCAAGCTAGGAAGCCCGCTAGCAATTGTCAATCGTGTTGACAATTGCCGATATAGCCCATAGCGTCACGGTCAGGGAGGAACGAATGGGCAATGATGCCGTGTTCCGCGTCGACGGCCTGAGGAAATCCTTTGGCCATATCGAGGTGCTTGGCGGCGTCTCGCTCGAATTGCATGCCGGCGAAGTCACGGTGCTGATGGGTGCCAACGGCGCCGGCAAATCCACCCTCGTCAAGATCATCAGCGGCGTCTACGACCATGGCGGCGGCTCGATGTCGCTTGTCGGTCAGGACTTTGCGCCGAAAACGCCGGCCGAGGCGATCTGCGCCGGCGTCGTCACCGTCCACCAGAACATCAATGACGGCGTCGTCGCCGACCTCGACGTCGCAACCAACCTCACGCTCGACAGGCTGAGCGGCAGCGGCGTGCCGACGCTGTTCAATCCAGGCCGGGTGCGCCGTGAGGCCAAGGCGGTTGCCGACCGCATGGGGCTGGCCATCGACCTCAAGGCCCGCATCAGTGACCTCTCGCTGGCCGATCGTCAGATGGTGGCGATCGCCCGCGCCATGGCGCACCGGCCGAAAGTGCTGATCCTCGACGAGCCGACCTCCTCGCTGTCCAGTGCCGAAGCCGACCGGCTGTTCGCATTGCTCGACCGGCTTCGCCAGCAAGGCGTGGCCATTCTCTATATTTCGCACCGTATGTCTGACATCAGACGGCTTGCCGACCGCATCATTTCGATGCGCGACGGGGTCATCTCAGGTATCTTCGACAGGAAGCCGCTGGACTATGAAGGTGCGGTCAACGCCATGCTCGGCCGCAAGATCCAACTCGAGCGGATCGTCGCCAGGAATTCGGCCAAATCAATTTTTATTGCCGACGGCTTGCGGATTGCCGAAGGCGCCAGGCCGATTTCGCTGACGCTCGGCGACGGCGAGGTCGTCGCCATCACCGGCCTCGTCGGCGTCGGCAAGACCGCGCTCGCCGAGACGCTGTTCGGCTTGCGCCAGCCGCTGTCCGGGACCATGGTGCTGAACGGGAAACCCTATGCTCCGGCGTCGACGGGCGAAGCGATTGCCGCCGGCGTGTTTCTCGTCGCCAAGGACCGGGGCGAAAACGGCATCGTCGGCGACTTCAACATCCAGGAAAATATCAGCCTGCCGTTCCACAGGCGAATGTCGCGTCTCGGCGTCCTCAAGCGCCGCATCGAACGCGCCATTGCCCGCCAGCAGATCCAGGAGTTGGGCATCGTCTGCCGCTCGGAGAAGGACGAGATGTCGTCGCTTTCCGGCGGCAATCAGCAGAAGGTGATGGTCGCCCGCTGGATATCGCAGACCGCAAGGCTTTTCATCCTCGACGAGCCATTTCAGGGCGTCGACATTTCGGCCAGGCGCGATATCGCCGCCAAGCTGCGGGCCAGCGCCAGCGGCCGCGCGACGCTGCTGTTCGTCACCGAACTCGACGAAGCCCTGGAGACGGCCGATCGCATTCTGGTGATGTCGGAGCAGACGATCGTCGGCGAGCACCGCAACACCGATGTCGATCTCGAGCGGCTGCTGGCCGAAGTGGCGGGCGGGCCGTTGCACAGCGCAGCCTGACGGCAGGAAGACGATGAGAATTCGAATGGAGAGGGCATGAGTTCAGGTTGGGTAAAGACAGTGCCAGCGTGCGGGAGCGCTGAATGATCCTGCGCGACCGTGCCATCCGGTATGGCTTCATCGTCCTGTTGTTCGGTCTGATCGCCTATTTCGCCATTGCCGCCGATGGCTTCGTGTCGCCGCAAAGCGCCGTCTTCATCTTCCAGTCGGTCGCCATCACCGGCGTTCTGGCGCTCGGCGTCACCGCCACGCTGGTCGTCGGCGGCTTCGACTTGTCGATCGGCTCGGTCGCCACCAGCGCCATGATGGCGGCTGCCTACGTCATGGTGGTGCTGGAGCAGAATGCCGTCGTGGCGGTCGTCGCCTGTCTTGTGATCGGCGCCGTTGTCGGCCTCATCAATGGCTGGCTGATCGTCTATATGCGGGTGCCGGACCTTTTGGCGACGCTCGGCATGATGTTCCTGCTCGTCGGCCTGCAGCGCATCCCTACCGAGGGCCGTTCGATCGCCACCGGCATGACCATGCCCGACGGCTCGGTCGCCAACGGCAGCTTCGGCGCCGCGTTCCTGGCGCTTGGCCGCCATCGCTTCGATTTCTTCATCCCGAACCTCATTCCGGTGTCGGTCGTCGTCCTGCTCGTGCTGGCGGTGCTGATCTGGTTCTTTCTCGAATACACCCGTTTCGGCCGCATGATGTACGCCGTCGGCAGCAACGAGCGCGCTGCCGAACTCGCCGGCGCGCCTGTCAAGGCATACAAAATCTGGGCCTACGTTATTTCTGGGGTTTTTGCCTCGATCGGCGGCATTTTGCTTGCCGCCCGGCTTGGACGCGGCGACATCGCCTCGGGTAATAATCTGTTGCTCGACGCGGTGGCTGCGGCACTCATCGGTTACGCGGTTCTCGGCGCCGCCAAACCGAACGCCTTCGGCACGGCCGTCGGCGCGGTGTTTGTCGGCGTGCTGCTGCAGGGCCTGACGATGATGAACGCGCCTTACTACACGCAGGATTTCGTCAAGGGCGTGGTTCTCGTGGTCGCCCTTGTCTTCACCTTCGCCCTGTCCGGCAGGGGCAGGAGATAGGGTTCGACCGGGTCACATTTTGGGTTCAACAAGTGGAGGAAACGACGTGAACATCACAAGAAGACTTTTGGGGAAAGCAGCGCTCGGGCTTGCCGGCGCAACATTGCTGATGCAGTTGCCGGCAATTGCGCAGGACAGGCCGGCGCCGTTCGACAAGCCGGGTGCCGTCAAGATCGCGCTGGTCCGCTATCTCTCGACCGGCGACTTCTTCCAGGCCTATCTCTCCGGCGTTGAGGCGCAGGCCAAGGCGCTCGGCGTCGACCTGCGCGTGCTCGACAGCCGTCAGGACGCGGCGCTTCAGGCGGACATGGTCGACCAGGCCATCGCGCTCGGCGTCCAGGGCATCATCATCCAGCACGGATTGACGGAATCGATGAAGGACGCCGCCCAGCGTGCCGTCGATGCCGGCATCAAGGTCGTCGCCTTCGACGTCAATGTCGAAAACCCCAAGATCCCGCAGATCGAACAGTCCGACCGCGACCTCGCGCGCCTGGCGCTCGAACAGGCGGTCAAAGACAATGGCGAGAGCTGGAAGGCCGGCTATGTCTATGTCGCCGGCATCGCCCCGCTCGATCGCCGCAACGAGACCTGGGTCGAATTCAAGAAGAAATATTCGGGCATCAACGAAGCCGCCATGTTCGGCACGCTCGACAATCCGATCGCCAATTCGGTTGCCAACCAGGCTCGCTCGGTGTTGTCGGCTCATCCCGACATCAAGGTGATGTTCGCGCCCTATGACGAATTCGCCAAGGGTGTAAAGATCGCCGTCGACGAGGCCGGGCTGAACAAGGATATCAAGATCTATTCGGCCGACATATCGACCTCCGACATCGCCGCGATGCGCGAGCCCGACAGCGCCTGGGCGGCAACCGCCGCCACCAACCCGGCCGTCGTCGGTCAGGTCTCCGTGCGTGCGCTGGCGCAGCTCTTGGCCGGCGAAGACCCCGGCCATAACGTCATTGTGCCACCGACGCTGATCACCCAGAAGGACCTGCTCGACAAGGAGATCAAGAACATGGAGGACCTCTCGGCCAAGCTGCCGCAATTCGCCCATGCCGATGTCGCCATGCCGGCCTGGATGCCGAACCCGAACGCGAAGTAACTTTCGACACGAGCAAAACAATAGCCGCCTGCAGCAGCTTGCTGCAGGTGGCTTTTTTGTCGAAGATGTCTGGCGCCGGGCTGCCGAATTTCAATTGTCGCAGTCTCCGGTTTTGCATGCCGATTGAAATCAGGATTCAGCGGGTACATGGAGGTGCGGGCGGTAGTAGAGGAAAGTCTTGCCGGCGCCGTCGCTGGAACATTTTTTCGACGCTCGCAGGCCACCACGGGCGTTGTGGTGTTGGGTGGATCGAGTGGTCGTGTTGATGTCGGGCGCGCGCGGCTTTTTACAGATGCCGGTACGTCGGCCTTGGCGTTGCAGTGGTTTGGCGGCGAGGGCCAGATTCCGGGAATATGTGAAATTCCCCTGGAAACGTTCTTTGCAGCAACAGACTATCTCATTGAAACAGGGTGCCGTCGCATCGTTTATGTCGGCACATCCAAAGGTGCCGAGGCCTCATTGCTTGCCGCGGTCCATGACCAGCGAATCAACGCGGTGGTCGCGATCAGCCCGTCATCGGTAGTTTGGGGGAATATCGGTGCGGGCCGGGATGGTGCCAGTTGGCCTGAACGATCCTCATGGTCGCTCAACGGTATCGCGCTGCCGTTTGTGCCGGCAGATCCAGATTGGACACGAGAGTATGTGGATGGCCTGGTATCTTACAGGGGGCTTTTCGAATGCTGTTTGAAAACCTTCAAGAGCGAAGCGAATGCGGCGACCATCCCCGTTGAGACCATATCGGCCGAGCTTCTGCTTGTCGCCGGTGGCAACGATGCGCTGTGGCCTTCCCTATCGTTCGCCCGAGATATTATTAGGCGGCGCGGCGAAGCAGGTAAGGTCACTCATCTCATTTCGTCGCCGGATGCGGGACACCGCATTCTGTTGCCAGGCGAGAGCACACCACGCTCGACATTGCACGCACATGGAGGCAATGACGAGGCCGATTCAAAGCTGGGCAGAAAGGCTTGGGAAGGCATCCGAGGCCTGCTGTAGTAGCAGTTCGAGAATGCCTTCCATGGCCGTGTCGCAAAATTCCGAGTTGCGTGCCTGTCTCGGCCGGTTCCGCCTACCGCAGCGCCGCCGCGATGTTGCCGCCGTCGACCGTCGTCACATCGGCTGTGGTCCGATCGGCCAGCGCTTGATGCAGAAAGGCCTGGGCGACGTCTTCGGCCGTCACTTCCTGCCCGAGCAGGTTGCCGGACATGTACTCCTTCTCCGATACGCCGCGCGCGCCCGAGCGGCTGGCGATCATGGCGTCGGTCAACAGCCCCGAACGGATGCGGTCGGCGTTGACGGCATTGGAGCGGATGCCTTGCGCGCCGTAGTCGAGCGCATATTGCCTGGACATGAACAGCGTTGCCGCCTTCGGGATGCCGTAAGCGCCGAACTTCGGTCCCGGATTGATCGCCTGCTTGGAGGTATTGAACAACAGCACGCCGCCGGTGCCCTGTTCGAGCATGATGCGCACGGCATTCTGCGCCGCCGACTGGTGGGCGAAGAAATTGAGTTCGAAACTTTTGCGCAAAGTGGCGTCGTCGAGCTCGCCGATCCGGCCCTCCCAGGCTGCGCCCGCATTGGAGACGAGAATGTCGAGGCCGCCGAAGACGGCGACGGCTTTGTCGAACGCAGCGCGCATCTGCTCCGGATCGGTGATGTCGGCGCCAATGCCGATCGAACCGTTACCGGCTTTTTTGGCGGCCTCGGCAGCTCTTGACCCGTCGACATCGACGACCACCGCATGGGCACCGTTGTCGGCGAATAGCTTTGCCGTGGCAGCACCGATCGCGCCGGCGCCGCCGGTGACCAGTACCACCTGGCCGGTCAGCGGCTTCGGCTTGTTGGCGGCGAGTTTGGCCTGTTCCAGCGACCAGTATTCGAGCGGGAACAGATCGGCTTTGGAGAGCGGGCGGAAATCGCCGACGGCTTCGGCGCCGCGTACCGCCTCGATCCACATTTCGCCGACGTCGGAGGCGATCTTCGCGTCCTTGAGCGTGCGGCCGTGGCCGAACATGCCGAGGCCGGGCACCAGCGTCAGCCGTGGCATCGTGTCGAGCATGGTGCGCTTCACGTCGTCGAGCGCATCGTTGGTTTCGAAATAGGCGCGATAGTCCTTGGCGAATTTTTCGACATGCTGGCGGATGACGGATTTGTAGTCGCCGACATTGTCCGCGTCGGGCGCCGGCAGTGCCATCGGTCCGGTCTTGATGCGGATCGACAGGTCGGGCGTCGACACGCCGCGTCCGGCATAGTCGGCAATTCTAGCCGAATTGATGAAATCGACGATCGCATCCGAGGTGCGGAAATCGCTGACCATGCGGTCGAAGCGGCCTTCGCCGCGTGCCACCGCCACCGCGCCGCGCAGCATCGGCGCAATGTCCGCGGGCTTGGCCAATCTGGCCGGCAAGGCCGCTTTTTCGGTGCGCGGCTTGCCGTGGCTGGCGATGAAATCCTCGGCGACGTTCACATAATGGATCATCCGGTCATAGGCCTGCCTGGCATCGTCGCCGAAGGTGAAAATGCCGTGCTTGTCGAGGATCAGGCCTTCGACCGTCGGGTCGGCGTCGAAAACATCGGCGGCAGCCTTCGCCAGATCGAAGCCCGGCATGATGTAAGGCACGAACCCCATTTTCTCGCCGAACACTTTTCTGCTCAGCGCCTCGCTGTCCTCCTGGTCGACGATGGCCAGGATTGCGGTCGAATGCGTGTGGTCAACGAATTTGTGCGGCAGGAAGGCGTGCAGCAGCGTCTCGACCGAAGGGTTGGGCGAGGACGGATCGATCAGGTTCGCCCGCTGCAGCGCGACCATGTCCTCGTCGGAGAGCTTCTTGAGCGACCGCGCCTTCAACAGCGCGCCGAGCTTGACCGCCGGCAGGCCCTGCGGCTCGATGACGCCCATGTCCCAGCCGCTGCCCTTGACGCAGAGCACGTCCCATTCGTCGCCGACAAGATCGGTGGCCTTGGTCTTGCACGAGGTGTTGCCGCCGCCATGCAGGACGAGCCGCGGCTCGCCGCCCAGCAGCCTGGTCGTATAGACGCGCAGCGCCAGGTCGCGGGCCACACCCTTCTTTGCATAGTCGGCGACCAGCTTCTCCGCGTCGCCGTCATTCCACAGGTTCTTCATGTCAGCTTCGTCCGATTTCTCTTTTGTTGTGAACAGGAATGCCGCGACGCCCTGATGACAATGCGTCGGCGACTGAAACTAGGTATCAGGCGACCTTTTCTGCTACTGCTCCGGCATGGTCGAGCAGCCGTCGCGCCATGCGCGCGCCGACGACGAGATGGGTGCAGAGCCCGCCGGCGATCGCCGCGACGAGCGGTTCGAACTTGCTCTCTTCCTGCACCACCACAAGGCGCTTTTCGATCTGGCGCAGCGATGACAGCTCTGCCGAAATCAGCCGGCGGTTGTAGCTGCAGTCGAGCGCCTGGCCTTCGGTATCGATGATCTGCCCGGCAATGACGCCGGCTGCACCCGCCTTGCGCAATGCAGCCATTTCGCTTGGCGTCAGCGCGCCGCATTTGACCAGATGGCTGTCGGTATCCACCGAGCCAACCGAGTATAGCGCCAGGTCGCAGTCACCGATACCCGACAACTGCTCGCGGATCACCGGTTCGGCGCGCAGGCCGCGTGCCAGTTCTTCCGTCGTCAGCACCAGCGGCGCGTAAAAATTCAGCCCCTTGGCATTGAGCCGGCGCGCGATTTCCATGGTGCATTGGTCCGGCCGGTACGAATAGGGTGCTCCCAGATTGCCGCAGAGCTGCACCACCGTCACGTCCTGCAGGTCGGCATAGGACATGATGTCGGCGATCGTGTAGATGGTCCGCCCCCAGGCGACGCCGATACGGTCGCCCTTCCTGACCAACTCAAGAAAGACGCTTGCCGCCAGCACCGCGATGTCGGTCGACGGATCGGCGACATAGCCGTTTTCCGGCGCGATCCAGACCGCGTCGAGCTTAAGCGCGTCTTCCAGCTTGCGTGCCAGCACGTCGTCGGTGAAAAGCTGGGTCGAGGTGGAGATGTTGACGATGCCGGTCTCGCGCGCCTTGCGCAGATACATGGCCACCGAGGCACGGGAAATCTTGAGTTGGCTGGCCACCTGGTCCTGGCGCAGGCCGTGTGCATAGTAAAGCCAGGCGGCCTTGTGGATAAGCTGTTCTGCCGGTCGGATCGCCATACCATCTCCTCGCTGACATTAGTCACGGCTCTCGACAAAAGTCAAATTGGGAGGAAGGCATAGATGCCCTTGCGCTCGCCGAATCTAGACCATTCTTGTGCCAAGCGCGGTCTATGATGGCATCGTTGGTGGTGACGGGCCGGAAGCCGGTAGCTAAAGTTCTCGACGAACACATTGCGGAGGACGGGATGGGCAATCCCTATGAACAGGACCTCGACCGGAACCCGGCCAACCACCAGCCGCTGACGCCGCTGACCTATTTTGAACGGGCGGCAAAAACCTTTCCCGACCAGACCGCCATCATCCATGGCCGCCAGCGCACGACCTATCGCGATTTCTGGAAGCGCTCGCTGAGGCTTGCCTCGGCGCTGGCGAAGCGCGGCATCGGCAGGGGCGACACCGTTACCGTCATGCTGTCCAACACGCCGCCGATGCTGGAAGCGCATTTCGGCGTGCCGATGACCAAGGCGGTGCTGCATTCGCTCAACACCCGCCTCGACGCCGCGGTCATTGCCTTCCAGCTCGAGCATGCCGAAACCAAGGTGCTGATCGTCGACCGCGAATTCGCCGGCGTGGTTCGACAAGCGCTGACGCTGGCCAAGGTCAAGCCGCTGGTGATCGACTACGACGATCCCGATTACGCCGCCGACGCGCCCTATGCCAAGGGCCTGCGGATCGGCACGCTCGACTACGAGGCGTTTGTCGCCGGCGGCGACGAGGATTTCGCCTGGTCGATGCCGGACGACGAATGGGACGCCATATCGCTCAACTACACCTCCGGCACGACAGGCAATCCGAAGGGCGTCGTCTGCCACCACCGCGGCGCGGCACTGATGGCCTATGCCAACACCATCCATGCCGGCATGGGCAAGCACCCGGTCTACCTCTGGACGTTGCCGATGTTCCACTGCAACGGCTGGTGCTTTCCCTGGACGCTTGCCGTGCAGGCTGGCACCCATGTCTGCCTGCGCTGGGTGCGGCCGAAGCCGATCTACGACGCCATCGCTGATCACGGCGTCACCCATCTCTGCGGTGCACCCATAGTCATGTCGGTGCTGATCAACGCCAGGGACGAGGACAAGCGGCAGTTCCCGCAGACCGTCACCTTCAACACCGCCGCGGCGCCGCCGCCCGAGGCGGTGCTGTCGGGCATGGCCGATGCGGGCTTTGCCGTCACCCATCTCTACGGCCTGACCGAAACCTATGGCCCGGCCGTCGTCAACGAATGGCATGGCGATTGGGACCGGCTGGAGAAAGGGGCGAGGGTGGCAAAGAAGGCCAGGCAAGGCGTACGCTATGCCGCGCTCGAAGGCCTGACGGTGATGGACCCGCAGACGATGCAAGAGACGCCGGCCGACGGCGAGACGATCGGCGAGGTGATGTTCCGCGGCAATATCGTCATGAAGGGCTATCTCAGGAACCGCAAGGCGAGCGATGAGGCCTTTGCCGGCGGCTGGTTCCATTCGGGCGACCTCGGCGTCATGCACCCGGATGGCTACGTCCAGCTCAAGGACCGTTCCAAGGACATCATCATCTCCGGCGGCGAAAACATCTCCTCGATCGAGGTCGAGGAGGCACTCTACAAGCATCCTGCCGTCGCTTCTTGCGGCGTTGTCGCCCGATCCGACGACAAATGGGGCGAGGTGCCGGTCGCCTATGTCGAGTTGAAGCCGGGCAAGGCGGCGACCGAGGCCGAAATCATTGAGCACTGCCGCGCGCTGCTCGCCCGCTTCAAGGTGCCGAAAGCGGTGATCTTTGCAGAAATCCCTAAGACTTCGACGGGCAAGATCCAGAAGTTCCGGCTGCGGGAGATGGCGAAGCAGCCTTAGCGCCTGACCCGAAAACGGAACCGATTTCGGGAGGCATCATTTCAAAATCCTGTGCGTTCAAAAAGACGCGCGGTGTTGCAGGCGCGCCCGGCGGGAACCACATGCGCTTCATGGGCCAACTCCGTCCAGAGATGTCACCATCTGTCATCAGCGGCGTCAGCTGGCCGAAATCATGTCTTGACAGGTGATGGTTTTCAATTTACGAGTGACGAAATTCTAAATTCGTCAGTCGTAAATTTTGGCCAACGAGATGCTTGAAACCTTAGACACCACCGCCGATTCCGCCCGCCAGGAAAATGTCACGCGCATCCTGGATTGCGCGGAGCGATTGTTCCGCCACTACGGCTACGGCAAGACCAACGTCGCCGACATAGCGCGCGAACTTGGCATGTCGACCGCCAACATCTATCGCTTCTTCGCCTCCAAGGTGGAAATTCACCAGGCGGTTTGCGGCCGTATGCTCGCCACCTGCTACCGGTTGACCTACGAAGCCTGCCATGGTCCCGGCACCGCCAGCGAGAAGCTCCGCCGCTATGTGCATACGCACTATCAGTGGACGCTCGAGACCATGATCGACCAGGAGAAAGTGCACGAGATGGTCATCGTCGCCATCGAACGCGATTGGCATGTCATCGAAAAGCACATCGACAGCATCCACGAATTGGTCGCGGAAGTGATCCGCGAGGGCATCGCCACCGGCGAGTTCGTCGATCAGGATCCGGTGATCGCGTCCAGGTGTTTCGGCGCTGCTATTATCAGCCTCTGTCATCCGCAGATGATGGCCCAATGCCTCGCCAAGAAGAACCGGGCGACGCCGGACGAGCTTACCGAGTTTGCCATCAGAGCCTTGAAGAAATGACCGTTGCCGCCCGTCGGGCGGTGATGTCGGCAATTCATCCCCACAGTTCGGGAGTACGAAAAGTGTCTTTGTCCAAGTCCATCACCTACAGGCTACCGGCCGCCGGCCTGGCACTGATTGTCGTTGCCGCTCTCGGCCTCGCCGGCTGCTCGCAGGAGAAAGCCGAGGTCAAGGAGATCATCCGCCCGGTCAAGGTGGTCGAGATCGCCAAGGCGAGCGATACCCGTCAGCTCTCCTATTCCGGATCGGTGCGCGCCCGCACCGAGATGAATCTCGGCTTTCGCATCAACGGCAAGATCACCGAGCGCCTTGTCGACATCGGTGACCGCGTCAAGCCCGGCGACGTTCTCGCCCGCATCGATCCCACCGACTACGAGCTTTCGGTGAGAAGCGCCCAGGCCAGCCTCGATGCCGCCGACCGTCAGGTCGAGACAGTCGAGCTTACGCGCAAGCGCGCCGAACAGCTCTACGCCAAGAATTTCGCACCGAAGTCGCAGCTCGAGCAGGCGACGCTCAGTTACAATCAGGCGGTCGCCACGCGCGACTCCGCCCGCTCGCAGCTTGCCCAGGCACAGAACCAGGTCCGCTATACCGATCTCAAGGCGGACAAGAATGGCATCGTCACCGCCGTTGCCGCCGATGTCGGCCAGGTGGTCGGCTCAGGCACGCCGGTGGTGACCGTTGCCATCGACGGCGAGAAGGAAGTCCTGATCGCTGTTCCCGAAACCGATATCGCCGAGTTCAAGCCGGGCAAGACCGTCAAGGCGGGTTTCTGGTCCGATGAGGCGCTGACGCTCGAAGGCAAGGTCCGCGAAGTCGCCGGCAGCGCCGATCCGCAGTCGCGCACCTTTGCCGTTCGCGTCAGCCTGCCCAACGATCCGAACGTGCTGCTTGGCATGACGGCCTCCATCGAAGCCGCGGCGGGCAACCGGCAGCAGCTGGTGTCGATCCCGCTGAGCGCATTGGCACAAAAGGACAGCCAATCGATCGTCTGGACCGTCGACCGCAGTGGCGGTACCGTTCATGCGCATCCGGTCAAGGTCGCCGCCTTCACGCCTGACGGCGTCAGTGTCGCCGACGGGCTGAAGCCGGGCGATGTGGTCGTCGCTGCCGGCACGCAGTTCATGACCGAGAATCTGAAAGTCAAGCTTACCGGTGATGCAGCACAACAGTCGGCCTCGGCCGATGATGACGCCGCAAGGCGCTTGCGCTGACGGCCAGGCAATTCACGGTTTCCGGGCGGCAGGCGCCCCCGATTTTCGAGATCTCAGGTCGATGTAACCCCCACATCGATCCTCGTGTCCCACCGCGATGTAGATCTCTCAACTCGGAAAGCCTCGCCGCTCGGAAGCCCACATCGGAAGTTCCTTGGGCATGCGAAAGCGCGTGCTCTGTTGATCAAATTGAAACGGACTGACGCCGATGACCACCGACACCACTGAAAAGCGGTCTTTCAATCTTTCGCGCTGGGCAATCGGCCATCCGAGCATTGCCCGCTTCCTGTTCGGGCTTATCATCGTCGCCGGTGCGCTCGGCCTGATGCGCATGGGCCAGAAGGAAGATCCCGATTTCACCTTCCGCGTCATGGTCGTCCAGGCGATCTGGCCGGGCTCCTCGATCAAGGAGATGGAGGACCAGGTCGTCAACAAGATCGAGCGCAAGCTGCAGGAAACGCCGCATCTCGATTTCGTCCGCTCCTACACCCGCGCCGGCAGCGCCATCATCACCTTGCAGGTCAAGGGCGACACCAGTCCCGCGCAGGTCGCGGATGCGTTCTATCAGGTGCGCAAGAAGGTCGGCGATATCTCGAATGAACTGCCGCAGGGCTTGCTCGGGCCCTACTTCAACGACGAATTCGGCGACACATTCATCACCCTGCATTCGATCAGCGGCGATGGCTACGGCTATCCCGAGCTGAAGAAATTCGCCATCCAGGCACGCGACATGCTGCTGACGACGCCCGGCGTCGAGAAAGCCGTGATCATCGGCGACCAGCCGGAAAAGCTCTACATCGACGTTTCATCCAAGGTGCTTGCCGAACGCGGCCTGACGCTGACCGACCTGCAGAATGCGATCAGGGGCCAGAACAATGTCGACCCGGCAGGTTCGGTCGACACCGGCCAGCGTTCGGTGCGCATCTCGGTCGAAGGCGACGTGGCCAGGGCGGCCGACATTCGCGAGCTTCGGCTGCGGGCCGGCAACCAGGTGACGCGCCTCGGCGACATCGCCACCGTGACCTCCGGCCTCGAGGACCCTTATCAGCGCAAATACCGCTTCAACGGCCATGACAGCGTCCAGCTCGGCGTCGTCATGGCCAAGGGCTTCAACGTCACCGACGTCGGCAAGGACGTCGAAGCGACCTACAAGCGCTTCGAGGAGGCGCTGCCCTATGGCGTGTCGGTGGACCAGGTCTCCGACCAGCCGGAAGTCGTCAAGGATGCGGTGGCCGAGTTCATGGAAGCGCTCGGTGAAGCGCTGCTGATCGTGCTTGTCGTCTCGTTCCTGTCGATCGGCTGGCGTTCGGGTCTGGTGATCGCGATCGTCATTCCGCTGGTCCTGGCCGCCACCTTCGCCATCATGTACGAGCTCGGCATCGACCTGCAGCGCATCTCGCTCGGCGCGCTGATCATCGCCCTTGGCCTCTTGGTCGACGACGCGATGATCGTCGTCGAAATGATGGAGCGAAAGCTCGAGGAAGGCTTGGTCAAGGTCGAGGCGGCGAGCTTCGCCTATTCCTCGACCGCCTTCCCGATGCTGACCGGCACGCTGATCACCACGGCCGGCTTCATCCCCGTCGGTTTCGCCGCCTCGACGGCCGGCGAATATGTGCGCACCCTGTTCTACGTCGTCGGTATCGCGCTGGTCGTGTCCTGGTTCGCGGCGGTCTATTTCACGCCATGGCTCGGCCACATGATCCTGAAGCAGCGCAAGCACGCCGGCAGCCATCACGATGTCTTCGACACGGGCTTCTACCGTCGCCTTCGCTCGACCGTGACCTGGGCCGTGCGCCATCGCATCATCGTGCTGGTGATGACGATGATGACCTTTGCCACCAGCCTGTGGGCGTTCCAGTTCATCCCGCAGAATTTCTTCCCGCAATCGTCGCGCCCGGAAATCCTTGTCGACCTCTGGCTGCCGGAAGGCACCAGCATCAAGGAAGTCGAGACACAGGCCAAGGCGCTCGAAGCCAGGATGATGGACGACAAGGACAAGCGCTTCATCGCCACCTATATCGGCGAAGGCGCGCCGCGTTTCTTCCTGCCGCTCGACCAGCAGCTTCGCAATCCGAATTTCGCCCAGCTTCTGGTGATGGCCAATGACGAACCGGCCCGCGAGCGGCTGATTGTCAAGCTGCGCACCATCCTGGCCGAGGATTTCCCGTCGATCCGCGCCAAGGTCGACCGCCTGTTCCTTGGTCCGCCGACCGGCTGGCCGGTGCAGATGCGCGTCATGGGTCCGGATCGCCAGGAGGTGCGCCGCATCGCCGACGAGGTGAAGGCGAAGTTCCAGGCAAATCCGCTGCTCGGCGCCATCCACGACGACTGGCTGGAGCCGGTGCCGGCGATGAAGCTGGTGATCGACCAGGATCGCGCCCGTGCGCTCGGCGTCACCTCGCAGCGCATCCGCCAGATGCTGCAGGCGACCATGTCGGGAGCGCCGCTCGATGACTTCCGCGACGGCGAGGAGACGGTTTCGATCGTCGCCCGCGAACCGGAGGCAAGCCGTCACCTGCTGTCGGCGGTCGATTCCGTCTATATCCCGACGGATTTCGGTGGCTCCGTGCCGCTGTCGCAGGTCGCCAAGATTGTCCCGGTGCTGGAGCAAGGCGTCGAATGGCGGCGCGACCGCTTGCCGACCATCAGCGTACGCGCCACGCTGCCGGATGGCGTGCAGCCGAACGATGTCGCCATGAAAATGTATGGCGAGATGTCGGGCCTGCGCGCCGGCCTCGCACCCGGCTACAAGATCGAGATCCAGGGCGGCGCCGAGGATGCGGCCGAAAGCCAGGCCTCGATTGCGGCGAAAGCTCCAGTCATGCTGGCGGTCATCGTCGTGCTGCTGATGATCCAGCTGCAGCATTTCGGGAAGGCGATGCTGGTGCTGGCGACCGGTCCGCTCGGCATCATCGGTGCGGCGGCGGCACTTTTGATCAGCGGTGCGCCGTTCGGCTTCGTCGCCATCCTCGGTGTTATCGCCCTGCTCGGCATCATCATGCGAAACTCGATCATCCTGGTCGATCAGATCGACCAGGACATCGCCGCCGGCGTGGAGCGCTCCGAGGCCATCATCGGCTCGGCCGTTCGCCGGTTCCGGCCGATCGTGCTGACGGCGCTGACGGCGGTGCTGGCGCTGATCCCGATCTCGCGCGGCGTCTTCTGGGGGCCGCTCGCCTATGCCATGATGGGCGGCATCCTGGTCGCCACGGTGCTGACCATCCTTGTCCTGCCGGCAGCCTACGCGCTGTTCTTCGGCCGGGAGCCCAAGAAGGTGGTGGAGCAGCCGGCCGAGACGGAAGAAAAGAACGAAAGGCCGCAACTGGCCCTGGCGGCCGAATAGAGCTGTTGGCAAATGTGACCTCCGGCGGTTTAATCCGCCCACCAGGCGTAGGTGCCGGAGGAGGACCGTCATGACCATAGCTCAGGCACCGCTGCGGCTGCCGATCGACGGACGCCATCGCCAGATGTTCATCGGCGGTGGCTGGGTCGATGCCCGCTCCGGCCGGACCATGGAGACCCGCAATCCTGCCACCGGCGCGGTCATCGCCACGGTGCCGCGCGGAGACCGCCTCGACATCGACTTGGCGGTGACTGCCGCCCGCAAGGCGTTCGAGGGACCGTGGAGCCGGCTCAAACCTTACGAGCGGCAGGTACTGCTGCTGAGGATCGCCGATCTCTTCGAAAAGAACTGGGAAGAGATCAGCCTCTCCGACACCACCGACATGGGTATGCCGATCGTGCGCACCCGCGCCAATCGCAACCGCGTCATCGGCATGCTGCGCTATTATGCCGGCATGGCGACGGCGCTGCACGGCGAGACGATCGAGAACTCGCTGCCCGGCGAAATCGTCTCCTTCACCCGCAAGGAGGCGGTCGGCGTCGTCGGCGCCATCATTCCCTGGAACGCGCCGACCGCCGCGTCGATCTGGAAAATCGGCCCGGCGCTGGCGACCGGCTGTACCATCGTGCTGAAACCATCGGAAGAGGCGCCGCTGACGCCACTGCTGATCGCCGACATCATGAACGAGGCCGGCGTCCCGGAAGGCGTCGTCAACATCGTCACCGGCACCGGCACCGAGGCGGGCGCCGCACTCGCCGAGCACATGGGCGTCGACAAAATCGTCTTCACCGGCTCGACGGCGACCGGCCAGTCGATCGTGCGCGCCTCGGCCGGCAACCTCAAGCGCGTCTCGCTGGAGCTTGGCGGCAAGTCGCCGGTCATCGTCTGCGCCGATGCCGATCTCGACAAAGCGGTGCCGGTGGCCGCGATGTCGGTGTTCGCCAATTCCGGCCAGATCTGCATCGCCGGTTCGCGCCTTTTCGTCGAACGCGCGGTCCATGACGAGTTCATCGAGCGTCTCGCGGCATACGCCAAGGGTCTCAGGGTCGGCGACGGCATCGACCCGGCGACCGAGATCGGCCCGCTCGTCTCCGAAAAGCAGTTGCAACGGGTCACCGGTTACCTCGAGGCCGGTACTGCAGAAGGGGCGAAACTCGTCACCGGAGGCACCCGGCTTGTGGAAGGCGCGCTTGCCGCCGGCAATTTCGTCGCGCCGACTGTCTTTGCCGGCGTCTCGGACGATATGAAGATCGCGCGCGAGGAGATCTTCGGGCCGGTGATTTCAGCCTTGCCGTTCGATACGCTGGACGAGGCGGTCGAGCGGGCCAACAACACGCCTTACGGCCTGGCTGCAGGGGTCTTCACCCAAAATCTCGCCACCGCCCACCGGCTGTCGCAAAAGATCCGCGCCGGCTCGGTCTGGGTCAACACCTATCACGCCATCGATCCGGCCGTGCCCTTCGGCGGCTACAAGATGAGCGGCTACGGCCGCGAGGGCGGCGCCGAACACCTTGACGAATATCTCAACACCAAGGGCGTGTTCATCAAGATCGATTGAGCCAGAATAGGCCCAGAAACGAAAAACCCGCCTCAGCGGCGGGTCTCGGGGCGAATCAGCACCATGGCGGGATTAGTAGCATAGCTGCCGGCACAAAGCAAGAACAAAATGCAAGCGATCGAGCGCGCATCGCGCGCCCAATCCGTAGAACGGTTCATCGTTTCACGGAAACGCCGAACCGCTCTATTTTTTGTTTTGAGGCAATTCCGGCCGGAAAACCGTTCACACCTTTTCCTGGAATTGCTCTCAAGGCAAGCCTCAGATGACGAACAGCCAGTTGGCGAGCAGCATCACCGCGACGCCGGCGATCAGCGTCAGGTAGGGCAGCATGCCCGCCTTTCGCACTGCGAGGTCGGACGAGTTCATGCCGAGATCGGCCAGCATGTGGTCGGGGAACTTGCCTTTGTCCTGGATGTAGTGCCGGAAGCAGAACACCGGGATGATCAAGGCGGCCGTGATCAGCCCGGCCCACAATGCCATCGGGTTCCAGACCTTGGCGCCGGCGCCCATGAAGACCGCGTTGACATAGGCAAAGATAGCGCCGAGGCCGAGCAGCCAGCTCGGCGCCTTCCATGGCCGCGCAATGTGGCCATTGTCGATGCGGTGGATCCAGCCGGCATTGAGGTTGAGGAAGTTGAAGATGATGTAGCCGCAATTCGACACGGCGAGGATGAAGAAGAAGCTCGTCGCGTCGGCCGAAGCGATGGCCAGCACAATCAGGTTGAAGATCAAGTCGGTCCACATCGCCCGCGTCGGCGCACCGTGCTCGTTGACGTGGCTGAGGTAGCGCGGCAGCCAGCCGTCGACCGAACCCTGGTAGAGCGTGCGCGAAGAGCCGGCCATCGCCGTCATGATGCAGAGCACCAGCGCCAGGATCATCAGCATGACCAGCAGGCTGTGGATCAGCTGTCCGCCGCCGACCATGCCAGCCAGCGCATCGGCAACGCCGGAGCCGTCGACGATCGGCGTCGCCAGCATGCCGTTCAAGCCGAGCACGCCCTGGAAGGTGAACGGCACCAGGATGAACAGCAGCATGCACAGAAGGCCGGAATAGAAGATCGCCTTGAAGGTATCGGTGCCCGGGTTCTTGAACTCGGAGGTGTAGCAGACGGCGGTCTCGAAACCGTAGGTCGACCATGCCGCGATGAACATGCCGCCGAGAACGAGCGTCCAGCCTGCGATGTTCCACGCGCCGGGCTCCGGCGCGTAGGCTGCCGCGAGCGGGACCAGCGGCGAAAAGTTTGCCCAGTCGATCTGGCCGGTGACGATCGGCACCACGCCGACGATCAGCATCGGGATGATGACGAGCAGGCCGATATATTTCTGCACGTTGGCGGTGCCAAGGATGCCGCGATGCTGGATGGAGAAGATGATCAGCATCAGCACCGCGCCGATGAAGAAGGTGGCATTGAAGGTGAAGGAAACCGGGCCAAGCGTATGACCGTAAAGCGTCCAGTTGCGGATCGCCGGCGTCGCCGCAGTGGTGCCCGCGGTGATGGCGTCGGCGGCGCTGGTTCCGGCATGGGCCGCGATATAGGCGGCGACTTCCGGCGAAGTGTCGGTGAACAGCGGCACCGGCGCCAGCGCATTGAGGATATAGGCGGCGGCGATCGAGCAGCCGAGCGACAGCACCGGCGACCAGGCGAACCAGTTGCACCACACCGAAAGCGGCGCGATGAATTTCGAATAGCGCAGCCACGCGGTGGCGCCATAGACCGAGGCGCCGCCGGACTTGTTCGGGAACAGGCCGGCGATTTCCGCATAGGTGAAGGATTGCAGGAAGCCCATGATCATGGATGCGGTCCAGATCATGAAGGCCAGCGTTCCGGTGGTGCCGGCA
This sequence comes from Mesorhizobium sp. M0189, assembly GCF_040322135.1. NCBI lineage: Bacteria > Pseudomonadati > Pseudomonadota > Alphaproteobacteria > Hyphomicrobiales > Phyllobacteriaceae > Mesorhizobium > Mesorhizobium sp. M0189. Next base: position 470,436 of record NZ_JAMYSW010000002.1, read on the forward strand.
ATGCCGCCGATCGAAAACAGGACAAGGGCCGGAACGCCGCTTGCCACCCAAAAGGCGCCGCGCCAATCGATGTTTCGGTGCAGCTGCCCTTCGGCAGGCGGCACCAGGGTGGTGACTATCGTGCTCATTTACGCGAATTCCCCATTTTTGATGTTCCCCATCGGCAACAGCCGCAATCTCGCGAGGCGTCATCGACGCTCACGTTGAACTGCCCAGGCGTTTTCCGCTCAGTAGTATTTTATTCTTAGCAGTGAAGATTGACCCAACGCGCTTTCACGTCAAGCGGTTTGTGACGCTGTGCACATTGCGCTTGTGAAACAGTCGAGCTTCGTTGGCGCTGCCAACGGGTGCGGTCTTTCCTTCTCCCCTTGTGGGAGAAGGTGGCCGAGCGTAGCTCGGTCGGATGAGGGGTGTTCCAGCTTGGCAAAACCGCACTTCGTCCAGCGCCCCTCAACCGTCTTGGCGCTGCGCGCCAATCCACCTTCTCCCACAAGGGGAGAAGGGAAGAACCGGGCAGCGTCGATCAGGAGCGCGGCCTGGTCTTCTGCGGATCGTAGTGGGCAATGGCGACGACGCGCGCCGGCAGCCGCTTGCTGTGGCCGTCGAGCTTGCCGATCTCGACCTCGGTGCCGATCGCCGAATGGGTGACGTCGAGCCTGGCCAGCGCGATGGTCTTGTTCAGCACCGGCGAGCGCATGCCGGAGGTGACGACGCCGATCTGGGCGCGACCGACATGCACGCAATCGCCGTGGCCGACCGCGACATTGGCGTCGATGTCGAGGCCGACCAGCTTCTTCTGCGGATTTTCCTTGCGTCGGATCAGCGCCTCGCGGCCGATGAAATCGTCGCTCTTGGTCTTCAGCGGCACGGTGAAGCCGATGCCGGCCTCGAACGGATCGGTCTGGTCGGAGAACTCGTAGCCGGCAAAGATCAGCCCGGCCTCGATGCGCACCATGTCGAGCGCCTGCAGTCCCATCGGCTTCAGGCCGTGCGGCTGGCCAGCCTCCCAGATGGCGTCGAACACCTTTTCCGCGTCGCGCGGATGGCACCAGATCTCGTAGCCGAGCTCGCCGGTGTAGCCGGTGCGCGAGACAACGACGGGAATGCCGTTGCCGCCGCCGATGCGGGCGACGGCAAAGCGGAACCACTCGAGCTCGTCGATCGACGGCTGCAGCGGCGAGGTCCAGATGATCTGCCTGAGAATGTCGCGGCTTTTCGGTCCCTGCACGGCGACATTGTGCATCTGGTCGGTCGATGAACGCACCAGCACGGTAAGGCCGAGTTTCGTCGCCGTTTCGCGCAGCCATTCGCCGGATAGATCGTCGCCGCCAACCCAGCGGAAATTATCCTTGCCGAGCCGAAGCAGCGTGCCGTCGTCGATCATGCCGCCATGCTCGTAGCACATGGCGGAATAGACGACCTGGCCGACGCCGAGCTTCCTGATGTCGCGGGTCAGCGTGTATTGCAGCAGCGCTTCCGAATCCGGGCCGGTGATCTCGAACTTGCGCAGCGGCGACAGGTCCATGATCACTGCATCCTGCCGGCAGGCCCAGTATTCGCCGATCGGGCCTTGCTTGGCGAAGGAATTGGCCAGCCAATAACCCTTGTACTCGACGAAGTTGCGGGTGTGCTTGGCAAAGCTCGAATGAAAGGCGGTCTCGCGGGTCATTTTCGGTTCCGAATCGGGCGTCATGCGTCTGGCGATCGCTCGCGAGAATTTGTGCTGGCCGGAATAGGTCCGCACATGGATGTCGGTCGGGTTCCAGCCATTGGCCGGCGTCGTATCGTCGGGGCAGGCGGACGAGACGCAGACGATGTCGGTCAGCGCCCGCAGCAGCACATAGTCGCCCGGCCGCGACCACGGCTCGTCGGAAACCACGACGCCATACGCGTCGATGGCCGTGTTGAAGAAGAAGTTGATCGCCATCCAGCCGGCGCGGGGCGTCACGCCCTTGTCGGCCAGCGCGCGGTTGAAATTCTCCGAGCAGTTGGGATGGCCGGGATAGCCGATGTCGTCGTAATATTTGGCAGCGCAGGCGAGCGCGAATGCATCGTGGCGGCCGCAAGTGTCCTGGATAACCTCGACCAGCGGCTCCATGTCCTGGTCATAATATTTCGAGTGCAGCCCGGGCATCGGATAGCTCGAACCCATCAGCGTGCGCGTCGTCGTCACGTCGAGCGGATGATCGCGGCCCTTGTCCAGCTTGCGCGCCGAAAAGCACTGGAAGTCGGTGCATTGGCGCCCGTCGACATCGATGATCTGCAGATAGTCGCCGGCTTTGACGAAATAGGCTTCCGCCGTCGCCGAATGGACGCGCAGATCGAGCACCGGATCGGCCAGCGGGTCGGCAAGCCGCGACTTCGCAGCTGGACGGATCGTGGCGCGGCGCAGGATGACGCTGAGCGGCGTTGCGGTATCGTGGCCGTCGACCAGCATCGGACCGCCGGGTGCAGCGACGAGCATCGAGCCGTCGCGGGCGATCGCAAAGCTCTGTTCGGTGCCGGCAGGGGTGGAGCCGCCGAAGACGCGGACCGCCTTTGCCTGATCTAGCTGTACCTGGCGACGTTCGAGGCCTCGGCGCAAGGAAGCGAGGCTATCGTCGCTATCGGCCAGCAGCGCCTTAATGCCGGCGGCATTGCTGTTCGATTTTTCGCCGAGAATACCGGGATCGGTTACGCCGGTGCTGTCCCATACCAGCAGCTCGCAGGCCTGCCCGCCCTCGATATTGCGCACAGTGATGCTGTCGCCGGCCTCGACCTCTATCAGCACCGCGCCATTGCCCTGAACCGAATAGCGCTCCATCCCGGCCGGCAGCGCGATCTGGCCTGGCCGCAGGATCAGACTCGGCCGGGGCGGTCCGGCGGCGATTACGGGGTAGGGCGACTGGCTCATCTCAACCCTGGTTTCGAGAAACAAGTTTGCCTGTGCGTGAAATTATTTTAGCGGGAAGAATAGGGCAGAAGAGCCGGAGTTGGCAAGGTGAAGGTGGCACAAGCTCCCCCTTCTCCCCTTGGGGGAGAAGGTGTCGCCGAAGGCGACGGATGAGGGGTGTTCCAGGGAACGCCAGCCTCTCACTCCGCTGGAACACCCCTCATCCGTCTCGGCGCTGCGCGCCGATCCACCGCCCTGGGGCGAGCCACGGGTCTCGTCCCGTCCTTCGGACCCCACAAGGGGAGAAGGGAAGACGCGCCAAGGCTATCCCAATTCCTCGGAATGCCCGATGTCGACGCCATACTCCGCGGCGGCATCGAGCATCGTGTGCCACAGGCTTTCGGCAAACGTCGCGAACACCAGGAGATTGAACACCGCCTGCCTATCCGGCCGGTCATGGCCGCGCCATAGATTGACGCTGGTATGGTCGATCGATGTCGCGGCAGCGGTGCCGGCCGGGAACGCCGCCGGGTGCAGGTCTAACGACGACAGTTTGGCCAACATCGCGCGCGCCTTTTCTCCCGAAACGCTGATCAGGAGGCGGGCATGCGACTGGTCCGACAGCGAGGCGGATTGCGAGAACGCCTGGCTCAGCGGTTCGATCGCGTGCTTGGCGCCTTTCGACAGGACGAGGAACTGATCCGGTCCCGACCAGATCAGCGTAGCGTCGGGAACTTGGACCGCCTTGGGCGTTTCCGGTGCGGCAACGTCGAAACGGGCCTGGGCAGCTTTTGCCAGCTCCGCCGTTTTGCCGCGCCGCGCCATCACCTGGATCAGGTCGAAATTGCGGATTTCCGTCAGCCAAACGCCGGCCTCGGTGCCGCGCGCGCCATGGGCGCCGACGACGAGCGCTTTCTCCAGCGGACTGCGGGCAATCCAGGACAACTCAACCACGCTGGCGCCCTCCATCCGGATCGTAGAAGACGGGGCTGCACAGCTCGACATCGTAGTCCTCGCCGCGCAGCGGGTCATGCGCATGGACGATCTCGCCGATGCGCTCGCGGCCGCGCTCGACCAGGCCAAGCCCGATCCACTGGTCGAGCACCGGCGAGAAGCAGACCGAGGTGACGTAGCCCTGGTCGTTGGCGGGACCGGGCGTCTCGCCCTTCGGGATAATATGCGCGCCGGAACGCAGGCGGCGCGTCTTGTCGACCGGCTTGATCCCGACGACGACCTGCCGGTCCGGCGCGACCAGCGCCTCGCGCCCGGCCATGACGCGGCCAATGAAATCCTTCTTGGTCGACATCATCTTGCCGAGGCCGAGGTCGGCGGCCGTCGTCGTGCCGTTCAGCTCCGGCCCGGCGACATGGCCCTTTTCGATGCGCATGACGCCGAGCGCCTCGGTGCCGTAGGGCGTAACGCCGAATGGCTTCCCGGCCAGCATCAAATTGCGCACCAGCGCGTCGCCGTAGCGGGCGGGAACCGAAATCTCGAAGGCCATCTCGCCGGAGAACGAGATGCGGAACAGCCGCGCCCTGGTGCCGCCGCGAAGCGATACCTCGCGCGCGCCCATGAACGGAAAACCCTCATTCGACAGATCCTCGGCCGGATCGACGATTTCCCGGAGCAGGTCCCGGGTCTTCGGCCCGGCGATCGAGAATTGCGCCCACTGGTCGGAGACGGAGGTGAGCTGCACGTCGAACTCAGGAAATAGCACCTGGCGGCAGAATTCGAGATGCTGCATCACCAGCCCGGCCTTGGCGGTCGTGGTGGTCAGGAAATAATGGTCCTCGGCCAACCGCGATGTGGTGCCGTCGTCATAGACGATGCCGTCCTCACGCAGCATCAGCCCGTAGCGGGCTTTGCCGACGGCAAGATTGGAAAAGGTGTTGATGTAGACGCGGTCGAGGAAGGCGCCGGCATCCGGACCGTGCACGTCGATCTTGCCGAGCGTCGAGACGTCGCAGAAGCCGACGCCGGAGCGCACCGCCTTGACCTCGCGGGTGACCGATTCCAGCCAGTCCTTTTCGCCGGCGCGCGGGTACCATTGCGCGCGCTTCCACAGGCCGGTGTCGACGAACACCGCGCCTTGTTCGGCTGCCCAGTGATGCGACGGCGTCAACCGTGTCGCATGAAAATTCTCGTCGCGATGATGGCCGGCGAAGGCGCCGATAGCGACCGGCACATAGGGCGGGCGGTAGATCGTCGTGCCGGTCTCGGGAATGGATTTGCCTGACAACGCAGCCATGAGGGCGAGGCCGGCGACGTTCGAGGTCTTGCCCTGGTCGGTGGCCATGCCGAGCGTCGTATAGCGCTTCAGATGCTCGATCGACTCGAAGCCTTCGCGCTGCGCCAGTTCGATGTCGGACGCGGTCACGTCATGCTGGTAATCGACGAAGGCTTTCCCTTTGCCGGCGACATGCCAGAGCGGCGTTAGCGAAAACGCCTCGCTGTCGGCAACCGGCGATGTGCCGGCATTGCCGCTGCGCCCGGCCCTCTGTGCTGCCGCCGCTCCTGCGGCAAAGCCCTGGCGCAGGCAGTCGCCCAACCCGAAGGCGCCGTTGGCGGCGCCTGCGGCCATCATGCCCGGAGGCGCACCGTCCGGGACGAAGGCTGCGATGTCGTCCTGCCATTTCGGCCGGCCGCGATGGTAGGAGGTCAGCCCGACCGCCGGATTCCAGCCGCCGGAGACGGCAAGCCCGTCGGCTTCGACTTCCGCACGTGCGCCGCCGGTCAGCGAGATCGCGATTTTCCGGACGCCGGCCTTGCCGCCTTCGACCCCGTTGACCGAGCCGCTGAGCACCGGAAAGCCGGCCTTGGCGGCGAGCGCGCGATGTGCGGCGGAGACGTCCGGGCGCGCATCGACGACCGCCGCGATCTGCAATCCGGCGGCGAGCGCGGTCTCGACCGTGCGCCAGCCATCCGCATTGTTGGTGAACAGCGCGATCCTCTTTGCCGGCGCTGCCGCGTAGCGCGCGACATAGGTCCGCATCGCCGAAGCCATCATCACGCCGGGCGTGTCGTTGCCGGCAAACACGATCGGCCGCTCGATGGCGCCGGCGGCAACGACGCAGCGCCTAGCCACGATCCGCCATAGCCTTTGGCGCACTTGGTGCTCTGGCGGGGAGGGCAGGTGGTCATTGACCCGCTCGATCGCGCCATAGGTGCCGCCATCATAGACGCCGAACAATGTCGTGCGGTTCATGATGCGGACATCGGGGAGTGCTGCGAGTTCGGCCAGCGTGCGCGAAATCCATTCGGCCGCCGGCAGGCTGTCGATGGTGCCGCCGTCGGCAAGCAGACGGCCGCCGAACGCAAAATCTTCCTCGCACAGGATGACACGGGCGCCGCTGCGCCCGGCCGCCAATGCCGCCGCGAGCCCGGCCGGGCCGGAGCCGGCGATCAGCACGTCGCAATGCGCCCACGCCTTGTCGTAATGGTCGGGATCGGCGACGCCGGCGGCGCGGCCGAGACCGGCGGCTCGGCGGATCGCCGGTTCGTAGACCGCTTCCCAGAATTTCGCCGGCCACATGAAGGTCTTGTAGTAGAAGCCGGCGACGAAGATCGGCGCAAACAGCTGGTTGACCGCCATCAGATCGTGGCGCAGCGACGGCCAGCGGTTCTGGCTGGCGGCCTCGAGCCCGTCGTAAAGTTCGGCCGTGGTCGCCTTGGTGTTCGGCTCGCGCCGCGCTCCGCTGCGCAGTTCGACCAGCGCGTTGGGCTCCTCCGACCCGGCGGTCAGGATGCCGCGCGGGCGATGGTATTTGAACGATCGGCCGATCAACTTGACGCCATTGGCAATCAGCGCCGAGGCCAGCGTGTCGCCTTGGAAGCCGGCAAAGCTCTTGCCGTCGAAGCGGAAGCTCAGCGGCGCGGCGCGATCGATGAGACCGCCGCTCTCCAGCCGGTGTCTCTGCGCAGGGCCAACCATCAGGCGCCCACCTTGGCGGCGCCAACGCCCGCAGCCGGCTCGACCGACGAAATCTCGTGCGTCAGCGTGTTGCGGGCGACCTTCAGCCAGGCCCGGCAGCCGCCGCCATGATACCAGTATTCGCTCATCGGCCCGGCGACATTGTCGCGCAGATAGACATAGTCGAAGACCTCGTCTTCGGAGGAGCCGGCCGCCGGACGCACCGGCCTGGCGTCGCCCAGATAGGTGAACTCGCCGAGTTCGCGTTCGCCGCAGAAGGGACAGACAATGCGCATGCTCTTCAGCCAGCCTTCAATGCAGGTTCGGTTGGGCGCCCTGGCCCTTTTCGTCGATCATCGCACCTCGCCGGAAGCGGTCGAGGCGGAAGCGCGCCGCCTCCTTGTGCGGCTCGTCGCGCGCCAGAAGATGGGCAAAGATCAAGCCGGAGCCGGGCGTCGCCTTGAAGCCGCCATAGCACCAGCCGGCATTGAGATAGAGCCCGTCGACCGGCGTCTTGTCGATGATCGGCGAGCCGTCCATCGACATGTCCATGATGCCGCCCCACTGGCGCAGCAGCCGCACGCGGCCGATCATCGGCATCAGCGCCATGCCGCCCTCGCAGACGTCCTCCATGACAGGCAGATTGCCGCGCTGGGAGTAGGAATTGTAGCCGTCGATGTCGCCGCCGAAGACCAGGCCGCCCTTGTCGGATTGGCTGACGTAGAAATGGCCGGCGCCGAAGGTCATGACATTGGGGATCAGCGGCTTGATCGCCTCCGAGACGAAGGCCTGCAGCACATGGCTTTCGATCGGCAGCCGCATGCCGGCCATCGCCGCGACGCGCGACGAGGAGCCGGCGACCGCCATGCCGACCTTGGCCGCACCGATCTTGCCGCGGCTCGTCTCGACGCCGGTCACCTTGCCGTTGCCGTCGCGGACAAAGCCGGTCACCTCGCAATTCTGGATGATGTCGACGCCGAGCGCGCTCGCCGCATGCGCATAGCCCCAGACCACGGCATCGTGTCGTGCCGTGCCGCCGCGTCGCTGCAAGAGGCCGCCCTGCACCGGGAAACGTGCGTTGTCGAAGTTCAGGAACGGCATCATCTTCCTGACCGCCGTCAGATCGAGCAGTTCGGCATCGATGCCGTTGATGCGCATGGTGTTGCCGCGCCGTGCGTAGGCGTCGCGCTGCGCGTCGGAATGGTAGAGATTGATGACGCCGCGCTGGCTGACCATGGTGTTGTAGTTGAGGTCCTGCTCCATCCGTTCCCACAGCTTCATCGACAGCTCGTAGAAGCCGGTATTGCCGGGCAGCCCGTAATTGGAGCGGATGATGGTGGTGTTGCGGCCGGCATTGCCGGAGCCGATCCAGCCTTTTTCCAGCACCGCGACATTCCTGATGCCGTACTCGCTGGCGAGGAACCATGCCGTCGCCAGTCCATGGCCGCCGCCGCCGATAATCACCACGTCGTAGTGGCTCTTCGGGCTGGCGTCGCGCCAGGTACGCTGCCAGTTCTTATGGCCGGAAAATGCCGCCCGGGCGAGGGAGAAGATCGAGTATTTCATGAACCTGTTTCGCGCCGGGCGTGCAACAATTCCGGATCAGATGTCGAGCGTGTGGTCGCGCTCCCACTGGGTGAAGTGGGAAGCATAGGAATTCCATTCCTGTTGCTTGAGCTTTAGATAGGCCGACGAGAATTCCTCACCCAGCGCCGCCTTGAGCGATTTGTCGTTGTCGAACTCGCGCAATGCGTCGAGCAGGTTGAGCGGCAGCTTCGGCGCCCCTTCGACCGTATGGCCGAACTGGTACATGTCGATGTCGTAGCGCCGGCCGGGATCGGCCTTCGAGCGGACACCGTCGAGCCCGGCGGCGATGATCACGGCCTGCAGCAGATAGGGGTTTGCCGCGCCGTCGGGCAGGCGCAGCTCGAAGCGGCCGGGGCCGGGCACGCGCACCATGTGGGTGCGGTTGTTGCCGGTCCAGGTCACGGTGTTCGGCGCCCAGGTGGCGCCGGAGATGGTGCGCGGTGCGTTGATGCGCTTGTAGGAATTGACCGTCGGGTTGGTGATGGCGGCAAGCGCGGAAGCATGTTTCATGATGCCGCCGAGGAAATTCCTGCCCTTGGCCGACAGGCCGAGTTCCATCGCATTGTCGGCAAAGACATTGGTCTTGCCGTCCCTGTCCCAAACCGAGATGTGGGCATGGCAGCCATTGCCGGTCAGGCCCTGGAACGGCTTCGGCATGAAGGTCGCGCGCAGCCCGTGCTTTTCGGCAACGGATTTCACCATGAATTTGAAGAAGGAATGCTTGTCGGCGGTCGCCAGAGCATCGTCGAAGGCCCAGTTCATCTCGAACTGGCCGTTGGCGTCCTCATGGTCGTTCTGGTAGGCGCCCCAGCCGAGCGCCAGCATATGGTCGCAGATCTCGGCGATGACGTCGTAGCGGCGCATCACCGCCTGCTGGTCGTAGCAGGGCTTCGACGCCGTGTCGTATTCGTCGGAAATCGTCTTGCCGTCCGGCGAGATCAGGAAGAACTCGGCCTCGACGCCGGTCTTGATGTGCATGCCGTCGCCGGCGGCCTCGGCGATCAGCCGCTTCAGCGTGTTGCGCGGCGCCTGCTCGACCGATTTGTCGTCCATCATGCAGTTGGCGGCGACCCAGGCGACTTCGGGCTTCCACGGCAACTGGATCACCGAATCCGGATCCGGCACGGCCAGCATGTCGGGATGCGCCGGCGTCAGGTCGAGCCAGGTAGCAAAGCCGGCAAAGCCGGCGCCGTCCCGCTGCATGTCGGCGATCGCCTGCGACGGCACCAGCTTGGCACGCTGCCCGCCGAACAGGTCGGTGTAGGATATCATGAAATATTTGACGCCCTTCTCCTTGGCGAAGGCGGCGAGATCGTTCCCCATTATAATTCCTCGCTTACTGGCATTTTGGTTTGTCTTAGAAGCCGTTCTTGCCCGGTATCCAGTTGGTGCCGGTCAGCGGCACGCCGGCCATGGCGGCGGCTTCGATCGTCAAGGCGACAAGATCCTCGGGCTCGAGATTGTGCAGGCTGTTCTTGCCGCAGGCGCGGGCGATTGTCTGAGCCTCAAGTGTCATTACCTTAAGATAGTTCGCCAGCCGTCGTCCGGCCGCAATCGGATCGACCCGTTTCATTAGCTCGGGATCCTGCGTGGTGATGCCGGCCGGGTCGCGTCCCTCATGCCAGTCGTCATAGGCGCCGGCGGTGGTGCCGAGCTCGTTGTATTCCGCTTCCCAGCGCGGGTCATTGTCGCCGAGCGCGACAAGCGCTGCCGTGCCGATCGACACCGCGTCGACGCCGAGCGCCAGCGCCTTGGCGACGTCGGCGCCGTTGCGTATGCCGCCGGAGACGATCAGCTGCACCTTGCGGTGCATGCCGAGATCCTGCAGCGCCTGCACAGCCGGCCTGATGCAGGCAAGCGTCGGCTGGCCGACATTTTCGATGAACACTTCCTGGGTTGCCGCCGTGCCGCCCTGCATGCCGTCGACGACGACGACATCGGCGCCCGATTTCACGGCAAGCGCGGTATCATAATAGGGCCGCGCGCCGCCGACCTTGACGTAGATCGGCTTTTCCCAATCGGTGATTTCGCGCAGTTCGAGGATCTTGATCTCGAGGTCGTCCGGCCCGGTCCAGTCGGGGTGGCGCGAGGCCGAGCGCTGGTCGATGCCTTTCGGCAGCGTGCGCATTTCGGCAACGCGGTCGGAAATCTTCTGGCCGAGCAGCATGCCGCCGCCCCCGGGCTTGGCGCCCTGGCCGACGACCACCTCGATCGCATCGGCGCGGCGCAGATCGCGGGGGTTCATGCCGTAGCGCGACGGCAGGTACTGGTAAACCAGCGTCTTCGAATGGCCGCGCTCTTCCTCGGTCATGCCGCCGTCGCCGGTGGTGGTCGAGGTGCCGGACAGCGTCGCCCCGCGGCCGAGCGCTTCCTTGGCCGGACCGGACAGCGAGCCGAAGCTCATGCCAGCAATGGTGATCGGGATCTTCAGCTCGATCGGTTTCTTCGCATAGCGCGAACCGAGCACGACGCTGGTGTCGCAGCGCTCGCGATAGCCTTCGAGCGGATAGCGCGAGATCGAAGCGCCGAGGAACAGAAGGTCGTCGAAATGCGGAAGCTTGCGCTTGGCGCCGGCGCCCCTGATATCATAGATGCCGGTCGCCGCGGCGCGGCGGATCTCGGAAAGCGTATAGTCGTCGAAGGTCGCGGATTTGCGCGGCGTCGTCGGCGGGTTGCGATAGGTCATGCTGCCTCAATACGCATCGGCGTTGTCGATATTGAAATTGTAAAGCGTGCGCGCCGAACCGTAGCGCTTGAACTCCGCCGCCTTGACGCCGGTCACGCCGGCACGGTCGAGCAGGTTTTGCAGCAATTCCAGGTGTTCGGGCCGCATCTCCTTGGCGATGCAGTCGGCGCCGAGGCTTTCGACCTTGCCGCGCACGAAGAGCCGCGCCTCGTAGATGGAATCGCCGAGCGCATCGCCGGCATCGCCCAGCACCACGAGGTTGCCGGATTGCGCCATGAAGGCCGACATGTGGCCGATATTGCCGTGGACGACGATGTCGATGCCTTTCATCGAGATTCCGCAGCGCGACGACGCATTGCCTTCGATGACCAGCAGCCCGCCCCGGCCGGTGGCGCCGGCATACTGGCTGGCATCGCCTTTGACGACGATCTGGCCGGACATCATGTTTTCGCCAACGCCGGGCCCGGCCGAACCATGCACGGTGATGGTGCCGCCGTCGTTCATGCCGCCGCAATAATAGCCGACGCTGCCGCGGACATCGATGGCGACCGGCTGGTCGACGCCGACGGCGACCGAATGGCTGCCGCGCGGATGCAGTACCTCCCAGGCGGTCTCGTTCGAACCGGGAGCCAGATCGTGCAGCGCCTGGTTGAGCTCGCGCAGCGACATTTCGGCCAGGTCGAAGACCCTCGATGCCTGGCCCGGCTCGCGCGCGGCCTTGGAGAGGTTAATTGCCGGCATAAGATCAATGCTCCCAGAAATAGACGGTTGCGGGCTCGGGTTCCCAGACCTTCGCATTGTCTATGCCGGGCAGTTTGGTCAGCGCACGATATTCCGAGCCGAAGGCGACATACTGGTCGGTTTCGGCCATCACGGCGGGCTTGCAGGCGATCGGATCGCGCACCACGCCGAAGCCATTCTTGGTGCCGACGACGAAGGTGAAGAAGCCGTCGAGGTCGCTCAGCGTGCCTTCCAGCGCCTCGCCGAGGTTCTTGCCATGCGCCATCTGCGAGGAGAGATAGGCGGCCGCGACTTCGGTGTCGTTCTCGGTCTCGAATGTCATGCCTTCGCGGATCAGCTCGCGGCGGACATTGTTGTGGTTGGACAGCGAGCCATTATGCACCAGGCACTGGTCGGCGCCGGTCGAGAACGGATGCGCGCCCATCGTCGTCACCGCCGATTCGGTCGCCATGCGGGTATGGCCGATGCCGTGCGTGCCGGTCATCTCGCGGACGCCGAACCGATCGACGACCGCTTCCGGCAAGCCGACTTCCTTGTAGATCTCGACGACGTCGCCGGCGCCCATGATGCGGATGTCGGGGCGCAGCGCCTGGATCGCCTCGCGCGCTTCGTCGATCTTGGCAGGCGTCGTCCTGACCACCGCATGCGTCGACTTCGCAGCCAAGCTCACCGGCGCGCCGATCGCCTTGGCGAGGTCGGCGTCGAGGCCGCGGAAATCGCGCTCCGGCTTGGCCGACTGGATGGTGATCTTGGCTTCATTGGAAGACGCGCCATAGATGGCGATGCCGGCGCTGTCGGGACCGCGATCGCTGAGCGAGATCAGCATCTCCGACAGCATCGCGCCAAGCTGGGGCTCAAGCGACTTGTCCTTCAAAAACAGTCCGACGATTCCGCACATGTCAGGCTCCGAGATTTGTTCCCTTGGAGATGTATCGAATGAGTCCCGGGAATTCAATTAGTATGAAAAAAATTTTCCTGTCGTTATATATCGGCTCAGGCGCTGCCGGCCGCACTATCGCTGCGCTTGCCGCCATTGTGAACCCATTTGGCATGGCGGACGCGGGCGATCTTGTAGGCATCCAGGATCGACAGGGCATAGATCAGGAAGCCGCCGGCATGCCGGCCGATGAAGCTGGCATCCGGCGGCGCGATCTTGGCGGTGACCCAGGCCAGGATCACCATGAAAAACAGGAACTGCAGGCCGCGCACCGGCACACCTAGCACGACATGCCCGCTCGCCGGCAAGACGATCGCGGCGCCGAGAACCAGATACGGGTTCGGTGGCGCGGGGGAGGTGGTGCTCTGCCTGCTCATGCCGCTTGCCGTTCGCTTTGATTGATGGCATCGCGCAGTGCCGACGCCGACGACAGCAGCCTCTCGACCAGCGCCGGATCGAGCCTGACCGTGCCGAATTCGGCTTGCCGGAACACGCCATAGCGCGCCCGCTCGGCCTCGGCCAGCAGCCAGACGATGCGCACGCCGTTCGGCGTGATCAGCAATTCCTTGGCGCGCCCCTCGACAAAGACATCGAGGTGGTCGGTGATAATGGCGTCAGGGAAGCGCACGCCCTTGCGGTCGCTCCGCAGCACCGCTTCGGCTGGAAATCCCGCCGCCTTCGGCAGTGTATGGTCGAGATGATCGAAATTGGAAAAAGTCGTCGGCGATCCTGGCCGCATCATCATGTCGAAAGTGCCTGGCACCGCGACTTTTTCGTTGATCGAAACGCTCAGCCAGCGCGCTGGCAGCTTCCTGATCGCCAGCGTGTCAACGATGGTCCGTACCTGCACCCGCCGGCCGTTCCACGAGCCGGCGAAGGTGACGACGCCGGCGGTGCCGTCCGAGACGTTGGCCACGTCGGGAATGATTTTCGCGAAGTCCCGCTTCGTCGGCGGCAAGTGCGGTCGAAGCCTTGTTGCGGTTGGCGCGCGCAAGCCAGGTCATGTGGAGGACGAGAGCCAGGGCAACCGCCCCGGCGAGCAATGCTGAGATCACCTAACGCACCTCGTCACGCAAATGCCCGCCCAGACAGGGCGCGCCCTCCTGTCAGTACCCCTGTGGTTTCGGCCACGGCATGGTGAACTGGGCACCGCGGCGCACGAATCTGTAGCGGTAGAAATGGAACCATAGCGAGATCAGGAAGTAGAAGGCGACCATGGCGATCAGCTGCGAGCCGAAGCCGAGGAAGATCGCAAAGAAGGTGACCACGCAAAGGCAGAACAGCACGATCGCCGGCAGCGGATGGAAGGGATGGGTGTAGCCGCGGCGGATCGAGCCGAGCGGCCACTTCTTCCTGAACATGATGATGTTGATGCTCATGAAGGTGTATTGCAGCACGCCCGACAGGATCGAGAAGGTGATCGCCTGGTTGAGGTCGGCGATGAAGGCAAAGGCCAGCGCGATCGGCAGCAGGAACAGGATCGAGCGATAGGGCGTGCGGTATTTCGGATGCACCGCCGAGAACCAGGTCGGCAGATAGCGGTCGCGGCCGAGCGAGAACCAGGCGCGCGCGGCGTCGTTGATGCAGCCATTGGCCGAAGCAAGTGCAGCAAGCAGCGTCGCGATGAACAACAGGTTCTCCAGCAGCGGGCTGCCGGTCAGCTTGCCTGCGTCCCAGAGCGGATAATAGGTGATGCCGAGATATTCCCAGGGCATCAGCGAGGCGCAGACATACCAGGTCATGGCGGCGGCGATCAAAAGCGTAATCATGCCGGCCATCGTGCCGTAAGGCAGCGAGCGCGCCGGCGAGCGAACTTCCTCGGCGGCCTGCGTGGTGCCCTCGATGCCGAGATAGTACCAGATGCCGAACTGGAAGGCGGCGATGACGCCGATCCAGCCATAGGGCAGGGCGTTGCCGGGGGTGACCAGCTCGTTCAGCTTGAGCACGGCGCCTTGCGTCCACGGGCTGACCGAGAAGAACAGGATGACGATCGAGACATAGGCGATGGCGGTGATGACGAAGTTTACGTTGAGCGTCATCAGCACGCCGCGATAGTTCAGCCATGCCAGCACGACGATGGTCGCGGCGATGAAGGAATTGTGGTTGAGGCCTTCGACGCCGGCCTTGGCGACGATCGTGTCGCCGAGCAGGATAGCGTCCGACACTTCGAGCATGGTGTAGGCAAAGACCAGGAACAGCGCGACGTTGAAGGCCATCAGCGGCCCGACAATGTGCTTTGCCTGCGCATATTGGCCGCCGGCGGCGGCAACCGTTGAGGTGACTTCGGAATCGATCATGGCGACCGAGGTGTAGAGCAGGCCGACGATCCAGCAGACGATCAGCGCCGCCAGCGCGCCGCCCTTGTCCGCCGCGAAATTCCAGCCGGTGAATTCTCCGACCAGAACAATGCCGACGCCGAGTGCCCAGACATGGGCGGGGCCGAGCACCCTGAGCAGCGAAACCCTGTCGCCTTGCACTTGCACTGCCGGTTCAAGCGTGACCGTCATCGTTCAATCCCCTACTCAGATCCGGTGTTTTTCGGACACGGCTTCAAGTTCGCCTTCCCTGGACGAGGTCAGCACGTCTTCGGAAAATGTCGTGTCGATCTTGAACCAGTCGTAGAGCATCCACAGCGCGAGCACGATCGAGATGCCCCAGCATGCGTAAGATAGTGCCACCCACATGACGATGCTTCCCGGTTTATTTGTCGTCGAATTTTTCGTTGATGACGTCGCGGTATTCGCGGTCCGATGCGCGGAACAGAAAGATGAAATAGCCGATCAGCACTGCGGCCATGATGATCAGCGTCGGCCAGTCGATGATGTAGTGGAACCGGTTCTGGATGATGTCGTGCGCGGTTTCCGGCGTGTAGCCGAGCTTTTCCCAGATCGAGGCCATGGTCGGGTTCTGGCCGAGCGCTTCCCACGTCTTGGCGTCGAGCGCGTCGATGGATTTTGCCGCCCCTGCCAGCCCCAGTTTCAGCGGCAGCCACAGCGCGACAAAAATCGCGACCACGACGACGGCGATATCGAAAACCTGTCCGGCCTTGCTCTGTTCGGGCGGTGTGTAGCGGGCCATGCGTCTCCCCTCAGGACTTGCGGTTGCGGTAAGCGTCGGCATTCTTGATGTCGAGGCCGTAGATGAAGTCCTTGTCTTCCTTGTAGTGGTTGACCATCGCCAGGATGGCGGCCGTGTTGAAGATCAGCACCGCGGCGGCAGCGACCGCGACGACTAGCTTGATGCCTGCGTCGGGGATGTACGGCCATGTCATGAAGAGGACGAAGAGGATCGTCGCCCACAGACAGACGATCAGGAGCACCGATCCACGAAGGTCGGAACGGTACAGGGCTTCAATGCGCTGCTGCATGTCGGACATCGGTTCCCCTCCATCGCTCTCTTTCAAGAGAGTGAAATTTTTTTCATAACTTCAAGCCGAACTCCGCAATTGTCAAGACGATTTTACGCAACGTTAACTGTTTGTTTGACCAGCCGGATTTTGCCTGACAATGAAATTATTTGCTTGCGGGTATTGCAGGCTCTCGGCGTTTGCGATCAATATTCGGGCAACGCTCCCGCCAGGGAGCAGGGGAAAGCAAGAAGTTTTTTCGAACGGAGGACCAGCGGATGACGGCATCCTGGAGATTTTCGGCCCTTGCGGACCGCCATCGCGCGCTCGGCTCGAAGCTCGAAGACTGGAGCGGCATGGGCACCGCGTGGACCTACGACAAGGACGCCGACGAAGAGTATATCGCCATCCGCACCAAGGCCGGCCTGATGGACGTGTCCGGCTTGAAGAAGGTCCACATCACCGGGCCGCACGCCTCGCACCTGATCGACCTGGCGACGACGCGCGACGTCGAAAAGATCTATCCCGGCAAGTCGGCCTATGCCTGCATGCTGAACGAGGCCGGCAAGTTCACCGACGACTGCATCCTCTACCGCACCGGCCCGAATTCCTGGATGGTGGTGCATGGCTCGGGCACCGGCCATGAAGAGCTGCAGCGCGCTTCGGTCGGTCGTGACGTGTCGCTGCGCTTCGATGACAATCTGCACGACCTTTCGCTGCAAGGCCCGACCGCCGTCGACTATCTGGCAAAGCATGTGCCGGGCATTCGCGACCTCAACTATTTCCATCACATGCAGACGCAGCTGTTCGGCTTGCCGGTGATGATCTCGCGCACTGGCTACACCGGCGAGCGCGGCTACGAGATCTTCTGCCGTGGCCAGGACGCCGGCACGATCTGGGACAGGATCCTCGACGAGGGCAAGAGCGCCGGCATCATCCCGTGCCGCTTCACCACGCTCGACATGCTGCGCGTCGAGAGCTACCTGCTGTTTTACCCCTACGACAATTCGCAGAAATACCCGTTCGAGAACGAAGGCCCCGGCGACACGCTGTGGGAGCTCGGCCTCGATTTCACCGTCAGCCCCGGCAAGACAGGCTTTCGCGGCGCCGAGGAGCATTATCGCCTCAAGGGCAAGGAGCGCTTCAAGATCTTCGGCGTGCTGCTCGAAGGCAAGGAGCCGGCCGACGAGGGCGCGCCAGTCTATCGCGACGGCAAAAAAGTCGGCGTGGTGACCTGCGCCATGTATTCGCCGCTGGTCAAAAAATCGATGGGCATCGCCCGGCTCGACGTCGACTGCGCGGTACAAGGCACCAGGCTCGAGATCCGCAACAAGAGCGGCGCCATCAGCGCAACCGCCGAGCCGCTTCCGTTCGACGATCCGAAGAAGACCAAGCGCACGGCGAAAGGCTGAGGCATACTGCGGGTATGGCAGCGAAAAGCATCATCAGTCGGCCGGTCTATGGGACCCTGTCTCCGCAGCCCGGCAAGTATCATCTTTTCGTAGCGGATGCAGAGGGAGCGCTGGCGATTGCCGATCTGGCCGCCAAGGCACCGGCGGACTTCTTCGGCGGCGCCCACATCATTTTCATTCCCGGCCGCGACAGCAAATATGCCGATGTGCTCGAAGCGCTGAAGCCGGCGCAGTTCTACCTCGGCCATTCCTTTGCCAGCGCTTTGCCGCGGCTGAAGCAGACGCTGGCAAACGCGCATATGGGACTCAGGCTCTACCTTGCCGGCACCGAAGGGCTGATCGGCCAGGCCATGCAGGCGGCGCTCGAAGCCGGCATCGACCACATCTCGATCCAGACCGAGCATCGCGGCTCGCTGGCGCGCCGCATGCAGTGCGTCCACTGCAAGGGCATCACCGAGAACGTGACGACGCAGCCGGCGACCTGTTCGCATTGCGGCCTCTTGCTTCTGGTTCGCGACCACTATTCACGACGCCTCGCCGCTTTCCAGGGCGTCTGCATCAATGCCGAGGACCGCAGTGAAATTCCTCCGACGGAGGAGGTCTTTCGATGAGCACCGGCACCACCAAGCTCGACGTCATCGTCAGCGATGTCGTTCCGGTCAACGAGCTGGTGACGCGCTTTCACTTCCGCAGGCGCGACGGCGAGCTCTTGCCGACCTTTTCCGGCGGCGCCCATGTCGTCGTCGAGATGCGCGATGGCGAGCGGACCAGGCTCAATCCCTATTCGTTGATGGGCTCGCCGCTCGACACCCGCGAATACACCATCTCGGCTCGCCGCGACGACGCCGGCCGCGGCGGCTCGCTGTTCATGCACCGGCAGGTCAGGCCGGGCACGGAGATGGTGGTCAGCTACCCCGTCAACCTGTTCTCGCTCGATCTGCGCGCCAGGAAGCATCTGATGCTGGCCGGTGGCATCGGCATCACCCCGTTCATGGCGCAGACCGCGCAGCTGGCGGCGGAGGGCGGCAATTTCGAGTTGCACTACACCTGCCGCACCGCTTCGCTCGGCACCTATGCCGATCTGCTGAGAGAGCGCTACGAGCGCCGGGTCAGGCTCTATCACGACGATCGCGACGAGCGCATCGAGCTCGACCGGCTGCTGTCGTCGCAGCCGCTCGGCACCCATCTCTATGTCTGTGGCCCGTCCGGCATGATCGGCTGGGTGCGTGACCGCGCCGCCGCTCTAGGCTGGCCTCCCCAGACCGTGCATTTCGAGCATTTCGCGGCACCGCAGCCGGGTGCGCCCTTCGACGTGACGCTGGCGGTCAGCGGCAAGACGATCCGCGTCGACGAGCAGCAGAGCCTGCTCGAGGCGATCGAGGCGGCCGGCGTCGATCCGCCCTATCTCTGCCGCGGCGGCGTCTGCGGCCAGTGCGAGACCAACGTCATCTCGCATGACGGCAAATTCATCCACAACGACCACTGGCTGAGCGAGGAAGACCACCGTTCGGGCTGCAAGATCATGCCCTGCGTGTCGCGCTTCGAGGGCAGGTCGCTGGTGCTGGAAAGATAGGAGGCGAGCTTGGGCATTACCTTTCGCAAGGAAACCTTTCGCGACGACTTCACCTTCCGGAACAGCCCGGAGCACATCAGGCGGTTTCCATTCCCGTTCCATGAAGACAGCTACATGTATGCGGTCAATATCGAGCCGCATGTCGTCGGGCCGAAGGGCAGCGTGCTGGAGAATTTGATCGACGTCGACGAGCACTATGTCGCCGAAATGCAGGACCGTGCTTTGGTGCTCGCCGAAGACCCGCTGCGCTGCCAGTCGCTGCCGCACATGACGCTGGCCGGCTGGGACCTGCTCGAACTGCTGATGGAGCAGCAGGCTTCCGGCTATCCCGAGCATTTCACGCTGACGCGCGACGGCGACCGCTGGCGCTGGATCAACCGCCCGCTCGGCATCGACGACAGCTTCACCTTCGGCGACGTCTCGACGCTGCCCTATGGGCCAATGGAGTACATCACGCGTCAGAGCCAGGGCGATTTCTGCATCCTCGACCAGCGCGACGGCAATCTGTGGATGGATGCCGGCATGGTCACCACCCAGGCCGACTGGTCGCTCGATTTCGACATCGGCATGAACTTCTTCGAATGGCACGCGCCGGTGCCGCTGGCGCATGAGAAGGGCATCTTCGTCCGGGCGCTGAAGTTCCTCACCAACATCCAGCAGGGCAAGCCGGCACGCCGGCTGAACTGGACGATGACCATCAATCCGCGCCTCGACACCAGCCCGGAAAACTACCACAAATGGGGCCCGGACCGCGCCACGGTGACGCCGGAAAATGTCGGCGACAAGGTCCATCTGCGCGTCGAGCTGCAGAGCTTCTGGCGGCTGCCGCGCTCGAACGCGATCGTCTTCCCGATCCGCTGCTATCTGATCAAGATGGACGAGCTGGTGATGCAGCCGAAATGGGCAAGGCGCCTGCACCGCGTCATCCGCGACCTGCCCGACGAGCTCGCCAACTACAAGGGCCTGACGCGCTACCGCGCGACGCTGGTCGAATGGCTGTCGAAGTTGGATGACGGCAGTGCGACGTCGCCGGGGTTTGGGCCGGATTAAGCAAGTCCCCTCATCCGGCCGCTTCGCGGCCACCTTCTCCCCGCTGGGGAGAAGAGGCTAGCGCCGGCGCTGCCAATCTCCTCTCCCCTCGGGGAGAGGTCGGATTGCCCCGAATTTGTCCTTCACAATTCGGTTGGCAATCCGGGTGAGGGGGGCGCTTGCCTCCCGCTCACCCCGCGCTCTGCGGGTAGCAAATGATCGACAAATAGCGCATCGGCAGAACGGTCAGCACTTCCGGCCCGTGCGGCGCATCGGCGTCGAAGAACAGGCTGTCGCCGGGCTTCATCGGGTAGAGATTGCTGCCGTGCCGGTAAACCACTTCGCCTTCGAGCATATACAGGAACTCCATGCCTTCGTGCTGGAAGGTCGGAAACACGTCGGAATCTTCGGTCAGCGTGATCAGATAGGGTTCGACGACGACGCCGCTGGTGTTGGAGCCGATATGGCCGAGCAGATTGTACTGATGGCCGGCGCGCGTGCCGCGGCGCTCGACGTCAAGGCCTTCCCCGGCCTTGACAAAGACGGCGCTGCGCTCTTCCTCGAAGCGGCGGAAGAATGCGGTGACGGGAACGCCGAGTGCCCGCGACAGCGCCTGCAACGTGGTCAGCGACGGCGAGGTGATGCCGTTCTCGATCTTCGACAGCATGCCAAGCGAAATGTCGGTGGCGGCCGCCAGATCGGCGACGGTGATGCCGAGCTTCTTGCGGAATGCCCGCACCTCGCGGCCGATCGCGACCTCCAGCACTTTTTCGCGAGTGTCGCGAATGGCGTGCGGGTTCTGGGTGAGCGGCGCGCGCATCTTGCGCGGATCGATTACAGCAACCGACGGCTTGGCTTTGCCCGCGGCGGCTGCCGCAGGCTTTAGACTGGTCGCTTTTTTCGCCATTTCGCCACCCCGGACCTTGCCGATTCATTTCACTCACGGTGAACATATTCGGTGCCGATACAGAAGCGCAACTCTTACGGCAAGCCACCCGTGTCGAATTGCGCAATGTCCGGATTTCGCGCGAGCTACCGCGTCGCTTGGAAATCCAGCGTGGTGAAACGAGGGTTTCGCGACAAGGCCTGTTGACAGCATCGAAGGGGTAATTACTGTCCTGTCAGTGAAATTTGTTTCGTTAGAGAAATGAGATCGGGAGGCCCGAAATGAAAGATCGTGTTGCCGTCATCGGAGCCGGGCCGTCCGGCATGGCCCAGCTCAGGGCCTTCAAGTCGGCCGCCGACAACGGCGCCGACATTCCCGAGATCGTCTGCTTCGAAAAGCAGTCCGACTGGGGCGGCCTGTGGAACTACACCTGGCGCACCGGCCTCGACGAGCACGGCGACCCGGTGCACGGCTCGATGTACCGCTATCTCTGGTCGAACGGCCCGAAGGAATGCCTCGAATTCGCCGACTATACGTTCGAGGAGCATTTCGGCCGGCCGATCGGCTCCTATCCGCCTCGCGCCGTGCTGTGGGACTACATCAAGGGCCGTGTCGAAAAATCCGGCGTGCGCCAATGGGTGCGCTTCAACAGCCCGGTGCGCATGGTCACCTTTTCCGATGCGACGAAGAAGTTCACCGTCACCGCGCATGACCGCACCAACGACGTCACCTACTCGGAAGAGTTCGACAATGTCGTCGTCGCTTCGGGGCATTTCTCCGTGCCCAACGTTCCTTATTTCGAGGGCTTTTCGACCTTCAACGGCCGTATCCTGCACAGCCATGACTTCCGCGACGCGATGGAATTCAAGGGCAAGGACATTTTGATCATCGGCCGCTCCTATTCGGCCGAGGACATCGGCTCGCAATGCTACAAATACGGCGCCAGATCGATCACCTCGAGCTACCGCTCGAAGCCGATGGGCTTCAGATGGCCGGAGAACTGGAAGGAAGTGCCGCTGCTGCAGAAGGTCGTCGGCAAGACCGCGCATTTCAAGGACGGCAGCACCAAAGACGTTGACGCCATCATCCTGTGCACCGGCTATCTCCACTCCTTCCCGTTCCTGACCGAAGACCTGAAGCTGAAGACCGCCAACCGCATGTGGCCGGACGGGCTCTACGAGGGCGTCGTCTGGGAGAAAAACCCGAAGCTGTCCTATATCGGCATGCAGGACCAGTTCTACACCTTCAACATGTTCGACGCGCAGGCCTGGTTCGCCCGCGACGTCATCATGGGCCGCATCAAACTGCCCTCGGCCGATGCGATGGCCGAGCGCGGCAAAAAGTGGCGGGCACGCGAGGAAACGCTGGAAGACGCCGAGCAGATGATCTGGTTCCAGGGCGACTACACCAGGGAGTTGATGGAGCAGACCGACTATCCCGGCTTCGATGTCGAGGCTGTCAATCAGACCTTCATGGAGTGGGAGCACCACAAGGCGGAAGACATCATGGGCTTCCGCGACCATTCCTATCGCTCGCTGATGACCGGCACGATGGCGCCGCTGCACCATACGCCCTGGCTGCAGGCGATGGACGATTCGATGGAGAGCTATCTCGAAGTGAAGGGCGTGGCGGCGGAGTAGGGAGTCCGAACGACGATTGCCTTGCCTCACACAACGTCCCGCGCCGGGTCGGCTGCCAGCGCCAGGGAATTTGCGACGTGTTCGAGGTGCTCCTCGTCCAGGATGCTGGTCGCGACGCGGACGGCGTTCGTTTTTCCGGTCGAAAACTTCGCGCCGGCATGGACCGCGATGCCGTGCGCGGCCAGCGTGACCATCGCATAAGGTTCCGAAGCAACCGGAATGAGGACGCTGAGACCATATCCGGCGTCGATCGCGACATCGCGTTTCGCCAGTTCGCCGGCGAGCCGTTCGCGGCGGCGGCGATACACTTCCTTCGCCTGCTCGACCAAGACAGCCGTGGCCGGGTCCTGCAGCAGCCAGGCGGTGGCCGCCTGCAGGATACGGCTGGTCCATCCCGAGCTGAAGCTGCGATAGGACTGGATCTGTTCGACGATCGTCGCCGATCCGGACAGCACGGCGAGCCGCAGGTCCGGGCCATGGGTCTTGGAATAGGACAGGATGTGGACGACGCGATCGGGAAAACGCCGGCCAAGCGAAATGCGCGGCGCATCGGCAATATCGCCAACGCCGTCATCTTCGACAATCAGCACGTCGGTGCCGGCGAGCAGGTCGCCGATGACTTCCAGCCGCGCCGACGACATGCAGGCGCCGGTCACCGAATGGACGCGCGGCTGGAACAGGAACGCGACCGGCCGCTGCCGCAGAGCGTTGGCGAGCGCGTCGGGCAAGGGGCCGTCACTGTCGCAGTCCACCGGGATGATCGGCACGTCGAGATCTTCGAGGATGTCGAGCAGGCGAAGCGCCGTCGGATTCTCGATGGCCACCGGCGCCCCCGTCGGGACCAGCGCATGCAGCAAGGTGTAGATGGCGTTGTAACCGCCATTGGTGGCCAGGAACGCGCCGGGATCGTACGGCCATGACGGGCGCACCGCGGCCTCCAGCTCGGGCAGGATGCGCACCCGGTCGTAGCTGTTGAGCTTTTCGGCGCGCGCGCCATGCGCCAGCGCGATGTCGAGCGGCGGCAAGAGCTTCACATCGGGCTCCGCGATCGCCAGGTTCAGAATGTCCGCACCGTAATTGCCGCCGCTCATGTGGCGCTCGGGCCGGGCGGCAAAGCGGTTGCCCATGATCCAGGTGCCGTTGCGCCCGCGGCCGCCGATGATCTTGTAGCGCCGCAGCTCGCTCCACGCCTGCGAGACCGTCGCCGGGCTGACGCCGAGCACATAGGCAAGATCGCGCACCGGCGGAAGCTTTGCGCCGACAGGCAGCGCGCCGCTTCTGATCAGCGCACTGGTCTCGCGCGCGATGCCGCGCGTCGTGCGGTCGCCGAGGCGTTCAGCGAACCATCCTGCATCGAAATCCATCGAATCAACGACTGCCAGTGTTAATGTTCAGTAACATAATAACATTTGATCGGCCAAAAATAAACATTTACCAATCGCCGGTCAAACATAGTATTGAAGTTCATGCCGATGCCCGTTTCCATCACTATAGCCACCCGTGATTGGGACTATCTCACGCCCTTGGTCCTCGGTGACGTCACCTCCAGCCGCTTGTCGGTGAAGGTTGACCGCGTCGCCACGCTGATCGCGGATCTCGGTACCGATCCGAACTACGCGGCGGCGGAGGTCTCGTTCAGCCGTTATGTGTCGGCCATGGCGTCGGGCCGGGATACGGTGGTTGGAATACCGTGTTTCATCATGCGCGGCTTTCGCCACCGCTGCATCATCACGGTCAGTGACAGTCCGCTGGTACGGCTCTCCGACCTTGCCGGCAAACGCATCGGCGTCACCGGCTGGCGCGATTCCGGCAACACATGGACGCGGGCGGCACTTCGCCGCGAAGGTGTCGGCGTCGAGGACGCCTACTGGTTTGCCGGCAGGCTGACATCCGAGCACCCGGTCGCCGACCGCCTCGACGGATTCGGCAGGCCGGGTCGCATCGAAGCAGCGCCAGGCGAGCGCCCGATGATGGAGCTGCTGGCGCAAGGCGAGCTCGACGCCGTTTTCACACCCTTCATGCCGGACGGCTTTTTCGGCCCGGCTTCCGGCTTCCGGCAAGTGCTGCGCGATTTTCGCGCGGCCGAACGCGCCTATTTCGCCGACGTCGGTTATGTCCCGGGCATGCATCTGGTCGCCGTCAAGGCCGTCCTGGCCAGGGAGCACCCCTGGCTGCCGCAGGAACTCGCCAGGCTGATCGACGAAAGCCAGCGCGTCTGGACGGGCAAGCGCCGAAAATATGCCGATACCTCGCCCTGGATCCTCGAGGAGCTGCTTCATGCGGGGCGCGACCTGCCTGCCTCCTGGAACGCCAGCGGCCTGCCCGCCAACCGGCGCATGATCGAGGATTTCGTCACCGAGCTACATGCCCAGGGCATTCTGACGGAACCGATTTCCGCCGAAGCCTTGTTTCCTTTCGACGCCAGGTCGCGGGCCACCGCAGCCTGACAACGCGCAACGAAGAACAGGAGAATGCCATGAGGACAATCAGCTTCATATTCGCCTCGCTCGTCACCATGCTGGCGCAGGCCAGCTTTGCCCAGGATATCCAGAAGCAATCGGTCAACGAGGATTTGCGGGCCCGGCTGCCGGAAGAGATCCGCACGGCGGGAAAGATCACGGCCGTCAACAACGGCTCGTTCCCGCCCTATGAGATCGTCACCGGCACCGAACTGTCGGGGGCGACCAAGGACATTTCCGACGCTATCGGCCAGCTGCTCGGCGTCGAGGTCGATCATGCCTCGGTCGCCGGCTTGCCGGCCTTGCTGAGCGGCATCAATGCCGGCCGTTATCAGTTCGCGATGGGACCTGTCGGCGACTATCCCGACCGCCAGAAATCCAACGACTTCATCGATTGGGTGCGCGAATACGTCGTCTTCGCCGTCGAGAAGGGCAATCCGCAAGGCATCACCTCGCTCGACACGGCGTGCGGCAAGCGCATCGCCGTGATGTCGGGTGGCTCAGCCGAAAAGGTCATCAAGCAGCAGGCGCAGAAATGCACCGAGGGCGGCAAGCCGGCCGTCGAGGTGCAATCCTTCACCGACCAGCCGAGCTCGATACTGGCCGTCCGGTCGAAGCGCTCCGACGCATTCTTCTCCTCGCAGGCGCCACTGACCTATTTCGTCGAGCAGGCGAAGGGCCAACTGGAACTTTCAGGTGTCGGCCAGGCCAATGGCTTCAAGGACATCTATCAAGGCGCCGTCGTCAAGAAGGGCTCGCCGCTGGGCGGTGTACTACTCGACGCGTTCAAGATCCTGATGAAGAACGGCACCTACGCCGCGGTGATGAAGAAGTGGGGTCTCGAGAAGAACATGATCGACGCGCCCGGCATCAACCAGGGACAATAGAGGCTGCCATGACCGACGCGACCGCTGCCTACGCGTCCGAGGTGCCGCGACGTCCCGACGACGCTCTGCGCGATGTCAAGCGAGCCCACCGGCCGTTTCCGCTTGTCCGGCTGGCGCTCTGGGCGTTCACCGTCGCCGTGGCGGCCGGCTTCGCCTATATCGTCGCGGTCAACCCGAATTTCGGTTGGCCAGTCGTCGCCCAGTATTTCTTCGATCCGACGGTCATGCAGGGGCTTTCCGTAACGCTCGGCCTGACAGTCGTGGCGATGATCCTGGGTATCGTGCTCGGCCTGCTGCTCGCCATCGCGCGCATGTCGAAAGACAGGCTGGCATCTTTTCTATCCGGACTGTTCATCTGGTTCTTCCGGGGAACGCCGCTGCTGGTGCAGCTCATCCTGTGGTACAATCTTTCGACGCTGTTTCCGCGCATTTCCATCGGTTTTGCGAGCTGGAACACCAACGACCTGATCACGCCTTTGACGGCCGCTATCCTCGGTCTGGCGCTGAATGAGGCCGCCTATATGGCAGAGATCATTCGTGGTGGGCTGCTGTCGGTGGACAAGGGGCAGGCCGAAACGGCTGAAGCCTTCGGCATGACCCGCGCGCGGGCCCTGCGGCGCATCATCATCCCGCAGGCGATGCGCTCGATCGTGCCGCCGACCGGCAATCAGCTGATCAGCATGATCAAGGCGACGTCGCTGGTCAGCGTCATCGCCATGGCCGACCTGCTGTACTCCGTGCAGTCGATCTACAACCGCACCTTCGAAATCATTCCGCTGCTGATGGTTGCGGTGCTCTGGTACCTGCTGATCACCTCGGTTCTCAATGTCGCGCAGGGCGCGATCGAACGCCATTACAGCCGCGGCGACCGCGGCGCCCGCGAGAAGACGGCGACCGCCACCCTGGAGGCCGCCAATGAGCGCGCATGACACGCCCTTGGTCCGGGCGCGCAACGTTCACAAGGCCTTCGGCCCGCTCGAGGTGCTGAAGGGCATCGACCTGGACGTCGCGCCTGGCGAGGTGGTGGTCGTTCTCGGACCGTCCGGCTCCGGAAAGTCGACCTTCCTGCGATGCATCAATCATCTCGAGGCGATCGACCAAGGGGCGATCGAGGTGGACGGCGAGCAGATCGGCTACCGGTTGCACGACGGCCGTCTCGACAAGCTCTCCGATCGGGCGATCGCGGCGCAGCGGCGCAAGATCGGCATGGTGTTCCAGCAGTTCAATCTCTATCCACACATGACGACCCTTCAGAACGTCATCGAGGCTCCGGTCGGCGTTCACCGGGAGAACCGCAAGGAAGCGATCGGCTACGCCCGCGAACTGCTGACCCGTGTCGGTCTCGCCGACAAGATCGACGCCTATCCGCGCCAGCTTTCAGGCGGCCAGCAGCAGCGCGTCGCCATCGCCCGTGCGCTCGCCATCCGCCCGAAATTGATGCTCTTCGACGAGCCGACGTCGGCGCTCGATCCGGAGTTGGTCGGCGAGGTGCTCGCCACCATGCGCGATCTTGCCAGGCAGGGCTTGACCATGATCGTGGTCACGCATGAGATCGGCTTCGCCCGCGAAGCGGCGGATCGGGTGGTGTTCATGGACGACGGCAATGTGATCGAGGCCGGGCCTCCGGACGAGGTTCTCGCCAAACCCAGGCACCCGCGCACGCGGGCCTTTTTAAGCCGTTTCATCTAACAGAAAAGCCGGCGCCATTACGTGCTCGGCAAAGGACCCCTCATGCCAAAGACCTCCAACCAGTTCGCCGATGTTTCCGACTTCGCCGACAAGGCCGCCGAGCTTGCTGCGGCTCGCCAGCACCTGCACGCGCATCCCGAGCTTTCCTTCCAGGAGCACGAAACGGCTGCATACGTTGCCGAACGGCTCGAAAGCTGGGGCTATGAGGTGACACGCAATGTCGGCGGGCTCGGGGTCGTCGGCCGCTTGCGCCAAGGCAGCGGCCGCAGCATTGCCATCCGCGCCGACATGGACGCCTTGCCGATCACCGAAGCGACCAATCTCCCTTATGCCAGCCAAGCCAGCGGCAAGATGCACGCCTGCGGCCATGACGGCCACACCACGATGCTGCTCGGCGCGGCCGAATACCTGGCGCGCACGCGCCATTTCAACGGCACGGTGAACCTCATCTTCCAGCCGGCCGAGGAAGCCGGCAAAGGAAGCGGGGCGCAGGCGATGATCGCCGACGGCCTGTTCGAGCGCTTTCCCTGCGATGCGATTTTCGGGCTGCACAACCATCCGGGCGCGCCGGCGGGTTCCTTCCTGATGCGCGCGGGGCCGCTGATGGCAGCGAGCGATACCGTCACCATCAAGATCGCCGGGCGTGGCGGCCACGCCTCGCGTCCGCACCTGACGGTCGACCCGGTCGTCGCTGCCGCCAACATCATCATGACCCTCCAGACGGTGGTGTCGCGCAACGTCAACCCGATCGAGACGGCTGTCGTCACCGTCGGCACCATTCACGGCGGCACGGCCTCCAACGTCATCCCCGAACAGGCCGAGATCACGCTCAGCGTCCGCTCCTTCTCGGTCGAGATTCGCGATAGGCTCGAGCAGCGTATTCGCAGTATCGCAGCACTTGTGGCGCAGGCGCATGGCGCAACCGTCGAGATCGACTACGAGCGCGGCTACCCGGTGGTGGTCAATTCCGAGAGCGAGACGTCCTTTGCGACAGACGTCGCTGTTGAACTCGTTGGTCACGACAAGGTGGCCGTCTGCCCGTTGATCCCCGGCAGCGAAGACTTTTCCTATTTCCTCGAGCACAAACCCGGTTGCTTCCTCCGCCTCGGCAACGGCGAGGATTCAGCCATCCTGCACAGCTCGAAATATGATTTCAACGACGGCAATTTGACCGTCGGCGCAGCGCTCTGGGCTCGACTGACCGAGAGATTCCTGGCCGCTTGATCCATACTTGCGGCTGGGATTGTCGATCGGCCGGTCGACCAGAATTGGGGCGACCGGCCGCGCGACGATGCTCAACGAATTCTCACGCATTCCCCCTCTTCGAATGCGATAAGAGCTTCACTTTCAGACGAACAAAAAGTCACTCGTTGTCAGCGGGCTCGCAAAGTTTGCGAGAGTAACTTGATCGACTCCCGCGGTAATAATGGTGTCGGTTCCACTTTGCGCAATTGTGAGATCATCGAACGATTGCACGCCCTCCACGCCACTAAACACGATAGTGTCGCCTTGGGTCTGGCTGAAGTCGTAGATGGTGTTTTGGGTTCCGACCGTCATTGAACCATCGTCCTTGAATATGAATTGGTCTGCGCCGCCCTGAGCCAACTCGCTCAGTTGTCCATCCCCCCACATGTCATTGATGACCGTGCAGCCAGGTGCCGCGCTCCCTGCGTACAGGACATCGTTGCCGCCCTGAGCCGAACCGGACATTTGCAGAGCGTCGCCGCACAGGAAGTTGCGAACTTGGCCGCTTTCGCTGTTCTGGCCCCCGGTAAGAATGTCATTGCCGCCCTGGGCGGAGCCGGACATAGCGCGCGCGTCGCCGGACAACTCGTTTAGAACGTCAGGAAAGGCGCTCTTGTCCCCGCCGGTCAGGGTGTCATTGCCGCTCACAGCGTTGCCGAGCATCGTCACGGCGTCGCCATACCCCACATTATGGGCGGTGCCTTGCAGCACGGCCACGTCATCGCCCCCAAGCGCATGGTCGAACATACTGCCGCCCGCGTCACCGTAGAACGTTACCCGGGACCCACCCACGCTCGTGAAGGTGTCGTTGCCGCCCGTGGCAAAACCGGAAAGATCGCCGCCCGCATCGCCATAGAGAGTTTTGCTCCCGAGATCCCCAAACGTGTCTGTGTAATAGTCGTCGCCGCCCAGAGCATGGCCAGACATGTTGCCGCCGGCGTCGCCGAAGAAAGTGTTGGTGGAAAAGGAGCGGCCCGTAAAGGTATCGTTGCCACCCCTACTGTCGTCCGACATGTCGCCGCCGGCATCGCCGTAGAAAGTGTTGAATGAATCGCTCTTGCCCGTGAAGCTATCGTCGCCGCCCCGCGCATTGCCGGACATGTTGCTGCCGGCGTCACCGTAGAAAATGTTATTGGCTTCTTTCGAGCCCTCGAAGGTGTCGTTGCCGCCCTTGCTGCGATCGGACATCTCGCCGCCTGCATCACCGTAGAAGGTGTGGTCGGCTCCTTGTTTGGTTTGGGTCAGGAAAGTGTCGTCACCCCCATGAGCATGGCCGAGCATGTTGCCGCCGGCGTCACCATAGAAGGTATCGACTACCTGCCTTGCCAATCCACTGTTGAAGGTATCGTTGCCGCCCTTGCTGTGGTCCGACATATCGTCGCCCGCGTCACCATAGGCAGTCGTCGTGGTGGACGAAAGCCCCGTGGTGAAGGTGTCGTCACCGCCCCGAGCAAAATTGAACAAGCTCCGAGCCGCGTCACCGTAGAAGGTGTAGGTCGACGGTGCGGTTTCCGTTAAGGTATCGTTGCCGCCTCTCGAGAAATCGAGCAGGCTGCCGCCGGCGTCGCCGGTCAAGATATTCGTGTTTGGATCGCCTGTGAGGGCGTCATCGATACCCCACTGATGATCTGCTAGATCACCGGTAGTAAAGGGAACGCGTTTAGACATTATCCGCTCTCCTGTTGAGCCTACCCGTCCCATCACAGCCGTACGATGTGAGCCAAGAGCGAGCAATAATCCCGAAGGGCTATGTCGTTAGGCGTAGGGATCGGTAACTCGTCACCGGGGCGCCATTAGCGGCAGCTTCCTGTGGCCCTCCTATTCCGGCTATCCCAGCCTCGCTCTCGCCTTGGCCGTCCATGCATTGAACAGCCGGTCGGCGACGATGCCGATGAAGGCGATGGCCAGGCCGGCGACGATGCCGCGGCCAGAATCGGCCTTGGACAGGGCGATGAACACTTCCTGGCCGAGATCGCGGGTGCCGACCATGGCGCAGATGATGATCATTGCCAGCGCCATCAGGATAGTCTGGTTGACGCCGAGCATGATCTCCGGCAACGCCAGCGGCAGCTGCACGCGAAAGAAGGTCTGGCGCTTGGTGCAGCCGGAAACCTTCGCCGCCTCGATCAGCGCCGGCGGCACCTGCCGGATCCCGTGATTGGTGTAGCGGATGGCCGGCACCACGGCGAAGGCGACGGTGGCGATCATCGCGGTGACGTCGCCGACTCTGAACAGCATCACCACCGGAATGATGAAGCAGAACGACGGCAGCACCTGCAGCGTGTCGATGACCGGCGTCACGATCTTTTCGAAGCGGTCGCTGCGCGATGCCATCAGCCCGATAGGGATGCCGATCAGGCAAGCGATAAAGGCCGAGATGCCGCACAGGTAGACCGTCGCCATGGTCTTTTCCCAAAGGCCGGTGACGGCGCAGAACGCTGTCAATGCCGCGACCAGGGCGGCGAGGCGCAAGCCGCCGAGCTGGTATCCGGCAAGGCCGAGGAGACAAACCGCGCCCAGCCACGGAAAGCCCTCGCAGAAGGCGCGCACCGGGTTCAGCACATTGAGGATCAGCGCCACGCGGAACGCCTCGATCGTGTCGAAGAAGTTGATCGTGATCCAGTTCACCGCCGCCTTCCACAAAGGTGCGGTGGTGAAGGTGATCGCCTTCGGCACCGCGGCGAAGGCCGGCACGAACAGGCTGAGCAGCGTGGTGACGGCGAGGATGGCGACGGCCAGCGTCAGGTTGGGATAGCGCCGCCAGAAGCTGGTGCCGGGCTGATGGCGGACATTGCCCTTGGCGTGATTGTGCGCGATCGCCTGGCTCAGCCGGTCGAGCGCAATTGCCAGTGCGACGATGGCGAGGCCTGCCTCCATCGCCTCGCCGACCTTGAGCGCGCGCAGCGCCAAAAGCACATCATAGCCGAGGCCGCCGGCGCCGATCATCGAGGCGATGATCACCATATTGAGCGCCAGCATGATAACCTGGTTGACGCCGACCATCAGCGTCGGCCGCGCCGACGGCAACAGCACCCGCCACAGCTTCTGCCGTGCCGTGCAGCCGGCCATCTCGCTGAAATCGTCGATCTCCGACGGCACCCGCGACAGGCCCAGCATCGTCGCCCGCACCATTGGCGGTGTCGCGAAGATTGCCGTCGCGATCATTGCCGAGACCGGGCTGTTGCCGAACAAAAGCAGCATCGGGATGAGATAGGCGAAGGTTGGGATCGTCTGCATCAGATCGAGGGCAGGGGAGATCAATAGCCTTTCTGCCCAAGGCTTGCGCCATGCCCAGATGCCGGCGAACAGCCCGGTGACAATGCAAAACGGCACAGCGATCGAGATCAGGCCCAGCGTCAGCATGGCGCTGGTCCACTGCCCGAACAGCGCGATGTAGAGAAAACACCCGCCGACCAGCGCACCCAGCTTCCAGCCGCCGGCGGCGCGGCCGGCAAGGTAGGCGGCAGCGCAGACGCCGACCCAGGACAGGCGCGGCAAGACGATCATATCCGCGCCATGGCCGATCTTGAAATTTTTGGCGAGAAGATTGAGCGCGAAATCGAGCGGCACGCCGAGCACGGCGGTGATCGAGCGCGTCAGCCAGGAGAAATTCGACTTCACCCAGTTCATCAGCGCGCTGACCCAGTCGGCGACGGGAATGACGGCATTGGCTGGGTAATTGACCGTCCAGGGCAGGCTTTCCTGCAGCAGGAAGACAACAAGCACGGCGGCGAGCGCGCAGGCCCAGATCACCAGCCAGGTCTGACCCTGCCGCGGCCTCGCTGCGCTCGCGCTTGCCGTGACCGTCATGCGCCGGCTCCGGGACGTTCGATGCCAGCGAGAAGATCGATCACCGCCTGCGGCGTTACCTCACCGATCGGCTTGCCGGTGCCGTTGACCACCGCGAAGGGCTTGCCGGCAGAGACGATATCTGCCGAGAAACTGGCGATCTTGGCATCCGGCGCGACCGTGCCGCCATGTTCAGCGGCGTCGCAGGCGCGCATCAGGCTCTTGGCCGAGATCACCTTGGCGCGGTCGACGTCGCGGGTGAATTCGGCGACATAATCCGTCGCCGGGTTGACCACCAGCTCTTCCGGCGTGCCGATCTGGATGACCTCGCCGTCCTTCATGATGGCGATCCGGTCGGCCAGCCGGATGGCCTCGTCGAAATCATGGGTGATGAAGACGATGGTCTTGTGCAGCATGGTCTGCAGCCGCATCAGCTCGTCCTGCATCTCACGGCGGATCAGCGGATCGAGCGCCGAGAATGGCTCGTCGAGGAACCAGATTTCCGGCTTGGTGGCGAGGCTGCGGGCGATGCCGACACGCTGCTGCTGGCCGCCGGAAAGCTCGCGTGGATAGAAATGCTCGCGGCCGCGCAGGCCGACCAACTCGATGACCTCGCGAGCCCGCTTTTCGCGCGTCGGCCGGTCCTGCCCCTGGATGCCCAAGGGAAAGGCGATGTTCTCCAGTACGTTGAGATGCGGCAGCAGGGCAAAATTCTGGAACACCATGCCCATGCGGTGGCGTCGCAGCTCGATCAGCGCGGCATCGGAAATCTTGAGCAGGTCCTTGCCTTCAAACTCGACCTTGCCGTGGGTCGGCTCGATCAGCCGCGACATGCAGCGCACCAGCGTCGACTTGCCGGATCCCGAAAGTCCCATGATGATGAAGATCTCGCCTTGCCGGATTTCGAGATCGACGGCGCGCACCGCGCCAACCAGTCCGGCAGCGGCGATGTCCGCCAGGCTGGCCTTGCCGTCGCGCCGGCGGATGAAATTGGCCGCGTCCGCCCCGAACAGCTTCCAGACATTGCGGCAGGCAAGCTTTATCGGGCGGGCATCGTTGCCCGCTTTCGCCGCGCGTTCAATCGTATCGGTCATGCAATCGTCCTTCTGGAATAGGGATCGAGACCCGGCCACGAATGGCCGAGCCGTCGGATTTCCAGTCAGACGGTCACTCGGCCCAAGCTTTCCAGTCGCCTTCGTGGGCGGCGATCCAGGCGGCGGCGACGTCTTCCGGCGTCTTGCCTTCGAGATCGATCTCGCCGCTCATCTTGTTGAGCTCGTCGGTATCGACCGTGTAGTTTTTCGCGACCTTGTAGGCGACCGGCCATTTGTCCTTCATGCCGGCCCAGGAATATTTCCAGATCTCGCCATGCGGCTTGCCACAGTCGTATTTCGCATCGGGGTTCACGCCCCATTTCGGGTCGGTGTAGCACTCTACAGTATGGTCGGGGAATTCGATCCATTCGCCCTTGTATTTGGCCGGTGCCCAATGCGGCGAATAGATCCACAGCATGATCGGCGCCTTGCGCTGATAGGCCGAGTCCAGTTCGGCGAACATCGCTGCATCGGTGCCAGCATGGATGACGGTGAAGGGCAGTTTCAGCGCCTCGACGCGCTCGTCGTCAAAACCTTCCCATGTCACAGGGCCGCCGAGATAGCGCCCCTTCGGTGTTGTTTCCGCCGTCGAAAAGGCCTCGGCGCATTTCGGGTCCTTCAATGCCTCCCAGTTCGGTAGGCCCGGGCATTTCTCTTTCATATATTCGGGAAACCACCATTCCTCCTTGGCCTTGGGCCCGAGCTTGCCGAGGCGTTCGGTCTGGCCGGTTGCATCCGAGGCCTTCATCGCTTCGCCGGCCGTCGTGTCCCAGAACTCCATGCCGACATCGATGTCGCCATTGGTCAGGCCGGTGGTCAGGCTGGAGAGATAGTCGGCGGTCGGGTACTCGACGGTATAGCCGAGCTTTTCGAGGATGCCGCCGAGGATCTTGGCGTTCAGATTGACGCTGGTCCAGTCGAACAGCGCGATCTTGATCGGGTCGTTGGATTCCGGCGCCGCTGCTTGTGCCGGTAGTGTCAGCGCGCTTGCTGCGGCAAGCGCCAAGGCTCCCATTGATAGTTTCGAAATCATGCTCCGAAGTAACATGCTTGTTCTCCTGTCAAGCTCTGGTGGAAGTTATCGTTAGTTCCCTTCTTGCGTCTTTTTTGATTGTGTTGGAAAAGCTGGTCGTTGCGCAAGGCCGTCGGCGCCACAATGCTGCCGAAGCGGATGCCGGCGCAAAACGGGGTGGTGCCCAAATTGGTGAAGATGTGGCGCGGGACCGGCCGCGTCATGACTGCCGATGGTTTGCTGCGGAAGCAGTCATCCGCGGATCGATCGCCGGTCTTCAGGTGCAAACCATCAAAGTCCCATGATCTCGGCTGTTGGCTCGGCAACTCGCCCAGAGCCGCTTTCATGGGATGAAATTATATATACCAACGTTCACGTCGCGCAACGAATAACGCCTGCGCCAATTTCACGGCCGTCTTTTTACATGGACCCGTAGATCGGCTCGAAAAAAAGCCAAGGTTGCCAGTCATCGGGTACCAGCCGCGACGACAGGACATCGACACAATGCAGCAGACCAAAGCGCCTTACTTCAGCGCCAACCGCGGTATTGCCGTCGGCTTCTGACCCTTTCAACACCAGATCATCTCCGAGGCTTTCATGACCTCTTCCTTAAACAGACTGCGCATTGCCGTGCTCTTTGGCGGACGTTCCGCCGAACATGACGTTTCGGTGCTTTCCGCAACCAATGTCATGCGTGCGCTGCTGCCTGCCAAATACGATGCCGTCCCAATCTTCGTCACGCGCGAGGGACGGTGGCGGCTGAGCAGCTTTCAGGATGGTAAGCTCGCGAAACCTGCAGGCGGCACGGAAGTTTGCCTGCTTCCGGGTGGGCGCGGACGGATGATGGCGATCCCGGCCGACGGCACGCCCTATGATCTGCCAACGATCGACATCCTGTTTCCCGTCCTGCACGGCCCCCATGGCGAAGACGGCTCGGTACAGGGGGTGGCCGAGGTGGCTCTGGTGCCGCTTGCCGGCTGCGGCATCCTGGGTTCAGCAACCGCGCTGGACAAGGATGTCACCAAGCGGCTCCTGAAAGCGGCGGGTCTGCCAATCGCGCGCTCAGTGACGGTCCATGAAGGTGCGGCGCCCGCCCTCGCCACACTCGAAGGCGAACTCGGCCTGCCGTTCTTCATCAAACCGGCGCGTCAGGGATCGTCTGTCGGGGTCAGAAAGGTCAATGCCAGCCAGGAATTCGATGGGGCGCTTGCTGAAGCCTTCCAGCACGATTGCAAGCTGTTGGCCGAGGAATTCGTTCATGGGCGCGAGATCGAATGTAGCGTGTTGGAGGACCCGGCAGGCGACCTGTTCGTCTCGCGGCCAGGCGAGATCGTGCCGGCGGAAAGCCACGGTTTCTATAGCTACGATGCCAAATACATCGACGAGAACGGCGCGGCGCTAAAAGTGCCGGCCGAACTGCCGCCCGAGGTCGAGGCAAGCATGCGGGATGTGGCTGCAAGGGCTTTCAGAGCCGTCGGCTGTGACGGGATGGCGCGCATCGACTTTTTCCTGACACCGGACATGCAGTTCTTGGTCAATGAAATCAACACCATCCCCGGCTTCACCGATATCAGCATGTACTCCAAGGCAATGGCGGCAAGCGGCGTCAGCTATTCCGAAATCATCGACCGGCTCGTGGAACATGGATTGGCGCGGGCCGGCCGAGCAGCCTGAATGCAGCGAAGCGGCTTTCAGATCCCGGCGGATGGAACGTTGGCCTGTGTCGTATCTTACGACATGATCAGGCCGCCATCGACATTGATGGTCTGCCCGGTGATATAGGCCGCATCGTCGCTGGCGAGAAAGCTGACCAGGCCGGAGACGTCCTCGCCGCTGCCGGCGCGGCCCATCGGGATGTTCTCCACCCATTCGGCCATCAGCTCGCCGGGCTTGTAGTCGCCCATCAACTTGCCCCATGCGGCATCGTTATAGGCCCACATATCGGTGTCGATGATGCCGGGGCAGATCGCGTTGACGGTGATCTTCTCCTTCGCCAGTTCCTTGGCGAGGCTCTGGGTGATGCCGACGACGCCGAATTTCGAGGCCGCATAATGCGGCGTGTAGATAAAGCCCTGCCGCGCCTGGCCGGATGCGGTGTTGATCAGCCGGCCGCCATCGCCATGCTTGCGGATGCGCGCGATCGCCTCCTGGCAGCACAGGAACACGCCCTTGGTGTTGACCGCCATCACCTTGTCCCATTCTGCCTCGGTCATCGCCTCGATCCTGGCGATGGTGATGACACCGGCATTCTGCACTGAGATGTCGACGCGGCCGAATTGTTGCTCGGCCAGGTCGTAAAGCGCGACGACCTCTTCCTTTTTGGTCACGTCCATGCGCATCCACGCAACCTTGGCGCCCGCAGTCTTCAGATCGGCGGCAACCTCTTCAACGCGCGCGTCGATGGCGCTGACGACGACCGCAGCACCTTCCACGGCGAAGCGCCTGGCCATTGCCGCGCCAATGCCGCCGCTCGCGCCGGTGATGACCGCCGTTTTTCCCTGGAATCGCTTCTGCATTTTTTCTCCTACCAGCAGACGAAGCCGCCATCGACGATCAGGTCGATGCCGGTGACGAAACTCGCGGCGCGGCTGGCCAGGAACACGGTCGGGCCGACCATCTCTTCCGGCGCCGCCATGCGGCCCATCGGCGTGTCGCGCTCGAAGATCCTGACCTGGTCGGCGACCTCCGGTCGCTTGTTCATCGGGGTCAGCGTATAGCCGGGGCTGACGACGTTGACGCGTAGACCGCGATCGGCCCATTCCATGGCGAGGCTCTTCGACATGTGGATGACCGCGGCCTTCGACGAGTTGTAATGCGCCTGGGTCAGGCCGCGGTTGACAATCGAGCCCGACATCGAGGCGATGTTGATGATCGAGCCCTTGCGCCGCGTCAGCATGGCACGGGCCTCGGCCTGGCAGGACAGGAACACGCCGCTGACATTGACGTCATAGAGCTTCTGCCAATTTTCCAGCGACAGCGTCTCTGCCGGCTCAGCTCCGGCGACGCCGGCATTGTTGACTGCGATGGTCAACGCGCCGAGTTCCTGCTCCGTACGCTCGATCGCGGCCGCGAGATCGGCCTCTGAAGTCACCGTGCCGGTCAGCACCAGTGCCTTGCGGCCGCGTGCTGTGATCTGGTGTGCGGTCTCCTCCAGCCCGCCTTTGGAGGCGTGGCCGAAGCAGGCTATGTCGGCGCCGGCCTCGGCCAGGCCGATGGCGATTGCTTGCCCGATGCCGCTGCCGGCGCCTGTCACAAGTGCCACGTCACCATGAAGATCGAATAGTTTCATCGTCGGTCCCTCTCCTCCAACCGCCGTCCTCCGGAAATAAAGGGGCGCCAACTCTGTTGCTGGCGCCCCGCGCGGTCTGGTGCCCGGGAGGATACCACCTGCTGCGCTTTGTTTCGATGGGCTGTCCTAGCTTGTGGCGAGTTCCATGACGGCGACATTGCTCGCATCACTGCGGTCGAGAATGCCGCGCTGACGGCCGCGGCTCAGCACGAGCACGCGATGCGACAGGCCGAGCACTTCCTCGAGGTCGGAACTCACCACCACCACCGCCATGCCGGAACGGGCAAGGTCGGCGATGACATCGTAGATCGCGGCGCGGGCACCAACGTCGATGCCGCGCGTCGGCTCGTCCAGGATAAACACCTTGGGCGGGCGCGACACCCATTTGGCAATGATCACCTTCTGCTGGTTGCCGCCTGAAAGCTTGCTGACCGCCTGGTTCGGCCGGCCTTTGACGCCGAGCCGGCGAATACCGGCCTCGGCGAATTTCTGCACCGCCTTCGGGAACACCCAGCCATTCGGCGCGACATGGTCGAAATTGCCGATCGCCAGATTCTCGCCGATCGTCTGGTCGAGCACCACGCCTTGCGCCTTGCGGTCTTCCGGCACGAGCACGACGCCGGCCTTGATCGCCGCCGCCGGCCCATTGAGATGCACCGGCTTGCCGGCGACGCGCACCGAGCCGGATGAGATCGGGTCGGCGCCGGCGATCGCCCTCACCAGCTCCGTGCGGCCGGCGCCGATCAGCCCGGCAATGCCGAGGATTTCGCCGGCCCGCACCGAAAAGCTGACATTTTGAAAACTGCGTTCCGGCGAGGACAGGTTCTCGACCTCGAGCAGCGTGTCGTTGCGGGGCGCCGACAAAGTCGGGAACATCCGCTCGACGCTGCGGCCGACCATCTGCTCGACAACGGTGCGCACCGGAATGTCGGCGCGCTCGTGCCGCGCGACGATGCGCCCGTCGCGCATCACCACCACACGGTCGGCGATTTGGGCGATTTCGTCCAGCCGGTGGCTGATATAGATGAAGGACATGCCTTCCGCCTTGAGCTTGCGGATTTGCTGGAACAGGAGCTCCGTTTCCTCGCCGCCAAGGGCGGCCGTCGGTTCATCGAAGATCAGCAGCTCGGCATTGAGCGTCAGCGCCTTGGCGATCTCGACCTGCTGCTGGGCGGCGATACGCAGCGTGCGCACCTTGCGCTCGGGCGAGACGTCGAGGCCGAGGCGCTTCAACTGGGCCGATGCCCGCGCATTCATTGCCGCGCGGTCGATGCGGCCGCCGCGCATCGGCAGGCGCCCGACATAGACGTTTTCGGCGACCGACAGATCCGGCAGCAGCTTCAGCTCCTGGTGGATCATGCCGATGCCGGCGTCGATCGCCGCGGCAGGATTGGCGGGGGAATAAGCGTTCCCCCGCCAGGTGATGGTGCCGGCATCGGGCTTGGTCGACCCGGCGATGATGTTCGAGACGGTGGACTTGCCGGCGCCGTTTTCGCCAAGCAGCGCCACGACCTCGCCCGGCCGCACCTCGAAGCTCGCATCGGCCAGGACCTGCACCGGTCCGTAGCTTTTGCAGAGGCCGCTGACGACGAGACCCAGATTGGGGCTGTGCGTGTGGCGAGGTTCGGTGGACATTGTTGCGCTCGTCGACTGCCGGATTGGTCTAAATCAGGGATGCTTGGCGATGAACTGCTCGACATTGTCCTTGGTGGTCAGCGTCGCATCCTGCAGCTGTTCTGCGGGAATGGTCTCGCCGGCCACCAGCTTGATTGCCGCATCGACGGCAAGCCGGCCCATGCCCTGGGTCTGCTGCGTCGCCGTCACGTCGAAGACGCCGTCCTTCAGCGCCTTGAGCGCCGCCACGTCGCCGTCGAAGCCGGCAACCCAGACCTTGTGGCCGGGATTGGCGACCTTGACCGCCTGCGCCGCACCGAGCGCCAGCGCATCGGCCTGGCCGATGACGATCGACACGTCGGGATGCGACTGCAACAGATCCTGCGTCAGCTTGAAACCTTCGTCCTGGTGCCAGCCTTCGCTCCACAATTCGCCGACGACCTTGATGTCGGGATAGCCCTTCAGCGCTTCGCCGCAGCCCTTCGAGCGATCGACCTCGGGCGTCGTACCCTTCTGGCCGTGGATGATGATCAGCTCGCCCTTGCCGCCGGCCTGCTTGGCGATGTAGTCGCAAACCGCTTTCGCCGATGCCACGCTATTGGTGGCGATGAAGGTGTCGCCGGGCGCGCCGTCGGCGTTGCGGTCGACATTGATGACTGGGATGCTGGCAGCCTTGGCCGTCTTGGTCGGCACGGTGGCGGCGGTGGCGCCGGCCGGAATGTAGATCAGCGCATCGATATTCTGCGTGATCAGATCCTGCACCTGGCTGACCTGGGTCGCCGAATCGCCCTTGGCGTCGACGGTGACGACCTCGATGCCCTTTTCCTTGCCGTAGGCTTCGACGGACTGCTTGATCTGGTTGAAGAAGTCGGCCTGCAGATTGGCGACGGCGAGGCCGAGCTTCTTGGCTTCCTTGGCCGAGGCCATGTCGGACAGGCTAAGCAGCGGGATGATGGCCGCGGCGGCAAGCAGCAATGAACGTTTAGTCAGCATGTTATTCCTCCGTTGATGTTCAATCTGTCCTGCCCGCGCATCGCGGCGCCCCGTGGCCGAACAACTCCCAGTTTCGGATCACCGATCCGTTTTCGCCCGAATATCCGGGTGAATCTCATTGAGCCCAATTCTTCATTGTGCCCCATTTTTCATTGTGCTCTGCGCCGCCAGGTGTCGGTGGCCACCGCCAGCGCGATCACCACGCCGATAACCACTTGCTGGATGAAGGGCGAGACACCGAGCAGGTTCAGCCCGTTGCGCAGCACGCCGATGATGAGGACGCCGATGGCGGTGCCGCCGATCGAACCGACGCCGCCCGACAGGCTGGCGCCGCCGATAACCACCGCCGCGATGGTGTCGAGCTCGTAGCCAAGGCCGGAGCTCGGCTGGACGGAATCGAGCCGGGCGGCAAGCACGATGCCGGCGAGACCGGCCAGCACGGCGCAGATCGTATAGACCCAGTTTGTCAGCGACTTGACCGGTATGCCGGACAGCCGGGCGACTTCGGCGCTGCCGCCGATTGCGTAGAGGCTGCGGCCGGTGGCGCGATAATTCAGGAAGATCGCGAAAATGACGGCAAGCACGATCATCAGCCCGACGGTGACCGACAGGAAGCCGAAATGGCGGATGATCGACAGGCTGGTGAACCAGTCGGGAAAGCCGACGATCTGCGAGCCGTCGGTGATCATATTGGCGAGACCGCGCGCCACCGACATCATGGCCAGCGTGGCGATGAAGGGCGGCAGCTTGGTGACCGTCACCAGCAGGCCCGAAACCAGCCCGCAAAGGCCGGCGACGACGAGGGCTGCGGCGATGCCGGCCGGCAGGCCGAGATTGAGATAGTCCGGATGGGCGACGAAGCCCATCACCATGGAAGCCAGCGCCAGCACCGAGCCAACGGACAGGTCGATGCCGCCGATCAGGATGACCAGCGTCATGCCGATCGCCATGATGCCGAGTACGGTAACCTGGTCGAGCACGTTGAGGATGTTGCGGATGGTCAGGAACGTATCGGTGGTCAGCGAGAGCGCCAGGCACAGCAGGACCAGCCCGATCAGCGGGCCCATGGTTCCGG
This sequence comes from Mesorhizobium sp. M0189, assembly GCF_040322135.1. Lineage (NCBI taxonomy): Bacteria > Pseudomonadati > Pseudomonadota > Alphaproteobacteria > Hyphomicrobiales > Phyllobacteriaceae > Mesorhizobium > Mesorhizobium sp. M0189. The sequence goes on from NZ_JAMYSW010000002.1 coordinate 512,201, forward strand.
CAAAGACAGCCGAAAACTTTGCGCCCGTCGTGGCCTGCGTACCAGAGCCTGCTTTCAACTCGCTTGCGTCGTTGCTCACAGCCACTTCGTCTCCTCCACAGCAATCCGGCGCTGCATCACCGGGCCACTTTGTTCACCAGGCCCCTCCATGTGAACAATTTATCTTTAACATGCAATTTTGTTCAGCTAAACTGTTCGTCGGAAAATTGTCAAGGCCTGCCGTTTCATTCGACGACGGTTTGCGCTGTCCGCCGGTTTGCCTTACGCAAGGTCTCGGAAATCTTGGGCATTTCGAAGTCGCCGGATTGGAATATCATGAGCAGAGCCGGCGGCTGCGGCAAGGCAAACAGATGACGATCGTAGAGAACGAAAGAGCCTCGCGCTTTCCCGACGCCGAACTCAAGGCCCGCGCCGCCTGGCACTATTATGTCGAGGGTCTTACACAGGAGCGGATTTCCGAAATTCTCGGCGTCGGCCGCATCAAGGTACATCGCATTCTCTCCGCCGCCCGCGAAGAGGGTGTCGTCCAGTTTCGCATCCGCGACAGCGTCGTCGAATGCGTGGTTTTGGAGGAAAGCCTCAAGCAGAGGTTCGGGCTCAGCCAGGCTGTTGTGGTGCCGTCGGCTGCCGACCGAAGCAACGCACCGCTGATGATCGGCCACGCCGCCGCCGCCTATCTGGCCGACCATGTGAATGCCGGCGATGTCATTGCGCTGGGCTGGGGGCGGACGCTGAAATTCGCCATCAATGAGTTGCCAAGGCGGCCTATCGCCAGGACCACGGTGGTTTCGATGCTTGGCGGCCTGACCCATGCACAGCCGCTCAACCCGACAGAAAGCGCCTGGGATTTCGCCGAGAAGATCGGTGCGGAGTGCTTCCTGCTGCCGGTGCCGGTCTATGCCGACCGGCCGGAACAGCGCGACGCGTTCATGAGCCAGCGCAGCGTTCAGGACGTTGTCTTCCGTGCACGCCGGGCAAACATTGCCGTGCTCAGCGTCGGCTCGTTTTCCAACGACAGCCCGATCGCCAATTACGGCTTCATCAAGCCAAGCGAACTCGAGGAACTGCAGGCGGCCGGCGCCGTCGGCGATATTCTGTGTCATTTCATCGACGCCGAGGGCCGCCCGGTCGACCACGAGGTGAACCGCCGCGTCTGTGCCTATCCGCTGCAGGATCTGTCGGATATCCCGAGCATCATCCTGGTGTCGGGAGGGCAGGAAAAGATTGCCATCATGCGGGCAGCACTCGCCAACACCAAGGTATCGGTTCTGATCACCGACGAGGATGCGGCAAAGGGGCTGCTCAACCGCTAGTCGCGTTGAGAGCACTCAGCCGCACGTGGATATCGCGCGTCGCTTGATAGAGATCGCGGTAGATTGCCTTGCGGCCGCGATAGCCGGCAACAAGTCCATCGACCGGGTCGACATGCATGGTGGGAGCGGCAGCCATTGCCTTTGCGGCGGCTTCCGGCGAGGCAAACCAGCCGACCGCGGCGGCCGCCAGCATGGCGGCGCCGAGTGCGGCGGCTTCGTTGACCGGCGAAACCGAGATCGGCCGCTCGAGCACGCTTGCCATGATCTGCATGAGGAGTACGCAATTGGTGCCGCCGCCGGCGGCAATCATCGCCGCCTGTCCGCCGGCCTGGGCTTCCATGGCCTCGGTGGCAACGGCCTGCTCGAAGGCGATGCCTTCCAGGACAGCGCGGAAAAGATGCTCCGGCCGGTGGTCGAGCGACAGGCCGACAATGGCGCCACGCGCGGCACCATCCCAATAGGGGCTCATGACGCCGGCCCAATAGGGCATGACGAGCAGGCCCTCGCTGCCAGCGGCAACCTCCAGCGCCGCTTTCTCCAGTGCTGCCGCCGACGGCGAACCGGTCGTGCGGACAATCCAGTCGACCAGTTGCATGCCCGAACGCAGCACTGTCTCCAGCATGAAACCGGAACCGGTCGGCGAGACCAGCGTGCGAAAGGCGTCCGAGGTTTTCACCTTGCCGGAATAGCAGCCGCTGACCACGCCGGAGCCGAGCGAGAGATAGCTCTTGCCTTCGCCGTAAACGCCCATGCCGAGGCCCATCGCCTGGCCGTCCCCAGCGCCGGCAACGACCGGCGTGCCGGCCCTCAGGCCGGTCAGTTGCGCCGCGGTTGCGGAAAGCCCGCCGCAAATTGCGCCCGGCGCGACCAGGTCGGGCAATTGCTCCATCTGCAGTCCGGCGGCCGCAACGAGGCGGGGATGCCAGGTACCTCTCTCGACGTCGAGGAGCCCGAGCGGATCCGCACTTGCGGTGCTGGTGACCAATCGCCCGGTCAGCCGCTGGACGAAGAAACCGTGCACGTCGACCAGTGCCGCTGCCTGGTGAAGCACCTGAGGCTGGTGTTCGGCAAGCCAGGCGATGGCATAGAGCGCCGGCGTCGGGTCCGGCGGCTTGCCGCTCCAGTCGCGGATCGCCTCGCGGCCGAGTTCGGCCGAAAGCCTGATAACCTGCGGCCGGGCGCGTTCGTCCAGCCACAGGATCGCCGGAATAAGTGGTTTGCCGGCGCTGTCGACCAGCGTGAAGGTCTCGCGCTGGTGGGCAATGGAGATCGCCGCCACGCGGAAAGCGCCGACCGCCTCAGTGACCTGCTTCAATGCGCCAAGCAGCGCCGTCCACCAATGTTCGGCGTCCTGCTCGAAATGGCTGGGCTTCGGATTTGAAAGCGGATAAGTCTCGCGCGCCTGGAACAGCTCCTCGCCGTCGCGGGTGAAGGCAATCGCCTTCACGGCCGTGGTCGAGGCGTCGATCCCGATTACGATATCGTCCATCAGGCGGAGATCCGGCGGGGTCAAGCCGCGTTGGTAGCGAACCGTCCGTCCGACTGATCGAGACGACGGCGGATCTGGGTTATCACCATCGAATCGTCGGGTACACAATTTTCATAGGTCAGGAAATCGCCGATCTTGAGCGGCTTGACCACCTTGGCCCGTTCGGCAAGGCCGAGCGGCAGCGCGCCCCGGGCGCGTGCATCTTCCCATGTCATGGCGAAGCCGCGATAGTCGTTCTCGCCGATCATGCCGAGCGACTGGCCGACGCCAAGATCGCTCTTGGCAACCGCCACCGCCTCGGCGACCGGACGGTCGAGCGGCTCCATGTCGGCCCGTTTGTAGACGACGGCGCGCGCCGCCGACAGCGGCACTTCCAGGCTGGTCAGATGATAGGGCCGGAAGATCGTGAAATAGGGGCCTTTGCCGACCTTGAGGTCGATCATACGCTCCAGCACGCGCGGATGCTGGGTCTCGATGATGCAGAACACGCCGGGCGCCACGCCCTTGCCGATCGAATAATCGACCACGCCCTTGCGATGCAGCACGCCGCCATCCTCGCGCGGGCAGAGCACGCTGGCGAGCTCCTCCAGCGTTGCGGTTGGGCCGTGCATGCCCGGCACGTCGGGCACCAGGCCGGTGGCATTGGCGATCGCCACCATTTCGATGGCCGTCTTCGAGCCGTCGACGAATTCGACCAGCATGCGCGCATTCATGTTGCGCTCGGCCGCTTCTTTCTCGTAATCGGCCGGCATGGCGTCGATCTTCAGCGGATTGTTCTTGCCCTTGCCGGCGGCGATGATGTTGAAGCCGAGGCTTTTGGCAAAGCCGATGATCTCCAGCGTGCAGGCCGGCTCGTCGCCGGCGGCACCGGTATAGACGACGCCGGCCTTGCGTGCCTCGTCCTTGAGGAAGCGGCCGATCGTGATGTCGGCCTCGACATTGAGCATGACGATGTGCTTGCCGTTCTTCATCACTTCCAGCGCGAACAGCGTGCCGATATTGGGATTGCCCGTCGCGTCGATGATGACGTCGATCCGGCCGGCCGCCGCCAGCGCGTGCAAATCTTCGGTCACCGCAATCTTGCCGGCCTCGATGGCGCGGTCGATCGCCGCCGCATTTCCGGCCTGGACGATGTCGGAACGGTCGTGGCCAGCGAGCAGCGCCGCGTCGATCGCTGCCTGCGGCCTGACCTCGGAAATAGCGCCGATCCGCATGCCCGGCATCAGTGCCACCTGGACGACGATGTCGGTGCCCATCTGACCGGCGCCGGCAAGCCCGATGGTGATCGGCCCCTGCTGTTCAGCGCGCTGCAGAAGTTCCGCTGCAAATTGCGGATGGGACATGTCGCTTCCTCCAGTTCTTGACGCGCCGCAGCGTCCAAATCAACGTTTTGAACATTCCTATTTCCAAATGAAAAATATTTCAACCTGCAATTGGGACATTCCCGCTCTGGAATGGCCGATCGCTTGGGGTCAGCTGCCGGTCAGGGCACGACCTCTGCAGATAGCCGGACGGCGCCGACCGATGCGGGTTGCTCGACGTTGCCTTGAGGTGGCGCGGTCTCTACCTCAGCTGCCGATCTCGAAGAAGGGCGCGCCGAGCAGGTCGGGAACGACATCGATGCCAAGTCCCGGCCCGTCCGGAATGCCCATGCGGCTGCCCGAGACCGGCGGCATATTGGATGCGGTGCGCACCGTCACCCATTCGTGGAAGGCGATGGCGTGCAGCCGGCGCTCCTCGGGCGTCGACAGCGACAGATGCGCCATGGCCGATGTGTCGATCTCGGCGCCGCCAGTGTCCTCGACGGTGATCATGAAGCCGAGATCGACGGCGAGGTCGCGGATTTGGCGCGTTTTGGTCACTCCTCCGAGCCGCGAGATCTTCAGCGTCAGCCCGTCGGCAGCGCGCTTGCGGTGGATGTCGAGCATGTCGTCCAGCGAGGCGACGGATTCGTCGAGCACCATCGGTTTGTCAAGCGAGCGGCGCACCGACATGCATTCGTCGATCGTCGTGCAGGGCTGTTCGAACGTGTAGTCGATGGTGCGCGTCGCATCCACGAACTGGCGTGCCTGGTAAGGCGTCCAGCCGGCATTGGCGTCGCAGAAGATGACGGTGCCCTTCGGCACCGCGGCGGCGACGGCTGTGACGCGTTCGATGTCGTCATGGACGTTGCCGCCGACCTTGACCTGCAGTCGATGAAAGCCGTCTTTGACGATGCGCTTGGCAAGTGCAGCCATCGCGTCGACCGTGCCATGGGTGACGACCTTGTAGAGTTCGGCCGTCTCGCTCTCGCGTCCGCCAAGCAACGTAACCAGCGGCACGTCGGCGGCGCGCGCCGCGAGATCCGAGCATGCCATGTCGAGCGCCGACTTGACGTAGGGATGGCCCTTGAACACCGTATCCATGAGCCTGTTGATCCCGGCAAGCCCGCGTGGGTCATGGCCCATGAGATGCGGCGCGATCTCGACGACGCCGGCGCGCGTGCCGGCGGCGAACGCCGGCGAGTAAAAATTGCCGAGCGGCGCCATCTCGCCCCAGCCGGTGAGCCCGCTATCTGCGGTGACGGCGACGATCACAGCGTCGAACGCATCGGCGACGCGCCCCTTCGACATCCGGTAAGGTCCGTCCACAAAGGGCTGCACGACATGGTAGGCTTTGATGGTTTTGATCTGCACGTCTTCTGTCCGTTGTCTGTGTTCCGGGATGACCGCCAAACTTGTCGGGCTCAGCCGCCTTTGGGCCGATTGCGCGTTAGGCCGGCACGATCCGCGCCGGCGCCCTTTGAGCCACGCTCTTCCAACTCGCGCGCATAGGCGAGCAGTTCCTCGAAATCCAAATCGATATGCTCCTTGGCGTGGCGCTGGGCAGCGCGCATGTCGCTGCCCTGGAGCAACTGCACATAGGTTTCGTGAGCGTCTTCGGCAGGCACCGGCTCGTTGCGGGCCCGCTGGTGCAGCGCAAAATACATCTGCAGCCGGCTGGCCAGCCGCTGCCAGGTTTCCAGCAGCACCGAGTTGTCGGCCCATTCGTGGATCAGTCCATGCAGTTGCAGCGCCGTTTCGATCTGCCGCGTCGTGTCCAACTCGCGCGTCGCCTGCTTCACCGCCGCATGCCGCCGGTCGATCTCGTCGAAGAAGCGCTGGTCGCGAAGCGGCCAGGTCCGCTCGATGGCGAATTCGTCCAGCACCTTGTTGAGCGAATAGGCATCGTCGATGTCCTTGGCGGTAACGTCGATGACGAAGGTTCCGGCGTAGGGGATGCTGGTCAGGATGCCTTCCTGCACCAGCTCGCGCATCGCCTCACGCAGCGGCGCACGACTCACCCGCATCTGCTCGGAAATCCTGAGTTCGTTGAGTTTTTGTCCTGGCTCTAACTGGCCGGTCAGGATCGCGCGCCGGAGCAGCGCCACGATCTCGGCCCGGCGTGTCGTATCCGCGATCGGACTGAAATCCAGCTTCGCCATTCGGTGCTCCAGGAGACCAAAAGCTACACAAGCAGATTGTCGACAATCTAACAAGAGGGTAATTGCGGGTTCAGGTTCTCCGCTGGCCTGCAGCTTGCGGCAGATGGGTACGTCACGGCCCGCTCTATTTGCGCCTTCATGGCTCCTGCCAAGGCCGAGTGCGCCGATGAGGCCAATCTTGCCGACCCTGCTCAGCAAGAAAACGGCGCCCTCGGCGTGGGAGCCGAGGGCGCCGCGGGACCGGACCTGATGGGGGTTATCAGGTGGCCGGTTTCTGGGGTAGCGGCGAGACCGGCATTCCCGGGCCGATCTTCTGCAGATTGCCGGTGATCACCTGGTCGCCTTCGGCTACGCCGCTCAAGATGGCCACCTGATCGCCATTGGTCGGTCCGAGCGAAACGATGCGCTGGTCGACGGTGTTGTCCTTGCCGACGACATAGAGGTATTTGCCGAGCTGGCCTGAGCCGAGTGCCGTCTGCGGCACCATCAGCGCATCGGGCTGCTCTTTGACGTGCAGCCGGACGCGGACATACTGCCCGGGCAGCAGCGTGAATTTGCCGTTGCCGACCGTCGCCCGTGCCGTGATCGTGCCGGTCGAGCGATCGATTGTGTTGTCCATGAAGGTAAGATCGCCCTTCTGGCGCGGTTCGGTTTCACCGGGAAGCAGGACGTCGACACTGATCGGTCCCGCAGCCCGAGCTTCCTCGATCTGGGTCAGGTCCGTTTCGCTCGGATTGAAGGTGACGTAGATCGGATCGAGCTGCACCAGCGAGTTGAGCACCGTGCCGGCAACGCTGACCAGCGTTCCGACGGAAGCCTGGCTGCGTCCGATGCGTCCCGCGAACGGGGCACGGATTTCGGTATAGCTCAAATTGAGCTCGGCGGTCCGCAAGGCGGCTTGGTTCACGGCGAGCGAGGCCTGAGCCTCGCGCAAGGTGCTGGTGCGCTGGTCGAACACGTCCTTGGCGAGATAGCCGCTCTTGGCGAGCTCGCTGCCGCGCCCGAGATTGGAGCGCGCATAGTCGAGTGTTGCCGTGTCGCGCTGGATAAGCGCCTTCGCCTGCTCCAGGGCAGCCTGGAAATCCTCCGGGGCGATCTTGTAGAGAAGGTCGCCCTTTGCAACATCGCCGCCGTCGGTGGCGACCTGCTCCTGCAGATAGCCCGGCACGCGCGCCTGCAGCGTAATGCTGCGGATCGGCTCTACCCGGGCGGCGTAGTCGAGATAGATCGGGATCGTCTTCTTGACGACGCTCACCACCGGCACCGGCATGACAAAGGCTTCCGGCTTGGGTGTCGCCGCCCCGGCCGTGCCGGCGTTGAGGCTGAGACTGCCCATGTCGAGCAAGTGAACGCTCGCTATCGAAATCGCCCCAAGGGCGACGGCCGTTCCCAGCGCGATTTTCCATTTACGCATGATCGATTCTCCAGTCCTATTCAGCCGCTTCGGCCAATGGCTCGAAGGCGGGTTCGGCGGTTGGTTGTTCAGTCGTTTCGGAGACCGGTTCGCTCTCGCTGCGGCGCTCGCGCAGCTGCTCGATCACCGCATAGAAGACCGGCACGAACACCAGCGACAGGATGGTCGCTGCGACCATGCCGCCAAAGACGGTGGTGCCGATCGACTGCCGGCTTGCGGCACCCGCACCTGTGGCGAACATCAGCGGCAGCACGCCGAGGATGAAGGCGAAGGCGGTCATCAGGATCGGCCGCAGCCGCAGCCGCGCCGCTTCCATCGCGGCGTCGACGATGCTGAGGCCTTCTTCGCGCCGGCGCCGGGCAAACTCGACGATCAGAATCGCGTTCTTGGCCGCCAGTCCGATCAGCATGACGAAGCCGATCTGCGAGTAGACGTCGATCTGCATGCCGCGCAGCCACAGCACGACGAACGCACCGAACAATGCGAGCGGCACCGCCAGCAGCACCATGAACGGCATCGCCCAGCTCTCATATTGCGCGGCAAGGATGAGGAAAACGAAGACGATGGCGAGGCCGAAGACGACGGATGCGATCGATCCCGCCTTGAGCTCCTGATAGGTGATGCCGGTCCATTCGTAGCCGAAATCTCTCGGCAACGCCGTGGCAGCGGCACGTTCCATTGCCGCCACCGCCTGGCCGGACGAAAAGCCGGGGGCGGCGCCGCCATTGATCAGGGCCGACGCATTGTTGTTGTAGTGCGGCACGGTCTCGGGGCCGACGATGGGCACAAGCTTGCCCAGCGTGCTCAGCGGCACCATGCCACCCGACGCATTGCGGACATAGAGCCGCGAAATGTCGGCCGGACCGGCTCGAGAGTCCTTGTCGGCCTGGATCGTCACCCGGAAGGTGCGGCCAAACAGGTTGAAGTCGTTCACATAAAGCGAGCCGAGATAGATCTGCAGCGTGTTGAAGACGTCCGGCAGGTTGAGCCCGAGCAGCTTTGCCTTGGCGCGATCGAGATCGTAGTTGAACTGCGGCGTCGAGGTCGAGAACGACGAGAACAATTGCTGTGGGTTGAGCTCCGGCTGCTTGCGCGCCTCGGCAATCACAGCTTGCGTCGCATCGTTGAGCGCCACGCTGCCGCGGCCGGTCAGATCCTCGACCTGGAACTCGAAGCCACCGGTGGTGCCGATGCCCGGGATCGAAGGCGGGTCGAAGCTCAGCGCAAAAGCCTCCGGAATTTGCAGCAGCTTGTTGCGCACGTCGGCGACGAGCTTCGAGGCGCTCTGGTCGGGGCCGCGTTCGTCCCATGGCTTCAGGATGGCGAATTCGACCGCCGAGTTCGACTGCGCGGCACTGGTCAGGAAGTTCAAGCCGCTGATCGAGCCGACAATGTCGACGCCGGGCGTGTTCTGCAGGATATCGCGTGCCTTTTGCGCCACTGCATCGGTGCGTTCCAGCGAGGCCCCGTCGGGGAGCTGGATAACGACGAAGAAGTAGCCCTGGTCCTCGACCGGAAGGAAGGTCGAGGGCAGGCGCTGCCAGACGAAGTAGGTCGCGACAAGTCCGGCCGCGAACAGGCCAAGCATGATCCAGCGCAGACGGATGAGAATGCGCACGCCATTCGCATACGCATGCGACAGCCGTTCGAAGCCCATGTTGAACCAGCGGAACAGCACGAACTGCGTTTCAGGCCGGTGGCGCAGGAACGCCGCGCTGAGCGCCGGAGTAAGCGTGAGCGAGACAAAGGCCGAGATGCCGAAGGAGATCGCGACTGTCAGGGCAAACTGGTTGTAGAGCCGGCCGGAAACGCCGGGGATGAAGGCAACCGGCACAAACACGGCCATCAGCACGGCGGTCGTGGCGATGATCGGTCCGGTGACCTCGGCCATCGCCGTACGCGTGGCAGCCAGCGGTTTGAGGCCGGCCTCGAGCTGGCGTTCGACATTCTCGACGACGACGATCGCGTCGTCGACGACGAGGCCGATCGCCAGCACCATGCCGAGCAGGCTGAGCATGTTCAGGGAGAAGCCGAACATGTACATGACGACTAATGTCGACACCAGCGACACCGGAATCGCGATCGTCGGGATGATCGTGGTGCGCCAGCTTTGCAGGAAGATGAACACCACCGCGACGACCAGGACCAGCGCCTCGCCGAGCGTGATCAGCACGTCATGCATAGACGCCGATACGAAACGTGTCGTATCGTAATGCATGGCATAGCTGACCCCCTTCGGGAAGCGGGCCGACAGCTCCTGCATCTTGTCCTTGACGCGCTGCTGCAGATCGAGCGCGTTGGAGCCCGGCATCTGGTAGACCGCGAGCACCACCGTCGGGTCCTTGCCGAAGAAGGCCGACGACGAATATTGCAGCGCGCCGAGCTCGATGCGCGCAACGTCGCGGAGCCGCACCAACGAGCCGTTGGCGGTATTGGCCCGCACGACGATGTCGCCGAACTCCTTGGGGTCGCTCAGCCTGCCGACGGCGTTGACCTGCATCTCGAAAGCGGTGCCGGCCGGAGCCGGCGATTGCCCGATCTTGCCGGCCGCCACCTGGACGTTCTGCTCGGCGACGGCGTTCTGCACGTCGACGGCGGTGATGCCGAGATTGGCGAGCTTGTCGGGATCGAGCCAAACGCGCATCGAATAGCGCCGCTCGCCGAAGATCTGCACGTCGCCGACGCCAGGCAGGCGCTTCAGCGGATCGACCACCTGCAGGTAGGCGAGATTGCTCAAAGTGACCGGGTTGACGGAGCCGTCCGGGGAGGTGAGGTCGACGATCAGGACGAAGTTCGGGTTCTGTTTCTTGATCGTCACGCCGCCCTGGTTGACGATGGCCGGCAACGAGGAAGCCGCCTGCGAAACGCGGTTCTGGACGTCGACGGCGGCGGTGCTCAGGGAATAGCCGACCTCGAAAGTGATGGTGATCGTCGAGGAGCCGTCATTGGAGCTCGACGACGACATATAGGTCATGCCCTGAACGCCGTTGATCTGCTGTTCGAGCGGCGTCGTCACCGTGTCGGCGACAACCTGCGCGCTGGCGCCCGGGTAGTGGGCGCTGACCACGACCTGGGGCGGCGTGATGTCGGGAAACTGCGAGACGGGCAGCAGAAAATAACAAATGCCCCCGGCGAGCACCATGATGATGGCGATCGCCGACGCAAAGATCGGACGATGAATGAAGAAGTTTACCATGAGATGCACGCCTCGCCCGATGCTCTGGCCCGGCCAAAGGCCCTGGCCACCCTGGACAGTCGCCGGCTGCGCGTTGAGCCGGAATCTTCGAGAAAGCCGAAATCTTGCAGCGGGCGACGCGGCGCGTTGCGGCGCTCGGCCTGCTCGTCCGCCAGCGCACGCAGCATCGCCTCGAAAGACCGCGGGTCGACGCGGTCGGCCTTCATCAGCATGCGGATCATCGGATCCTTCACAACTTCATCGATCGTCAGATCATTGCGCTGCGACATCGAAGCGGCTCCTGGTTTTTGGCGATCCGCGGCAGGCCGCGGATCGGGTGTTCTCTTGCTCGCCGGCCGAGGCCGTAAGGTGCGGTTCGTCCCCTTGCCGATTGGGCGGGGCTGATGGCCGGCACTTGCGAGTTTGACATGATGCAATGCGGGTGTTACAGGTAAGTAACATCTCTAACGTTACAGACCGGTAACACCCTAGTCAAGAGGTGCACCGAGGGAATTTCGGGAAACGCAATCACGGAGGTTTTGATGACAGACGGTGTTGTGGAGCGTGTTCGCCCCCGGGACAGGATCCTGGAGACGGCACGGGACATGTTTCACAAGCATGGCATTCGCGGCGTCGGCATCGACGCCATCACCGAGGCCGCCGGTACCAACAAGATGACGCTCTACCGGCATTTCGAGTCCAAGGACGACCTGATCATCGAATGTCTGCGGGCGACCGCCTGCAGCGCCAACGCGATGTGGGAAAAGTTCGAGGCCGAGAATCCGGGCGACAAACTGGCGCAACTGCACGCCTGGGTCCGGATGGCGGCCGATTGCCTGATGTCGGATCGTCGCGGTTGCGACATGGCCAACGCCGCCATCGAGCTGAGCGAGACCGATCATCCGGCAAGGCAAGTGATCAAGGAACTCAAGGAAGCGCAGCGCGAGCGGCTGGTCTCGCTGTGTCGCGATGCCGGCATCGGCCAGGCCGAACTTCTCGCCGACACGCTGTCGCTTCTGCTCGAGGGCGCCCGTGTCAGCCTGCAAAGCGTCGGCGCCGAAGGCCCGAGCGCGCAGTTCGTCCGCATGGCGGAAGGCCTGATCACTTCTTTCAGGGCCAGATAGTCTCGCAAGCGGCGAAACCATTGACAGCTCGTTGGTTACGAGCCGCGCCGCCGAGCGCTCTTTCGTCCCATTCGGATGTGTCGTCACCACACTTCTCCGTCTGCCGCCGCGCCATTCCTTGCGCGGCGTATTGCTTGTTGGTTGTGAGGGCAAGATAGGGCCGGCAGCGAATTGGTGAGAGTGACAAGTGTGACAGGATTCCGCCCGGAAATGCCGTGGCGATCTCAGCGAAGGCCCATCGATTCGCGGATCGGTACTCGTCCCGGTGATAGTCATGGCCCCAGCCTTGGCCGATACCTCAGAGCCGGAACGAAAAAAGCCCGCTGCCGGGAGGAGGTGGCAGCGGGCTTGATTTTCGAATGCGGTGCGGGAGGAGGTGCACCGAATTCAACGTCGGCATCGCATCTGGGAGGAGTAGATGGCCGACGCTTATGAACTTACTGGTTGCCCAATGATTCGGCAACCACAAAAGTTGCATAGCTGATGTGCAGATTTGCGGTATCAACCGAATTTTAACGATCGAGGCCGAGCGAACACCGCCCTCGCGCGGCATCACTGCACCGGGACATTTTCCTTGAAGATCAGGCGCGGCTCGATGAATTTCCGCGTCAGATAGGGCGCCGACGAGGCGATCGAGCCGAGCAGGCGAATGACCGACTGTTCGGCGATCAGCCTGGCATTCTGGTCGATGACGACGTCGAGCAGATCGTCGATGAGATAGCCGCGCGTTTCGCGCGTCAGATCATGGCAGATGAACACCGGCTTTTTCTGCGGTCTGGCTTCGAGCAACGCTTTCGCCACGCCTGATCGTCCGGCGCCGATACAGTAGATGCCGAGCAGCTCCGGCTCGTTGTGCAGCGCCTTCATGGTCGCGGTGTAACTGACCTCCGGCTCGTCGTTGATCTCGACGGCACTGGTGACGGTCAGATTGGGGAACTCCTCGCCGAGCACGGAGCGAAAGCCCATTTCGCGTTCCTCGTGGCCGCGATAGGAACGTGAGCCGACCACCATCGCCAGATGGCCTTTGCGGCCGCCGAGGAACCGTCCCATCAGCAGCGCCGCGGTGCGGCCCGCCACCCGGTTGTCGATGCCGACATAGGCCGAGCGGGGCGCGCCCGGAACGTCGGACACCAGCGTGACTAGGCGGATGCCGGCCTCGACGATCTCGCGCAAGATGTTGCGCGTCCTTGGATGATCGACGGCAATGACGCCGACCCCGTTCGCCTTGAGGGAGAGGTTTTCGACGGCTGTCTGTAAGGCGCTCGGCGAAATGCCGGTGAGCTTATGGATGCGGCAGGAGGCGACCAGCGGCAGGCGCGCCGCATAATCCTCGATGTGCCTGGCCAGATCGGCCATGAAGGCATTGCTGCCGATCGGCAGGAAGAATTCGAGATGCGCCGGCCGCGAGGGCAACGCGACCTGGTCGACAACCGGCAGATAGCCGAGCTGCTTGGCCGCCTCCATTACGCGCTGCCGGTTGGCGGCACTCGCCCCCGGCCGGTTGTTGAGCACACGGTCGACCGTCGCGGTCGACAGGCCGCAGCTCCTGGCAATATCCGAAACGGTGGCTTTCATCTCGCAACCATGTGGCGATGCGATCCAGTGCCTCGGCGGTCAGCCGGCGGTCAGTCGTGCCGCTTTGTGCGCTCGACCAGCGCGTCGTGGATCTCCTTGTCCGACATGCCGGTGATGACGCGTTCGACTTCGGCGACGCTGGTCTTCTTCGGGTCGATATCGTCGGCGACCACCTTGCCGCGGCGCATGACGACGATGCGGTCGACCACCTGGAAGACGTGGTGGATGTTGTGGGCGATGAAGATGCAGGAATGGCCGGAATCGCGGGCGCTGCGCACGAAGCTTAGAACGCCTTGCGTTTCGGCGACGCCGAGATTGTTGGTCGGCTCGTCGAGGATGATGAGGTCGCTGTCGAAATGCATGGCGCGTGCAATCGCCACCGCCTGCCGCTCGCCGCCGGAGAGCGAGCCGATCGGCGTCGTCGGCGGAATGTTCTTCGAGATGCCGACCTGCTTGAGCAGGTCGCGGGCAACCACGTTCATCGCCTCCTGGTCCATGCGGTTGAGGAAACGCGGCGGCTTGATCGGCTCGCGTCCAAGGAACAGGTTGCGGGCGATCGACAGTTGCGTCACCAGCGCCGAGTCCTGGTAGATCGTCTCGATGCCGTGGGCGATGGCGTCGCTGGTGCTGCGCAAATTTACCCTCTTGCCGCGGATGAAGATGTCGCCGCTGGTCAGCGGGACCGCGCCCGACAGCACCTTGATCAGCGTCGACTTGCCGGCGCCATTGTCGCCGAGCAGTCCGACGATCTCCCTTTCGTTGACATGGAAATTGGCATCAACCAGCGCCTGAACGCGGCCATAGGACTTGCGGATGTTCGTCATGCGGATCAGCGGCTCGACCATCGTCTCAAGTCCCTGCCTGATGCCGGCGTTCCAGCCAGGAGTGGAGCGCCATCATGCCGAGGATGATAGCGCCGATGAAGATGTTGTAGGCAAGGCCCGGCACACCGATCAGCACGATGCCATTGCGCATCACGCGCAGGATCAGGATACCGAGCACTGTGCCGATGATGGTGCCGCGCCCGCCGGTCAGCGCCGTACCGCCGATCACCACCATGGCGATGACTTCGAGCTCGTAGCCGGTGCCGCTGTTGGGGTTGGCCGCCGAGGTGCGCAGCGAGCTGATGACGCCGGCAAGCGAGGCCAGGATCGACGACAGGATGAACAGGCCGATCTTGACGCCGCTGACATTGACGCCGCGCGCCCTTGCGGCACTCGGGTTGCCGCCGGCCGCCTGGATCCAGTTGCCGATCCGGCTCTGCGTCAGCACGTAGCCGAGCGCGACGGCGGCCGCGATGAACCAGAACAGCGACATATAGATACGGAACGGCCCGATGAAGAAATCGCCGACCAGGGCTTCCGCCAGCCAGCTCCCCTCGGCGCTCCAGGTCCGCTGCGGAAACCCGTTGGTGACGAACAAAGCGGTGCCGCGCACCACCAGCAGCATGCCCAGCGTCACCAGGAAGGACGGGATCTTGAGCTGCGTCACGAACCAGCCATTGACCAGCCCGATGAAGGCGGCAACCACCAGGGCAACGGCGAAGGCGGCTTCGAGCGAGGTGAGACCGCTGTTGAACAGCGTCCACATCAGGACCGGCGAGAAGCCGAACACCGAGCCGACCGAGAGGTCGAATTCGCCCGATGTCATCAGCAGTGTCATCGCCAGCGCGATCAGCCCGAGTTCGACCGTGAAGGCCAGCGTGTTCGAGATGTTCTGCGGCGACAGGAAGTCGTGATTGATGCCCCAGAACACGGCAATCTCGACGACAAGCAGCACGAAAGGCCCGAACTCTGGCCGCGCGATCGAGCGTTGGATAAGGGAACGATTTTCCACCTTGGACCCGCGATAGGATTGGAACTGGCCGAGACGGCAACCGGCTTCGGCGGAATGATGAGACAGCCACGGCCGCCGGAGCGGCCGTGACCAACTCGATCGCGGATTTATTTGCCGGACAGGATCTTGTCGTAGACTGCCGCGGTGTCCTTCTCGTACAGCGCGCCGGTGATCACGTCGAAGCCGGGCGGAATGCCGCTCGCCGCCATGTTGGCGAGCGAGAGCGCGACGTAGCTGGTCGCCTGCGGATCCTGCCACTGGCCGGCATTGACGTAGCCGTTCAGCACTTCCTGGGTGGTATCGAGCGAGTTGCCCCAGCCGACAACCGGGATTTCGCCCGGCTTGACGCCGACCTGGTCGAACACTCGCTTGATCGAACCGGTGACAAGGTCGCCGAGACCGATGACCGCCTTGACCTTGGCCCTGTTGGCGGTGAGGTAATCGACCATGCGGTTGATCACTTCGGCCTGGTCGAGCGTCGCTTCGGTGATTTCATAAGTGATGCCGAGCGGCTCGAAGACGCTCTTGATGCCTTCCTCTTCCTGGACGCCATAGGTGGCGCCGGGAATTTCGACCGGCATCCAGACGAAGTCGCCCTTCTTCACCAGGCCCTTGTCGACCAGATACTGCGCCCAATGCTTGCCGAAGGTGACGTTGTCGCCGCCGACATAGGCGTTGAAATCCGCCTTCGGGTCGGGCGTGTTGAAGTTGATGATCGGGATGTTCGCCGCCCGCGCTTCCTTGACGATCTCGACAAGGCTGCCCGGATCGGGGCTGGTGGTGGTGATGCCGTCGGCCTTGGCGGCGATTGCGGCGCGAACGGCTTCCTGCTGCGACGCCACGTCACCATTGTGGAACGAGGTGTTGACGGTATTGCCGGTGTCCGTCGCCCATTGCTTGGCGCCGGCAAGGAAGTAGGTCCAGACCGGATCGGCCGGGCCGCCATGCGAAATCCAGTAGAATGTCTTGGCCTGTGCCGCGGCCGGAATGGCCAGCGCCACCACCAAGCCAAGTACAAGCAGTCTTAGCCTCGTCAGCATTTGATTTCCTCCCATTTGAACCGAACTCCTCCTCCCACGACGATCGCGGCGAAAAACCGTGCGCGGCAAAAACCGCGATCGTATTCTGCCAGCGTCGACCTGGGTGCATCAGAGCATCCCCTTTTTCGATCGATGGCAAGCCTTCATCTGCCAGTGGTAGTTGGCGCATCCGCAGGCGCCATCAGCCCTACCATCAGATTGCATCAGTTTGCGTGATATTTTTCAGGCAGGCGATTCCTGGACTGCGTCGGCCGGATTGCTCCCGGCGCCCATCTACTCCAAACGACCATGACGTCCCTTGTCGTGGGCGCTGCGGGCCTGTTTGATACCGAAGACCTCAGGTTCCGGATGTCAAGATCAGCCCTTGATCCAGGCCGGGTCGCGAAAATTGTCCCATGTGGCACCGATGCCTGCATCGACCGGAATGGCAGCGCCTGTAATGCCATTGGCTATGGGCGAGGCGACGAACGCAATCGCCGCTGCGATGTCACGCGGTGTCAGCACCCGGCCGAGCGGATGCCGCTCGGCGTAGGAGGCGAGGATCTCGTCGCCATTCGGCAGCGCTGCCAGCCGTCCGGCCAGCAGCGGCGTATCGGTCACGCTCGGGCAGACGCAATTGACCGTGACCCGGTCCCGCGCCAGGTCGAGCGCCGCCGCGCGGGCAAGGTTGAGCAGCGCTCCCTTCGACACGCAGTAGGAGAACATGCCGTGCTCGGCCTGCAGCCCATCGAGGCTGGAGAGCAGCACGATGGCGCCGCTCTTTTGCTTGCGCATGCCCTTGGCCGCCTCGCGCACCACCAGGAATGAGCCTCGCACGTTGACGCCCATCACCTGCTCGAAATCCTCGACCGAGGTCTCGAACACCGGCCCGCCGACGCCGAGCACGCCGGCACAGGCCACGGCGACATCGATTTCGCCAAGCTGCTTGCGCGTCGCCGCAAAGGCATCGGCGACGGTCTTCTCATGACCGGCATCGCCTTCGAAGGCGATCGCTTTCCGACCGATGTGCTTGACCTGCCTGGCGGTGTCTGCAGCAGCGCCCGCGGTCCAGTCGAGGATGGCGACATCGGCGCCGAGATCGGCCAGTGTCAGCGCCGTCTCGCGGCCTATGCCCGAGCCGCCGCCGGTGATGAAGGCGACCTTGCCTTGATAGGAAAGTCCGGGAAACGGTTCGCGCGGGCTCATGCGCCCGCCTCCGCTGCCATTTTGATCGTGCCTTTGTAGGTCGGGGCGCCGCCGCCCGGCACTTTCAGCCGCCACAGGCGCCCGGCATAGGACGGTTTGTCGCTCGATGCCAGCACGCTGGCGTCGGTCACCCACAGCGTCTCGCCATCGAAGGCGAGATTGGTCGGCGCGCCGCCGCACTTGATGAAGCCCTTGATGGCGCCGTCGCGGGCGACGACATGGATGCCGCCGCCGACCAGATCCGTGACCAGCAGCGAACCGTCGGCGGCGATCGTCATGCCGTCGAGGATCGGGTTATCCCCCGGCATGCGGCCGAGATCCTCGATGCTGCCGTCGCCCTTCAGTCGCCTGACACGGCCGGTGTAAGATTCGTCCCAGACGATCGAGCCGTCGGCCTCGACGACGATGCCGTTCGGAAACACCGGTTCTGGGAAGGCCACCTTGATTGTCGCCTTGCCGTCCGGCGCCAGCGCAAAAATGTAGCTCGGGTCGGGACTGGCGGGATTATAGGTGCCGGGGTCGGTCCAGACCAGCGTACCATCCGGCGCAAAGACCAGATCGTTCGGGCCATTGAGTTTGACGCCCTCGACCTCGGTCACCAGAATTTCCGGCCCGGCGCCCGGCCGCACCCGCTGGATCGATGGCACGGTCATCTCAGGCGCGCGCCACGGACCGACGGTGCCGCCGTTCTGGCAGACATAGAGCGCGCCGTCGGAGCCAAGCACGCAGGAGTTCGGCGCGCCGGTGACATAGGCGAATTGCCTTGCCTTGTCGTCCTTGCCAACGATGGTCAGCTGGCTGCGGTAGCTTTCGACGAAGACCAGGCTGCCGTCCGGCATCACGGTCGGCCCTTCCGGCCATCCGAGATTGTCCGTCACCAGTTCCGGCGAAAGATCGTTCTTCATTTCACGGCCCCTGCGGTTAGTCCGCGCACGATGTAGCGCTGGACGAAAAGCGAGAAGAGGAGGATCGGGATGACAGTGACGACGCCGACCGTCGCGGCGATGTTCCAGTCGATCGGTCGCTGCGCGCTGACCAGGGTCGCGGCACCCAGCGATATGGTCTGGAAGGCACGGCTGTCGATGACGTAGAGTGCGACCAGGAACTCGTTCCAGATGAACAGCGCGCCGAACAGCGCTGCCGTCACCAGGCCCGGCCGCACGATCGGCAGCATGACGTGCCACAGCACACCGACGCGCGTGCAGCCGTCGATCATCGCCGCTTCATCGATCTCGCTCGGGATTTCGTCGAAGAAGCCGATCATGATCCACACCACGAGCGGCAGCGAAAAGGCGATATAGGGCAGGATCAGGCCCGGATAACTGTCCTGCAGGCCGGCCGTCTTGACCATCAGAAACAGCGGAATGGCGACCGCGATCGGCGGCATGAAGCGCATCGACAGGATGGTGCTTGCCAGCTGCTCGCTACGCTTGAAGCGCAGCCTTGAAAACGCATAGGCCGCCGGCGTGCCGATCAGAATCGCGGCTGCGGTTGCGATGCCGACCACGATGATGGAGTTGAGGGTGAAGGCCAGCATCCCCTGGCTGAACAGCACCTCATTGTAGTTCTTGACGATCTGCGTCCAGTTGAGGTTGAGCGTCGGTGGCACCTGCGCCAGGATCTCGATGCGCTTCTTGGTAGACAGCACCGCCAGATAGAGGAAGGGCGCGGCGCCGAAGATGCCGAGCACGATGAGGAAGAGGTAGGCGATGACCCGGCCCGGGCGGATCTTCATCGCGAGTTCCCGGGCCGGATCTGGACGTATCTGAGCATCACTGTCGTGCCGACGGCGAGGATCAAAAGCATCATGTAGGCGACCGCCGCGGCATAGCCGTAATTCTGGAACTGGAAGCCGTTCTGGAACGAGAAAAAGGACAGCGTCGTCGTGCTGCGCGCTGGCCCGCCATAGCTCAGCCCGTAGATCAGGTCGAACGAACGGAAAGCATCGACGGCGCGGAACACGGCGGCGAAGACGATGGCCGGCGTCAGCATCGGCAGCGTGATGCGCCGGAAGGTGACGAATGGGCCGGCGCCGTCGACCTGGGCGGCTTCGAAGACATCCTGCGACAGCGCCTGCAGGCGCGCAAAGACGATGATGAAGACGAATGGCGTCCATTGCCAGCAGTCGACGAGGATCACCGTCACCATCGACATGCCGACCGAGCCCAGCCAGTCGGGTGGCGTCAGTCCGATCTGCTTTATCGCCCAGTTGACCAGCCCCCAGTCCGGATTGAGCAGGGCGCGCCACATCACCCCGACGATGATCGGCGTCATCAGCATCGGCAGCAACAGGATGCCGCGCACGATCCAGGCGCCCTTCAGCTGCAGGTTGAAGAACATCGCCAGTGCGACGCCGAGCACGACCTGGATGGAAACCGAGAAAAACACCATGATGGCGCTGTTCATGGCGGCGTTCCAAAACAGCGGATCGACCAGCAGGGCACGGTAATTGGCGAGGCCGACGAAATTGCCGGTGCCGGTCGCGGCGGTCAAATCTGTAAGCGACAGGCGCAGGCTGTGGAACAGCGGATAAATGCTGAAGACGATCAGGTAAAGCAGGCACGGGCCGAGGAGCAGCCACACGGCTCTCCCCGGCTCGTCACGTGTGCCGAAGACGAATTTCGTCTGGGTGGCGGCGGTTGTCGCAAGGCTCATCGAAAATCACATCCACAGCGATCCGCGCGGGCACCGATCAGGCAAGGTGGCCTGCCTTCCGCAAGATCGCCTCCCACTGGGTCTGCACTTTTTCACAGGCAGTCTTGGCATCTTGCGTGCCGATCAGCGCCGCGTTGAACTCGACGTTCATGACATCGTTGAGTTGAAAGAATTCCGGGATCAGCGACGTCGGTATGGTGTCGGCCGTCTCGATCGCCGTCAGCGCGTCCTTGAGGTAGGGGAACTTCGCCACCAGCTCGGGATCTGTGAAAGCCGAGGTGCGGTTCGCATCGATGTTGTATTTCTCGATGGAATAGCGGTTCACCGCCTTGCTGGTGATCCAGGTCAGCGCCAGCCAGGCGGCGTCCTTCTTCGCCGGGTCGATATTCTTCGGGATGCCGACCCCCCAGCCGCCTTGGATTGCCCGCGGCGACTTGCCGTCGCCGGAAGGAACCGGGGTGGTCGCGGTGGTCTCGGCGACCATGGAATTCTCGCTGTTCAGGATCGGCCCGGCAATTGTAGACCAGAAGATCATCTGCGCGATCTTGCCGGTGGAGAAGCCGTCGACGTTTTCGGCAAAGCCGTATTTGGTCACATTCTTCGGCGCATAGGGCAGCAGGTCGATCAGCATCTGCAAGGCGCCGATGCCTTCCTTGGAATTGACCTGCGGCTTAAAATTCTTCTCCTTGGCGCTGCCGGTCATCAGCACGCCGCCAGTGGTGATGAAGCGAGTGTACCAGTCGACCGCGGCGAGCGAGAAATCGTTGGCGCCGATGAAGGAGCAACCGGCCACGTCGTCGGTGTTGAGCTTCTCGGCGGCAGCCTTGAACTCGTCCCAGGTCTTGGCCGGCTGCAGGCCTGCCGCGTCGAACAGGTCCTTGCGATAGAAATAGATGACCGACCCGGAATGCAGGCCGGGTATGCCGTAGACGTCCTTGCCTTTGCCAACCGTGCCGGAGGCCATGTCGAAAATGCCGACATTCTTCATCGCCGCCGGGATGAGATCGGCGAAATCCCAGTCCGGCGGCGTTTTTGCGGGATCGTCGATATAGGCGTTGAGCTGCTCGTAATAGCCGCCGCCGACCTGCTGGGTCGTCAGGAACCCAAGATACTCGATCAATTCGAACGAGGATTTGTCTGCCTTGAGGTTCTGCAATGTCTTTTCGATCAGCGCGCCGAGTGCCGGCGAGGTGATCTCCAGTTCCATGCCGGTCTCCTCGACGAATTTCGGCAGCATGTCGGCGAGCGCGCGATGGTCGTTCTCATCGCCGGTCATCAGGATGTTGATTTTGGTGCCGGCGAACTTCTTCATGTCGAAACCGGCGGCGTAGAGCGGCACGGTGCCGCCAAGTCCTCCAAACGCCGTTGCCAGGCCCAGCATGCCGGCGCGCTGCATCAGGTCGCGGCGCGTCAGGCCGCCTGTATCCACGGCGGCGTTTTCGCCGGGCCGCGGGTGATCCGTCTGCTCTTTTCCGCTCATGTCTCACTCCCCAGTTTCTTCTTTGTTCTGCCGACGGGACTGCATCGGTCCGGACGGCAGATTGCATCCGGCGATCTAAATAGTCAATCGATTGCTTAATGATCGCTCAAACGATTGCTTGAACAAACACGTCGTGTTATCGATGCCGTGCTCTATGGGTGAAAATTGTCTCGGGCGCAGGCGCTTGACAGCTGTCGCGCACGGCCTCTACACGCTGGCAAACAACAATGTGCCAGGCGACTGAATGGCGGCCTTCCAGCGCATCCGAAGCCCGAACCGACAGGGAGGTCGTCGATGAGCCTGGGAAGCGTTGTCGTGACAGGTGCGGGCGACGGCATAGGACGCGCCATAGCGATCCGATTGGCCGCCGACGGCTGGAATGTCGTCGGCCTCGAACTTGACCGGGCGGCAGCCGAGGCGCTTGGCAAGACGCTTGGCAACGGCCATCATGCGGTGTGCGGCGACGCATCCGACCGCTCGGTGCTGAAAGCCGCCCGCGAGGCGGCGGAACAACTCGCGCCGTTGCGCGGATGGGTCAACAATGTCGGCATCGCCTTGATGGGCAATCTGCATGAACCCAATGAGCCCGAGGTCGAGCGTTTGTTCGCCGTCAACCTGATGTCGCATTTCTGGGGCTCGTCCGAAGCCATCCGGACGTGGGTTCGAGACCGGGCGACCGGTTCGATCGTCAATGTCTCCTCGGTGCATGGCCGCTCGGCCTTCAACATGTGGGCGGCCTATGATGTGGCCAAGGCCGGCATCGATGCGCTGACCCGCTATATCGCGGTCGAATACGGGCCGATCGGCATCCGCGCCAATGCGGTCGCGCCCGGCGCCGTCCGTACGGCGCTGGTGCAACGCGTGATCCGCGACAGCCCCGACAGCGCGGTGGCTGAAAAGGAAATGTCGATTCAGCATCCGCTCGAGCGCATCGGCGAGCCGGAGGAGATCGCGGCCGCCGTCTCGTGGCTGATTTCGTCCGAGGCCTCGTTCGTCACCGGCCAGTCGCTGGCCGTCGATGGCGGCTTGACCTCGCGCTGCTACCGCTATGCGCCCGACGCGCAACTGCTCGCCATGTACGGAAAGGGCTGAAGCCTTTGAAGCCAATCAGCCCGCCGGGGCGCGCCACGCTGAAGGACATTGCCCGCACTGTCGGCGTCGACGTTTCCACCGTTTCCAAGGTGCTCAACGACGGCGGCATCAGCGTGCGGCCGCAGACGCGCCAAGCAATCATCGACGAGGCAAGCCGGGTCAACTATCGCCCACATGCGCTTGCTCGCAACCTGCGCACCCAGCGCACCGGCGCACTCGGCATTCTGCTGCCCGACCTCACCAATCCAATCTATGCCGAGACGGTGCATGGTGCGATGCGCCAGGCCGAACGGTCCGGCTACGTCATGCTCATTGCCGAGGTTGCGGACGAGCGCACCTCCGCCGCCGCCTATATGCGGTTGGTCAGCGAACGCCGCATCGACGGGCTGATCATCGCCGTCAGCGCCGAAACCAGCGAGATGATCGCTGCCATCGAGAACAATCCGGTGCCGCACGTCTTCGTCAACCGCCGTTCCAGCATCGGCCGCAGCGTCACCGTCGACGACCAGGCTTCGGGACGGCTTGCCGCGCAGACCCTGATCGAGGCCGGCCATCGGCGCCTCGGCTTCATCGGCGCGTTGCCCGAACTCGACACCTCGCGACGCCGGCGCCATGGCTTCGTCGAAGTCTGCCAGGCTGCCGGCCTGCCGGCCGTCGTCGAAATCGCCGGCCCGGTCTCGCGCCGCGGTGGCTACGATGCCTTGCACAGGCTGCTCGATGAGGCGCAACGCCCGACCGGCGTCTTCGCCTTCAACATGCTGGTCGGCATCGGTGCGCTGGCGGCGGCCCGTGTGCGCGGCGTGCGCGTGCCGGACGATCTTTCGGTGGTCACGCTGGACGGCGAGGACGCCATCTTTACCGCGCCGCCGCTGACCGCCATCATTACCCCGCTCGCCGAAATGGGCGCGCGCGCCGTAGTCGAGCTCGAAGCCATGATCCAGGGGCGCGAACCGCAGGATGTCGTCATCGATATCCCGCCGAAGCTGGTTTACCGCGAATCCGTGGCGCCGCCGCCTCGCTAAAGCGGTTCATCGTTTCACGGAAACGCCGAACCGCTCTATCTCTTTGTTTCTACGCAATTCCGGACGGAAAACCGTTTCACACCTTTCCTGGAATTGCGCTAAAGCCTTCGCGGCTCAAGCCGTCGCCGGACCGGCGACGATGCCGCGGTCGTGCAGGCTTCCGATCTCGCCGTCGCTCAACCCCAGTTCGGTCAGGATCTCGTCGGTGTGCTCGCCAAGTACGGGCGCGCGGACTGCAGGAAGCCGTTCCACCGAGGAGAAATCCAGTGGCGAAGTCGGCGTCAGCAGCGATCCGAGACCGGGGTGATCGACCTTTGCGAACATCGGGTTGTCCGTCGAGCAGCGCGGATCCTCGACCAATAATTGCCGGAATGTCTGGTAAGGCCCCCACGAGACGCCGGATGCCGTGAAGATGCGCCGCACGTCGGCGAAGCTCCGTGCCGAAAACCACGGCGCCAGTAGGGCGGCGATCGCCTCGCGCGCCGCATAACGCCCGCCTTCGCTGTCGAGGTCGGCGCCGCTTGTTGCCGCGAGCTTTGCCGTGTCCAGCCCGGTCGCCTGCAGCAGTACGGCCCATTGCCGGCCGGTCAGCGCCATCACCATGACGCGGCGGTCGTCGGCGGTGAGGAAATCCCGCCCGAACGCACCATAGAGATAGTTGCCGTCCTTTTCGGCACTGCCTCCAAGTTCGGCCTGCGCCAGCCGACCGAGATTGCCGGTCATGGCCAGCGCTACGTCCGATAGCGCCAGTTTCACCAATGACCCGTTGCCGGTGCGGCTGCGGTGGCGGTCGGCGGCAAGCACGCCCACCGCCGCCATCTCGCCCATCGCGATGTCCCAGGCCGGCAGCACGCTATTGGTAGGCTCCGTGGCGCCGCGCGCGCCGGTGATTTCGGCAAAGCCGGTTGCCGCGTTGACGGTATAGTCGACCTCGCTGGTTCCATCATTGTTGCCGGTCAGCGCGATCATGATGACGTCGTTGCGCCGGTGCTTCAGGGCCTCGTAGGAGAGGGCGCCGCGCGCCGCAAAATTGGTCAGGAAGATGCCGTTGCCCGGCCCCGGTCTCGCGATCAGACTGGCCACGACGTCCTGCCCTTCGGGCGACTGCAGGTTGATCTGGATCGAACGCTTGCCCTTGTTCATGCCGGCCCAGAACAGGCTCTGGCCGTTGTCCGCCACTGGCCACCGGCCATGGTCGAGCCCACCGCCGATCTGGTCGTAGCGGATCACGTCGGCCCCCAATTGTGCCAGCGTCATGCCGCCGAGCGGTGCCGCCACGAAGGCCGAGCCCTCGACGATGCTAAGGCCGGCGAGAATGCCGCCGCTCATGCGAACAGCCCCACTGATCGCCAGTCGAGCACGTCGGAAATCCCGCCATCGGAAGCGGTCGCCCGCACCAGTGAGCGCAAATGCACCAGCCCACCGCCGCCGGGCAGAGGCTCGCAGTGCCCGATGCCGATTTCGGAGTGCAGCGTGTCGCCCTCGTGCACCGGCCCCAGATGATCGCAGTCCTGCCAGCCCAAAAAGGTGACCAGCGACGGCAGTGCACGGGTCAACTGTGCCGCTGCCAGCCCGATCGTATGGCCGCCATAGACGAGGCGCTGCCCCGTCTGGGTGCGGTCATGGTGGATCGTCGCCAGGTTCATCGTCAGCCGCGCCAGCTCCGGCGCGCTGCTCACCACATCGCCGCCGGCAAGGCGATGGATGGTGCCGGCGCTGAGATCGTTGAAATGCGGGCCAGGCACCGCCTTGCGGTAAGCGTCGAGGTTCCATCCGCCGATCGCCGCCGGCGCTCCCGTGAACTCGGATCGCGGCGGATCGGTTTCGCCCTGCGCGGCACCATCCCCTGCCTGTCTGGCCGGTAGTAGCGCGCACCGGCAGAAATCGAGTACCGGTCGGTCCTCCTGATCGCTGGTGGCGATCCGCATGGTGACCAGGCCGCGCGACGCACGCCCCGGCCTGGCGGCGGCGGACCGCAGCCCGATGATGGTGGTGACGGTCTTCAAACTGTCGCCGATCGCCGGCGCCCGGCGAAAGATCAGACCGCGGTAGAAGAGGTTGGCGATCGCCCGCTGCGTCACCAGCGTCGACTGGCCGATCGCCACGTCCCAGACCAGCGCCGGCGCGGCAAAAGGCTGCTTTAGTCCGGTCACGGATGCCGACAGTGCCGCATCGAAGGCCAGCCTCAGCCTGCCGCCGACGATTGCATGGTGGGCAGCGGCAAGGCCATCGCTCAGCCGCATCACCGGCGCTCCGTCGAAGCGGTCGCCGATGCGGAGATCCTCGTAGAACGGACCGTCGATGCCTGTTGCGGGGGGAGACGTGATCACGCTGCTGAACCTTCGTCAGCTTCGGCCCGGATCAGAAGGATGCGCTGCCAGCGGCCGCACCACCACCTTCAGCCAGGGGTAGAACGGCAGCGACGCGATCGCCTCATGCAGCGCGGTCGCGTCCGGCGCCTCCCAGATGCCGAAATTCGCCCATCGGCCCGGCTGACGCCACAGCCGGCGCACGATGCCGGCCGCGGCCAGTTCCTTGGCGCGACGGCCTTCTGCCGCGATCAGCTCCGCCTTTTGCAGGGGGTCGCCGTCGGGCGGGAAATTTACCTCTATTTCGACCAGAAATTCCATCTCTGGTCCCCTCCAGCCGAATGGGCGCCGACATGCGCCAGGATTTCGCCGAGATCCGGCGCCGGTGAGTCCAGCACCTCCATTGTCGCCCGCTCCACGGCATCGCTTATGTCGGCCTTAAGCTGGTCGAGACCGCCCGGCGCCAATATTTTTTCGCCGGCCAGCCGCTCTGCCAGGATGTCGATCGGGTCACGCTTCAGCCAGGCATCGAGCTCGCCGGCCGGCCGATAGGTCGCCGGGTCCGAACGTGAATGGCCGGAATAGCGATAGGTCTTCATTTCGATCAGTGTCGGCCCTTCGCCGCGGCGGGCGCGGGCGACGGCGGTCGCCATCGCCTCCGCCACCTTGTCGACATCCTGCCCGTCGGCGACGACGCCCGGCATATTGTAGCTCGCTGCACGTATGGCGATGTCCTCGACCGGGGTCGACAGCTGGATACGGGTGTATTCGCCGTAGAGATTGTTCTCGCAGACGAAGACCACCGGCAGCTTGCGGATCGCCGCGAAATTGAGCGACTCGTGGAAGGCGCCGATATTGGCCGAGCCGTCGCCGAAAATGGATACGGCGATGCGGTCCTTGCCGCGGGCGCGTGCCGCCATCGCCGCGCCGCAGGCGATCGGCAGGCCGGCGCCGACAATGGCGGCGGTCGGCAGCAGCCCGACCTCTGGCTCGACCAGATGCATGGAACCGCCGAGGCCACCGGCACAACCGATGACGCGGCCGCAGATCTCGCCGATAACCGCCGTTGGCGACACGCCGAGCGCCAACGCGTGGCCATGGCCGCGATAGGTGCAGGTCACGATGTCGTCGGGATCGATCGAGCGCGCGATGCCGACCGAGACGGCCTCCTGTCCACAGGCAAGATGTGTGCTGCCGCGGACATGTCCTTCGGCGAAGAGTTTCTGGATGCGCTCCTCGACCGCGCGGATCTCGACCATGCGCGTGAGCTGCTCCAGCCTGTTCTTCAAGGCCTCGCGCCGCACGATCGGCACATTCGAATTGGAGAGCGTCATGCTGCGTTCCTCCACCACGGCAGGGGTGGCTTGTTGGTCGAGACAAGCGTCGCGATCTGCTCGGCCACATAGGCCGGGCTCGGCAGGAAACGGGCTTCCAGCGCGCCGCTATAAGGTACGGGCGCTTCGGGAAGCGTGATACGATGCGGCGGCGCCTTCAGCCGGCCGAACGCTTCGATGGCGATCAACGAGACGACATCGCCGCCCCAGCCGCTGCCGGCCGGCGCCTCCTCGAGTGTCACTAGGCGGCCTGTGCGCGCAACCGATTCGGCAACACTCCGGCGGTCCCATGGCCACAGCGTCAGAAGGTCGACGACCTCGATATTGGCGTGGCTGGTTTCCGCTGCCGCGAGCGCCACCCGCCGCATCGCGCCGCAGGTGACGAGCGTCACGTCGCTGCCGGGCCGCGCGATCTCGGCCTGGCCGAGCGGAATGCGGTAGTTGCGGTCGAATTCGTATTCCTCGCGCTCGGCGTAAAGCACGCGCGGTTCGAGCACCACCACCGGATCCGGATCTTCGATCGCCGACCGCAGCAGGCCATAGGTCGTGCGCGCATTGCTGGTCACCGCGACCTTGAGGCCGGGCGTGCCGCGGAACCAGTGGTCGAGCATCTGCGAATGCTGGCAGCCAAACCCCTGGCCGGCGCCGGCTGACGCGCGCACGACGAGCGGCGTCGTCAGTCGGCCGCGCGACAGATAGCGCATCGTTGCCGCCTGCGTCGTCAACTGGTCGAGCGCGACGCCGATGAATTCGATGAACATCATCTCGACCACCGGCTTCAGGCCGCAGACGGCAGCACCGACCGCGGCACCCATGAACGCCATTTCCGAAATCGGTGTGTCGATCACCCGTTCGGGGCCGTGCGTGGCAAGCAGCCCCTCGGTCACCTTGAACGGACCCCCGGCGGCGGCGATGTCTTCACCCATGACGATGACGCTGGGGTCATCCGTCATTGCATCGTCAAGCGCCCGCAGAACCGCTTGCCGTATCCAGATTTTAGCCAAGGTTCAGACCTCCCAATGCACTGCTCGGATCGTCGATAGCGTCGGCGAAATCATCGCAGCGGAAAAGATTTGGAAACGTTTTTATCGGCACTGGCGTCATTCCGGTTTGTAGCTGCCGAAGGCTTGGGCACTTTCGATGAGCTCGACGCGGAAGCCGTCCGGGTCGATCAGGTAAACCGCCTTGCCGCCCTTGTTCGGCCCGATCGTCGGTGTCACCGGCGGCGACACGGATCTGACGCCTATCGCCGTCAGTTTTTCGTAGAACGATATGAGGTCATCGACGTTGAAGGCGATGTGGCCATTGCCGACATTGCCGTTATGCATGTCGACGGGAATCTGCTCGACATTGCGGTATTCCAGAAGCTCGAGGCAGACGTCGGTACCGGGCAGGCGCAGGATGGCGCTGTGCAGGTCGACTTCTGGATAGCCGACCAATTCGCCGATATAGGGCGCACGCGGGTTCCATTGGAACGCCAGCTCGAATCCGAGCACGTCGCGATAGAACGCGATCGAGCGGTCGAGCGAGCGCACGGTGAAGCCGGTGTGATGGGCTTTCGTGATCCTGGCCATTCCGTCTGCGCTCCTTGGTCAGGCGTTCAGATAGCCGTCGTCGCACATGACGACATGGCCGGTGACCAGTTCCGAGGCGTCGCTGGCGAGGAACACCGCCGTGCCGATCAGTTCGCGCGGCAAGCCGAGTCGCGGCCGCGGCATACGCGCCTTGATGAAATCGGCGGTGATCGAGCTTGTCGCTCCCGCCGCCCTGGTCAGCGGCGATTCCATCAGTGTCGGCCCGATGCCGTTGACCCTGACGCCGCGGTCGCGCCACTCGAGCGCCAGTGCGCGGGTGACCTGCAGGACGCCGCCCTTCGACGCGAGATAGGCGCTCGCCCAGGGATAGGCTTTGAACGAGCCGATCGAGGCGATGTTGATGATCGAGCCCTTGTTCTGGCCGAGCATCACTCCGCCAAAGGCCTGGCAGCAGAAATACGTGCCCTTCAGGTTGAGGTCGAGGATGAAGTTGAATTTGTCCTCGGGGAACTCCTCGGCCGGGCTGCGGAAGGCCGAGCCGGCGCTGTTGACCAGTATGTCGACATGGCCGTGACCGCGCTTGACCGCCTCGGCCAAGGCGAAGCACTGGTCGCGCTTGGTGACATCGAGGCTGGCGACCTCGGCTTTGCCACCCTGTTCGGCGATCGTTGCGCGCGTCGCTTCGGCGCCGGCCATGTTGATGTCGGCAACGATGACGGTGACGCCCAATTGCGCGTAGCCGATCGCGATCGCGGCACCCAGCCCGCTGCCGCCGCCGGTGACGACGGCGACGCGGCCGGAGAGGTCGAAGAGGCCCGCTGCATAATTGGCGGGAACGGTCTGGTCGTCGGTCATCGCTATGCCCGTGTCTAGGCCGCTCCACGGCGGCTTTGGTCAGTCGAGAATGTGGTCGGGATCCTGGTGCGGTTGGCTCAGCGCCCATTCCCGGTTGATCATGTCGCCGAAGCCAGGTTTGGCAGGAAGCGGCTTCATCAGCCCGCCCTTGATGATTTCGGGTTGCACCAGGCTGTCCGCATAGGGGTCGACGCCGCTCCACGGCACGCCCCATTCGACCGGCTTGTCGGAAAAGCCCCAGGCGCTGAACACCTGGCTGTGCACATGCGCGAACATGTGCGGACCGAAATCGACGCCCGCGGCAAGGCACTCGTCGATGATGGCGCGGCCGCCGGTAATCCCACCCATGCAGGTCAGGTCGACGCGCACGCGGTCGACGGAGCCGGCCATGATTAGCGCTTCGGGATAGTAGGAGCCGCCCTGTTCGTCGCCTTGCCAGATCGGCATCGGCACGCGTTTGCGCAGTTCGGCGAGCTTCCTGGCGTTTCCCGGCGGGAAGATGTCTTCGATGCAGCCCATATTGAGATCGGCGAGGCGGTTGGCATAGGCGGCAGCCGCGTCGACGTCCGAGAACATCCAGACCAGATCGGTGCCGAGCCAGGCGTCCGGCGCGTTCCTGCGCGCGGCGCGCAGCCGCGCTTCGGATTCATCCAGCGTGACGCCCATTGGCGCCTTGAACCGGCGCCAGCCCGCGGCATAGAGCCCTTTCACCTGCTCGCCGATCTGCTGCGGGTTCATCAGCGCCGGCGGGTAGCCGACGATCGCGGTTGCCGGCATTGGCGCGGTTGTTCCGCCGAGGAACTCGGCGATCGACTTGTCGGCTATCTTTGCTGCCGCGTCCCATGCGGCGAGGTCGACCTGCGACAGCGCGCGCAAGCCGACACCGGCGCTGTGCGAACCGTAGCTGCGCCCCTTGGCTGTCTTGAAGGTCTTTACGCGGTCGCCAACGTCGGTACCGATATAAACTGGGGCGATGCTCTTGCGGATCTGCTCGGCGCAGGCGCCATCCCGCGTCAGCGTGAACGACCAGCCCTCATGGCCGGACTGCGTGCGCAGCCGCACTACGACGAATTCCCTTTGCTTCATCACCCAGTCGCCAAAGATCACCGGCGCCGGCAATTGGCCCTGTATGGCGGCGACGCTGATATCGACGATAGTTGAAGGACCAGGCATTCCATCCCCTCCCAAGGACCCCGGCCGACCCGGGAAAGCGGAGCAACCATAGCCCCGCGAGGCGGTTTGGTCAACCGATTGATCTGGTGTGGTCAAACGATTGACATAGATTCTCGAATTGCCTAGTCTCGCGCCACAATTTCTGGTGCGGGACCGCTTTTGTCGGCAGTCGCCAACGGTGCGAAATGCGCTCCTGCATCGCCCGCGCCTGGCTGCTTGCAGGCCGGTGCGCAGGGAAGGGGTGTTGATGGGATCGATCAGCCTGCAGAAGGTCGGCAAGCTCTATGGCGCCGTTTCGGCGATCCATGGCGTCGACCTTGAGGTCGAGGACGGCGAGTTCGTCGTCTTCGTCGGCCCGTCCGGCTGCGGCAAGTCGACATTGTTGCGCATGATCGCTGGGCTGGAATCCATCACCACCGGCAAGATCAGCATCAATGGCAAGGTGATGAACGAGGTGTCGCCGCGCGATCGCGACATTGCCATGGTCTTCCAGAACTATGCGCTCTATCCGCAAATGACGGTGCGCGAGAACATCGCCTTCGCGCTGCAGTTGCGTAAATTTGCCAAGGCCGAGATCGACCGCCGCGTCAGCGAAGCGGCGCGAATTCTCGACCTCGCCGATCTGCTTGAGCGTAAGCCGCGCGAGCTCTCCGGCGGCCAGCGGCAGCGTGTCGCCATGGGCCGCGCCATTGTGCGCGATCCGGAGGCCTTTTTGCTCGACGAGCCGCTCTCCAATCTTGACGCGAAATTGCGCGTCCAGCTACGCGCCGAGCTCAGCCGCCTGCATGTGCGGCTCGGCGTCACCACAATCCATGTCACCCACGACCAGGTCGAAGCGATGACGCTCGGCAGCCGCGTCGCCGTCTTTTCGCGCGGCGCGCTGCAGCAGTACGACACGCCGCACGCGCTCTATCACGCGCCGTCCAACATTTTCGTTGCCGGTTTCATCGGCAGCCCGGCGATGAATTTCCTTGAGGCAACTGTAGTCGATGCCGGGCGCGGCAAGATGGTCGTGTCCATCGGCGACGGTCGGCTGGTTGTGACACCGAAGTCGGATGCCCACGACCTCCCGGCCGGCAGAACATTGCTGGTCGGCCTCCGGCCGGAGCACCTGTCATGGCGGCCTGCAGGCGAAGCTTCGGCCAGCGGGGGGGCAGCAAGCTGTCTGGCCGGCCGTGTCGAGCTGGTCGAACAGCTCGAACCTGAATCCTTCATCGCGGTGGCTCCAGCCAATCCCCAGGTCGTCATCCGCACCGCTGATGATTATTCGATCGGCACTCCCGCCGATCCGGCCGAGCTGGTGCGCCGGGATGCCCGCCTGATCGTGCTTCGCGTCAGCGCCGACAAGGTGCCGCGCCGCGACACGATGCTGGAACTCGTCATCGATGGTAGCCGCGCGCATCTCTTCGACGGCACCACGGGCAAGGCGCTGTGATGAGAACGCGTGCCGCCTCGAATTTCACCGAAGTCTTTGCGCTCGATCTTGGCGGGGGTCTTGTCGTCTGGCAACGAAGAAGTGGGTGTTTTCAAGCGCCCATCCGCCGCGAAGCCTGGCTGCCAGCCGGCGGACTTCCTTCAACCCTCGCCTTGCAGACGGAGAACTGACGATGCGTTCCACACTCAAGATGCCCAAGGTCGGCGATGCCGTCGATGAAGTCGTCATCAGCGAAATCCAGGCCAGCATCGGTGCCAAGATCACCGAGGGGCAAACCCTCTTCACGGTGGAGACCGACAAAACCCAGGTCGAAGTTCCCGCACCCTTCGCCGGAACCGTCATCGAGATATTGATCGCTGTCGGCGATGACGTGAGGACCGGCGCCCCGACCCTGGTGCTCGAGGTCTGACATGCCGAGGGTTCATTCGGCCCGCGACGAAAGGTTTGGCTCGTATCTCGACGACTACGAGATCGGCGACGTGTTCAAGCACTGGCCGGGCAAGACCGTTACCGAGGCCGATGACCACCTTTTTTGCCTGCTGACCATGGCGGCCAGCCCGCTCCACATTGACCGCCATTTCGCCGTGACCGAAATGGCGCAAGGCCGCAATGTCGTCGTCGGCACCTATGTCTACTCGCTGCTTCTCGGCATGAGCGTACCCGATATTTCCGGACGCGCGGTCGCCAATCTCGGCCTCAGCGAGCTGCGCCATCTCGCTCCGTTGTTCCATGGCGATACGCTCTATGGCGAGACCGAAATACTGGCGCAGCGTCCATCCGCCTCCAGGCAGGGCGAGGGGGTTTTGACCGTTCGCACGGATGGGTTCAACCAGGACCGGCTCAAAGTCTGCACATTCACGCGCTCGGTCCTGCTGCCGCTGCGCCCCGGGAAGGACGCGTGATGGACAAGCCGGCTCCGCCAGCGACCAAGACCGTGCCGAAGGCCGAAGCGTCGGGGCCGCTCGACGGCGTCCGCGTCATCGAGCTGGCCACCGTCGTAGCCGGGCCGGGTGCCGGCCGTTATCTTGCTGATTTCGGCGCGGAGGTCATCAAGGTCGAGGGGCCGGGTGGCGATCCGACCCGCCGCATGGGGTGGACCGGTCCGGGGGAAACGGATTCCTATTTCTGGAAACTGGTCAACCGAAACAAGCAGGTCATTGCGCTCGACCTCAAGACCGATACCGGCAAGGAAAATCTCTGGTCGCTGCTGCTCGACGCCAACGTACTGATCGAGAACATGCGGCCGGGCAAGCTCGAGGCGCTGGGTTTTGCGCCGGACGAACTGCTGCGCCGCAATCCCAGGCTGGTGATCCTGCGCATCACCGGTTTCGGCCAGGATGGTCCCTATGCCATGCATCCGGGCTTCGCCACGATTGCCGAGGCGATGAGTGGGTTTTCCGGGCTCCTCGGCGAGGCCGGGGGCCCGCCGCTGCTGCCGCCGATCGCCATGACCGACGAAGTCACCGCCCTTGTCGGCGCCTTTGCGGCGCTGGCGGCGCTGCGTCATGCCGAGCGGACAGGCGAAGGCCAGACAGTCGACGTCAATCTGCTCAACTCGATGTTCCAGATCATGGGGCCGTTACCGTCCGCCTATGCCCATCTCGGCTATCTGCAGCCGCGGCTCGGCTCCGGCATCCCCTACACCGTCCCGCGCGGCACCTATCGCTGCGCCGATGGCGTGTGGGTGGCGATTTCGAGCTCGTCCGATTCCGTCGCCCGCCGCGTCCTGGCCTTGATCGGTCACGGTGACGATCCCCGCTTTGCCGGCTTCCAGGCCCGCAGCCAGAACCGCGAGGCATTGGAGGCCTATGTCGCCGCCTGGGTCGCCGGCCGGCCATCCGAGGAGGTGCTGCGCGAGTTCCGCCGCGTCGATGCGGCAATCGCCAAGGTCCTCGACATGAGGGACATCTTTGACGACGAGCATTTCCGCGCCCGCGGTATGATCGCCGAAGTGGACGGCGTGGTGATGCAGAATGTCGTTGCCGGCATGTCGAAGACACCCGGCCGCCTGCGTCATCAGGGCCGTCCGTTCGACGCCGATACCGAGGCGGTGCTCGCCCGCTTCGCTGGGGGTCGGGGAGCCGCAAAGAAGCCGACGCAGAAGACCTGAACCACTTCAGTCCGGCGCGAGATTTCGGCGCAGCAATTTGCCGTTGGCGCTGCGCGGCAGGCTCGGCACGAAGAACACCTGTTTCGGCCGTTTGTAGGCGGCGAGCCTTTGCCCCGCCAGGGCGACGATATCTTCGGCGCTGACGCTGACGCCTGCCTTGCGCACGACATAGGCCGCGATGACCGAGACATCGTCGCGCACCCGGTGTTCGGCAACGGCGATCTCGGCGACGCCGGGGCAGGGCGCAAGCGCTGCCTCGACTTCCAGCGGCGAGACGCGGAAGTCGCCAGCATTCATCATGTCGCGTTCGATTTTCAGTTTCGCGACATGGAAAACCCGGATTCTGGCGGCGACAATACGCGACGTGGCGCGCGTTTCCGGCGTGTCCGTCGGAACCGTTTCGCGGAGCTTGAACGCGCCTGAGACTGTCAGGCCGGAGACGTTGGGGAAGGTACGCGCGGCAATCCAGTCGCTCGGCTTCCAGCCCGATTCGCGCGCCCAGAACATGCGCCGTCGAAACACCATGACGGTTGGTTTCGTCATCGACGACATTGCCAATCCCTGGCATGCCAGTTGCTTCAAGGCGGTGGACGCGGAAATGCGCCAGCGCGGCTATTCGCTTTACCTGATGAGCACCAACGGCCGCGCCACCGAGGAGGCGGCGGCGATCGACATGCTGCAGCATGGGCGGGCCGACGGCATGATCATGACCATCAACAACGAACAGGATGCGCGCACCATCAAGCGCTTGAAGGAGTTGCGGATTCCATCAGTACTGCTCGATCGCGACATTCCGCTCGAGATCGACGCGGTGCTGACCGAGCACGCCGCCGGGTTACGGCAGGCGACAAGCTATCTGATCGAACTCGGGCACCGTCGCATTGCCATCATCACGGCCGGCAGCGACATCAGGCCGGGCCGTGAACGGGGTGCGCGGCTTCGTCGAGGCGTTCCAGCGCAGCGGCCTGCCGGTGCCGCAGGACCTGATCCGCTCGCAAAGCCTCTCGGTGGACTTCGGTTTCCGCGAGGCCACCGCCCTGTTCCAGATGAAGGAGCGTCCAACCGCCATCATCGCCGCCGGCAACCGCATTCTGGTCGGCGTGCTGCGCGCCATCCAGCAGCAAGGCGTTTCGGTCCCGGGCGATATCTCGCTGATCGGCTGCGACAGGTCGGACGTCGCGCTGCTTTATCCCGGCCCGATCACGCTCATCGACCGGGCCGTCGAGGAGATCGGCCGCACCGCAGCACAGCTTCTGCTGGAGCGGCTCGGCCGCCAGAGCGAGCGGCCGGCGCAACGCATCGCCTTTCCGACCCATCTGATCCTCGGCGGCTCCTGCTTGCCCGTCCCGAAATAGAGGCGGTTCACGGCCTGGTTACTGCCGAATTGGATCGTTCTCTATTCAGATCAGGTCGGCTCTGGCGAGGTCGCGCATCAGATGGCTGGCGCCATAGGTCCAGTGCGGGCAGTCGGGTGACAGCCGCACGCGGTTGACCAAGGCGCCGAACTTCTCCGACGAGATGGTGACGATGTCGCCGACCTTGTGGGTAAAACCCTTGCCTTTTTCGCCGCGATCCTTCGACGGCACGAACATCGTGCCGAGATAGAGCGCGAGCCCGTCCGGGTACTGGTGGTGCGGCCCCATCGCGGCGGCGACCAACTCTTCCGGCGAACGGCTGATCTCGGCCATCGAACTGGCGCCCTCCAGCGAGAACCCGTCCTCGCCCTCGACCTTCAGCCGTACGACCGCCTTCTTCACGTCGCCGATGGAAAATGTCTCGTCGAACAGCCGGATAAAGGGGCCAAGTGCTGCCGAAGCGTTGTTGTCCTTGGCTTTGCCGAGCAGGAGCGCCGAGCGTCCCTCGACGTCGCGCAGATTGACGTCGTTGCCGATCGTCGCCCCGACAATCCTGCCGCTGCTGGCGGCAATCATGGCGATCTCCGGCTCCGGATTGTTCCATGTCGAAACCGGATGCAGGCCAACATCGGCGCCGAAGCCGACCGAGGCCATCGGCTGGCATTTGGTGAAGATCTCGGCATCGGGCCCGATGCCGACTTCCAGATATTGCGACCAGGCGCCGCGCGCGATCAGCTTGGCCTTGATCTCCATCGCTTCCGGCGAGCCGGGTTTGAGCTTCGACAGATCGTGGCCGATCAGCCCGGCGATGTCGGCTCGAATGGCGTCGGCCTTCTCCGCCGAGCCGCGCGCCTGTTCCTCGATGACGCGCTCGAGCAGGCTGACGACAAAGGTAACGCCAGACGCCTTGATCGCCTGCAGGTCGACGGGGGACAGCAGGTACGGCGTTCCCGGATCGCGCGCTGTCTCGAAACTGTTGGCGGCAATGGCTTCGAGCGGGCCGATCGGCCGCCCCTTGGCCGAGCGGACGTGTCCTGCCGGATCCGGCAATTCGCAAATGTCGCGTACGGTCGGTGCCACATTTGACGTGATGTCGAAGACCGTGCCGTCGCGCACCGTGACCACCAGCGGATGGGAAGCATCGCTCGTCCGGGCGCGGCCTACGAAGAGGCCCTCGGCGGGCAAATGTGTGGCGTTCGTCATGACTTGCGTTTCCTGTTGTCTTGTCCTTTGGCCGCGGCACTTTCAACAAATTCCCGCCAAACGTCTATCCCGCTTCCAGGGTGAGCTTTGTCAATTCTTTCCAGCGGTCTTCGCATCGCTGGACCTTGATCGAGCCTGACGTGCGCCCATGGCCATGGAAAACGCTCTTTCAAAATAATGAAACCGTCGCTAGGGTTTTCACTTACTGAAATCTCCAGGTGACGCTTGCGCTTACGGTTTTCCGATCCAATCTGGCAAAAGCCGCGGACAGCAACCGCGTTCCAGTCGCTTTTTCCAGCCGGCCGACGCGTCGATGTCGTCATCGTCGGCGGCGGCATCATGGGGCTGTCGACGGCCTTGCACGCCGCCCGGCTCGGTCTTGCCGTCCAGGTGCTGGACGCCGGCGAAATCGGCAATGGCGCATCCGGCCTGAACGGCGGTCAGGTCATTCCCTGCCTGAAATACGATCCGGACTGGCTGCTGGAGCATTTTGGTCTGGAGCGCGGCGAAGCGCTCGTCAACTTTGCCGCCTCGACCGCTGACACCGTCTTCGAATTGATCCGCGACGAAGGACTGGCGGTGCCGTTCGTCCGTAATGGCTGGATCCAGGCGGCGCATACCGGTACCGCGCTAAAAGCGGCGGCAAACCGGGATCGGCAGTGGCGCGCCCGCGGCGCCGATGTCCGGCTGCTGAGCGCGACGGAGATTGCGACGATGACCGGCGCGCAAGGCTATCTCGGCGGCTGGCTCGATCGCCGCGCCGGTGTCATCGATCCGCTCGCCTACACGTCGGAACTGGCGCGCGTCGCTGCCGCGGCGGGCGTGAAGATCGCCGAACGCCAGAACGTGATGCAGATCAGCAAGGGTGCTGGCATTTGGCACGTTTCGGCGGAAAGCGGCGCCGAACTGAAGGCCAAGGCGGTCGTTCTGGCGACCAACGCCTATACCGGCGGCCTGCTTCCCGGCCTCGCCGAGACGATCGTTCCGCTGCATTCCTTCCAGATCGCGACAGCGCCGCTATCGTCCAATCTCGCTGCGGCGATCCTGCCGGAAGGGCAGCCGGTTTCGGATTCGCGCCGCATCCTCGTCTATTACCGCAAGAGTGCCGACGGCCGGCTGGTGCTCGGCGGGCGCGGCCGCATGGCTTTGCCGAACGGCCCGGCCGACTGGGCGCATCTTGAACGCGCGCTGCTGCGGCTTTATCCGGCGCTGTCAGACATTGCCATTGAAAAGCGGTGGTTCGGCCGGGTGGCAATGACGCCGGACCATCTCCCGCATATCCACGAGCCAGAGAAGGGTCTGCTGGCGGTCGTCGGCTGCCAGGGCCGCGGCATCGGCCTGATGACCGCGCTTGGCGAGCGCATCGCCTCCTATCTGTCGAGCGGCGACACCAGGCAATTGCCGTTCCCGATATCGCCGATCCGGCCGATCCCTTTTCACGCGTTTCGGCAGGTCGGCGTTGCCGCGACCATCGCCTGGTACCGGATGCTGGACGCGTTCGAACGCTGACTTTCATTCCCAAGCGTGAAACAGCTTGACAGTTTCACCAATATGAAAAAAGCTTAGTCGATTTCAAATTTCGACGGACAGTCAATGTCGACCATTGCCGCAACGCAGCCGCTGCCGGAAACCCGGTCTTCGCCAGGCTTCCGTTTCGCTATGCTGCTGCCCGGCGGGCTGGTCACCTTTCTGCTGATCCTTTTCGCCCTTGGCTTGGTGTTCTTCCTTGCCTTCCGCGGCAATGACGGCTCGCTGCTGGGGGCTGGTTTTACCCTTGCGAATTTCGTCACTGTGGCCACCGATCCACTGTACTGGACGGTGACGCTGCGCTCGCTGGGCATCGCCGGCCTGGTCACGCTCGCAACCGTCGTCACCGCCTATCCCGTCGCCTATTATCTGGCTTTCCATGCCGGGCGGCGGCGTGGGCTGCTGCTGTTCCTGCTGACCCTGCCGTTCTGGACCAGCTATCTCCTGCGCGTCTTCGCCTGGAAGATCGTGCTTGCCTATAATGGCGTGCTGAACTCGGCGCTGATTGAAAGCGGCATCTGGTCGGAGCCGACATTGGCGTTCTTGAATACGCCGGCAGCAGTCGTCGTCACGCTCGCCCACGCTTATGCGCCATTCGCTATCCTGCCCATCTACGTGGCGCTGGACACGATCCCGAAATCGCTGCTCGAAGCCGCTTCCGATCTCGGCGCAAAACCGTTCACCAGCTTCCGCCGCGTCGTGCTGCCCAATTCGATGCCCGGCGTGCTGGCTGCGGCCCTCGTCGTTTTTGTGCCGACCGTCGGCGACTACGTCACCCCGGCGCTGGTCGGCGGCCCTGCCAGCACGATGATCGGCACACTGATCCAGGCCGAGTTCGGCAAGGCCAATGACTGGCCGTTCGGCGCCGCACTCGCCGTCGCCGTCATGCTTGTCATTCTCGCCGTGGTGCTGGTGGTGCGCTTCGCCGACCGCCGATACCGCAGCCGCACATGAACACAGCGCGTATCGATGCAAGGCAGGGCGGCGGCTGGCTCGGTGCCTATGTCCTTGCCTATCTGGTGTTCCTGTATTTGCCGATATTGCTGATCCCGCTGTTTTCCTTCAACAATTCCGTCCAGGCGGCATTTCCCCTGCAAGGCTTTACGCTTGAATGGTACGGCACGCTGTTAGGCAATTCGGCGCTGTCCGGTGCGCTCGCCAACAGCCTCGTCATCGGCGCCATTGCCGCCACCGGCGCCACGCTCTGTGGCATCACGGTGTCCTATATGGACCTCTACGGACGCTCGCCGCTGGCCGCCACCATCAGTGCCATAGCGCGGCTGCCGATCCTGATCCCAGGCGTCATCGTCGGCATATCGCTGCTCATCCTCGTCAACCTCGCCGGCTTTGGGCCGTCGCGCATTGCCATTGTGCTCGGCCACATATTGGTGGCGCTGCCGGCGACGGTGGTGGTCATGCGCAGCCGCTTCGCCGCCATCCCGAAGACCATCCGTGAGGCAGCGCTCGACCTCGGCGCCTCCGACTGGACGACCTTCAGGCGGGTGATGCTGCCACTCAGCCTGCCCGCCATTATCTCGGCGTTCATGCTGGCCTTCCTGACCTCGTTCGACGAGTTCATCGTCGCCTTCTTCCTTGCCGGTACCGAGCCGACGCTGCCGCTTTATATCTGGAGCCAGCTGCGCTTCCCGAAATCGCTGCCGACCGTCATGGCGCTGGGCACGGCGATCTTGGCCGTGTCCTTCGTCACCGCCGCACTCGCCGAAATCCTGCGCCATCGCGGGCTTGCCGCCGCTCAGCGGCCAGCGACCGCCAGCCTGTCAAAACCAGAAGAAACCGAAAGAGGAGAACTGCAATGGCATTCGACCTGAAATCGATAACGACAAAGACAGCGAAAACCGGACTGGCCGCCTTCGCGCTGGCGCTTGCGTCGACTGTCGCTTTTGCCGGCGACAAGCTGCAATATTTCACCTGGTCGGGCTATGAGCTGCCCGACTTCAACAAGAGCTTCCTCGCCGCGCACCCGGATGGTGTCGAAGCCTCGATGTTCGGCGACGACGATGACGCTTTCACCAAGGTCAAGGCCGGCTTCCGCCCCGATGTCGCGCACCCATGCTATGACAAGGTGGCGCGCTGGAACAAGGAAGGCCTGCTGCAGCCGATCGACACCAAGCGCATCAAGAACTGGGATTCGATCTTCCCGGTCTTCAAGAACCTGCCCGACCTGCAGGCCGGCGACGGCAAGGTCTGGATGGTGCCGTGGGACTGGGGCAACACCTCGATTCTCTACCGCACCGATCTGGTGAAGAACCCGGAAGCGAGCTGGAACCTGCTCTGGGACAAGCAATATGCCGGGCGCATGGCGACCATCGATGCCGTCCACGACACTCCGGTGGTGGCGGCCCTTCTTGCCGGCGTCAATCCATTCGACATGACGGCGGAACAGATGGACAAGGTTGCGGAGAAACTGCGCGAGCAGCGCCCGCTGCTCTCAAACTACACCACAGACATGACATCGGTCGAACAGGCGCTGGCCAGCGGCCAGCTGGTCGCCGCCATGACCTGGAATGCCTCGGCCACGTCGCTGAAGAAGCAAGGCGTGCCTGTCGAGTTCATGAAGCCGAAGGAAGGCATGCTTACCTGGGCTTGCGGTTTCGTCATGCTCAAGGACGCCAAGAACGTCGACCTCGCCTATGACTTCATCAACAGCCGGCTGGAAACGGACTCGGGCAAATACCTGATCCAGGCCTATGGCTATGGCAGCTCGACCAGCTCGGCTTTCGCTGCCGTGCCGAAGGAGGAGTTGGAGAAATTGCAGCTGCCCTCCGATCCGGAAGTGATGTTGAAGACCACCATCTTCACCGGGCCGATGAAACAGAATGATGAACTCGCCAAGATGTTCGAGAAGGTCAAGGCGGGCGGCTGAGCCTGCTTCTTCCTTCTCCCGCAAGGGGAAGGGAAAGCGTTGGCAAAAAGGACGAATGGATGGACATGCTGGACGAAGCGGCTGAGAAGCCGAAGGACGACGCCGACGTCAGGGTCGGCCGGCGCGTGCGGGCGCTCAGGCTGGAGCGTAATCTCTCGCTGGCCGAACTTGCAGCCAAAGCCGGCGTCTCGATCGGAGCGCTGAGCCAGATCGAGCGCGGCATGTCGTCATTGCGGGTCCGAGTGATCTGGCCGCTCGCCGCCGCCCTCGACATCGAGCCGTCCGCGCTGATCGCCGACGGCAACGACGCCGGCAACGATCTTTATTGTGTGCGCGCCAACAGCCGGCGTCAGATCCCGGTCAAGTCGGAAGGCATCGCCAAGTCGCTGCTGTCGCCGCCGGCTGCTGCGCTGACCGGCATGCTGGTGACGGTGGAGGCCGGTGGCGGCACCGCCGAAGCCTACGCCCATGCCGGCCATGAATTCGGGTTCGTCCTTTCGGGCGAGGTCGAGCTGGTGGTCGATTCGACCAGATACGGCCTGAAGGCCGGCGACAGCTTCGCCTTCAAGAGCACCTTGCTGCATGCTTTCCGCAATCCGGGCAGCGAGCGCTGCCAGATCCTGTGGGTCAACACGACCAAGCCGTCCGAGGTTCGCGATGGCACCTGATCCACTCGTCCGGCTGGACAAGGTCTCCAAGATATTCCCCGGCAGCATCGTCGGGCTCGATGCCGTCGATCTCGATATTTCGCGCGGCGAGTTCCTGACCCTGCTCGGACCATCCGGCTGCGGCAAGACCACCAGCCTGCGGGTCATCGCCGGCTTCGAAAGCCCGTCGAGCGGCAAGGTTCTGCTCGAAGGCCGCGACATCAGTGCGCTCAGGCCCTTCGACCGTCCGGTCAATACCGTATTCCAGGACTACGCGCTGTTCCCGCACATGAACGTCGCCGAAAATGTCGGCTTCGGCTTGTCGCTGCGCAAGCTCTCCGGTGCCGAACAGGCAAAGCGCGTCGGCGCAGCGCTCGACATGGTCGGCCTTGCTGAAAAGCTCGGCGCCCGCGTGTCCGAATTGTCGGGTGGCCAGCGCCAGCGCGTCGCGCTTGCCCGCGCCATCGTCTGCGAACCGCGCGTGCTGCTGCTCGACGAGCCGTTATCGGCGCTCGATGCGCATCTGCGCGAACAGATGCAGGTCGAATTGAAGCGACTGCAGTCGCGCCTCGGCACCACTTTCGTCATGGTCACGCACGACCAGACCGAGGCGCTGTCGATCTCTGATCGCATCGTCGTCATGAACAAAGGCCGCATCGAGCAGATTGCGCCGCCGGCGACCCTCTACGACCGGCCCGCCACCAAATTCGTTGCCAGCTTCATCGGCACGATGAACCTTCTGCAGTCGCGCTTCGTCGGTCGTGACGGCGAGCGCTTGCGGTTCGCCGCCGGCGCCCTGCCGCTGGAAGCGGTTTCGGAGACGGGCGAACTGCCTGGCGAGGGCACGGTGCGCACCATCGGCGTGCGTCCAGAGGATTTTTTGGCGACGACCGAAGCGGCGGCCGGCACTGTACCGGTGCGGGTGAACAGCATCGTCTTCCACGGCCGCACCTTGCGCCTTCATGCGGAGCTGGGGCAGGGGACACAGGTGGTGATCGACGCGCCGCGCCGGGCGGAGGGTTTTCAATTCAGCGTCGGCGACGTGGCGCATATCAGCCTGCGCCGTGGCGCCAACTGCCCTATGCTGTCCAGCTAGGCAACGGCCGCGAATACGCCGACCGGGCGATCCACGATTTCCTCGAGATCAAGGGCATCATCGGCGACGGCGCCTGAGCCATCAACATACGGCCGACCGAAATGTGGTTGCGAGCGTTGGTGCTGCCAGTACCGGCGCTCGTATCATTTTCGTTTGATTTGTTCCCTTTTTGTTCTATTCTGCTTGGCTGGGCGGGAATGGCTTTGAGAGGAGCAATGAACATGAATGAGCTGCCCGCATTCAGGATCACCGAAAACGGCCAAGCCGTGTTCAACTGGCAGGAGCTGGATCGGCGCTGGAATGACCGGCTGTTCTTCGCCATTCTTCTTGAAAGTACGATCGCCGTGCCGCTTGCACGCCGGGCCGCCGTCTGGCGGCGAGAATCGGGATTGCGAGGGCAAGTGTTTCCGGCGGAACGCCTGCACATCTCGCTTATTGGGCTCGGCGACTATGATGGACTGCCGGAGGAATTGGTCAAAATCGCCCGCCACGTCGCCTCGATGGTCCAGGCGAAACCGTTTGAGGTGTCGTTCGATCGGTTGTCGGCTTTCGGCGGCGGTGCGTTGGTGCTGCGTGGCAGCGACGGCGTCCCGCCGCTGCAAGCGTTCTGGCGCAATCTTACCGCCCTGATCGCCGACAGCCCGCTGAAGCCCTTTGTGGGGAGCTCCTTTGAACCTCATGTTACATTGCTTCGTGACAAATTGCGGGTTCAAAGGGTTCGAGAACGGGCGATCGAACCCATCAGCTGGACCGTACGTGACTTTGTGCTCATCCGCAGTCTGATCCGGCAAGGCCGGTACGAAGAGCTCGGGCGCTGGCGGTTGAACGGCCACGACGATTCCGTGGCCGCAATGTGAGCCAAGCCAGGGTCCCCTCAGATCGTCTTGACGTAGCCCGCCAACTGATCCGCCACCGTGCCCCAGCCGTCGTAAAAGCCCATCTCCTCGTGGCTGTTGCGCGTGGCTTCGTCGCGGTGGATAGCGGTCGCGGTGTAGCGCGTCGCCTCGCCCTGCGATTGCAGCGATATGACGGCTGTGATGAATGGGTCGCCTGACGGCCGGTAGCCGGGCAGCAGCGCATCGGTCCACACCAGCCGCTCGTTCTGGACGATCTCGAGGTAGCAGCAA
This sequence comes from Mesorhizobium sp. M0189, assembly GCF_040322135.1. Taxonomy (NCBI): domain Bacteria; kingdom Pseudomonadati; phylum Pseudomonadota; class Alphaproteobacteria; order Hyphomicrobiales; family Phyllobacteriaceae; genus Mesorhizobium; species Mesorhizobium sp. M0189. The sequence goes on from NZ_JAMYSW010000002.1 coordinate 556,654, forward strand.
CGCCTGTCGTTGACCTCCTTGCCGTCGGGCGACTGCATGCGGGTGCGGAACAGACCGCCGGGCCGCAGGTCGATCTCGCAATCGGTGATGATCCACGGCTTCGGCGTGAACCATTGGCGGACATGCTCGGGCTTCGTCAAGGCCGTCCACAGCAGTTCTCGTGGCGCCTCGATCGTCCGTTCGAGCACGAGGTCGAGCTTCGGATCGGGTTGAAAAAACGCGACCATATTCATCTGTCTGTCTCCTTGAGTTTCAGCACGTAGTCGTCGAACTGGTCGAGACGGCGCTCCCACAGCTCACGCTGCTCGGCCAGCCAGCTTTCCGCGAGCTTCAGCGGCTCCGGCGCAAGCCGGTAGGTCCTGACGCGGCCGGCCTTCTCCGAACGCACCAGCCCGCAGCCTTCCAAAACCCTGAGATGCTCGATGAAGGATGGCAGGGCCATCTCGAACGGCTGGGCAAGCTCGCTGACCGAGGCGGGGCTTCGGTTCAGCCGCTCGACCACGCGCCGCCGGGTCGGATCGGCGAGCGCACGGAAAATGCCGTCGATCGGTGGGGGGCTTTCGGTCTGCAGGCTCGTCATGGTCATTTCCTTGCCTCGGCCATTCCGCGTGACCAAAATTAGCTCGGGAAAATAGTTAGGAAAATTCCTTACTATTGGCAAGCGCAAAAATCACGGATGCCTGGCAAGGCAGCTGGAAAAGTGAGAGGCACGGTTTTAGGGTGCCATCAGATTCGACCGATCCGAGGAAGCGTTTTGACGATCACCATGTACGGCATCACCAATTGCGATACGGTCAAGAAGGCGCGTTCCTGGCTGGCGAGCCATGATGTTGCCTATCGCTTTCACGATTACAGGGCAGACGGGCTTGACGCGGATCGGCTGAACGGCTGGTCAGGCAAGGTCGGCTGGGAAATCCTGCTCAACAAGGCGAGCACGACGTTTCGCGAACTGTCGGACGAAGACAGGATGGGTCTAGATGAAAAGAAGGCCAAGGCGCTGATGCTGGCCAAACCGACGATGATAAAGCGACCGGTGCTGGAACTTGGCGATCGCATCCTGGTTGGCTTCAAGCCTGATGTTTATCAAGCGGCGATCCGTAGGAAGTAGGACCGACCCGCCGCGATCCGTCGCGCCCCCCTCTGTCCTGCCGGACATCTCCCTCTCTAGTGGGGAGATTGGATGTCACTTCGGCTTTCGCTAGTCTCCAAAGAAGGGCGCTTTCGGCGAAGCTGCCAATCTCCCCCCTTGAGGGGGAGATGTCCGGCAGGACAGAGAGGGGTGCTGTCCCGCCGGCGTGACTAATTGTTCTCACGCAAATAGCTAGCCAGTGCCACCGCATTGTTGTGCGCCTCGTCATGGGCGCCGTAGAGCAGCGTCACCTTGCCTTCACGGAGCAAGGCGCGCAGTTCCGCCACCGCCTCGCCGTTCCGTTCGAGCTCATCGCGGTATCGCCGCTGGAACTCCGCCCAGCGCGCCGGCTCATGGCCGAACCATTTGCGCAACGCGTCGCTTGGCGCGATGTCCTTTAGCCAGGCCGTCAGCGCCGCGTCCTGCTTGGCGATGCCGCGCGGCCATATGCGATCGACGAGCACCCGCTGCCCGTCATCGGGCGCCGGCGGCTCATAGATGCGCTTGACCGCGAGCTCCATTGCCAACTCCGCATGGGCCAGCAGGCGCCGATGCTTGCTGGCCTTCGCTTAGCGATCCCGGGCCTAAACCCACTCGCCCTTGCGCATCACCGGCACGCGGCTGCCGTCCTTGTGGATGCCGTCTATGTCGATCTTGTCCGAGCCGATCATCCAGTCGATGTGGATGAAACTCTTGTTGCCGCCGCGCGCCGCGATCGCGTCCTGGCTGAGCGAGGCGCCATCGACGAAGCACTTCGAGTAGCACTGGCCGAGCGCGATGTGGCAGGCGGCGTTCTCGTCGAACAGCGTGTTGAAAAACAAGAGCCCGCTCTTGGCGATCGGCGAGGAATGCGGCACCAGCGCCACCTCGCCGAGACGGCGCGAGCCCTCGTCGGTATCCAGCACCTTTTGCAGCACATTCTCGCCCTTCGTGGCCTTGGCCTCGACGATGCGGCCCGCCTCGAAACGCACCGCAATGCCGTCGATCAGGGTACCCTGATAGGACAGCGGCTTGGTGCTGGTGACATGGCCTTCGACGCGCCTTGCATGCGGCGTGGTGAAAACCTCTTCGGTCGGGATGTTGGGGTTGCAGGTGATGCCGTTCTTGGCGGTCGAGGCGCCGCCCATCCACTCGTGGCCATCGGCCAGCCCGACGGTCAGGTCAGTGCCGGGGCCGGTGAAATGCAGCGCGTGGAAATTGTGGCCGTTCAGCCATTCGGTGCGGCTCTTCAGCGCCGCATTGTGCGCCGTCCAGTTGCCGATCGGGTCTTCGACGTCCACCCGCGAGGCGGCAAAGATGGCGTCGGCGAGCTTGGCCACGGCGACGTCTTCGGCGTCGTCCGGAAACACTTGTTTGGCCCAGGCCTGATCGGGATAAGCCACGATGTTCCAGTTGATGTCGAAGCCGGTGATCTTCTCCAGCGCCGGCTGGTAGGCCATCGAATTCGCCTTGTTGGCACGCGCCACCTTTGCCGGGTCCTGAGAAGAAAGCAGCGACGGATCCTCGCCGCGCACGGCAAGCCTCGCCGCATTATTGGCGAAGGCTTTTGCCATGCCTTCAAAGAGCCAGCCGGCGGCGCGGTCGAAGCCGGCGTCGGCGCCGTAGCGGAAGCGCGCCAGCGTGATCTCGTCATCGTTGAAGATCGGCGTCACCAGGCCCGCACCTGCCTTGTAGGCGTGCTCGACGATCCGCCGCGTCAGAGGCAGCGCGGCGATAGACGAGGTCAGCACCAGATCCTGCCCCGGCTGCAATTGCAGCCCGACCTTGACGGCGACCTCCGCCAGCCTGTCGAGCTTTACCGGGTCGATGGTTGCGGAAACGCCGCGCGAATGTGTGGTCATGATCCTGCCTGCCGTGATTGGGGGACTGTGTCTTACATAGACCGGCGCTACCGACCTTTCCACTCTGATGACGCCGGCAGCCCTAGCACTACTTTGGCAGATTTTTAGTTCCGGGAGCGTTTCGAGGATTCCCAAGAGCGGTTTTGCGTGATTCATGAGAGGTCGGCTGTTGGAGGGGCCGGCCATGAACAGGGATTGGCAACTCGATCTGGAGCGGTGGCTTGAGCCGTTCGTCTCGGCGTTGAGGCACAAGACGCGTGCGCGGATGTGTCCGGCCTATATTGCTGGGCTGATTGGCCTTGGGGATCGCAAGAGCGTCCAACCGATGGCTGCGCGCGACGCAGGCGTCAACTATGACCAGCTGCACCACTTCATCGCGAGCGGCGTGTGGGATGCTGCGCCGCTGGAGAAGGTGCTGCTCGCGGAGGCCGACAGACAAGTTGGCGGGAACGATGCGTGGCTGATCGTGGACGACACCGCGCTCCCCAAGAAGGGGCGCCACTCGGTCGGCGTCGCGCCGCAATATGCCTCGGCACTTGGCAAGAACGCCAACTGCCAGACGCTGGTGTCGCTGACGCTGGCCTCTGGCGAAGTGCCGGTCATGGTGGGGCTGCGACTGTTTCTGCCCGAGAGCTGGACTTCCGATCCCGCCCGGCTCGACCGTGCCGGTGTGCCCGAGGACCATCGTGCCTACAGGACCAAGCCCGAAATCGCGCTGGCCGAGATCGACCGGGCTCGCGCAGCCGGCTTACGCTTTGGCTGCGTGCTCGCCGATGCCGGATATGGCTTGAGCGCCCCCTTCCGGCAGGCGCTCACCGAGCGCGGCCTTACCTGGGCCGTCGGTATCCCGTTCAAGCAGAAGGTCTATGCCGCCGACGTGGCGATGATCTTCCCCGTTGCCGGACACGGCCGCCCGCGCCGCCGGCATATCCCCGATGTGAAGTCGATGGCCGCGCAGGCGATGCTGGAAAAAGCCCAATGGCGGACGGTCAGTTGGCGGCGTGGCACCAAAGGCCGCCTCTCGGCCCGCTTCGCCGCTGTCCGTGTCCGGGTTGCAGATGGCCCACCCCAGCGCATCCGCGACATGGGCGCTCAGCATCTGCCTGGCGAGGAGGTCTGGGTGATCGGCGAGCACCGCTCGACCGGCGAGCGCAAATACTACCTCTCCAACTTGCCCGCCGACACCCCGCTCAAGCAGATCGCAGGCGCCATCAAGGCGCGCTGGGTCTGCGAACAGGCGCATCAGCAGCTCAAGGAGGAACTTGGCCTCGACCACTTCGAGGGGCGCTCATGGACGGGCCTGCACCGGCACGCGCTGATGACGATGATCGCCTACGCCTTCCTGCAATCTCGCCGCCTCAAACAAGCGGGAGGGGGAAAAAAGAATCCTCGGCCCGCCGCCCCAACCGAGCCTACCCGCCGTCAGGCAAGCCATCCTCACCGCGCTCGCGCAGCCGCCCCCAATCCGTTGTCCCCACTGCCGCAGAACCATCTCCGCTAAAAATCTGCCAAAGTGCTAGCTGGCCCTCTCGAGCGATCTGAACTGCGCCATCGTCGCCTCGATCTCTTCGCGCATCCAGGTCTTGAAATCCCTGACCTTGCGGCTTTCGCCCTTGCTGGCCGAAGTCACCAGCCAATAGCCGAGGCCGCTCTGCGCGCGTACGCCGAACGGCGCGACGAGCCGGCCGTCGGCCAGTGCGTCGGCGGCCAGCAACTGCCAGCCGAGCATGACGCCGTGACCGGCAATCGCCGATTCCAGGCACAGCATCGGATCGGTGAAGCGCGCGCCCTTCATGAAGGTGACCGGCTCCACCCCCGCCGCTTCGAACCAGCTCCCCCAGCTGATCATCGATCTTTCGTCGGTGATCGCACAGGTCAAAGCAAGGTCCTCGATCGATTTCAGCTTGCTGGCGATCACCGGTGCACAGACCGGAAACACCTCCTGCGCCAGCAGCAATTCTGCCCGCCCGCCCGGCCATTTGCCGTCGCCGAGCCGGATGGCGACGTCGATGTCCGAGCGATCGAGATCGGCAAGCCGCACCGAGGCATCGATGCGCAGGAGCACGTTCGGATGGCGGGCGAAATGCCGCGACAGCCGCGGCAGCAGCCATTTCGAGGCGAAAGCCGGCGCCACCGAAACCACCAGCGTGCACTCCGAGCTTTCATCGGCAAGCGCTACCGCCTGTGCGAGCTCGCGGAAGCCTGCGCTGAGCCGCGCGGTAAAGACGGTGCCGAATTCCGTCGCCACCAGGCCAGCTGGCGTTCGTTCGAACAGCGCCCGGCCGAGCTGCTTTTCGGTCCGGTTGATCTGCTGGCTGACGGCGCTGACCGAGACGTTGAGCTCGCCGGCCGCCGCCGCGAGCGAGCCCAGGCGGGCGACGGCTTCGACGGCGCGCAAGCCGTTGAGATGGACACGGTTCAGCATAGCCATACAGTTTTTCTAAACTCGTACGGCTTAAATCTCAATTGCCAGGCGCTGCCGAATGCCGGATTTTAGGTGGGTTACTCAGAGTGAGGAGGCAAATCCGATGAAGATTTTATCATGGCTCGGCGCCTTTTCCCCAATCGGAATGCAGCCACACCGGCATGACAGCGAGGCCACCAACTGGGTGACCGATCCGCTGTCGCATCCGGTGCTCGACACCATGTCGGAGCGCGAACTAGCCGACATGCCGTTCAGGCTGACTGCGGGTCGTACTCACTTTGAGACGGCCCCGCCAAGGACCTGCTGCGGCTAAACAAGGACTTGCTGGCACTTCAGGCGAGCCAGCCGCCGACGCGGCCGCGAACACTTCTGGCCCAATAAAAGGCGGATTGTCTCACTGGCAGGCGCACCTATGGTGCACCGCGATGAACATCGCTTCGCCCTTGCGTCTGGCAATCGCCGGCATGATCGCCCTGGCCGTCGCCATGGGCATCGGCCGCTTCGTCTATACGCCGATCCTGCCCGGAATGATGGAAGAGCTCGGCCTGTCGCCGGCCGATGCCGGCTGGATCGCATCGGCCAATTATCTCGGCTACCTCGTCGGCGCGCTTGCCGCCACCGGCGGCTGGGCGCAAGGCCGCGAGCGCCAGCTGATGCTGGCCGGCCTCGCCGCCACTGCGATCCTCGCCGGCCTGATGGGCCTGACCGGCACGATGCCCGTCTTTCTCCTCATCCGCTTTCTTGCCGGCCTCGCCAGCGCCTTCGTATTGGTCTTCATGACCAGCATCGTTTTTGGTCATCTCGCCGCAGCCGGGCGAAACGACCTGCAGGCGCTGTATTTCGGCGGAGTCGGCCTCGGCATCGCGGCGTCTTCGGCGCTGTTGGCAGTCCTCGTCACCGAACATGCCGGCTGGGCTGCGGGCTGGCTGTGGTCGGCGGTGATTTCAGCCTGCGGCTTTGCCGCCGTCGCCTTGCTGGCCGGCGGCACCTCGGCCGCGAACAGCACCACCGGGAGCGAGCCGGCACTGCCGAAAGACCGGTCGCTGGTGAAGATCATCGTCGCCTACGGCCTGTTCGGCTTCGGCTACATCGTCACGGCAACGTTCCTGGTCGCCATCGTCCGCCAGGGCGGCGGCGGCCGCGTCTTCGAGGCGGTGGTCTGGATGGTCACCGGCCTTGCCGGTTTCCCCTCGGTCTGGCTGTGGCAGAAGCTTACGGCCAGGATCGGGCTCTATGCCACATACGCGCTGGGGTGCCTGGTCGAGGTGGTCGGCGTCAGCGCCAGCGTCGCCATGGGCGGGCGCACCGGGCCGCTGCTCGGCGGCCTTCTTGTCGGCGGCACCTTCATCGCCATCACCGCGCTTGGCCTGCAGGCCGGCAGGCAGCTTGCTCCGCAAGCACCACGCCGGATGCTGGCGGTAATGACGGCCGCCTTCGGCCTTGGCCAGATCATCGGCCCGATCGTCGCCGGGCTGCTTGCGCAGGCCTCCGGTAACTTTTTCCTTGCCTCGATCGTGGCCGCCGCCGTCCTGCTCGCTTCCGGTACGATCGCCTGGTCGGCTGCGCCAAAATCGCCATGATTATGGTCTTGCTCGGTTGCGGGCATCGGGCACAGGCATTTTCTTTCCCACTAATGTGTGACTTTATGCCCGCTGAACCCCGCTGATTTGCGCATCGACCGAGGATTTCGCCACAGTGTTCGTATCGTTTTTTCCGCAGCCGAAGCTGTTCTTCAGTTCGGTCGCCGTCTGGAGCCTCGCGGCCGTTCTGTTTTGGTTTTTTGGAGGAGAGCAACTTGGAGCAGTGTTTGGACTGCCCCCGATGGCCGCCGGCGTCGACAAGATCATTGGCGTGTCGCTCTTTTGGTCGAAGCCATTTCTCTGGTTCTATATATATTTTGCGGCTGTCGTCCTCATCTTCTACGGCTTTTGGGCCTGGTACCGACCTCATCCATGGCGGAATTGGTCGATCCTTGGCACCTCACTGATTCTCTTTGTGATCTATTACCAGGTGCAGGTAAATGTCGCCTTCAATGACTGGTATGGCCCTTTCTACGATCTTATTCAGAAGGCTTTAGGCACACCGTACTCTACGACGCCGTGGGACTTCTATATCCAACTGCTGACAATCATGTGGATTGCGCTTCTGGCTGTGACCGTTGGCGCCCTCAACCGGTTTTTTGTAAGTCATTGGATATTTCGTTGGCGCACCGCAATGAACGAATACTACATGACCAACTGGGAAAGATTGAGGCGCATCGAAGGTGCGTCCCAGCGTGTTCAAGAAGACACGATGCGCTTCTCCAGCACGATGGAGGATCTGGGCGTAAGCTTAGTCGGGTCCATCATGACACTGATAGCGTTCCTTCCCGTGCTGCTGCATCTCTCTGAAAACGTCACGGAACTGCCGATTGTCGGCACGGTGCCTTACTCCCTGGTCCTTGTAGCAATCCTTTGGTCGGCCTTCGGAACTACTTTCTTAGCTGCGGTAGGAATCAAACTGCCGGGTCTCGAATTCCGCACCCAACGCGTCGAGGCAGCCTACCGCAAAGAATTGGTCTATGGTGAGGACGATGCAGATCGCGCCCAACCGCCAACTGTCGCTGACCTTTTTAGAAGCGTAAGAAGCATCTATTTTCGTAAATATTTCCACTACTTATATTTTAACGTCGCTAGAATATTCTATCTACAGATCGACAATATATTTCCATATATTGTTCTTGTTCCTACGATGGTCGCGGGAAAGATCAAGCTCGGCGCTCTGAACCAGATTCTCAACTCCTTTGAGCAGGTCCGATCTTCATTTCAGTATCTGGTCAATGCCTGGCCGACGGTCGTGGAACTGATCTCGATCTACAAGCGCCTGCGCGCCTTCGAGGCGACGCTCGAGGGCGAGCCACTGCCCGAAATCGACCAGCGTTATCTCGAACGTGAGCAAGCCGGCTTGCGCCCTGAGGATCAGCCGGTAAGCTAAAAAGTATCGGGCGGCGATCACTTGCGGCTCAGCCGCCCACCGCCGCCTGCCTTTCGCCTCGCCGCGAAACATAATCGCGAAAGCTGATGCACTCGACGTCCGCTTTGACGCAGACCTCGCCGGCAAAGCCTTCCAGCGCGTTCCAGTAGGCGCCGTCATTCATCAGCGTGAAATGGAAGCCGAGCTCAAGCGGAATGCGCTTGCCCTGGTATTGCGCATCGAAGGCGGCGCGGAACGCGTGATAGGTCCGGTCAGCGAACTCTTCTGCCATGCTCGGCCGCTCGAAGCCGCCGGAATGTCTGACATAGAGATTGTAGTCCATGGCGATCACCCGCCTTGAGCTCGGCCCTTCCGGGATCTGCGGCAGCGAAAAGCGCGTGATGCCGTTGACGGTCGGCGGCTCGACCGGCCCGCGCGAAACGCCGCTTGCGTCGAGCAGGAAACCGGCCGCGGGCAGCGCCTCGTAAAGCGCCTTGTTTGCCGACAGATAAGGCGCGCGAAACCCGACCACCGATTTGCGGGCGAAATCGCGCCAGCCCTTCGGTTCAGCAGCAATGCCGTTGATCGAATAGGCGTTTTCGAGAACATGCCTGAAGGCGCCAAATTCGCTCAGCCAGTCGGCCTTGCTCCAGTCCTTGCCGTCGAAATGGCCGCAGCCATGGCTGCCGATGTCGTGGCCTTCCGAGGCCGCAAGGTTGATCTGCTCGAGCCGCTCGGCAACTTCCTGTTTGGAGGCGGCAAAGCCGATATTCGATTTGCCTTCTGTCTTGCCGGGTGCGGTGTATTCCTTGCGTGTCTCGGGCGACAGCAGGAACACGCAGGAGACAAAATAGGTGAAATGCGCACCCGTGCGCGCGGCCAGCGCCCGGCTGCGCTGCCACTGCGAAATGTCGCGGGCGCTGTCGAATGAGATGATGACGATCTGCTTCGGTTTTGCCGGCGGCGCCGGCGGGTCGGCAAAAGCCGCGCTGGCAGCAAATGCGGAAAACGCAACAACGCGGGACAAACGGGGCAAAGGCATCTGACCGGGTCAAGGAATGTAGAAGCGACGCCTACCGGTGAAATATGGCACGGGTACGATCGACCTGTCGGCCGCCGTTGGCGGCGACTGCCTCGTGAATAGGCGATTTTCCTGCCGAACCCCTTCCATGCCGGCAAAATTTCGCTAAAACGCGGGCTCATCAACCGCCCCGCCCGGGGCATGAATGGTTTTGATCATGTCGGACGACAGTTTTATCCGCGAAGTCAACGAAGAGATTCGTCGCGATCAGGCGCATGCGCTGTGGGACCGTTTCGGTCCCGCCTTGCTCGTGCTGGCCGTGCTGGTGGTGCTCGGCACTGCTGCCGTCGTCGGCTACCGCTATTGGGACGAGACCCGCGCCAACCGCTCGGGCGATGCTTTTTCGCAGGCGCTCAAGCTCGCCAATGACGGCAAGAACGACGAGGCGCTTGCCGCGCTGGAGGGGCTGGAGAAGGACGGCTACGGCGCCTATCCGCTGCTCGCCCGCATGCGTGCGGCAACCGTCAAGGCGGACAAGGGCGACGTCGATGCCGCCGTCAAGGATTTCGACGAGGTCGCCGCCGACACCAAGATTCCCTCCGGCATTCGCGACATGGCGCGCCTCAGGGCAGCGCTGCTTCTGGTCGACCATGGCTCTTTCGCCGATGTCTCCAGCCGCGTCGAGGCGCTTACCGCCGACACCAACACGCTGCGCCATACGGCGCGCGAAGCACTTGGCCTTGCCGCCTGGAAGGAAGGCAAGGCGGCGGATGCATTGAAGCTGTTCGACCAGATCGCCGCCGATGACGGCGCCCCGCGCAACACGCGCGAGCGGGCGACGTTGATGTCGGAGCTGATCCGCGGCTCGGGCGGTGTATCGTAACAACGGATGACTTTCAAAGTCGCCATCATCGGCCGGCCTAACGTCGGCAAATCGACCCTTTTCAACCGGCTGGTGGGAAGGAAGCTGGCGCTTGTCGACGATACGCCGGGCGTCACCCGCGATCGACGCGTCCATGCCGCAAAACTCTACGATCTGCATTTCGACGTCATCGATACCGCCGGCTTCGAGGATGCGGCCGCCTCGACGCTGCCCGGCCGCATGCGCGCGCAGACCGAGATCGCCATCCGCGAGGCCGACCTGATCTTTTTCACGATCGATGCCAAGTCCGGGCTGATGCCCGACGACAAGACCTTCGCCGAGATCGTGCGCAAATCCGGCAAGCCGGTTGTCGTCGTCGCCAACAAGGCCGAGGCGCGCGGCGCCCAGGGCGGCATGCTGGAGGCCTGGGAGCTCGGCCTTGGCGAGCCGATCCCGGTCTCGGCCGAACACGGCCAGGGCCTGCCCGATCTGCGCGATGCGGTGATCGCGGCACTGGGCGAGGCGCGCGCCTTCGGTGAGGACGAAGAGGCCGGTGAGGAGGAGGTCGCCGCCAGCGAGGTGCTGATCGGCGAAGACATCACCGACCCGGACGCAGAGCCGAGCTATGACGACACCAAGCCGATGCGCATCGCCGTCGTCGGCCGTCCCAACGCCGGCAAGTCGACGCTGATCAACGCGCTGATCGGCGAGGAACGGCTGTTGACCGGCCCCGAGGCCGGCATCACCCGCGATTCCATCTCGGTCGACTGGGACTGGCATGGCCGCCGCTTAAAACTGTTCGACACCGCCGGCATGCGCCGCAAGGCCAGGATCCACGAAAAGCTCGAAGTGATGTCGGTGCAGGACGGCTTGCGCGCCATCCGCTTTGCCGAGATCGTCATCATCGTGCTCGACGCGACTATTCCCTTCGAGAAGCAGGATCTGCAGATCGCCGACCTGATCATCCGCGAGGGCCGTGCCCCGGTGATCGCCTTCAACAAATGGGACCTTATCGACCATCCCCAGGAGTTGCTGGCCGAGCTGCGCGAAAAAACCGAGCGGCTGTTGCCGCAGGCGCGCGGCATGCAGGCGGTGCCGGTCTCGGCCGAGACCGGGCGTGGCCTCGACAAGCTGATGGATGCTGTCATCAGGACGCATCGCGTTTGGAACAGCCGCGTGTCGACCGGCAAGCTCAACCGCTGGCTGGAAGGCATCCTGGCGCATCACCCGCCGCCCGCCGTCGCCGGACGCCGGCTGAAGATCAAATATGTCACGCAGGCCAAGACGCGGCCGCCGGGCTTCGTCGTCTCCTGCTCACGGCCCGACGCGATGCCGCAATCCTATGTCCGCTATCTCTCGAACAGCCTGCGCGAGGCTTTCGACATGCCCGGCGTGCCGATCCGCATCGCCTTGCGCACCTCGGACAACCCATTCGCCAGCAAGGCAAAGAAGCGCCGCTGAGCGCCACTTCTCCTCTACGCCACGTTGCGCAGGACAGGCGCTGTTTGCGTCTGCGGCAACGCTTCCAGCGCCGCCTGCAGCAGGATGTCGCCAAGCCGCGCCGCCACCGGGTCGGGCTCGGCCTCCTTGCGATGCAGGAACAGCGCCATCTTGGGCAAAGCGGGCAGCCCGGCGATCCCCGGCGTCATCGCCCTGACGGTGGCCGGCAGGCCGATATCGGTGCGGATCGTCAGTCCGAGCCCGGCGGCGACGGCTGCCCAGATACCGCCAAGGCTCGGGCTGGAGAAGGCCATCCGCCATGCCAGACCAGCGCGGTCCAGGGTTTCGGTCGCCACGCTGCGGAGCAGGCACGGCGCTTCGAGCGCCACCAGCGGCAAAGGCTCGCCATCGCGCAGGCTGGTCTCGATCTGTTTTGCCGGGCCGATCCAGCGCATCTGGACGTCGGCGACATGCCGGCTGTAGGGCAGCGTCGCGCCATTGTGCCAGGCAAGCGCGATATCGAGGCTGCCCGAAATGATCCGTTCGGCAAGCTCGTGGCTGCGTGCGATCCTGGCTTCGATCTTGACCTTGGGATGGGCGCGGGCGAAGCGCCCGAGCACCTCCGGCAGGACCGCCTCGCCGAAATCCTCCTGCAATCCAAGCCGCACCCAGCCCTCCAGCTCGACGTCGTGGATGGCGGACGCGGCCTCGTCGTTGAGCTCGATCAGCCTGCGCGCATAGCCCAGCATGGTCTCGCCTGCCTCGGTCAGCGCCAGGCTGCGCCCCGACTTGCGGAAGATCGGCGTCGCCGCCTGCTCCTCCAGTTTCTTCAATTGTGCGCTGATTGCCGAGGTCGAGCGGCCGAGCCGGTCGGCGGCCTTGGCGAAGCTGCCCAACTCCATACCGGTGACGAAGCTGCGCAGGACGTCGAGATCGAATGTCACGCGTCGCATGGCAATAATCCTGATATTTGGGACATTACGTCAAAAACTTCCTGATATTCAGGACGAAGCTATGGCGATAGAGACAGCGCGTCAAGACCGAACGCAACCAGCCCATGCAGGAGCTGAACCATGTCTGCTGTCGCCACAGGACCAGATTGCAAACCGCTTCGCCCAGGCGCCGTTGCCGCCCCGTCGGAAGCGGCGGCACTTCGAGCCAATCATCGCTGGAAGGTGCTGGGCATCGGCGTCGCCGCCAATGCCTGCTTTTCCGCGACCTTCTCCGGCATTCCGGCGACGGCGGTGTTCCTGCGCTCGGGCTATCATCTCTCCAATGGCGAACTCGGCATGGCGCTTGGTCTTCTCGGCCTGGGCGTAGCGCTGAGCGAATTGCCGTGGGGACTGCTGACCGATCGCTGGGGCGACCGCCGCGTGCTGCTGACCGGGCTCGGCGCAACCACGGTTTGGCTGCTTGTCATGGCCGCGCTGATCGTGCCGTCACCGGCCCACATTCCCGGCATCGCGCTTCTCGCCGCTGCCCTGCTGGTCACCGGATTGCTCGGCGGCAGCGTCAACGGCTCCAGCGGCCGTGCCATCATGGCCTGGTTCGGCGAAGGCGAGCGCGGCTTTGCCATGAGCATCAGGCAGACGGCGGTGCCGCTTGGCGGCGGGCTTGGCGCGCTCGTGCTGCCGTCGCTCGCTTCGGCCCATGGCTTCACGGCGGTCTTCGGACTTCTGGCGGCTGCGTCCGCCGTCTCGACCTCTCTCGCCTGGCGCTGGCTGCATCAGCCACCGGTGCATGACGATGCCAATTCGAGCAGCACGGCATTGCCGGCCGGCCCGGCGCCGCTGCGCAACCCGGCCGTCTGGCGCATCGCAACAGCCATCGGCCTGCTGTGCTTTCCGCAGGTGGCGGTGCTCACCTTTGCTTCCGTCTTCCTGCATGATTTCGCCGGCATGGGAACAGCCGTGATCAGCGCCAGCCTCGCCACCGTGCAGGTCGGCGCCATGGTCATGCGCGTCTGGAGCGGCCGCTACACCGACCGTCACGGCAACCGCCGGTCGTTTCTGCGTCTGTGCAGCCTGTTGAGCCTGATCGCCTTCACCGTGCTTGCGGCGCTCGTCTTGTTGGCGGCCCAATTCTTGTCAGGCCAAGTGCCGATGCTGTCGCCGGCGATCGTCGCGATGCTGGTCGTGGCCGGCATTTGCGTCTCCTCCTGGCATGGCGTCGCCTACACCGAGCTTGCGACGCTGGCCGGCGCGAGCCAGGCCGGAACGGCGCTCGGCCTCGCCAACAGCCTGGTCTTTATTGCCTTCTTCCTGGTGCCGATCGCCATTCCCGGACTTCTCGTGCTCTGCTCGTGGGCAGGCGTCTGGCTGGGTGCGGCTATTTGCGCACTGATCGCCTGGCCGATCTTTCTTCCGTCAAGCGATGGCCGCAAAAGCGCCTGACTTCGACATGAGATGGGAAAACAACGTTCTAAGCTGTTAACGCCCCATCAAGGTTAATGCATCATTGTAGCTCTCCAGTGGGGTCCGTTGCGTTTCTGGAGAGTTCCGTGCATCGACGTGTTTTGACGCGGCTTGTCGCCGCCGCCGGTGACAAAAAACGTTCCTTCCTGTCTCCGTTTATTATTGGCCTTGGCATCTGGATCGGCTTTCCGACGGTCGCTGCCTATCAGGACATGACAAGCCTGGTCTCCGGCCTTGAGGCGCCGAGCGTCCGCTGGAACGCCTATGTCGAGAAGTCCGTCGCCGGCTCCGTTCACGCCGCCGAAATGCCCTTCCTCGATTCCAGCAGCACCGGCTCGCTCTCCGGCTCCGGCGTCCAACTGCCCGGCATCGGCTCCGTCTCGTTTCGCGGCAAGGGCGGCATCGCCGGCACGACGCCGGACGAGAACCGTATCACGCGTGCCGACAAGAAGGGCCGCATCATCCAGGTCTCGCCCGTCTCGCCGCCGAAGAACTTCAACGCCGGCTCGATCTTCGAGCGCACCTCCTCACTGCTCCGCCCAAGCATGGACAGCGGCCTGAGGATGGCTTTCGCCAAGCCCGAGATCAAAGGCAAGGAAATCCAGATCGCCGCCGCCTTCCACACGCGCGTCGACAAGAAGCCGGATCCCGGCGTGCCGGCGATGCTTGCCGCGCTGGTCAACAACGATCATCCCGACGTGCTGGCAACCGCCTATGCCTCGTCGGCTCCCGACTATGCCAAGGCATCGCCTTTCGAGGCCTTGCTGCAGGACGAGGACCCGAACGATGGCCGCTTCATTCCACCGCTGAGCAAGGGCGATCATTCTTGGATGCAGACGCCGCTGCCGGCGAGCGTCTTTTCCAAACCGGAGCAGGCCTGTCTCGCCAACGGCATCTATTTCGAGGCGCGCGGCGAATCCGTGCGCGGCCAGGCCGCCGTCGCCCAGGTCATCCTCAACCGCGTCCGCAACCCGGCCTATCCGAACTCGATCTGCGGCGTCGTCTACCAGAACGACAACTGGTTCAACCGCTGCCAGTTTTCCTTCGCCTGCGACGGCAGGAAGAAGCGCATCGACAATCCCGCCGCCTACAAGACCGCCCAGGATGTCGCCATGGCCGTCACAGCCGGCAAGATATTCATTCCGGAAGTCGGCTCGTCGACCCATTATTACGCCAACTACGTCCATCCGGGCTGGGCGAGGACGATGAAGAAAACGACCAGGATCGGCCTGCATATCTTCTACCGCACCTATGGCGGCGGCTGGAGCTGAGTGCTCGGGCAGCCCTTGCATCTTTCGCGGGAGAGCGGCCGATCGAAGACCCGTCGTCGTGGGGATTCGGCCGCAGCCCGCCAGAGACCGCGTCGGGCACGATGTCGCACCCAAGCAAGTAGCTGATTTATAACGAAAAAATACTTGAGCTTGAACGTCCGCTCGTGGCTTGACGGGCGCGGACCCTCTAACTATGTTGCCGGCGACTTTAAGAAGCGGACGGACGGTGACGGTCTGACCGGGCAGGGGGGTTGCGTGGCCGACAAGAATGGGCCAGACGGAACCGGAAAAACCGGCCGCGGCAAGCAGCATGAAGCCGACATCCGCGACGACGATCTTGAGCGCCGTCGGCGCGACCTTGAAGCATCGCTTGCGACAAGGCGGCCGGACCGGCTCGAGGGGAAAGACGACGCGAAAGCGGGCAGTGTGGCCGGGTACGGCCAGGCGCTCAAGCTGTCCAGCGAGTTCATCGCCGGGATAGTGGTCGGCGCGGCTCTCGGCTGGTTTATCGATCGCGTGGCGGGGACATCGCCATGGGGTCTGATAGTCGGGCTGTTGCTGGGTTTTGGCGCCGGCGTGCTCAATGTCCTGCGTTCAGCCGGGCTTGTGTCGGAATTCGGAACGGGCGACAAACCGCGCGATCCGAAAGAATGAATTGAGGCGCCGCATGCCGGCGCATTGAACAGGATACTCAAGCCGTCTGCGGCTTCGATGGGGATTTAAAGTGGCTGCTGACAAGGTCGATCCGATCCACCAGTTCCAGATTCAGCCGATCATTCCGATTCACATCGGCGGCTACGACCTGTCTTTCACCAATTCGGCTCTGTTTATGCTTGCGACGGTTGCTGTTGCATCGGCGTTTCTCTACCTCAGCACGTCGAGCCGCAGCCTCGTTCCCGGCCGCCTTCAGTCGGTCTCGGAAATGGCCTATGAATTTGTCGGCAATATGCTGAGGGACGCCGCGGGCACGCAAGGCATGAAGTTCTTCCCCTTCGTGTTCTCGCTGTTCATGTTCGTGCTTGTCGCCAACCTGCTTGGCCTGTTCCCATATTTCTTCACCATCACCAGCCACATCATCGTCACCTTCGGCCTCGCTGCGCTGGTGATCGGAACGGTCGTCGTCTACGGCTTCACCAAGCACGGCTTTGGCTTCCTGAAGCTGTTCGTCCCGCATGGCGTGCCGGTCTACCTGCTGCCGCTGGTGGTGCTGATCGAGGTGATTTCCTTCGTCTCGCGTCCGGTCAGCCTCTCGGTTCGTCTGTTCGCCAACATGCTTGCCGGTCACATCACGCTGAAAGTGTTCTCGGGCTTTGTCGTCAGCCTGAGCGCGCTCGGCGCGGTCGGCGTGGCGGGCTCGGTTCTGCCGCTGGCGATGGCCGTGGCGCTGACGGCGCTGGAGCTGCTGGTCGCGTTCCTGCAGGCCTACGTCTTTGCCGTGCTGACTTGCATGTATCTCAACGACGCCCTGCATCCCGGGCACTAACAAGGTTTCCGGCATTGCCGCCGGATCGAATTTGCAACGGAATTTTAGATCCAAAGGAGTTGAACAAATGGACGCAGAAGCAGCAAAGTACATCGGCGCCGGCATCGCATGCCTCGGCATGGGCGGCGCGGGCATTGGCCTCGGCAACATATTCGGCAGCTATCTGGCGGGCGCGCTGCGCAACCCGTCGGCCGCCGACGGCCAGTTCGGCCGCCTGATTTTCGGCTTCGCCGTGACCGAAGCGCTGGGTATTTTCTCGCTTCTCATCGCGCTTCTCGCCCTGTTCGGCTGAATACTTGTTCGGCTGAACATTGGGAAGAATTGAACAGGCCGGCCGCGATCCTGCGGCGGGTCTGAATTTCGGGGATAGTCCATGTTCGTGACATCTGCCTTTGCGCAAGAGTCCGCGCCCGCCGCAACGGAAGGCGAAACGCACGCCGCCACCGGCGTGCCTGCCGAGGCGCACGGCACGTTCCCGCCATTCAATCCGGCGACGTACCCGTCACAGCTGCTGTGGCTGGCAATCACTTTCGGGCTGTTCTACCTCTTCTTGAAGCGGGTAGTGATGCCGCGCGTCGGCGGCATCATCGACGTGCGCAACGACCGCATCACGCAGGATCTCGATCATGCTGCCCGGCTGAAAGGCGAGGCCGATGCCGCCGTTGCCGCCTATGAGCAGGAATTGGCGGAAGCCAAGGGCAAGGCCAATGCGATCGGCCAGCAGGCCAACGATGCGGCCAAGGCGGAAGCCGAGGCTGCCCGCAAGACGATCGAGGCAGCGCTTGACCAGAAGCTTGGCGAGGCCGAGGCGCGCATATCTTCCATCAAGGCCAATGCCATGAAGGAAGTCGGCACGATCGCCGAGGACACCGCTTCGGCCATCGTCGAGGCGCTGGTCGGCGGCAAGGCCAGCAAGGCCGAGATCGCGGCCGCGGTCAAATCCGTGGCCGGGTGAGGAGCGCATCATGGACGCCACATCTCTCGCGACGCTTTGGGCAACCGTTGCCCTCATAATCTTCCTCGGCATTGCCATCTACATCAAGGTGCCGGGCATGATCGCCAAGGCGCTCGATGCCCGTGCCGACAAGATCAGCAGCGAACTCGAGGAAGCGCGCCGGTTGCGCGAAGAGGCCCAGCAGTTGCTCGGCCAATATCAGCGCAAGCGCAAGGAAGCCGAGCAGGAGGCCGCGGCCATCGTCGCCGCCGCCAAGCGCGAAGCCGACATGCTCGCCGCCGAGGCGCACAAGAAGACCGAGGATTATGTCGCCCGGCGTACCGCCTTGGCAGAGCAGAAGATCGGCCAGGCCGAGCGCGAGGCGATCGGCGAAGTGCGCGCCAGCGCCGTCGACATCGCGGTCGAAGCCGCGCGCGCGCTGCTGGCCGGCAAGATCGACGCCAAGGCCGGCGCCGACCTTTTCAACGCCTCGCTGCAGGATTTGAAGTCGAAGCTGAATTAAGCGACGTCGTCGAGAAATTCATCCAAGGCCGCCTGGGAAACCTGGCGGCTTTTTTGTTAGCGAAAGCGGCTGAGCGCAAATCTCCCCCTGTAAGGCAGGGCTATCGCATATGAGTGATGGCATTGATGAGATAGTCGTCGTTCCAGGCGCATTTCTTGATGCGATGGCTGATGGGAACTTTGGCAGCATCGGCGGCC